>JACRBL010000058.1 GCA_016234485.1 Chloroflexota bacterium
AAGGCTGAACATGGCTATCGCCAGAGTTAGCAATTCAATGGAAAGCCGGATGAGGCGAAAGTCTCATGTCCGGTTTGGGGAGAGGGGTGGGGAAAACCACACGGAGCAATCTGTGAATGGCGTCCCTGCCCCTACTCCACGCGACCCAACCCCGAGCCCCGATGACGTGGCCGTGACGCGCGCCATCGTCCAGGCCGGCAAACTGGTGGACGTGGATGTGCTCGATCACATGGTGATCGGCCAGGGGCGATGGGTTTCGTTGAAGGAGAGGGGATTGGGGTTTGCGTGAAGTTTGTGCGAAAAAGCCCCCACCGTCCCTACGGGACACCTCCCCCAAATGCGACAAGGGTAGTTGGGATGCGGACAGGAATTCGGGTGTCGTCGAATTTGGGGGAGGGGAATGAGGGGGTGGGATGCGAACGAGTGGGAAGTTATAGGGCGGTTGGGCATAAGCTGTGCCTTTGATATTTCGGAAAGCAACATCTCTTGACTAAGAAAGAGGAAGAGATCGAGGATGGGAAAGTTCACCTGAATATGCCTTTGCCAATAAATCCGCCCATCGATTACAGAATGAATCAAGATGCTCGTCATCAATCGGTACAGGTTTGGCGGCTAGTTGTAACAACCCAATTGCTCTGCCACCGAGAGCGATTGCTGCGTCTGAGTAGTTCATGTAATCAACACAAAATGGTTCAAAAGAAGATCGGTTCCTACTCAATGGAGAGGTCATAAACATTACTTCATACCAACGAAATTCACCTGACCTTTTGGGGTCTGCGTAAACCAAATTTGCCCCCCAAACGTATTTCGGATTCATTTGCTCAATCGTAATTTTTGCAATCATTATCACATCCCAAGAAGATTTCTCAAAGAAGACTGGATCAAGTTCCCCGTTCTTCATGGGCGGTTCTATTTTCAGTAAAGCTGAACCTAACCATACATAAGGATTGGCTTGCTTGAAGATTTTTGCGGCTGGCGCGAATTTGTTTATTACTTCGAATAACGAATCAATTACTTGATTAAGAGACTGTGATGCAAATCGTGCTAATTCTTGTCGCTTGATTTTCTCCTTTTCAGCAGCCAGTCGAAGCGCTTCCTCTTTGTTTGCCTCTTCAGCCGCCTTTGCGCCTGCAATCGCTAAAGCATCAAAGCCAGTTCCCTTTGATGGCTGATTGAAAGATTGTCCAATTTCAACGAGTCGATTATTGACTCTTTCTGGACTTGGACGCGATTCTGGCATCTTGCGAAGCATGAGAAGAACCAACGATTTGGTTACAGGACTGCACTCCAAAACTGGTGGTTCTGAATGAAGATGCCGCTCACGTAATTCATCAAATATTGCACCAGAAAACGGCGGTTTGCCTGAAATCAAAGCATACGCAATGCATCCTAAAGAATATATATCTGCCTTGTTGGTTATTTTTTCTTGTTTCCATTGTTCAGGCGATGCATATTGTGGGCTTAGGCATTCCTTCAAAGTATTCAAAGATGTGCTTTCTTCAACAAATCGAGCGATTCCAAAATCCGCAATTTTCCATTTATTTTCATGAAAGAGAATATTGCCTGGTTTTAAGTCCCGATGTACTATTTGGGAAACTTCCAACAAGCCACTAGCAATCTGTGAAAGAATATCAATCGCTTCGATTTCAGGGATTTTTCCGCGTCTGTTAATTTCATCTTGCAAACTGTGATCAGCACATGGCATAACAAAGAAATACCCACCAGTTTCTGCGTCCATTCCAGCGTCGAGGATCGGCATTACATGTGTCAATTCCTTTTGCATGAGTTCGTTGGCAACTCTAACTTCTCGATGTCCAGCTTCTTCGGCCGTAATGTGAAGTTTTTTTACTGCAATTGTTCCAAACTGCTCGCTGTAGCCTTGAAATACTGCGCCAAAGCCTCCTGGATTTCCAAGCGGCTTTTCTGGATCATAAGACCATTCGCCTTTTGGGAGTTGTATTTTTATCACAGTGGTTTCCTCACTTTTTCAATTTTCTTTTCTGCCAGGAGATGGGCTTGGTTGTGGGGCATGGTTAGGAACCCCCCTTCCAACTTCCCCCTACAGGGGGAAGGGCTGGTGATTGATAAATTTAGTTGACTTGCTTGGCAATGAAATTTAATTTTTGTCATAGCCTTGACCTTAAGACTCTCCCCCCGTGGGGGGAGATGTCTGCGTAGCAGACAGAGGGGGTTATATCTCCATTTTACATTGGAACCTCCTCCCCACAAAGGCCGTCTCAACATACCGATAAGGGTAAAATAGCCCCCATGTTCAAAAGAGCCATCTTTCTGCTTTCCGCTTTCTGCCTTCTGCTTTCTGCCTGTTCCGCCACCCCCGCGCCTCTCCCCACTGAGACCGCGCCTCCTGCAACCATCCCTACTCTTCCGACACTCGTCCCCCCCACGCTCATCCCTCCAACCGAGACACCCACTGCCACGCCCATCCCGCCCAACACGCGTCCGCAATACACGATGGACGTGCAGTTCCACTACGCCAACAAGTCGGCCTACGTCAACGAGACCATCGTCTACACCAACAACAGCCCCGACACGTTGACCAGCCTCGTACTGGCGGTGGAATCCACTTGCTCGAACAGTTTTACCCTCAACAGCCTCGCGGTGGACGGCGCGCCTGTCGCCAACTACATTTTTGATTATCAAAACGTCCAGCCCTATATTCGCCATCGCTTGGAGATTCCACTCGCGGCGCCGCTCGCACCCAACGGACAGGTCACGGTGCAGATCGGCTTCGGATTGGTTCTGCCCGTCGTCGGGAACTTCAGCGACGAGTCCAGTCTCTGCTCGCAGATCTACGGCTACACATCGCAACAGGTCAACCTCGTGGATTGGTATCCCTTCATCGTGCCGTATGTTTCAGGCAAGGGTTGGGTGTTGCATAACCCGTGGTATTACGGCGAGCATCTCACCTTCGAGGCCGCGGACTTCGACGTGATGGTCACGTTTACCGATAACTCGAGTCCCGTCATCGCCGCGAGCGGGGCGGAGATTCCGTCCACGGGCGTGAACACCAAACGGTACAAGATCGAAGCGGCGCGCACCTTCGCCCTGTCGTTCGCGATGGAGTACCGCGTCGCGACCAAGACCGTCGGCGACGTGGTCATCAGCAGTTATTATTTCGCGCCGTACGAAGTTCCCGCCACCGCGGTGTTGAACGCCACCGCGCAATCGTTCGAGATTTATACGCAAAAATTCGGGTCGTATCCGCATAAGACCCTCAGCGTGGTGCAGGGCGATTTCAACGACGGCATGGAATATTCCGCGCTCTACTATCACAGCAAGGGCATCTACAACAACTACGACGGCACGTTGAAGAATCATCTCACCGCGGTCAGCGTCCATGAGACGGCGCATCAGTGGTGGTTCGAGCAGATCGCCAACGACCAGGGCTTCGAGCCGTGGCTGGACGAATCGCTCGCGACCTACAGCGAGATCGTCTACTACGAAACCGTCCAACCCGACGCGCTGACTGACTGGTGGTGGACGTATCGCTTCGACCCGTACCAGCCGCTCAACCAGGTGGACGCGCGCATCTACGAGGGCGAAGGCCAGCGTCCCTACTGGAATAAAATTTATCTCAACGGCGCGCACTTTTTGCAAGACCTGCGCGCCCGCATCGGCGACGAAGCCTTCTTCGCCTTCCTCCAGGATTACCTCGCGCAGATGCGCGGCAAGATCAGCGCCACCGACGATTTCTTTCGCATCCTGCGCGCCCACACCAGCGCCGACATCTCCGACCTGATCGCGCAATATTTCCAAAATCCTCACTAACCCATGTTCAACGTCCAACGTTTAACGTTCAACGTATTACGCAATACGCAATACGCAATATTGATTCTGCTTTCCGCCTGCTCCCCGACTCCCTCCCTCCCTCCGACTCCCACCGCCCCGCACGGGATGCCCTTCCTCATCGTGACGCGCAACCCGAACGCTTCGCCTCAGACTCCCATCGGGCTGGATACGGCCACCCCAACCTTCCCCCCCACTGACGCGCCCACCCTCACCCCCTCGTCGCTTCCTCCCACCTCTGCGA
This sequence comes from Chloroflexota bacterium, assembly GCA_016234485.1. Classification (GTDB taxonomy): domain Bacteria; phylum Chloroflexota; class Anaerolineae; order Anaerolineales; family Villigracilaceae; genus Denitrolinea. The sequence goes on from JACRBL010000058.1 coordinate 4,052, forward strand.
TCCCATCCGTCGAGACACCCGCCACGCCGATATCATCCTCCGCGCGTCCCTACTATCTCATCTACGCCACCATTGACTACGACAACCACCACGTCCTCGTGGACGAGGCCATCGCCTACCCCAACCGCACGGGCGTCACGCTGAACGAACTCGTCCTCGCCGTGGAGCCGATGCTGTATGCCAACGCGTTCCTGCTCACGTCCATTTCGGTGAACGGCGTCGCCAGTACAAATTACTCCCTCGAGACTCATCGTTTAACCATTCCCCTTTCTTCGCCTCTTCCTTCAGGCGGACAAGTTAATCTCGTCATCCAGTTTGAACTCAACGTTCCCGTCAAACAAAAGGGCAACACCTTCGGCTGGCTCGATTATCAGACCAACCTGACCGAGTGGTATCCGTTCGTCGTTCCCTTCGACCCGTCCACGGGTTGGGTTCTCTACGACTTCATGCCCTGGGGCGAACACCTCACCTATGACTCCGCCGATTTTGAGGTGAACCTGCGCTTCACCGACCCTTCGTCCGCGCCGATCATCGCCGCGCCCGCCCTGCCCGATCCCGTCGGCGAGTGGACGCGCTACACGCTGAACGGCGCGCGCACGTTCGCGCTGTCGATGAGCCGCGAGTTCCTCGTGGCCGAGTCCGCTGTGGGGTCGGTGCAGGTGCGCTCTTATTATTTCGCGGGTCACGAAGACGCGGGCGCGAAACTGTCCTATGTCGCCACGCAGGTGGTCGGTCTCTTCGATCCGCTCATCGCGCCATATCCGTATCCCGTCATCAACGTGGTGGAATTGGATTACAACGACGGCATGGAATTTGACGGGCTGTGCTTTTTATCGAGTACGTTCTACGATGGTTACGACGGCACATCGCAAAATAATCTGGTTGTGCTGGGCTCACACGAAATGATGCACAACTGGTGGTTCGGGCTCGTCGGCAACGACCAGGCCATGGAGCCGTGGCTGGATGAGGCGCTTTCGGTTTATAGCGAGCGCATCTTCTTCGAGTACACCAACCCTGGCATTGTGGATTGGTGGTGGCGCTTCCGCGTGAATTACTTTAAGCCGCGCGGCTACGTGGACTCGACCATTTATAACAGCGGCAACTTCCGCGATTACACTGACGCGGTCTACTTCAACGGCGCCACCTTCCTCGAAGACCTGCGCGTGCGCATCGGCGACCAGGCCTTCTTCGCGTTCATCAAGGAATACGCGGGGCAGATGTCCTACCGCCGCGCTTCGTCCGACGATTTCTTCCGCATCCTGCGCGACCACACGACAAAGGATTTTTCCGATTTGATCGCGGCGTATTTCGCGGAGGGGCATTAACTTTTCTGTGTCTTCATGTAGATCAGATGCCCACCTGCCGCCCCAATTACCAATTACAAATTACCAATTACTATCTCCCCCACATCTGCCGTGGACCTCAAAATCTCATCCGCGCCCGCCCTCCTCAACTCTCCCTCCTCGCCAAAGCCGCATAACACGCCCACCGTCTGCGCGCCGGCGGATTTGCCCGCGCGCATGTCCACGGTGGTGTCGCCGATCATCAGGCAGGATTCGGGCGCGACACCCATTTTTTGCGCGGCAAAGATAATCGGGTCGGGATAGGGCTTGGTGTGCGCCGCGCTCAACGCGGTGACGACCACGTCGAAGTAGCGCGTCAGTTGGAAGTGGTCGAGGAAGGCGCGCGTCCCGCCCTCGTCACGCGCGGAGACGACCGCGAGGGGGAAGCGTCCATGCAAGGAGGCCAGCAGGGAGTCCACGCCGGGGACGAGCAGGTATTTCTTCCAGTGTTTCTTTCGGTGACGATACATCCAATTGACGAGCGCGGCCAGTTCATCGTCGAGACCGATGTGGTCGGGCAGGCCCATCAGCGCGTTGCCCGGGGATTCGATCCACATCACGAGGCGACGCGCGGCCCGCGCGGGGTCACGGAAGAGGAAGCGAGGCAGGAAGCGCTCCGCTTTTTGGGCGTAGAGGTCGTCGGTGTCGCTCAATGTGCCGTCCACGTCGAAACACAGGGCTTTGATGCGCGCAAGATCGAGGGTCATGCCGCGATTTTACCGCAATGGGACGATTGTGCTATACTTTCGCCAGGATAAAAATGGTGTTTCGCTCACGTCCCAAACCCAACGAAGACCGCAACCGCTCGCTGTTGGAACTTTTGTATCACGTCAGCCGCGAGGTGGCTACCGCGCTGGACTTGCGCACGGTGTTGCAACGCGTGTTGTTCGAAACCATGCGTAACGTGGGCGGCGAGCGCGCCAGCATTGTGGCGCTGGACGATAACGGCAAACCCATGGACGCCACCATCGTTTACGGCCAGCAGTTCCACGAGCACACCACGCAACAATTGCGCGACACCGTGGAACGCGGGTTGGCGGGCTGGGTGGTGAGCAACCGCAGGGCCGCGCTCGTGGCCGACACAATGAAAGATGATCGCTGGCTGAGGCGTCCCGACGACGCGGTGGAGAAGACGGGATCCAAATCGGCCATTTGCGTGCCGCTGTTGGCGCGCGAACAACTGGTGGGCGTGCTTACCCTCGTCCATTCCATTCCCAACGCTTTTAATGAAGAACACCTTGAATTGATGCAGGCCATCGCCGACCAGGCGGGCGTGGCAGTTTTGAACGCGCGGCTCTACACCGAAAGCCAGCGTCAGGCGCGGGTGATGACCGCCCTGGCCGAAGGCGCGGCCGCCATCAACACCTCGCTCCGCATGGAGGAAGTGTTGCAACGCATCCTCAATCAGACCGTGCAGGCGCTTCAAGTGGAGACGGCCACCGTCGCTCTCATGGACGCCGCGGCGGGCGAGCTCGTCTTCCGCGCTGCCACAGGGCAAAACGCCGGCAACATCCTCGGGCGCCGCGTGCCAGCGGGCGAAGGCTTGGTGGGACTGGTGGTACGCGATGGACGCGGCCTGGTGATCCCGGTTGTAAGCGCGGACAAACGCTTCACCGACGCGGACCGTTTTGGCGGCATCCGCACCAAGGCCGTGGCCGCCGCCCCTATCCAGACACAGGCGGGCGTGATCGGCGTGTTGGAAGCGATCAACCCGATCAGCGGCGCGTTCGATCCTGACGCGCTGGTGGTGATGAACGGCCTCGGCAGTCTCGCGGGGACGACCATCCAAAACGCGCAATTCTACGAACAGATCAACGCCGCCCACGCGCGGTATCGCGAACTCTTTGAGGACAGCCTCGACGCCATCTTCATCACCGATTGGAAGGGGCGCATTCTCGAAGCCAACCGTCCCGCGGTGACGATGAGCGCTTACAGCGACGAGGAACTACGCGCCATGTTCATCGCCGACCTGCACGACATCCAATGGACGCTCACGGGCGAGAATTTCAAACTCATCTACGAAGGCGACGGGTGCGGGTACGAATCGAGCCTGAAGCAAAAGCAGGGCGCGACCACCCCAGTGGAGGTCTACGTTCGGCGCGTGAAGTTCGAGGAAGCCGACTCCATTCAGTGGTTGTTGCGCGATATCACCGAGCGCAAGGAACTGGACGCCCTGCGCGAAGACCTGACCTCGATGATCTATCACGATCTGCGCTCGCCGCTGGCGAACATCGTCTCGAGTCTGGAAGTGCTGAACACTATGGTGGATGTGCGCGACGAATCGGCACATGCCATCCTCGGCATCGCGTCCAACTCCACCGCGCGCATTCAGCGGCTGGTGGATTCCCTGCTCGATCTCAACCGCCTCGAATCAGGCCAGCCCGTGGTGGACCAGAAACTGGCCGACCCGGCGGCTCTCATTCAGCAATCGCTGAAAGACGTCTCGATGGCTGCCGAGGGACGACGGCAAAAAGTGAGCGCCAACCTGACCGAACGCCTCCCCCTGCTGTGGGTGGACGCGGGCATGTCGCATCGCGTTTTGGTGAACCTGATGGAGAACGCCATCAAGTTCACGCCCACCGAAGGCGCCATCGAAGTCGGCGCGCAGCGCGAGGGCGAGTGGTTACATTTTTGGGTGCGCGATAACGGACCAGGCATCCCCGCCGAAGACCAGGAGCGCATCTTCGATAAATTCACGCGTCTGCGCGGCCGCGAAAAACCCAGTGGACTGGGCGTGGGCCTGGCCTTCTGCCGCCTCGCCGTGCAAGGTCATGGCGGGCGCATCTGGGTGGAAAGCCAAAATGGCAACGGCACGGCCTTCCATTTCACCTTACCGCTCGCGACCCAACAACAGATTGTGACGGGTAAGTAAGGTATACACACAAGTTTGCGAGCAGTTGCACTGCGAGCCATTCAGCACGATTTGCCAAGCAAATCGAACTGCTGAAAAACAAAGGGCTGTGAATCTGCTAAAAAAACATGAACTATCCAACTACCTAAACTATCTAACTACCCAACCACCTAAACTACTCAACCACCAAACTACCGGAGTTTTCATGCAATCCCTTGCCAACAAAGTTTACATTGAAGATTCATTCCCCGGCGTCACGCTGGGAGCCGTCAGTTCGCCCCGTGGACTGATCCTGATCGACGCGCCGCCCTCGCCCGAAGACAGCCGCACATGGCGCGCGTCCCTCATGAACGTCGGCGCGGGACCCGAGCGCATGTTGATCAACCTCGATTCGCATCCCGACCGAACGTTGGGCGCGCGCGCCATGGACTGCACCATCATCGCCCACGAGAAAACCGCCAGCGCCTTCCGCAACCGTCCCAACACCTTCAAGGCCCAGGGCGACGAGACAGGCGCCAACTGGGAATCCATCCCCGGCCTCGGCTCGGTGCGGTGGGCGCCGCCTGAGATTTCGTTCACCGAAGACATGGTCATCTACTGGGACGACAAGCCCATCCACTTGCTTCATCGTCCCGGCCCCGCGGCGGGCGCGATTTGGGCCATGTTGCCCGCCGACAAGATTGTCTTCGTCGGCGACCTCGTCCTCAAGAATCAGCCGCCTTTCCTCTCCAATGCCAACCTGCCCAACTGGATCGAAGCGCTCAAAGAGTTGATGGGCGCCGACTACAAGGGCTATGCCATCGTCAGCGGACGCGGCGGAACGGTCAACGCGGCCGCGCTCAAGAATCAACTCGACGGCATCAAGCACATGCATGACCGTCTCGAAAAACTGGCCGCCCGCAACGCCGCGCCCGAAACCACCGAAAAACTGGTGGAAGGCCTGCTCAGCGGATTCAAAGTCCCCGCCGCACGCCAGAAACATTTTGCCCAGCGCCTGCGCTATGGGCTTCATCATTATTACGTCCGCCACTATCACCCCACCAACGGCTCCGACGATGAATAATCTTGCGCCCCTGCTCGAACTCCTGCGCGGCGGCGTGGTCGAATCCACGCACTTCGGCTCCATCGCCGTCGTGGATTCGCAAGGCGCGTTGCTCCACTCCATCGGCGACCCGAACACGGTCGCCTTTTTGCGCTCCTCGGCCAAGCCATTTCAAGTCTTGCCATTCGTCGAACGCGGCGGCGTGGAGCATTTTGGCTTCACCCAGCGCGAACTCGCCCTCTCCTGCGCCTCGCACGAGACCGCCCAGATCCACCTCGAAGCGGTCGCGGCCCTGCAAAAAAAGGTCGGCGTTCACGAGAGCGACCTGCAATGCGGCCCCCACCTGCCCGGCGACGCCGACATGCTGAGGCTCGTCATCAAGCAGGATATCAAACCGAGCGCCAATTTCAACAACTGTTCGGGAAAACACACCGCCATGCTCGCTCACGCCAAGATGCGCGGACTGCCGCTCGACTCTTATCTCTCGCCCGACCACCCGATTCAGCGCGACATTTTGGCGGGCCTCGCCGACCTGAGCGCCCTCCCCGCCGACAGCATCCCCCTCGGCGTGGACGGGTGTTCCGCGCCCAATTTCGCGCTCCCGCTTTATAACGCCGCGCTCGCGATGGCGCGTCTCTGCGACCCGCGCGATCTGAGCGAAACACGCGCCATCGCCTGCAAGAAAATCACCGCCGCCATGACCGCCCACTCCGAAATGGTCAGCGGCTTCGGCGAGTTCGATTGCGAAGTGATGAAAGTCGGCGGCGGGAAAATCGTCACCAAGCGCGGCGCGGAGGGATTCCAGATTCTCGGCATCCTGCCGGGCGTGATCGGCGAACGAGGCCTCGGCATCGCCTTCAAAGTCTCCGATGGCGACCCTGGCCGCATGGACGACAACCTCCACGAAGCCCCGCGCGTCCGCCCCGCGGTTTCGCTCGAGATCCTCCGTCAACTTGGCGCGTTGGATGAAAACCAGTTGAAGGCGCTTGCCAAATTTGGCCCCAAGAAAATTTTGAAAAACTACGCTGGCATTGTGACAGGCGCGTCGCGGCCAGCGTTTGTGTTGGGTAGGTAAACACGGAATACGCAACACGTATCCCATATCTCGATCTCCTATCCCCCATGTCCAATCTTCCCAAGCGTGCTCTCAAAATCCACGAGACTCTGCTCGAAGCGTTCGGCGAACCGATCTGGCGAAATCCGTTGCCTGCGGTGGATGAACTTGTGTCCACGATCCTTTCGCAGAACACGAACGACGTCAACCGCGATCGGGCGTTCAACGCGCTGACAGCGAAATTCGCCAGGTGGGAAGACGTCCGCGACGCGAGCGCCGAAGAGGTGGTGTCCGCCATCCGTCCCGCGGGACTCGCCAACCAGAAGGGGCCGCGCATCCAGCAGGTGTTACGTCAGATCACGGAGGAACGCGGGAATCTCGATCTGTCCTTCCTGAAGGATTTGCCGCTCGAAGAGGCGCGGGGGTGGCTGACGAAATTTAACGGCGTTGGCCCGAAGACAGCGGCTATAGTGTTGTGCTTCTCGCTGGGACGTCCTGCCTTCCCCGTGGATACGCACATCTACCGCGTGAGCGGACGCATCGGCCTACGCCCCGAAGCGCTGACCGTCGAGCAGGCGCATCCGCATCTCGAAAAATTGTTTCCGCCCGAAACCTATTACGCCGCGCATCTGAACCTGATTCGATTGGGACGCGAGATTTGTCACGCGCGCAAGGCTGAATGCCCGAAGTGCCCGATTCGAAAATTGTGCGATACGGGGAAAGCAATGGCGGGGGAAAGTTAGGATTCGTAAATTATTAACTTCCCTCACTACTCGTCGTACCCGTCATTGCGAGGGTGTTCTTCCCGAAGCAATCTCCTGGACAACGGTGGGGATTGCTTCGCAATGAACGCTCGCAAAGACGGATGAGCGGAGGGCAGCTTACAGCCCCTTAATTCAACTCAAATCGCGAAATCATCAATGCGCCAAACGCCATGCTCGGGCGCGTGCAACGCGGGGCCATAACTCCCGCCGCCGTTGACGCGCTTCTCCAATGAGTTGACGTGCGCGATCAACGCGGCCAACGTCTCGCCGATGGTATCGGGCAGGAGGCCGTGTTCCAAATCCGCTTTTTCGTTGGGGACATGAATACGATTGTCGCGCACCACCACCTGCCCAGGCACGCCCACCACCACCGAATCGTTCGGCACAGATTTCACCACCACGGCATTCGCGCCGATGCGGCTGTTCGCGCCGATGGTGATGGCGCCCAACACCTTCGCGCCCGCGCCGACAACGACGTTATCCTCCAGCGTGGGGTGGCGCTTCACCTTGTGCAGGCTGGTGCCTCCCAGCGTGACGCCGTGATATAACGTGACGTTATCTCCGACTTCGGCTGTCTCGCCGATCACCACGCCCATGCCGTGGTCAATGAAAAAATTATGGCCGATGGTCGCGCCAGGGTGAATCTCGATGCCGGTGAGACTGCGCATGAGTTGAGAGAGCCAGCGCGCGAGCAGGCGCAATTTGCCCTTCCACAAGCGATGCGCCAGGCGATGCGCCCAAATGGCATGAAGACCCGGGTAGCACAGTAAAACTTCCAGCACGTTGCGCGCCGCCGGGTCGCGGTCGAGAACGGATTGAATATCCTCGCGAATGGTTTTGAACATAATGACTCACTTTCAAAGGTCATGCAACGCGCTCCACGGGCTATCCGTGGAGCGCGTTCGTTGAACAGAGTTACGCGGCAGGCGGAGCGTCCACCAGGTCCGCGAACAACGGCGTCGAGAGATAACGTTCGCCAAACGAGGGGATAATCACCACGATCAACTTGCCCGCGTTCTCGGCGCGGTTCGCCACTTGCAGGGCGGCCCACGTCGCCGCGCCTGACGAGATGCCCACCAGCAGGCCTTCCTCGCGCGCCATGCGACGCGCCATTGCAAAGGCATCTTCATTTTTCACGCGGATGATCTCGTCGTAAATCTGGGTGTTGAGAACATCGGGGATGAAGCCCGCGCCGATTCCCTGGATGGGATGCGGCCCCTTCGCTCCGCCCGAAAGGACAGGGGACGCGTCGGGTTCGACCGCGATGGCTTTGAAGGACGGCTTGCGCGATTTGATGACCTCGCCCACGCCGGTGATCGTCCCGCCCGTGCCGATGCCCGAGATAAGGAAGTCCACTTTGCCATCGGTGTCGCGCCAGATCTCCTCAGCGGTCGTCTTGCGATGGATCTCAGGGTTGGCGGGATTCTTGAACTGCTGGGGCAGGAAGTATTTTTGCGGGTCCGAAGCGACGATCTCTTCCGCTTTGCGGATCGCGCCCCCCATCCCGTCCGGGCCGGGCGTGAGGACGAGTTCGGCCCCGTAGGCGCGGAGCAGCATCCGTCGTTCCTTGCTCATCGTTTCGGGCATGGTCAGGATCAGTTTGTATCCACGCGCCGCCGCGACCATCGCCAGCGCGATGCCGGTGTTGCCGCTGGTCGGTTCGACGAGGACCGTCTCTTTGTTGATCTTGCCAGCCTTTTCGGCCGCGTCGATCATCGAGAAGCCGATGCGGTCTTTCACGCTGTGCGCGGGGTTGAAGAATTCGAGTTTTGCTACCACCTCGGCCTGCGCGCCTTCGGTGACGCGATTCAAGCGGACGAGAGGGGTGTTGCCGATCAGTTCTGTGACGTTGCTTGCGATTTTCATGATAAAGTCTCCTTGGGGTTAAATAATAAAACGACTGTCTGCGCGCCATTCGATTGGCGTGCAAACGGGGATGACCAGAAAGTCGTTTGGGAAACGACTTATGGAACTGCGGGGTCAAACCACCGTTTGCGGCAGATAGCCGTCTTTTACTACGCTGGCGCCTGATTCAAGAGCAGGCGTCTCGGAAAGAGGCGGTGGTTAGAAACCCCGCCGGGTACAGATGCAATGTAAGGTGATGTTGTTCATGCTAGCTTAGAAATGGCGAGAGGGTTGTTTCTTACAAAAGATTGTACATCGTTTTTGGGGCGATGGGGCAATTTTGCCGATTCGTTTCAAAAATCATATTGACAAAATTCAGTCACTGAATTATGATTATGCCATAAAGTCCATTGGATTGGTAGGCTTTTAGGCAGTAAGGAAACCATGCGATTATCCAAACGCGGTGAGTACGGCCTTCGGGCAATGATCATGCTGGCAGGACCCTCCAAAGACGGCTCCTCCCCTGCCATGGTGCAGATCAAAGAGATCGCAGAACGTGAAAAGATCTCGGCGAAATTTCTTGAGCAGATCCTGCTGACGCTCAAGAACGCAGGACTGCTCCATAGCAAGATGGGCCTCGGCGGCGGGTATTACCTGGCCAGGTCAGCCAGCGAGATCACCCTCGGTCAGATCTTCCGCGTATTGGATGGCCCCGTGGCCCCGATCAAATGCGTCAGCCAGATGGCTTACGAGCCGTGCGGCTGTCCCGACGAGCAGACCTGCGGCCTGCGGCTGGCGATGGGCGATGTCCGCAATGCCATTGCGGATATCCTCGACAAGACCAGCCTGGCCGATGTGATCAAACGGCAGGATGCCGTTCGTAAAAAACTGAAGTAAAGTGAAATGCCCCCTGAAAAGGGCAGTTTTTTGCGGCTCAAAAGTCTACTATTACTATAGACTTTATAATCTACTTGACAAATCGGAGAAAGAAAATGCGAAAACTGACTCTCCCTCTATTCTCGATCCTGGCTGTCGTATCGTTAATGCTGAGCGCCTGCGGATCGAACGGACAACCCGCTTCCCCGTCTGGACCTGAGGCGGGCTCCTCGAACCCGGACGAACTCTCCGGGACGATCTCCATCTCCGGCGCGTTCGCGCTCTACCCGATGATGACCGTCTGGGCCGAGGAATTCACCAAGCTTCACCCGAACGTTCAATTCGACGTGCAGGGCGGCGGCGCGGGCAAAGGCATGACCGACACCATCGCCGGCGCGGTGGACATCGGCATGATCTCGCGCAGTATCAAGCCCGAAGAAGAAGCGCAAGATATCTTCTGGGTCTCCGTCACAAAGGACGCGGTCTTCCCGATCATCAGCGCGGAGAATCCGGTGGCTGACCAGATCATGGCCAAGGGCATCTCGCAGGAAGTGTTCAGCAAGATTTACGTCACTGGCGAGATCACCACCTGGGGCGAAGTCGTGGGCGACCCCGCCGTCACCGACAAGATCAACGTCTTCACCCGTTCCGACGCGGCCGGCGCGGCCGAACAATGGGCCAAGTATGCTGGTGGAAAAGCGCAGGAAGACCTGCTCGGCATCGGCGTCAATGGCGAGCCTTCAATGGTAGACACCGTCATCAAAGACCCGCTCGGCATCGGCTACGGCAACCTGAACAGCATCTTCGACCTGAGCGGCGGTGGACTGGTCCCCGGCATCATCATCCCGCCTCTCGACATCAACGGAAACGGGCAGGCGGACCCCGAGGAGATTTACAAGATGAAGGAAGATGCGTTCGGCGCGGTGGCGGACGGGACATATCCCTCTCCACCCGCCCGCTTCGAGAACCTCGCCACCAAGGGCAAACCGACTGGTATCGTTCTCGCTTTCATCCAATGGATTCTGACCGATGGTCAGCAATATCTCGAGGCCGCTGGCTACGTGCCGCTGACCCCGGAGCAACAAGCTGAGTCCTTGGCGAAATTGAAATGAGCGAATCCACATCCATTTTTTCATCCAACCCCAAAACAGAAGGCCGGTCCCCCCGGCCTTCTGCCGCGCCTCGGACGCGGCGGGACCAGGCCGCGCGGCGCCTGTTTTTCATCATGACTCTCCTGCCGATTATCCTGATCGGCATTGTGGCGTTCGCGCTTTTGGTACGCGCCTGGCCGATCCTGAGTGTCTACCCGCTTTCTGACCTGCTTGGCGGAACAGTGTGGAAGCCCAACGACGGCATCTTCGGCTTCCAACCGTTCATCATCGGGACGATCTGGGTCACCATCGTCGGGCTGTTGCTTGCTGTCCCGCCATGCATCCTCGTCTCGATCTACCTGGCGGAGTATGCCCATGCGCGTACGCGCACGCTGGCCAAGCCGGTCCTCGACCTGCTGGCAGCCATCCCGCCGGTCGTTTATGGCGTGTGGGGCTTGCTAGCCATCGTCCCGTTCGTGGATGATGTGGCCGCGCCGTTCGCGGAACGCTGGCTGGGTTTCATTCCCATCTTCGAGGTCACACAACCGACCGGGTTTGGAATCCTCGCTGGCGGAATTGTGCTGGCGGTGATGATCGCTCCGCTGATCGTCTCGGTCACCTTCGAGGTCTTCCTGACGGTGCCGCATGATCTGCGTCATGCATCGCTGGCGATGGGCGCCACCAAATGGCAGACCATCCGCAACATTGTCCTGCCGCAGGTACTGCCGGGCATCATTGCCGCGGTAGTGTTGGGCGCCTCGCGCGCCTTTGGCGAGACAATCGCCGTGCTGATGGTGGTTGGCAATGTAGCGAACATTCCCACCTCCGTTTTCGATACGGCCTATCCGCTCCCAGCGTTGATCGCCAATAACTACGGCGAGATGATGTCCATCCCTCTTTATGATGCGGCTCTGCTCGGCGCGGCGCTGGTCTTATTGGTTGTCATCTTGATCTTTAACATTCTTTCCACGCTGGTATTGCGGCGTGTGGCGAGGCGAAAATGGGCATGAAAAAGAATCGACTTGAGCGGCGCCATCTCATGGAAGCCTTTATGAAGGCGCTGATGTATATTTCCTTCGTGATCGTTGCAGGCGCGCTTGGTTTGATCCTGTGGACGATCATCTCGCGCGGCCTGCCCTCGCTGACGTGGGACATGGTTTCGCAGGTTCCCAAAGGCGGATACTACATGGGGAAGGAGGGCGGCATCCTCAACGCCATTATCGGTTCGCTCTACCTCGCGGCGGGCGGCACGTTATTGGCGATTCTTCTCAGCCTGCCGATCGCTCTCTATCTCAAAACCTACCTTGGACAATCGAAGTGGGGTGAGTACGTCCGCCTCTCGCTGGACGTGTTGTGGGGCATCCCCTCCATTGTTTACGGCGCGTTCGGCTTCGCGTTGATGATCGCCTTCGGAATGCGCGCCTCCCTGCTGGCGGGCATCCTTGTGCTGGCGCTGGTGGAACTCCCCATCATGACCCGCGCCATGGACGAGGTCATTCGCCGCATGCCCGCCGACCTGGAACATGCCGCCCTCGCGCTCGGTTCCACCAAGTTCGAAGTGGCGCTCAACGTGGTGACGCGCCAGATGTTGCCGGGCATCGTCACCGCCATCCTGCTCGCTTTCGGACGCGGCATCGGCGACGCGGCTTCGGTGCTCTTTACCGCGGGCTACACCGATCGCATCCCCACCTCGTTGATGCGCCCGACCGCGTCCCTGCCCCTGGCGGTCTTTTTCCAACTGGGTTCCCCCTATCCCGAAGTGCGGGAGCGAGGCTACGCTGCGGCGCTCATCCTGACTATCATCGTGCTGGCGGTCAGTTTCGGCGCGCGCTGGCTCTCGGGGCGACTTAACAAGTACACGATCAAATAACGGAGTTGTTTTATGGATGCACACATTCAAGTCAAAAACCTGGACGCCTACTACAACAAACAGCAGGCGTTGAAAAATGTCAACATTGAGATCCCCAAGAACCAGATCACAGTCATCATGGGGCCTTCGGGTTGTGGCAAGACCACCTTGCTCAAAACCTTCAATCGTTTCTTCGAGTTGACCGAGAACACGAAGCTCACCGGCGAAGTTCTGGTGGACGGACAGAACATCTACGACAAAGATGTGGACGTGACCGAAGTGCGCAAGGTGGTGGGACTGCTCGCCCAGCGTCCCTCGCCCCTGCCGATGTCCATTTACGATAACGTGGTGTACGGCATGCACTTACATAAGATGAAGAAAGATCGCAAGGAATATAAAGAAGCCGTGCGGCATTATCTGGAGATCGCGGGCCTCTACGAGGAAGTTAAGAAGCGTATGCACGACCCCGCGACTTCGCTTTCGATTGGCCAGCAACAGCGTCTCTGCCTCGCGCGTGGACTGGCCGTGGAGCCAGAGATCATCCTTGGCGACGAACCAACCTCTGCGCTCGACCCGATCTCTTCGCAGAACATCGAAGCGCGTCTGCTCGAACTCAAACAGCAATACACCACCGTGATCGTGACACACACCCTGCGCCAGGCCAAGCGCCTTGCGGACTATGTCATCTATATGTACCTCGGTGAAGTGATCGAGTCCGGCCCTGCCAAAGAAGTCTTTGGCAACCCCAAGCACGAACGCACGAAGCAATATCTGGAAGGCTTGTTCTAAAACAGCGATTCCCGAGTCCGCGCTGGATTCGGAAAAAAACATTAATAAGGAGATTGTTCCATGGAAGAATATTTACCCATCCTGTTGTACGTTCTAGTCGGCTTTGCCGCGCAAATGATAGATGGCGCGCTGGGCATGGCCTATGGCATCAGTTCCAACACCTTTCTGCTTAGTCTCGGCCTGCCCCCCGCGGCGGCCTCCGCCTCCGTCCACATGGCAGAAGTGGTCACCACCGGCGTTTCGGGCGCGTCGCATTGGAAACTCGGCAACGTGGACTGGGGACTCGTGAAACGCCTGGTCATCCCCGGTGCGATCGCGGGCGGCATCGGCGCGTACCTGCTGGCCTCGTTCGATGGCAACGTCATCAAGCCTTACATCTCCGCCTATCTGCTCATCATGGGCATCGTAATTCTGGTCAAGGCCTTCAATCAGAAGGAGCGCAAACCGACGGGCGTGCATACAGCCCGCGTCAGCGCGCTGGCCCTCGTGGGCGGATTCTTCGATGCCATCGGCGGCGGCGGATGGGGACCGATCGTCACCACCACGCTGGTGGCGCGCGGCAAAGACCCGCGTCTCACCATCGGTTCGGTCAACTTCTCGGAGTTTTTCGTCACGCTGACCGAATCAATCGTCTTCATTATCACGCTGAGTTTCGGCGAATACTGGCAGATCATCGTCGGCCTGCTCATCGGCGGCGCGATCGCGGCCCCGCTTGCAGCGCGCATCACCAGCAAGATGCCCGTGAAGGTACTGATGATCCTGGTTGGATTGATCATCATCGCTTTGAGCATCCGCACGATTTTGATGACGGTGTTGTAGCGCCTCATCCGCCCTCACCCCCGGCCTCTCCCAAAAATGGGAGAGGGAGAATGGTTTACCAAATGCCCGGTATCAGCCGATAGCGCGTGCGTTGCGCGTACTCGGCGTAGCCAGGCAATTCTTTTTGCAGGGTGGCGTCTTCGAGCGCAGTGCGGACGAACAGGACGACGATCAGCAGGAATGTGGGGATGAGCGCCCACAGCGAATCGAGCAGGAACGGAATCACCACGAAGCCCAGCAAGCCCCCTGCGTAGCCGGGATGGCGCACGATCCGATACGGCCCGTCCGTTACCACGTGATGCCCGCGCTCGGTCTGGATACGCACCGTCCCGGAGAAGAAGCGGTTCACGATCAGCGCCCAGGAGGAGAATGAATAGCCGACGAGCATTACGATCAGCGCCGCGACGTTGACCCATCCAGGAAACGCGGACGACCAGCCGTACAGCCGATCCACGCCCGCCACCGCCGCGCCAAAGATCGAGCCAAGCGCCAGCAACGGCGCGAGAACTTTATCCCAGGGCTTGGTATCCTGCGCTTCCATGAATCGGGCGCGCTCGCGGATCAGATCGGGATGGATGCGAGCCAGGATCAAACGGCTGATCACGAACGATAGAGTGTTCATCGCCGCGTAGGCCCATCCCTGCCACCAACTCCAATCCCCCGAAATAATCAGCGGGAGCAGGGGCGCGAGCGCTACGACGATTAGCAATTGAAAGACCACCCGTGCGAGTTTCGGTTTGGTTTCTTGGGACATGGTTCCCTCCATAGACATTATAATGTCAGGCAGGATGTTGACATGAAATCGCTTCGCGTCTTTCTCTTGACCTTTGTCCTGCTCGCGGTTTTCTCGAGCCGAATCCACGCCCAAAGCGGACGCCCGCTGGTGGTGACTCTTGATGTGGACGGTATCATCATGCCCGCCATGCAGGAATACATTGAGCGCGGCATTCGCACGGCAGAGCAGGACGATGCCGAGGCGCTGATCATCCGTCTTGACACGCCGGGCGGCGACTTGATGTCCACACTCGAGATCATCAAGGCTATCCGCGCGAGCCGCGTGCCTGTGATTGTCTTCGTCGGGCCGAACGGCGCGATCGCAGGAAGCGCGGGCGCGCTCATCACCATCAGCGGACACGCGGCCGGGATGGCTCCTGAAACCGCCATCGGCGCGTCCACGCCCATCAGCGGCTCGGGCGAAGACCTGACCTCCGACGAGCGCAACAAGGCCGTGGAAATTTCAAAGGCGGCCATCCGTCCGTATGTGGAGCCGCGCGGCGAGGAAGCCGTGAAACTGGCCGAAGCGATGATTGACGTTGCGAAAGCCGTCACGGCAAAAGAAGCCCTCGACGCAAAGCTGATTGATTTCATCGCCGACGACACGGACGACCTGCTCGAAAAACTGGACGGCTTCACCGTCCAAATGTCCAATGGCCCGCGCACGCTGAATACCGCCGACGCGCAAACCGAGTCCCTGCCGATGAACTTTATCGAGGAACTCTTGATGGTTCTCACGAATCCCATCATTGTGTTGACATTGCTGGGCGTGGGCGTACAGGCCCTCCTCATTGAAATCTCCAGCCCGGGCGGATGGGTGGCGGGATTCATCGGTGTGGTGTGTCTTGCGCTCGGAGGATACGGATTGGGGATTCTGCCGGTCAACTGGTTTGGCATCATCTTTCTCATTACCGCGTTCGTCTTGTTCATCCTCGACGTGAAAGCGCCCACGCACGGCGCATTGACAGCCGCGGGCATCGCCTCGTTCATTGTCGGCGGGCTGGTGCTGTTCAACTCGCCCGGCACGCCCGACTTTGCCCGCGTATCCATCCCTGGCGTGATTCTGCTGGCCGCGATCCTCGGTGGGACGTTTGCGGTCATCGTCGGGTTTGGCGTGCGCGCCCTGCGGACGCCGATCCGCGCGGGGGTAGAGTCCCTCGCGGGGAAAACGGGAACGGCCCGGGCGTGGAGCGAAGCGAGCGGTCAGGTCCAGCTGGAGTCCGAACTGTGGAGCGCGGAGGCCGTCGAAGGGTCGGATGCGATCCGTAAGGGCGACGCGGTCGAAGTTGTCGAAGTCAAAGGTTTGAGGTTGAAAGTTAAAAAACGTTAAACGTTTAACGTTTAACGTTGAAACGAAGAGGATTAATGGCAGTTACACCTACAAGAGATCGAGTTGCCCCCAAAACAGAATCACGTCCGTTGCGCCGCCCGGAATGGATTAAGGTGCGCGCGCCGTCGGGCGAAGTGTATGAACGCCTGCAAACGCTGATGCGCTCGAAAGAGTTGCACACCGTCTGCGAAGAGGCGATGTGTCCGAACATGGGCGAATGTTGGGGAAGCGGCACGGCGACATTTTTGATGCTCGGCGACGTGTGCACGCGCACCTGTGGATTCTGCGACATCAAACATGGCAAGCCCACGCTGTTGGATTGGGGCGAAGCGGAGCGCGTGGCGCAGGCCGTGAAGTCCATGAACTTGAAGCACGCGGTCATCACGTCGGTGAATCGCGACGAACGGCGAGACGGCGGCGCGCCCATCTTCGCGATGGTGATTCGACGGATTCGCGAGTTGTTGCCA
Organism: Chloroflexota bacterium; assembly: GCA_016234485.1. Classification (GTDB taxonomy): domain Bacteria; phylum Chloroflexota; class Anaerolineae; order Anaerolineales; family Villigracilaceae; genus Denitrolinea. The sequence goes on from JACRBL010000058.1 coordinate 20,946, forward strand.
GGCTGTTCCATCGAAGTGCTGATCCCCGATTTTAAGGGAAGCATCGAAGCGTTGAAAATTGTCATGGACGCGCGCCCCGAAATTTTGAACCATAATGTCGAAACCGTGCCGCGCCTGTTCAAGTCTGTGCAACCGCAGGATAACTACGATTGGGCCGCCGCGACTCTTTCGAACGCCAAGAAACTCGACCCCGACGTGTTGACCAAGTCGGGCATCATGCTCGGCCTCGGCGAGACGATGGACGAGGTGAAGCAGGTGATGCGCGATCAACGCTCTTGGGGCGTGGACATTTTGACCATCGGCCAATACCTGCAACCGAGCAAGAGCCACCTTGCCATGCAACGCTATTACACAATGGAAGAATTCGCCGAGTTGAAGAACTTCGGCATGGAGATCGGCTTCAAGTGGGTGGAGTCGAATCCGCTGGTGCGGTCGTCGTATCACGCCGCGGAACAGGTGCGGGCGCTGAGCGTGGTGCATCGGAAGTTGTATGGGGAGAAAGTCGGCAGTTAAGTAGTCAGTCGAAATAGATTATAAGGCATGATACACTTTCGTCATGAGAACCGTATACCAACTCAAGCCAAAAGAGTTAGCCGAAATAGAAAAAGCCATTCGGCAAGACAAACGAGCAGAAGTCAAACAGCGTGCA
>JACRBL010000059.1 GCA_016234485.1 Chloroflexota bacterium
CATTGAATATCCACGCCGCGAGATTTATCCCGCGCAATCTTCAATACTTCCTCATCGCCATCCAACCCCGTCACGTGCGCCTCGGGCGCGGACTGTTTAACCATGCGCGTCAACAAGCCTGTGCCGCAACCAAGATCAAGCGCTCGCTGACCAGGTTGAATGTTCGACTCTCGCAACAAACGACGCCTGAGAGGATTGACGAGTTTGGCAAAGGAATCGTAGAACGGCGTCAGGACGTGCAGCCCGAAGGCAGGGACGTAGTGGGATTCGTTTTGAGTCATGTCACACCTCCTTGAATTGTCCAAGTTGCTGTCGCAGCATGGCGACGGTTGGAAAGCCCTTGAACCCCTCTGGCGTTGGGTAGACGCGGCAACTCAACGAATAAGTCTCACGATTCTCAGTCCATAGATCATGTCCGTTGACACGGAAATGTGGTGAACCAAGAAACTTCAATCGCATTGCCTCGTCATCATCTGACACTTTGACCATTTCAATGGAAGCCGAAAGGTTTTCTTCGAGCAACGCGACCTCGAGATTTTTCAAGCCGCTTTCCCACGAAGGACAACCATCGAAGTAAAGAAGTTGGATTTTCATAAATCACCTCACGCTGAATTTTGGCTTGAACCCACGCAGGCGATTGGCATTGCCAACCACTGTGACAGACGAGAACGCCATCGCCGCACCCGCAATCAGCGGACTGAGCAGTAAACCGAAGAACGGGAAGAGAACGCCCATTGCGACTGGAACGCCAAGAACATTGTAGAAGAATGCGCCTACAAGATTTTGGTAGATATTCTTCATCGTGGCACGGCTGACCTCTATAGCCGTGACCACACCTTTGAGACTGCCCTTGATGAGCGTGATGTCCGAGGCTTCGATGGCAACATCCGTGCCTGTGCCGATGGCGAGACCGACATCCGCTTGAGCCAAGGCAGGAGCGTCGTTGATGCCGTCACCGACCATTGCAACAACATTGAAAGTCGAAGGTCGAAGGTCGCCCGACTTTTGACTTTCGACTTTTGACTGCAATTTTTTGATTTCATTTGCTTTTTCTTCGGGCAATACTTCTGCCAAAACACGTTTCACGCCAACCTTGCGCGCAATCGCTTCGGCAGTGCGGCGGTTGTCGCCTGTGATCATGACAACTTCGATGCCCATACTTTGCAGGGCTTTGATCGCTTCGGCAGAATCTTCTTTGACTGTATCAGCCACGGCGATGATACCTGCGGCTTTATTGTCAATCGCGATGAACATGGGAGTCTTACCGTCATCGGCGAGGGATTTTGATTGTTCTTCGAGCGAGCCGAGTGCAATATTTTCGCGGTTCATCAGCTTGAGATTACCGATCAATATGCCTCGCCCTTCGACTTTTGCTGAAACACCGTGACCAGGAATGGCTTCAAAATCCTGCACATCGCTCAATTCCAGTTTCCGTGCCTGCGCACTTTCAACGATTGCTTGCGCCAACGGATGTTCGCTCACCCTCTCCACCGACGCGGCCACTTTCAACAACTGATCACTGTTCACTGATGACTGATCACTGACCACTACATCCGTCAATTCAGGCTTGCCCTTCGTGATCGTCCCTGTCTTATCCAGCACAACGATTTGAATGGCACGCGCAGTTTGTAGCGCTTCACCCGAGCGGATGAGGATCCCGTTCTCCGCGCCTTTGCCGATGCCGACCATCAGGCTCATCGGCGTAGCGAGTCCCAACGCACAAGGGCATGCAATGATCAGCACGGTCACACTTGTAACGAGCGCGTAAACCAATTGCGGTTGAGGTCCAATCACAAACCAGATGACGAACGTCCACACGGCCAGGATCATTACAATGGGGACGAAGTAACCAGATACGGTATCCGCGAGTCTGGCAATCGGCGCTTTGGAATTCTGCGCATCCTGCACCATTTTGACGATTTGCGCCAACGCAGTGTCTTTGCCAACTTTGGTTGTGCGGAATTTGAACGCGCCTGTTTTGTTCAAGGTTGCCCCGATGACTTCATCACCTTTTTTCTTTGAAACGGGCAACGACTCACCCGTCAGCATGGATTCGTCCACGGCGGAACTGCCTTCGACGATGACTCCATCCACGGGAATTTTCTCGCCAGGACGCACCTGAATCACATCGCCGACCAACACTTCTTCAACGGGCAAATCCATTTCTTTGCCATCGCGGATGACGCGCGCTGTTTTCGCCTGCAATCCCAGCAATTTTTTGATCGCAGAACTGGACTGTCCCTTGGCGCGCAGTTCAAGCGCCTGCCCCAAAACCACCAATGCGATCACCACGGCAACAACATCATAAAATGGTTCTGATGTCCCTTCGGGAAAAACGGAAGGAAATGCAACTGCAAATGTCGAATACAACCATGCCGCGCCTGTGCCTAAGGCAATCAACGTGTTCATGTTTGCAGAACGATGTTTGAACGCCGCCCATGCGCCCGTGAAAAAGTCATAGCCTGAATAGAACAATACGGGTAGAGTCGCAATCGCAGAAAGCACCCATGACCATCGGATTGTCTCCATTGATAGATCACGGATCAAAGGCACGTATTGCGGATACGCAAATAGCAACACAGGCACTGAAACAATCGCCGCAAACCAGAACATTTTCATCAGGCGGCTGTATTCACGCGCATGCGCCTCTTCCTGTTTATCCACGGGCGCGTCGCTCATCGAAGGTCGAGGCTTGTAACCCCAAGTCTCGATTGCCGCATTCAATTGCGCGAGCGTTGTCTTTTGAGGGAGATAATCCACGCTCGCTTCCTGGGTGGCGATGTTGACCGTCGCAGACAAAACCCCAGGTGTGGACTTCAACTCGCCCTCGATGAACATCACGCAGGAGGCGCAACGAAGATTTTCAATTCCAATCTTTGCGTTTGTTCCGCCAACTTGAAAACCAGCCGAGCGGACAACCGCCGCCATCTGCGGAATGGTCGCGAGTTGAGGATCGTATTCCACCCGCAAAACGCCCGCGCCTGCATTCGTGACCACATCATGGATACCGTCCAGGGCAAGCAGGCCAGACTCCAGGCTGGGGACAGGCTTGTAGAACGGCAGATCCGCTACGGGGAGTTCGATGCGGGAAAGAGTCCGCTCGGGGTTGAAGCCTGTCGTTGCGGAGGTCGTCACAAAATGGTGCGGATCTTTGTCAAATTGTTCCACACAGGATTGTGAGCAAAAATAAAACGTTTGCCTCATGTGTTCGCGAAGGGCGAAGGCGCTTCGGGGTTCGATATCCATTCCACATACAGGGTCACGGACAGTCATGGTTGCCTACTTTCTCAAATGATGCCAATAGTTTATATCCGTTAGACGATGGATGGGAGCGATTTTCAGCCTGATTCCATATAAGCAAAATGGCCTATTTTTTGGATAGGCCATTCAAGGATGAAACTGCGTTCCTCTATTTCAGAGCCGTGCCGCAGTGGGGACAGTTCTTCCAATCGGCTTGAAGGCCTTTCCCGCAATTGGAGCAAGAAGTGGAGAATGCGGTGGGGGCATTGATTCCTGCGTTCCTCGTCAGCGCAACAACGCTGTACACGAGGAGGGCGATTATGCCGATGGGAATGAGCCACATGAAGAGCATTCCAAATCCCATCCCGAACCAGCCGAAGGGAGAGTAGCCCGAATTCATCATACCGTAGCCGCGATTGCCCATCATGCCGTAACCGCCATACCCTCCGCCGAACATTGAGCCGATCCAAAAGAAGACCAGGAGAACAACGATCACGATCAGGGAGACAGCCAGCCAGTTTGTTTTTTTCATTTTGAGATTCCTTTCATAAGGTCTGTCCGCAGTGCGGGCAGGTTTTCCAATCGTTCTGTACCGCCTGCTTGCATTGAGGGCAGGCGCGGTTCGAAGCGGGTTGAAACGCATTGACCAGATTGTTGCCAGAGATCGCGTAAACGACCAGGCCGATCAGTAAGAGGGGGATGATCCACATGAGAAACATAATTTACTCCTTTTCTATGAATCAAGAATATCAGACGTGATTAAAGTTTCGGTAAAAACCACGATAAGAGGTTGTGAAGATTATTGAATTCACCATTCACGCAAACTGGCCTATCCGAAAATAGGCCAGTTGCCAGGGAGAAGAGAGGATGTGGTTTAGTGATGGTGAACGTGCTCGTTGGCCTTGCCGAGGTACTTTTCAGGCTCCTTGTCGAAGGCTTTCTTGCAACCGAGAGAACAGAAGTAGTAGGTCTGGCCGTTGTACTCAGACTTGCCTGCCGCGCTCTCGGGCGTGACATCCATGTCACAGACGGGATCTTTGAAGGTTTGAGTCATAAACAATCTCCTTTCATCGTGATTCTGCTCGAATCTCTCAAAATTGATGAGAGCCAAAGTGCCTATTTTTGGACAGGCTACATTCTCATCGCCATGGGGAGTATGAACAAGGAGATGTTCATTGCAGTGAGGATCACCATCAACACCGCGAACGGCGCGAAGGTTGTCCATGCTTTGCCGTTGGGATGATTCAACTTCGAGATGCGATAGGCGGCGTAGAGCGAGCCGATAAAGCCAAGTCCGATCAATCCGAATTGCAGGATCTGGATCGTTTCCATGCTGACCAACGCAGGCGACGCGCCGTGGACTTCCTGCCCGAACAATGCGATGGCCGTGTAGAAAATGGACTTGCCTTCCGCCAGCAGGTGAAACAGGTTGTGGGCAATGTGCGCCGCCACGTCCAGAGCGATGATGGCGTAACCGAAGCGGGTGAAGTTTTCCACCAAAGTGGCTTTGTTGAATCTGCCCGCGATCCACGAAGTAATGCCGAGCAGCGCCACGGGGATGATGATGGCGATGGCAAAGGTAATGCTGAACGTGACGGCGTAGTTGGTCGTGCCGACCGCGTTCTCCAGCCACTTCAACATGCCGCCCCACACTTCGAGCATGGTCACGTTTTGGACGAAGACGATGCCCATGATGACCGCTGACAAAAACGCTTCTTCCATCCTGGGCTTGCGGACGAACCACAGTTCCTTCGTCGGCGGGCGGACGGTGAGCTGGATCGAGTCGTTCGGGCAGTTCTTGATACAGTCCGCGCAGATAACGCAATTGGCGTTGGAAGTCATTGTCTTGGGGAATTCAAAGAGCGGACAGCCTGGCGCTTTCTCGGTGCCTTTGTAGCACGAAGCGGCGGTGCAGGTCGCGCATATTTCGGGTGTGCCGCGCAACGCCAACATGCCTGTGCGGGCGTAGTTGCCAGAGAGTCCGCCGAGGAAGCAAACGTGACGGCAGAACGTCCGTCGCTCAAAGAACGAACCGGAGGCGATCACGCCCGTGGTGAGCGTCAACATGAGCACACCCGAGCCGAAGGGATTCTCCACCACACCCCACACATGGTCGCTCCAGGTGATGAAGATGAAGAGCGCGTCGATGATCCAAATGCCGTATTTCTTCAAAAACTTCGGGACAGGCTTGTTATTGCCGACAAACTTTTGTACTAAATCGTTGATGGTCGCGAACGGGCAAATGGCGCACCAGAAACGCCCGAGGAATAAAAAGAGGATCGGGAGGATCGGCCACCACAGCACCCAGGTCAGCGCGGTGCCGAGGTTGTCGTGCGCGGATTCGGGTCCGAGCAGGAGTTGAAACATGATCACCATGAAGAGGATCAGCGTCGGCCATTGAATGATGCCTGGAAACCATCGGCTGCGCATGAATCGGTCAATGAATTTGATCTGCAGGAGATTGCCTCCCGCAAAAACACTTTTATTCTGGGGTTTGAGTTCGACGGCCATGTTATTTTGTGCCTTTCACGGTAAGAGATTTTTGTTTCTTCAGCGTACCCGCCACGGCGACGATGGCGACATTGACCGCCGCAAAACTCCATAGCGCCACTATCTTGGGGTTCGAGCCTGTCACCGTGACGAGGAAATCAGCCTGCAACATCTCGCCGTTGACATGGAACATCACGCGCACATCGTGCTCGCCCGTGGATTCAAAATGAGTTTGAACGGTATACACACCATGTTCCGACTCGGTCATCGCAATCGGGCTTGCGGATTCTTCATCGTGCTCAGAATCATTATTCGCAACGGGCTTCATCACGCCAGGTTCTGGTTCCTGCAGCTGGTCGTTCCCCATATCCATCCCAGGCACGGATGTTTCCTCGGGCTGACTCTCTCCCATAGCCATGCCTGGCATCGTTTCCGTTTCAGGTTCGCTGTGTCCGTCGTCTTTCGGCGCGACGAGAATCTCCACCTCGGTGTCGCTGAGGGGCATGTCCATGCTGTCGGTGATCGTGACCACCAAAACATTCTCGCCCTTCGCCCACTCATTCTGGCTGTCCAGCGTGACGTGATAGCCATTCACTTCCATTTTCAGACCATCTCCGCCATCCCCTTCGCTCGCGCGCACAGACAACGGGGTCGCGAAGAAAGCAGAAAGCACGAACAACAAAATTAAACTTGCGTACAGGAACCGTTTCATTGTTCCTCCCCAATGATGAGTGTGCGACTGTGCATGGAACTGCCTCCGTGAAAAAATTTAGAGTTGCGCTATCTTACCCATCCCAAGCGACCCTGCTCACCGCCGAATTGCTATAAATTCCCCGCGCCATTCTGCTTATGACAAACATCACCCAGTCAATATGACTGGGTGATGTTTGAGTCTTCCATTCGATCACTGTTCCTTTTGAGGTTCCAACTCCTGAAGATACTTCTCAGGTTCCCTGTCAAACAACTGCTTGCACAGCGCGGCGCAGAAATAGTACGTCTCTCCTTTATAGACGGAGATTGCCGCGGCAGTCGCTTTTGGGATTCTCATTCCGCAAACGGGATCGGTTGCCATTCATTGCTCCTTATGGTTCGATTTCATATCCTGCGTTTTCCCAGTCCACCATGCCGCCCGTGAGATTCCAGACGTTGGTGTAACCAAGAGACACAAGTTCCTCTGCCGCAATGGCGCTCATGCGACCACTCCGACAGTACAGCACAATCTTTGCGTTCTTATCGGCGGGCAGTTGCGACAGGTTGGTGGGGTCGGACATTTGATCGTACGGAATGGACAAGTCCGTGCCAGCGATATTGCCCGCAAATGGGATATGAACGTTGACGAAAGCGAAGTCCTTGTTAATCAACATCGCGTCCAACTCATCGGCGGTGACGTTAGTGTACGAACCGCCTGCCACCGTGACCGCTTCACCCGTGACCTGAGCGGGTCTGCCCTGGCAGGCTGTCAACACGGCCAGGAGAATCACTGCCAGCAAAACAAATCTTTTCATCGCAGACTCCAATGGCTACGGAATTTCTCCCGCGAGTTCCTTGTCAATGATCTGGGTAAAGGCGGTCAAGGGTTGCGCGCCGACAAGCGCCAATCCGTTGATGAAGAACGTGGGCGTGGATTGTACGCCGAGACCGATAGCAAAATCCGAATCCGCCTGCACCTGATCCTTGTATTTATTGGTATTCACGCAATCCTCAAATGCCGCTGTATTCAGGTTCAGGCCGCTGGCAATCTGCGAGTAGAGATCGCTTCCCAGTCTGTCCTGATTCTCGAAGATCTTGTCGTGGAACGCCCAGAAGGCATTTTGCTCATTCGCACACATGGATGCTTCTGCGGCGGGGAATGCCTCGGGATGGATGGAAGTCAGCGGCAGGTGACGAAAGACAAAGCGAATCTTTCCAGGGTAAGCCGCCATCAATTGCTTGAATGTCTCATCCTGGAAGCGTTTGCAGAACGGACACTGAAAGTCGCTGAACTCGACGATCACGATGGGCGCGTCGGCGGGACCCATGCTGGGGAATCCGTCTGTTGCGACATCGTAGCGGACGTAGCGCGGGGCTTGCGTGGCCGCGGGCGCCTGGGCGGCGGATGGATCATTCGCGGTGGCGCGCGCGGAGGCGGGGTTGCGTCCCCACACAAAGTAGCCTGTCAGGATTCCAATGGCAAACGCGAACACCACCAATACCGAATAAAAGTGGGTGCGCTTGAACGTGATGGAGTCCTCAGAGTTGGCGTAAGTCTCGTTATCAGGTGTTTCCATATTTACCTTTCCGTTGTTTGTTGATTTTTACTTTCTGTGCAACACTTCTTGTTACCGTCATTGCAAGGAGGGCGCTCTTCCCGACGACACTTGCACCGCACTGCGTTCGGTGCAGTGCAGGTGAGCAATCTCCTGTACCGAAGAGGAGATTGCTCGCTGGCGCTGCCCGCCAGGGCAAGTGTGACGGATCATTCGATAATTTACGCGCGTTGCAAAGTGTGTCCGCTCAAATAACCGAGATACGCGGGAACGAGCGGAAGCACGCACGGTGAGAGGAACGAGAGCAGACCCGCCACGATGGCGGTGAAATACGTCGGCGCGGCCGCGTACGTGGCAAAGGACTCGATGAAGTAGCCGTTCTTGAATGCCCAGATCGCGATCAGTGTCATCGTATTTGTGAACAGAAGGATTCCGATGGCGATGATGAAAATCCCGCTGGCGATCTTGAAATATTTCTGGTACGGCCTCATGCGTTTGATCCATCCCGAAGCGCGTTCCAGCCCAAGAGCCATGGCGAGGAACGGAATCCCCAATCCGAGCGAATAGCCCGAGGCCAGCCACATGGCCTGACCGACCGTCTGTTGACTCAGCCCCATCGTCAGGATCGCGCCGAGGGTCGCGCCGATGCAGGGGCTCCAGCCTGCGGCGAAGAAAACGCCCATCAGCGCCGACCCGCCATACGTCCCGCGCTGACCCGTGTATTGAGTCCGCGTGTCGGCATAAAACCAGGGAATGCGGATCACTTCCAGCGTCGCTAATCCGAACATGATCACAACGATCCCGCCGAGTTGGGCGATGACGAGTTTGTATTCCACGAACAACTGCCCGATCAACGTCACCGAACCGCCCCAGCCGACGATGAAGACCGTCGAGAATCCAGCCACGAAGAGAAAGGCGTGCAGGAAAATTTTCCAGCGTTCGTTCGGGGAGACGAGCGGGGCGGTTGTTTCAGTTGCCATGAATTCACCTTTGTTTCAGAATACTACAATGATAAGCAACATCCTGCCCCTCACGGAGCGCAGGATGGCGGGGTGTGGAATAGGCCAAATGGCTTATGATATGTAGCGCGTCACACCTTGACCCTCAGCCCGCTTCCCTTTCCTTTGATTGATTCCACTTCCAGCCTCGCTCCGATCAACTCCGCGCGTTCGCGGATTCCCAGCAGTCCAAAATGACCGCTGGCGGCGAAGTCGGTGGGACTCTTCGGCATGTCGAAGCCAACGCCGTTATCGCTCACTTCCAGTTCGATTCCATTTTTTTCAAACGCGATTCGCAGGTCGGCGCGCGTGGCTTGCGAATGACGCACCACGTTGCTCAAGGCTTCCTGCGCCATGCGGTAAAGCGCCAGTTCCACCTCGCGCGCGAGACGTTGCTCCTCGCCGTCTTTGCGAAACTCGATTTGTATTCCGCTGTTCTGGTTTGTCTCGCGTGACAACATTTCCAGCGCGGTGACGAGACCGAGGTCCTCCAGATAGATCGGTCGCAGGGCGCGCGTCATGCGGCGCAGATTTTCGATGGTCTGCTCGGACAGTGTTTCCAATTCGGCTAATGTTTTTCGCGAGGGCGGGTCTTTGACGGATTTCTGTGCCAGTTGCACGCGCTGTTTCAGGGCGATGACGGATTGGATGGTGTCGTCGTGCAGGTCGCGCGCCAAACGCAGGCGTTCCTCCTCCTGCGCCGAGGTGATCGCGCCGATGTAGTCGCGCAGTCCCTCCTGCGCAGCCTGCACTTTGCGCGACATCTCGGTCAATTCGATTTGCAGGTGTTGCACTTCGGTGATTCCCCCAACGGATTCTTTGATGGCCTCGAAATCTCCCCAGGCCAGCGCGGCGGCTTTGGTCTCCAATTTTTGCAACGGCTGGACAATCTGTTTCGCGCCGAACCACAGGGCGATCAACGCGAGGATGAAGGCGGGGACAAGCACGAGAGGCGCCATTTGGGTTAATTGCAAGGAGGGGCTGACCACCATTTCCCATTCTTCCTCTGTGATCAATGCCCAGCCAGCAATTTCTATTGGACTGTAAGCGACGACATGCTCGGCGGTTTCCTTTTTAACGTACAGGACTCCGCTCTTTCCTGACAACGCTTCGGCTACGCCAGGATGGTTGGATTCCAAACTTTCCTGCGCGAGCGCGCCGCTGACGAAAAGCAATCGGCGGGATTTGTCCAGCAGGTAGATGGTCACATGACTGCCTGTTGGATAGGTGGTGGAGAGGGTCTCGGCGGCGAGGGTCTCAGGGGAAAACGCGCCCGCCACGATCACGTTTCGCGAGGTGGAATAGGCGGAGACGATGACGAACAGACCCTTCGAGTTGGGGTCAAAGATCGGGGCGGAGAAAACAGGATTGGCGTTGAAGGAGGAAGCGAGTGAAATCCCCTGCGCGTTTTGGGAGACCGAGTCCCAAAATGGTTTGTTGTTCGTACTGGCGAGCAGGTTTCCATCCGAATCGAGGAAGGCGATCCCGCCGTTGAAATCCATCGTCAGATCATTTGTGGTGGCGAAAATTTCATCGAACGTGAGATTCCCCGAAGCCAGAACCGCCATGCTGGTGATGGTGGACATGCGATGGTGCAGTTCAGACTGAAGCGCGGCGGCGGAGGACTGCACGGCGCGTTCGTCGCGCTCTCCGACCAGCGCGCGCATATCTTGCTGGTGCATGTTGACGCCGCCGAATGCGATCACCAGGAGCAGAAGTGTAAGCGGTAGTACAGTGACGGCAAAAAGTTGCGTGAGGCCGCGCCAGCCTGGCAGGAACCGTTTCATTCTTCCGCGATGTTGCCAGCGCTTTGCGAGACGAGTCCCAATGAGACGCCGCGCATGACGGCCTCGGTGCGGCTGGTGGCTTGCAGTTTGGCGAAGATGTGCGCGAGATGTCCCTGCACGGTGCGGTCACTGATGGTGAGTTGCACGCCGATGGCTTTGTTAGTGAAGCCTTTCGCGGCGAGGCGCAACACGTCCAACTCACGGTCGGTGAGCGGCTCGACCACTTTTTTATCCGTCCCTTTGAAAATGTTCGACATCAACTTGCGCGTGACGTTGGGGTCGAGCGCGGACTTGCCCTCGTTCACGTCGCGCACGGCCTGGATGAGATCGTCGGTCTGGGCGGTCTTCAACACATACCCGTTCGCGCCAGCTTGCAAAACGGCCATCACGTACGGTTCGTCATCGTAGGCCGTGAGGATCAGCACGCCGACTTCGGGCAGATGCGAACGCACCCAACGTGTCACCTCGATGCCGCTGGCTTTGGGCATTTGGATATCCAGCACGGCCACATCGGGTTTGTGTTTCTGGATGAGCGCCTGCGCCTCTTCTCCGTCTCCCGCCTCGGCGATAACTTGAATATCTTTTGCGCTTTCCAACAGTTGACGGATCCCTGCGCGGACGATGTGGTGGTCATCCGCCAGCAGGACGCGAATCTTGGCTTTTGATGGTTTCGAGGACGGCATATCGTATGTTATCCAATTGCTGATTATAGTTCTGTGTCTGGAAAATGTAGGGGAAAGCCAGCCAGACGATGGCGAGGCCAGCCAATAGTCCAGAGACGAGGCGCATGAGGGAGTTGAAGGAGCCGAGTGCGTCGCCCGCGTAAAACGTCGTGGGGAGCGAGTTGTCCGTCAGCGCGGCCAGCCACGTATTTGTATCACGGAATCCGTTTCCGATGCCAGCAAAATCGCTGAACATGTGCGTTCCGCCGTCCAGCACAATCGGCAGGAGGAGCAGGACAAATCCCCACCATGACAATGGTTTAATCTTGCGGCGAAGCGGATACCAGGCGGCCGCGAATATCCACACGCTGGTGTAGAACGAGATCATGCGATCCGACCAGGCGACCTTCCAACCCATCGTTTCATTGCCGATGAACTGGCGCAGGATGATTGGGTTGATGGTGTTCTGCCATGCGGAGTGAATCTCGGCCAGTGAGTACATCGGTTGTGCGCCAAAGAAAAAGAAGGAACGCTCGGGGAGTTGGTGACAGAAAAACGAGTAGACAAAATAGATCGCCCTGCCTGCGCCGTCCCAGCCGAGGCGCATGAAGACGGGCGCGAGGAAGGGTGTCCAAACCCACAGGCCGTAGGCGATGAGGAAGGTCGCAAACCAATGCGCGCCGATCCATTGGAAGATGGATTGTCTTGGTTTCGAGAGGGCGATTGTCGAGCCTGTGGACATGATGATTTCTTACGGCGCGTTCGGTTCAGGCGCGCGGTTGAGGTTGGCGCGATAAAAGGCTTTGGCGGCTGCCGCGTCGAAGGCTTCGAACTTTTGCAATTGTCCCCACGAGGTCATGACAAGGGGCACGTCAATGGAAGGCCAGGGATAGGCGATCATTTTCACGCCGCCGAGGTCATCCATCACAGCGCGGATCTGCGATTTCAATTCGGCGCACCCCGCTTCGTCCAGCAGGTCGCAGTTGTACCAGAAGATGACGTAGCCATGCTCCAGATTGTGGATGAGATAGCCCGCGGGAAATTTATAGATATTCGTGTCAAAAAATCCTGCTTCGGCTTCCTCGGGGTAATGCGGACCCGACGTCGGCGGATCGGAATTGTATTGACCAGGGTCGCTGTCCACATCAATGTGTTCACTGCCTCCCGCCATGACGGGAATGGATTCTCCTGCGGCAGGTTTTACTCCCTGCCAGACAAGAAATCCGATGAGCGCAAGGACGGCGGCTCCAATCCCGCCCCAGATAAGATTGGAGCGGAGTTTTTGTTTTCGTTGGCGTTCATGAACTTGCTGACGTTTGGATTTTTGATTCATGCTTCACCTGATTGAAAAGGCGAACAGACGCCAATCACAGTTGACGCCTGTTCGCACAGATTTATTGAACAGGGAACTCGATCTTTTCCGAGTAATCCAAGCCATCCTTGCGGACGTAGACGGTCAGTTTCCAGTCGCCCGAGTCGCTGAAGTTGGCTTTGATGGAATATGTGCCGCCGCCCTGCTCGGTGGCGAGTCCACTCATGCCCATGCCCGCCATCGCGGGATGGTCGGCGGATACGTCCACTTTCGCGCCTTCGATGGGGTTGCCATTCGCGTCGGTGATGGTGAACACGATTTCCACGTCTCCCACCGTGGCGGGATTCGGATTCGTGCTGACGAGGATGTTCACGGTTTTGGCAGATGGCGCTTCGGTTGGCGCGGCCGCGCCTCCACAAGCCGTCAGCAGGACGGACAACAGAACAAACACATTAATCACGATTGCCTTACGCATTTTGTATTTCTCCTTTGAATTTATTAGTGGGGCGGATTGGCAATCCGCCTCTCTCAAATTACTCCACCACATTGATCACCATCATCAAGCCGCCAGGCTCGACGTTGTCGTTGGTGGTGTGGTGCAGGATGTGACAGTGCAACATCCATTGACCCGTTTCGGCGGCGATGAACTCAACGTCGTAGCGTTCGCCAGGCGCGACGCTGATCGTGTCCTTCGTCAACTGCGCCGCTTCGGGAACGGGATGCCCGTCCGTCGCGACGATCTTGAACGGGAACCCGTGCAGGTGCATGGGATGGATGAATTGTCCGATGGCGATAAAACGCAGTCGCACGCGGTCGCCTTTCTTGACCGTGATGGTTTCTGTGGCAGGGAAGGACTTGCCATTGATCGTGAAATAGTTCGGCTCCATCCCGCCCATCGGCATGGGCGCGTACGTCATGCCGTTGGTCATGCGCCATTCGGAGATCATCAAAATTTTGTCCACGGCGGGCGGATTGGCCTCAGCCTCTTTCGGGTCAATGATGAACGGCGCGTAGAGTCCCGCGCTCACTTGAATATCTCCCTCGTAATGCGAATGATACATGAACGTCCCTGCGGGCTTGGCGGTGAATTCATACGTGAACGTTTCGCCTGGCTGGATCGGATCCTGTGTGATGCCAGGGACGCCGTCCATCGCGTTCGGGACTTCGACCCCGTGCCAGTGGATCGTCGTCGGGACGGGCAGTTCGTTCTTCACGATGACCCGAACCTGATCGCCTTCGCTGACGCGGATCATCGGGCCAGGCACGGTTCCGTTATACGTGTACGCGGTGACGGTCACGCTGTCCATGATCGGCCATAGCACGGCTTTGGCGGTCAACTCGAAAATTTTGACGCCATTCTCGACGCGAAATTCAAGCGGTTGTCCGCCTTCGGTCTCGGTGGCGGGCTGGGCGTTCGGCGCGCTGATCGGCTCCATCATGCGCATGGCTTCGGGATCGTTCGCCATCATACTGCCTGGGGTGGCAGTTCCATTCATCATTTCAGACGGCTGGCTATTCCCGCCCATCGGCATATTGCCATTGTTGTTATTCGGCATTCCGCCGACGGGAGTCGCGCCAGCGTTTGGCGCGCAGGCCGATAAAATCAATGCCAGCCCGACCACTGCAAATAGGAATATTTTCTTCATTGTTTTTCCTCTCGAAAGTTGGATTAGCCGCTGACTATAAGGAATTTCCCTCATCCCAGCCAGCGCAATTTGACGCGGTGAAAGACAGGCAATTTGGCCTATACAATTTGCGGAATGGAAACAGGCGCGTCCAGCGCCTGTTTGATTCCCGTCAGCAGTTTTGAGTCTGTGCGTTGCCGCGGCTCGTCCGCAATCGAAAGCCAGGTTTGTCCGTCGTTGCCGTGCAGGAACAGGGTGGCGGGCGCATCCGCGTTTCCATACACAAGCAGGATCACCATCTGGCAGTCGCAGTCCTCCGTCCCATGATTCGGGCAGGGACAATCGTGCAGTCCCGCGCGCGCGGTATGAAGATCGAAGGTCTGCATGGCGCGCAGTCCCGCCCGCGACAGGCGTCGCTTTGTCCAGCGCAGGGCTTGTTCGCAGGGATGGTTGATGGATAAGAATGGGGAAATACTCATAAGAGCCTCAGGTGACTCTATTTTACAGAGTCACCTGAGGCTCACGGAGAGCCGCACGGCGTATTTATGGGTAGGCAAAATTGCCTATGGGGGAGGTAAATGCCGGTTGGGCAGGAAGCCGCCCAATGTCAGGCAAGAAGCGAAATAGTTATTCGCCCTCCATCTGGATGTATTTCATTGGCTCGCGTTCGAATAACCGCCTGCAAAGGTCGGAACAAAAATAATAAGTTCGTCCCTGAAACACGATTTTAGCAGGCGGGTTCTGCAGTTTCACTTTCATCTCGCACACAGGATCAATTTCGAAGGATTGTCCCGCCCCATCAAATTTTTGCATGTTGAAAGCGCTCATAGGTTTCCTTTCCTTTTTCAGTTTTAAGAATACCAACGGATTGAAATTGCCGCTTGACCGTTTTGACTCCATCGGATTTCGTGTGATGGTTTTCTTTATCCTGGTACATCAGACTGTCCGCGTGCTCTAACAGTTCCGTCGCATTTTTACCGTCGAAGGGATAGGTCGCAATGCCAAGACTCAATTCTATCCCCATCGGAGGGATGGATGCCTTCAAGCGATTGACCAGGCTTTTTGCGCCTTCTCCGCTCAAGCCAGGGCAGATGATGCTGAACTCATCCCCTCCATACCGCGCCACCGTATCTTGCGTTCGCACCAGTTTCGTCAAGTGATTCGCGACCAAACGCAAGGCTTCATCTCCAACGATATGTCCATATTGATCGTTGAGGGACTTGAACTTGTCCACATCAACCATGATGATCGTCAGCGGCTGGTTCTCCAATTTTGCAAACGACAAACTGGACTCGAATTGACGGTCGAAGGCGCGACGATTAAGCGCTCCTGTCAATTCATCCGTTAATGATTCGATTTGCGAACGCCTGACCTGGCCTTTCATCGCCAAAACTTCCCGTTGTTTTCGGAAGGAACGGCGCAACGAATAGGCGGTGATAAAAACCGCAACCAGCCAGAGTCCAATGCTGATGGGATGATATGGAATCATGTTTTTGAACGACATCTCTAACGAAAACTGAAGGCTCATGCCATGCACATAGTGTTCATAATCCAAAATCAGCATGTGCAGGGTGAACAAAGGCATGCCCACAAAAATCGTCCATGCCAGCGCGACCATGACATCGCCGACTGTTTCGTTTTTTGCCAAAAAGAGAGGTTTTTTCATGGATCATCCTTCCAAAAGTAACGCGACGTCACACTGGATTATTTCCCTGAATTTGGCGCGCCATACGACGGACAAAATCGCTCGCCGACCTTCATTAGATTCCCGCAATACACACAGGCATGGGATTTCAAACCCGTTCCACACTGCGGACACCAATCATACGAAGCCAACACCTGCGTTTTACAATTTGGGCAGGCCGCCTGTGAAACCGCAACGGGCTTGACCTGAGCAGAGTTGAATGGCCTGGGTTGTGCCGATTCATTGACAAGCGCCCCAGCCGCAAGGAGAGGGAACAACAGATTGCCAACATGTCTACCACACATAAGAACTCCTTTTCGATGGCACATCCTAACCGATGAATGTAAAGAAGCCATGAAGTTTCATTGAAGATAAGCATAGGCACTTTTGCCTATTTTCCTTTCAGCCACTTGGCGCAAGACGCGCGCCCCTGTCAGGACTATGATGACGCCAAAGGAGATTAACGGTGAAACGATTTCTCATCCCCCTCGCGGCCTTCCTGCTCGGCTCCGCCTTCATCGCTTCATTCTACATTGGCATTCTCACCTGGGCGCAGGGCTGGGACTACGCCTCCTCGCAATTCGTGCGCGACCGCTGGTACGTCGTCCCGATCATCCTCGGCTTCGGCGTGCAAGCCACGCTCTATTCCATTTTGCGATTTCGACTCTTCATTCCAGTCACATCCACTGGACATGCTGGCTCCATGATGGGCGCGAGCGGCGGAACATCCGCTACAGCCATGATCGCGTGTTGCATCCACCATGTCACCGACGTTCTACCCATCCTCGGCCTGAGCGCCGCCGCCAGTTTCCTCACGCGCTACCAGCGTCCCTTCATGCTGGTCGGTCTCGCCATGAACCTGATCGGTATCGGCGTCATGCTCTTCGTGCTTTATCGCGAACGAAAAAAACTTCAACCCGCCATCAACATCGCGGAGGGCGAGATACTATCTCGCTCTACCTCTTTGGAGACAAAATGAAACGCTTCCTGATTCCCTCGCTTTTAATTCTGACTTTGATCCTCGCGGCCTGCTCCGCGACTCCCGCCTCGCTTCCCACTGACCCCGCGCCTGATTCTGTTTCCTCAAGCGACTCAGCCGCCCCATTCGACTCCGCCATGCGCACCGACGGACAGGGCGCGATCATCTTTGAAATCACACCGATCAACATCAACGCGCCCACCGAGAGTCTCGAATTCGAGATCATCCTAACCACCCACTCGATTGACCTCAGCATGGATTTGGCGACTCAAGCCACCCTCACCACCGATACGGGTCTCACCGTCCAAGCCACATTGTGGGACGCGCCGCGCGGCGGACATCACGTGGAAGGAAAGTTGATCTTCCCTGCCAGCGTGGACGGCAAATCCATCCTCGACGGCGCGACCAAACTCACGCTCACCATCCTCAATGTGGACGCGCCCTCGCGAGTCTTTGAGTGGGAAGTGCAATAAAGGAAGGATGTAGATATGTCCGCGCCGAGCAAGAACCAATTAAGTCGCCGCGATTTCATCAAGGCCGCGCTGGCGGGCATCGGCGGCCTGATCGGGGCGTTGGTCGGACTCCCCTCGGTGGCGTACCTGCTTTCTCCCGTGTGGCAGGCTGGGGCGGAGGATGATGCGGTCGTCTCGTTGGGCGCACTGGACAATTATCCGATCGGAATCCCAACGCGGTTTGACTTCACCCGCACAAGAGTCAACGGCTGGGAGCGGACGGCAGTCAGTTACGGTTTGTACGTTGTTAGAAAAAGCGAAAGCGAAGTGCGCGTCTTCTCCGATATTTGCACGCATCTCGGTTGCCGCGTAACCTGGCATCCCGATATACAGCATTACATCAGTCCCTGCCATGATGGTCACTTTGACCTGCTGGGAAAAAACATCAGCGGACCTCCGCCGCGTCCGCTGGATGAGTTCGTCACCAAAATCGAAAACGGAAACCTGATTGCTACCCTTCCGCCATTCAAGCGGACGGGTTGAAAGGATCTGAAATGAACAAGCGTCACATCTGGATCATGTTGCTGTGCTGTCTGCTTCCCGTCCTCGGGCTGGCCGCGATCTTCCTCTTCAAAATTCCCGTCAACACCGTCGTGTATTTCGGCCTGATCCTGCTATGCCCGTTGTCGCACTTTTTGATGATGGGGAAAATGGGACACAATCACGACGAGTCGCATAACGAGCACGGCCATGTGGAAGCCGCTGACAAAAAATAACCCATCCCGCCTGTCCCGCCGCGATTTTCTCAAACTGGCCGCGCTCGGCTTCGGCGCGCTCGCGCTTCGTCCACTGACCAAACTTGATCTGCCTGAGTTCCCGCAAGCCAAATGGTTGGGACGCGTCACGGTGGGCAAGGTGGATGTCTTCCTGCACCCCGACGCGAACAGCCAAATTGTCGGCGCGTTGTACGAAGACCAGGTCGTGCCGTGGATTCGCGAGACGGTCGGCTCTATGCCTGGGCGGATCAATCAACGCTGGGTCGAGACGCCAAACGGGTTTGTCTGGGGCGGGCAGATTCAACCTGTTGCGAATTTACCAAATATTCCAATTGCGAGTCTGCCAACCACCAGTCTCGGACAGGGCATGTGGGTGGAGGTCACTGTGCCGTACGTGGATTTGACTCTCGACAACCCACCCGCTCGCGCGCCGTGGTTGCAATACCAACTTTCCATCAACCTGCCGCCGCGCTTTTACTACAGCCAGATCGTCTGGGCGGATCAAATCCGCGTCGATGCGGATGGGCAGGTTTGGTATCGCCTCAACGAGAAATACGGTTCAGGAGATTTGTTCTGGGCGCCTGCTGAAGCCTTTCACCCTTTGACCACAAAAGAGATTTCTCCCATCAGTCCAAATGTTGATCCCGCCGAGAAGCGGATCGTTGTCAAAACGTGGGAGCAAACGCAAACGCTTTCCTGCTTTGAGAGAAAAGCAGAGGTTTACTTTGCGCGCATTTCGAGCGGCGCGCTCTACGACGCCTGGGGCAACCGCGTGGATGCGTGGGAGACTCCCTTCGGCGAATATCCCATCTGGCGCAAAGCCATCTCCCTGCCATTGAGTGGAGGTAGCGCATCGTCTGGATGGAGCCTGCCTGCGGTGGGATGGGTGAGTCTGTTTGTGGGGACGGGTGTGGCGATCCACTCAACGTATTGGCATAACAACTACGGTGAGCCATCTTCGCGCGGATGCGTAAGCGCAAGTCCAGATGATGCGAAATGGGTCTTCCGTTGGAGCCAGCCTGTCGTTCCAATTGACCCAGGCGACGTCACAGTTGAGATGCCAGGGGGAACAAAGGTCAGTGTGGAAAAGAAGGATTTCTAAGACCAAATACATAAGGGGATGGTTTTAAACACAAAGTTGAAAAAACTGACGATCTTATGCAAAACACACAATTAACAATGCGAATATGTTAACCACATCATAATAGCTTGTTCTTTAATCGTTAATTTCCTTTTCGTAAAATACGATTACGAAATCATATTCTGGAGACTTGATGACAATTCGTGTTTTATTCCTTTGCACAGGAAACTCCGCACGCAGTCAGATGGCAGAAGCCTTTTTACGAAAATACGGTGGAGATAAATTCGAAGCGCACAGCGCCGGCTTGGAACCGAAGGGAATGAACCCCTTCACCATCCAGGTAATGGAAGAGGCAGGGATCGATGTATCTGACCAAAAATCAAAAGGTGTGGGGGAATACCTCGGCAAGGTATTATTTCAGCATCTCATTACTGTCTGTGATGATGCGGATAAGAATTGCCCTACCACTTGGCCGGGCATTTCCAACCGTATGCACTGGTCGTTTGAGGACCCTGCAGCGTTTGAAGGTCCAGACGCAGAGAAACTGCTGAAATTTCGACAGGTTCGGGATCAGATCGAAGCTCGAATCCGGCAATGGGTTGCAGAACAGGCATAACAAAAAAGGCGGAGACCATTCTCCGCCTTTTTCTTCGACATTACTTCACCAACTGTTTGTCCGGCGGGCAGACTTCCTGCGCCGCGGCGATCGTTGCTGGAGCCGATGTAGCTTGCGGATACCAACGCTTCTGAAGCCAAAACGCCACATTCACTAACCCGATCATGACAGGCACTTCCACCAACGGACCAATCACTGCGGCGAATGCCGCACCGCTGCTGATGCCAAAGACCGCAACTGCGACTGCGATTGCCAGTTCAAAGTTGTTACTCGCGGCTGTGAATGAGAGTGTGGTCGTCTTGGAGTAGTCGGCGCCGAGGCGATGCCCCATCCAGAACGAGACCAGGAACATGACTACAAAGTAGATCAATAGCGGGATGGCGATCCGTACTACATCCATTGGGATCTGTACGATCAGATTACCCTTGAGCGAGAACATCACCATAATTGTGAACAGCAGCGCGATCAACGTCAACGGGCTGACTCGTGGTACAAAGTTCTTGTAGTACCAATCCTTACCCTTGGCACGCACCAAAACCAAGCGTGTGAAGAATCCAGCCAGGAACGGAATACCCAGATAAATGAACACACTTTCGGCAATCTGCCCGATTGTGATGTTCACCACCACACCTTCCAGACCAAACCAGGTCGGCAGGACGGTCAGAAAGATATAGGCGTATACGCTGTAGAAAAGTACCTGAAAGATACTGTTGAACGCCACCAAACCTGCGGCGTATTCTGTGTCCCCATGCGCCAGTTCGTTCCATACGATCACCATTGCAATACAGCGTGCTAGACCGATCATGATGAGTCCCGCGATATATTCGGGGTAGCCGCGCAGAAAAATGATCGCCAGCACGAACATCAAAATGGGACCGATGATCCAGTTCTGGATGAGTGAAAGGGACAGAATCTTCTTATTGCGGAAGACATCCCCCAGCTCTTCATACTTCACTTTAGTGAACGGCGGGTACATCATCAGGATCAAACCAATCGCAATCGGTATGTTGGTTGTCCCCACCGAGACCGCCGCATTGAATCGCTCCACCCCTTGCGGGAACAGAAAACCGATCCCCACCCCAATCGCCATTGCCGCAAAAATCCACAGCGTCAGGTAGCGGTCAAGGAACGACAGTTGCTTGCTCAGGTTTTTTGTTTCAGACATCAGAACCTCCACAATCAATTTTTATCTCAACTACATTTCCTGTCGAATGACATCATTTGGCCACGACGGCGCGCAACTTTTCACGCAACATTTCTACCGTGGGCGCGCCCTTCATGCCTTGCGGCGTGGAATAAACTCGGCAACTCAATTGATAGTCGGCGCGCTCCTCAGGCCACCAATCCACGCCATCCACTTGAAATGAGGGTGAGCCTAAAAACTTCAAGCGCGCGGCTTGCGCTTCCTCCCTTACATTCACCAGATCAATTTCCGCCTCCAATCCCTCGGCCTCCAAAGCGGCCATCAGGTTTTGCATTCCGCCTTCCCATGAGGGGCAACCGTCGAAATACAGCAGGTCAATTTTCATACGCCTCCAATAACGCTAGGATCACCCGCCCAATCTCATCGCGCACCTTGCGAAAATCGTCCAAATCATCAGTTAATGCAGGATCGGAGAAACCGCAATGGACTTTTTTGCCCATCCCAAGCCAGACAGGGCATTCTTCGGCCGCCGAGTCGCAAACCGTTACGACTAAATCAAAATCGACACTTTTGAATTCTTCTGCCAACTTGGAGTGGCCTTCGTGATGGATTCCAATTTCTTTGAGAACCGCTAACGCTTCTGGGTGAACATAACCAACAGGCTTTGTCCCCGCGCTGACAGCGTGCCATGTGTCGCCCATTCGCGCGTTTACAATCGCATCGGCCATCTGTGAACGGCAGGAATTTCCTGTGCAAAGGAACAGAACTTTTTTCATAATGTCCTCTCTAATGTAATTTCGAGTTTTTACCGCATCGAAGAGAAAGATGGGTTATTGTCTTGTTAATGATTTTGTAGTTTCCTGTTTTCACAACATTGCTTCCAATGCCGCTCGCCGCTCGCTAAACAATGGGTCGGCAGTCAATGAAAGGCAATCGGTAAGCGATCTTTTTTGTTGCAGTAACGCCGCGGCAAAAGCCATGCAGGTCGCGTCGCCGCACTGTTTGCAGTTGGTCTGCGGAAGGAGAGCCCAAATATCCAACAAGCGGGGAGCGCTTCGCGCCGCGGTGACCGCCACTAGTTCAGCGCGATGCGACCAGGTCACGTTGATCGCGTCCGTAAGCGCTTTGAGCAGTTCCAATCCTTCTTCAACGTCCTTGACTTTCGTAATATAGACTTTGTCTGAATACAGAGTCATGAAACCATGTTGTCGGCGAAAGGTGACCGTACAAGTTGCTGGATTGTAGACAATCACATCGGGCAAAGTCGCCAGATAGGGAATGACATTGGTCAGCGGCTGGCTTGGGTTACCAATCACGATGATCCTGCCCGGTTCGGAAAGGCAAGGAAGGGTTTTCATCAAAGTGATTGTTTCGAGATACATCTTTTATTTCTTGAACAGGCTACCGCTGACTTTCAATGTACCCGTACCGGGCGCTTCAATCATCACCTTTCAACCGCCTTCGAGCAGGTCGCGCGCCTTGCCTTTGAAATGCATCTTGAGAAAGTCCAGCGCGGCCTCGGCATCCTCATCCATCAGGATGCGCATGAGTTCGATGATGTCTTGATCTTCAAGCACAATCGAGAACGCTTTTTTCATGGCACTGGAAACCTTTATAGGTTTTATTCGGCTTCAAGCGCGTTCGTCAGGAATGTAGTAATCTCCGATTCACTGGGAATGCGTCCCGCGCTGACCAATTTCTCGTTGATGACCAGACTCGGTGTGGAGAGGATTTCGTATTTCATGATGTCGTTGTAGTCGGTCACTTTGATGATCTGCGCTTCGATTCCGAGGTGATCAGCAATCCGTTCGGCCAGCCAGGCGAGGCGTTTGCAGTTGGAACAACCCGAACCGAGAATTTTGATGGTGAGCATGTAAAACTCCTTTTTTGACATTATTGTGCGACTGCTATTTTTTGTTCGTTGCGGCGATTAACGAACCACAACAATGCAGACAGCAAGGCAAGGAAGATAATTAGATAGAGTGAAACGAGGCCGATACTGGCGCCGTCCACCCACGCGCCGTAGATGAGTCCCGCCAGCGTGCTGAAGAGCGCCACCCACGCGACGTATATCCAGGATTTAAGTTTGCCGATGATGGTGGAGATGATCAGGATGCTCTGCAAACTAAGTTCAGGGTCGGCCATGAGATAGGCGAGCAGAGGTCCACGGTGCATGCCAAGGCTGAGGAACATTTGCGCGATCGGAACTTCAACCAAGGTGGGAAAGTACATGAAGACGCCAAAAACCACGCCCGCCAGATTGCCAAGCAGGGTGTTTTGTCCCGCCAATGCTTCGATCCATTCGGGCTTGATGATCACACGGATGACGCCCACCGCGAACACACCGACTACCAATAAGGGAAAGATCTGCTTGACAAATTTCCAAGACTCCCACAGAAAGTCGCGCGTCTCATCTTCGGTCAATTTGATTTTCAGTATCCAGCCGAGAACGATAAGCGCGATCAGTACACCAAAGAATTTGCCGTTGATGAGAATATCAAGGCCGCCCACATGCGGTGACATTCCGACCGCAGCGGTCAGCAGGGTCACACCGACCAACATGAGGGAAGTCCATGTCCAGCGATTGTAGCCCTCGTGGATGTGCTCGATGCCTTTCCACGAAGCCAGTCCAATCAGCGCCAGCATGCCAATGAGGATCGCACCCTGCGCAGTGACGCCTTCTTCGCCTTTAGCCGGGTCGAATGGAACGAGGCGATACAGGAAATCCTGGAATTGATCCATCCCTGATACCGGCAGAGTTAATGTAGTGTAGGTATTCGTCAACAAACCCACCTTCAGCGTGCCGGAAAGTAAAAGTGCCACCAGCACGAACAGGAAGATCAATGCAACGCGGCGCATGGTTCCTTGCGCGGCGAACATCGTGTCGGTGGCTTTGTCGTGCGCGGCGTCATCCTTGCGAAAGATAAGCGCCATGATCATGCCGATGCCAATGCCAAAAGCCAAAGAAAGGGTTAGGCGCGCGATAGCCAGGTCCGCGCCGATAACTCCGCCCGTGTAGATCAACGCAAGGATGTTGGCTGCGGGAGCAAAGAACAGGAATGTGATGGCGGGACCGATCCCCGCGCCTTTTTTGTAGATGCCCGCGAACAACGGCACGATGGTGCAGGAGCAAACTGCCAGCACCGATCCTGCTAACGCCGCTGCGGGATATGAAACAAATTTGGGCGTGTTGCGCCCGAGGAAACGCGTGACCGTCTCTTTTGGGATGAGTGCGGTCATTGCGCCTGCGATGTAGAAGGCGGGAAGCAGACAGAGCAGGACGTGTGCGGCGAGATAGGAGGCAAGGTTGCCAAGTCCGCCGTAAAACAATTCGGTTAGGAAGGATAGGATGTTCATGCAGGTTTCAGGCTTTCAACATAGATCATAGCGGGCGCGCAGTGAGGACACGCGCAAGCGGGGTATGTTTGTGTGTTGATGATCGCGGAAATGGCTTCGGCGGAGAGTCCGCTCAGGGTGGCCGCGCCCGTTAGCAAGTCGAGGAGGGATGCGTTGGTCAGTCGGTAGTAAACGTAACGGCCTTCGCGTCGGTCGGTGAGAATATCCGCCTTGCGGAGGGCCATCAAATGCTGGGAAATATACGCCTGCCGCCAGCCGAGCGCGGACTCGAGGTGACAAACGCAGGCTTCGCCGAGTCCGATGGCAAGCAGGATGGCAACGCGCTGTGGAGAGGCGATGGCCGTAAGGGGAGTAGCTATTTGTTCGGCGGTTTTTGTAAGGGATGATTTTTTCATATTCATAAACCTGAATGTATTGTATGCCATATTCCACTCTTTGAATATGAAAAGCATCATGTTTTCCCCTGCCGAATGTCACAGCTTTTGTAAGGATATCCCCGACAAACCCGAAGAAAACATCCGACTTTCCCCGCTATGGAAGATTTCGGTAGTCACCCTGTTGGGTGTGGTTGAAATAAGGTATAGATAGGCAAACATTGGATATTCGGAGGCGGTATGGCGGAGTTAGCCAAAGCTGGAGACTTTTGTCCAAACCAAGGATGCCCGGACTATGAAAAGCTGCAAAGC
>JACRBL010000060.1 GCA_016234485.1 Chloroflexota bacterium
CCCGCCATCGCGGGGTGTTCGGCAGACACGTCCACTTTCGCGCCTTCGATGGGCTTGCCGTCCGCGTCGGTGATGGTGAACACGATCTCCACGTCTCCCACTGCGGCGGGATTCGGATTCGTGCTGACGATGATGTTCACGGGGTTGGCGGAAGTTGTGTCGGTAGGTTGTGCCGCGCCTCCGCAAGCCGCCAGCAGGACGGACAATAGAACAAACACATTAATCACGATTGCCTTACGCATTTTGTTTTTCTCCTTTAGAAATTTGTCTCGTCATTGCGAGGAGGGCGATCTCCCCGACGAAGCAATCTCCGCGCGGTACGAGGGGATTGCTTCGGGCGAGTACGCCCTCGCAACACTTGCACCGCACTGCGTTTGGTGCAGTGCAGGTGTGACGGCTATAACTATTCAACGACTTCGATCATCAACATCAAACCGCCAGGTTCGACGTTGTCGTTGGTGGTGTGGTGCAGGATGTGACAGTGCAACATCCACATGCCTGTTTCCGTTGCGACGAACTCAATGTCATAGCGTTCGCCCGGCGCGACGCTGATCGTGTCCTTCGTCAACTGCGCGGCTTCGGGAACGGGATGTCCATCCGTAGCAACAATCTTGAAGGGGAACCCGTGCAGGTGCATGGGGTGGATGAATTGCCCAATTCCAATCAACCGCAATCGCACGCGCTCGCCCTTTTTCACGGTGATGGTTTCCGTGGCGGGGAACGCCTTGCCGTTGATCGTGAAATAGTTCGGCTCCATCCCGCCCATCGGCATGGCGGCGTAGGTCAGGCCATTATCAACGCGCCACTCCGAGAGCATCAACACTTTGTCCACGGCGGGCGGGTCGGCCTCACCCGCTATCGGGTCAATGATGAACGGGGCGTACAGTCCCGCGCCCACTTGAACGTCGCCGTCAAAGTGCGAGTGATACATGAACGTCCCTGCGGGCTTGGCGATGAATTCATAGACGAATGTCTCGCCCGGCTGGATGGGATCCTGCGTGACGCCCGGGACGCCGTCCATCGCGTTCGGGACTTCGACTCCGTGCCAGTGGATCGTCGTCGGGACGGACAGCTCGTTCTTCACGATGACCCGGACGGGGTCGCCCTCACTGACACGGATCATCGGGCCGGGCACGGTTCCGTTGTACGTGTACGCGGTGACGGTCACGCCGTCCATGATCGGCCACAACACGGCTTTGGCGGTCAACTCGAAAACTTTGACTCCATTCTCGGCGCGATACGCGAGCGGTTGCCCGCCTTCGGTCTCGGTCGCGGGTTGGGCGTTCGGCGCGCTGATCGGCTCCATCATGTGCGCCGCCCCGGGATCGTTCGCCATCATACTGCCTGGGGTGGCGGTCACACCTGCACTTGCGCCAGGTGCAAGTGTCATGCCGTCATTGCCCATCGGCATGTTGCCGTTGTTGTTATTCGGCATTCCTCCGACGGGAGTCGCGCCAGCGCCAGGCGCGCAGGCAGACAATATCAATGCCAGACCGACTACTGAAAATACCAGTATTCTCTTTATCATTATTTCCTCTCAAAAGTTGGATAGCGCCTGACTATAAGGAATTTCCCTCACTCCAGCCAGCGCAATATGACGTGCGGGACGATAAGCCATTTGGCCTACGCGCTTTGCGGAACAGATATGGGCGCGTCCAGCGCCTGTTTGATTCCAGCCAGCAGTTTCGCGTCCACGCGTTGACGCGGTTCGTCCGCGATGGAAAACCAGGTCTGTCCGTCGTTGCCATGCAGGAAGATGGTGGCAGGCGACTCCGCATCCCCGTAAACCAGCAGGATCACCATTTGGCAATCGCAATCCTCCATGCCATGATTCGGGCAGGGACAGTGGTGCAGTCCCGCGCGGGCGGTGTGCAGATCGAAGGTCTGCACGGCGTGCAAATCTGCCCGAGATAACTGCTTCTTTGTCCAGCGTAGGGCTTCGTCACAGGGACAATTGACGGATAGGAACGGGGAAATACTCATCGCTCATATTTTATTAGATTATTCCTCCTTGTTGCAGCGCAATATCACTCATTTGTGCGTAGGCCGAATTGCCTATGTGCCTACATTCTCATCTTCATCCAATGGATGTTCGATCTCGCCTGCCATGAACGGTTCGGGATTTTTGAGAAATACGGCAAGACAGGCTTGCGTACAAAAGTAAATCGTCTCGCCGTGAAATTCAGCGCTGGGATATCGCGTCGGGTCTTTGATGAATCCACCGCAGGCAGTTTTGTAGCGGGGAGATTGGTCGAAGTTAATCATGGGGGATTGGTACACAGGTACACAGATTCGAATGAAACGTGTGTACCTGTGTACGTGTTTACGTTCTTCTTCTAGCGCTTACCGCCATCCCATACCACAAAGGGCATGTTGATGACAACGCCAGGTTGTTCAATGGTGATCTCGCCCGCGTCTTTGGCGGCCAGCACTTCAGCCACGGAGGTGAGCAGGCGCGCTTTGGACGCGTCCACCCAGGTGACTACGTTCAGGCGGCGAAGCGGGGTGTAGCCTTCTGTGCCAGGCGGGTTGGAAAACACATCCGACTGGAAGCCGAAGGGTCCCTTGCCCTCCACGCCGTTGGTGAAGACGTAGACATCCGCGAGCGATTCGGCGGGGACATTCGCCAGCGAGGGGACGTACATCACGGGCGACTTCATCATATTGGTTAGCGTTTCGGCCACGCCCGAGTCGGAGGCTTCAGTGTGGACAAAGTAGATTTCCTTGCCTTCGGCGTAAGCCATGCCCGCAGGTAATTCGGCTTTGGCTGGCCCTTCCTGCTTGGGCGCGCAGGCGGCGAGGAAGATTGTTGCAACGAACAGAACGGTGAAGATTTTTTTCATGGGGAGATCCTTGTTAAATTTTTTGTCTTCGCAGTCGCAGACTGTTGCTCACCACAAAGACGCTGCTAAACGCCATCGCGCCCGCGGCAAGCATGGGATTCAGATAGCCGAGCGCGGCGGCGGGGATGAGTACCACGTTGTAGAAAAACGCCCAGAACAAATTTTGTTTGATCGTGCCGAGCGTCTTGCGCGAGAGATTGATGGCGCGCGCCACGCCGCGCAGATCGCCGCTCATTAACGTGATGGGCGCGGCGGCCATCGCGACGTCTGTGCCAGTGCCGATGGCGAGACCAACATCCGCCTGTGCAAGTGCGGGCGCATCGTTGACGCCGTCGCCGACCATGGCAACAACGTTTAACGTTGAACGTTCAACGTTTGACTGTAATTTCTTGACTTCGGTGGATTTGCCTTCGGGTAACACTTCAGCAAGAACCTGGTCAATGCCAACTTGTTTGGCGATGGCTTCGGCGGTTTTTTGGTTGTCGCCTGTGATCATCGCAACCTTCAAGCCCATTTTATGCAGGTCGGCAATCGCTTCGCGCGAACTGTCTTTGATGGTATCCGCCACGGCAATGATGCCCGCGGCGAGGCCGTCCACTGCGACAAGCATGGCGGTCTTGGCTTCGGACTGGAGACGCGACACTTCGGAGTCGAGTCCGCCCAACGGGATGCCGCGATTCTCAAACATGCGCCTGTTCCCGACCATGACGCTTCGCCCCTCGACCTCGGCCTGGACTCCATGTCCCGCCTCTGCCTTGAACCCAGCGGGTTCAGACAGGCTCAAGCCGCGAGTCGTAGCTTCTGCCCAGATGGCTTCGCCGAGGGGGTGCTCGCTCCCCTTCTCAACACTCGCGGCAAGGCGGAGGAGTTCTTCGTTGGTTAATGGAGGATGGTTAATGGATGAGTCCATGTTCCATGACCCATTAACCACAATATCCGTCACCGCAGGCTGACCCTTCGTGATCGTGCCAGTTTTATCGAGAACAACCACCGAAACCTTTCCAGCGCGTTCGAGAGCTTCGCTGGTGCGAAAAAGGATTCCCATCTCGGCGCCTTTGCCTGTGCCAACCATGACGGCAGTCGGCGTGGCGAGTCCCATCGCGCAGGGACAGGCGATGACAAGCACCGCGACCATATTGATGAGGGCGCGGGTAAAGTTGTCGATGTCCGCGTTGATGGGGAGGGGAGGCCCGAAGAAGTACCAGCCCGCAAAGGTCAACGCCGCGATGGCGATGACAATGGGGACGAAGGTGGCGGAGACTTGATCCGCGAGTTTTTGGATCGGCGCTTTGCTTCCCTGCGCGTCTTCCACCAGTTTGATGATCTGCGCGAGGGCGGTCTCTTTGCCGACTTTGGTCGCTTCAAATTTAAGCAGTCCCAACTTGTTGAGCGTCGCGCCAATGACCGCGTCGCCCTGCTTCTTTTCCACGGGGAGCGACTCGCCCGTCAGCATGGACTCGTCCACGGCAGAGCGGCCTTCGACAACCACGCCGTCCACGGGGATGGTTTCGCCTGGCTTGACGAGCACGATGTCCCCGACGCGGACGTCGTCGGTGGAGACCTCAACCGCCTCCCCGTCGCGAATGACGCGAGCGGTTTTGGCGCGGAGTCCCATCAGTTTTTTGATCGCCTCGGAAGTGCGTCCCTTGGCGCGGGCTTCGAGATATTTCCCAAGTTTGATAAGCGTGATGATGACCGCGGCGGTCTCATAGTAGACGTGTCCCATCAAAAGTCCGAACGTGATGGGCAATGAATAAAAGAACGCGGCGGAGGAACCCATCACGATCAGCACGTCCATGTTGGCGGACTTGTTGCGGAGGGCTTTGAACGCGCCGACGTAATATTGCCAGCCGACATAAAATTGGACGGGCAGCGCGAGCACGAGCATGAGCCAACCAAACCAGGGCTGGGCTTCGCGCATGCCTTCCATTGCGGTTTCGGAATAAACGAAGGCGGGGAGCAGGTTGAAGTCTTTGCCCATCGAGAGCAGGAAAAGTGGGACGGTGAAGATCAGGCCGATGATAAGCAGGCGACGTTGTTCGTTGATCTCGCGCTCGCGGGCTTTGGCTTCGGCGTCTTCGGCGTCCGCGCCGAGTTCCATGGCTTCGAATCCAGCGGACGCGACCGCGCGGCGAAGTTCGGCTTGCGTAATAATGGTGGGCACGTATTGGACGCGCGCCTTTTCGGTGGTGAACGTCACCTGCGCTTCGAGCACGCCTTCGAGTTTGGCGAGGGCTTTTTCCAGACGCCGCGCGTCGTTGTCATCCGAGAGGCGCTTGATGATGAGTTCCGCGTCGCCTGTCGCGACTCCGTATCCCGCGCGTTGGACGCGGGCAATCAAGTCTGGCATCGCGAGCTTGGACGCGTCGAAGTCCACTGTGGCGCGTTCGGAGGAAAGGTTGACCACCGCGGTCGCCACGCCGTCGAGCTTTTTGAGATTGCGCTCGACGGTCGCGACACAGTTCGCGCAGGTCATGCCTGTGATGGGAAGGGTGAGTTGTTTGGTGTCGGTCATTTCTCTCGTTCCAGTGAAAGACCTGATCAGAACTTCTGCGCGTCCAGGAGGCACAATTAACCCGCGCCACATGGAAACATGTCAGGTCTTCTCGGTTACAACGCGATCAATCCCTCGGCGGGATAGTTGATCTCAGCCAACAGCGCCTTGATCTTGGACTCGTCCGCGGGCGCGTCGAAGGTGATGACGACTTTCTTCGAGTCAACTTCCGCTTTCACGGACTGAATGCCAGCCAACTCGCTCACTTCGGTCTCGATGGTGTGAGTGCAGTGCCCGCAGGAAATGGCTGGGACGGTGTAGGTAACGGTGGTCATGGGGAAACTCCTTTTCGATTTACGATTTTAGATTTTGGATTTTCGATTTTTCGGTGGTCACGGTACGGCCTCGACTTGCCCTCAGCCTGCTCGACCAACGACTATCAGACTATGTGACTACGAGACTATCAGACTTTCGTAGACATCTCAAACACTTCGGTAATTTCCTTCAACACGCGCTCGCGTTCTTTTTTGTCATTGCCTTGCACGGCGGTGATGACGCACGAGTTGAGGTGGCTTTCGAGAATCTGCGCGCTGACTTTGTTGAGCGCGGCTTCCACGGCCTGGATCTGGCGGATCACGTCAATGCAATACGAGTCCTCTTCCACCATGCGGATCACGCCGCGCAGGTGGCCTTCGATGGTTTTGAGTCGGCGGAGGGAGTTGTCGGTTTCCATAGGTTCCTCGAGTTTTTAGAACGCGTATTGCAACTTACTCTTACCCCCCCCCAGGGGGGATGGGGACAGCGCAAATATACCCTCTCCAGTCAAATTGGTCAACATGACAATCGGCCAGAATTTCGCGACGATATGCGAAAAGAAAAAATCACGCCGCGCAAAAGATTCTGCGCGGCGTGAAGAGGGTGCGTCGCGCCTCTCTAAACAGGATTCGGACTCAAGGCGACGACTCTCGTTTAGTGGGATTCGCTATCGGGTAAGGTGCGACGCACTGCCCTCGGCTAGTATACGTCATGTACCGTGTTGTACACGTTGAACTTGCCGGTCGGCGTAATCAGGTCGGGGATGCGATGAATTTCTTCCAGCGTCGCGTCGTCGTAGATCACGATCTCACCCGTCTTGCCAGGAACGTCTGCGGTTCCCCAAACGCTCACCCACACCTGCGTCCCGTCCATGTTGTATTCAAAGTGGACAGCACGGCCATAGTCGGCCACTTCCCAGCACTTGTGGACTTTCGTCGGGTCGGCCTTCGCGATCACGCAGACGGTGCGTTGCAGTTTCTCGTCCGAGTTGAGAACAAAGTCCACCCAAACCCACTTGCTGTTGGGATGCGTCTTCACAAACAGGCTTCCCGCGCCAGGCAGTTCGATGTTGCGGACAACCTTCCACGCGCTATCGGGATTCCCCGACGGGTCGGTGCCGATGGCGATGAGCGAGGGAGCGCTCAAGTGAGGCGTGCTCCACACGGGACCAAATTCGGGGTCAATCCAGTTCGCGCCGCGTCCAGGGTGCGGGACTTCGGGCGTGTCCACCATGGCGGTCAACGATTCGGTTTCCGAGTCCACCACCACGATCTTGTTCGATTTGTTGGCCGCCACCAGGAAGTAACGCTTGGTCGCGTCCCAGCCGCCGTCGTGCAGGTAAAGAGCCGAGCCGATCATCTTGATGGTCGGGTTCATCGAGTCGGTGTAATTCACCATCCACACCTGTCCCGTTTCCTTCACATTGATGATCCATTCGGGCTTGTGTTCCGAAGCGACGATCGCGGCCACGCGCGGGTCGCCCACGAAGGTGTTGGTGTCGGCGGTGTAGCCTCGCACGCCTACCACTTTGAAGGGTTCGAGCGTCTGCCCATCCATGATGGTGAAATGAGGCGGCCAGTAGCAACCGACGACGGCATACTTATCTGTGAAGTCGCCCAGTTCGCCGTTGTACTTGCTCACTTCCACCGAGCGCGCGTCGTAGCAGGTCTGCACTTCGGCCACCTTGGTGGGAATTTCCATCCAAAGGTCCACCAGCGCCAGTTTGCCGTCGCGCCCAATCACGTACACGTAACGACCCGTGGCAGACATGCGCGAGATGTGCACCGCGTAGCCCGTGTCCACTTTCGCGACCACTTCGTAGGTGTCGCCGTCAATGATCGCCACCTGCCCCGCGTCGCGCAGAGTCACCGAGAAGAAGTTCTCCCAGTTGCGTTTGGTCTGCGGTTCGGTGGGACGATCCTTCGGCTCAACGAACACCTTCCACGTGGCCTTCATTTGTTCAAGCGACATTTCGGGCGGAGCGGGCGGTTCGTTTTGCAAATACTTCGCCATGATATCGGTCTGGGCTTCGTTCATAATGCCCTGCTTGCCCCAATCGGGCATGCCCTTCGGCGTGCCATTGAAGATGATCGCCGCCAGCGCAACCGTCCCCTTTTCGAGAGTCTTGTCGGGGGTCAGCGCAGGACCCGTCGCGCCCGCGCGCATCGTGCCGTGGCAACCCGCGCACCGCTCGAAGAAGGTCTGCTTCGCCCAGGCAAAATCCTCGTCCGAAAGCGAAACATCCGCGGCGGGCGTCGTCACTTCCACGCCGCTCATCAGCGAGGCGCCGTCGGGAAGCGAAAGCAAATACTTGGCGATTAACGCGATCTCATCCCCCGTGAGCGTGTCCTGAAGCGTCTGCGGCATCAACCCTTTTTGGCAGGGCGCAGTGGGGCAATCGGCCACCACAAACGCGTCGGGCTGTAAAACCGCTTCCACCACATATTCTTCGGCGGTCTTGGCCGAGCCGGCATACGCGCTCTCGCCCATGTGCATCACAGCCATTTCAGAAATGTTTGAGAGATCGGGGCCAACCACGCCCACCGCGGCGGGGATGCCAGGAATCGCGTGACACGCGCCGCATCCGCCTTTCACGAACGCGTCGGCCACGGTCTGCGGTTCCAACGTCACTTTGTCCAAATCTATTTTGGCAGGGGCGCAGGCCCAAATCGCCAGGGCCAGGCCTAATAACACAAATATCAGGCCAACTTTCGAGTTTTTCATGCAAATTCTCCTTCTTTGGTGAGTTGTATGTATCGTAATTCACAATTCGGACTAAGTCTGTGATGTAAGTCACTTGGCAAGAGGGTGCGACGCGCTCGCGCATCCTGTATAATCCGACCCATGACAAAACCCTCGCTTCTTTCTGGACTTTTAGCGGCCTCTGTCCTTTTGGCCGCCTGCTCACTGAAACCGACTCCTGATCCCAAACTGCAGATCCAGGTGGCGGTCGCGTCCACGATCGCGGCCCTCCCCAGCGTCGCGCCCGCCGCGACGAGTCGTCCGCTGCCCACGTCCACGCCGTTTAGCCTCGATGGTCTCTTCTGCGAATACGAGTTCTGTGTCGGCCATCCGCCTGAGATGAATTTTTACGACGTGGTCGCCAAGCAGAACCCGTCCTCGCCTGCGTCAAGCACGTATGAGAATGGCATCCTCGCTGCGCACAACAACAGTCTCTTCATCCAGATCATCTGGCAACACGCGCCAGGCGCCACCGACCCGATCTTCCTGATGGACTTGATCCTCGAAGACGGGCTGGACGCGCCTACGGGTTCGTATGGCCTGCGCCTCATCAACAACATAAACGTGCTCTCCAGCCCGATCACCACCACCGCCTCTCCCCTGCTCCCGTTCGGCGGCGTGGCGGGATGGGTCTGCGGCGACCGCGCCTTCGCGTGGAAAGTCTACGCGCCGCAGGCAGAGTCGTTCGAGCCGTTGCTGGCCGAGGCGCTGGCAAGATTCCGTTGCGAATAATACCCATGCCGCCCGTCTTGCCCACCCCCAGCGCGGACGTGGACATCCGCCCCGCGATGCTACCAAAATCACGAGGACAGATCCAAAAGCAATTTTGGTGGACGGGAAGTTTTATGACGAGTATTTGATGGCGAGGGAGTTGGCGTAACAAGTCAATTTCATTTTTCTTGTTTCAAGCAATGTGGATATAATTCCACGAAACTGATTTATGCAAGGAGAGGAATGACATGTTCAGATATTCAATGCTGATGGTGATTTTTGCCCTCATTCTGTCAGGGTGTAATCCTTCCACACCTGTTCCAACTTCCGTACAACCTACACGTTCGCTTACTAAAACGCCTACTTTTAATCCCACCTCAACAAAGACTCAAACTCCGACACCTACTATAACTCCGCTTCCGTCTCCAACCATTACCCCCATGACGGCGGGAAATACTGTCCCACACAAATTAGCGCTCAACGAGGAACGCGCCGCGACAGAAATGATTCGTCTCGCGCGATATGGACAGGGAACATTGTACGATATCGAATGGTCACCAGACGGACAATATCTCGCGATTGCTACTGGTTTGGGAGTGTACTTATACGATGCAATCACATTTGAACAGGTGAATTTCTTTGACGTAAACGACGATGCGACAGCGATCACATTTAATCCAGAGGGGACATTCCTGGCAATAGCAAGAAGCAATAAAATCGAAATTTGGGATATCGCATTAGAGCAGAGAATAAGACAATTGGAAGGAGAAATTGAGGGGGGAATCTGGAATTTAGCATACGGAAAACTCGGTCACATTGCGGCAATTGGCCAGATTGCCCGCGGACTAGGAGAAGCTGTACCCCAGTTAAAAGTATGGAACGCATTATCGGGCAGCCTAATTTACAAGAACGATACGATATATTTCAGATCCCGAGCAGCCGATATCAGCCCTGACGGAACTCTAATCGCCTTTGCAGACGAAGAAGGGATGGCTGTACGTGATATCCAAACTGGTAATAAACAACAGGATATTATTGGACGAATAAGCGCCACTTTCAGCCAAGATGGCACGGTGATATTCGCGACATCAGACACAAAGGTCACTGCTACAAATCTAACAACTGGTAAAAATATTAGTGTTTTAGGAGGAGCAGATTGCCAATACCTCGCTAGAAACGGAGCAGCAGCGATTTGTTACAGTGAGACTAAAGTGAAAGTTTTCAATCCTGCCAATGGAAAACTTATAAAAACATTCGAGTTTCCCCAGGAAATAAAAGAGGTTGCGATTAATCCTGACGGGAATTTCCTGGCTATCATAAAAGAAGATCTAATTTCCATTCTGAATATTCAGACTGAAGAAGAAATCAAGGTTTTGAATTTTGAAGAATTTGAGACCTTTGCGACAGGGATGATTTATCTAGATCAAGTTGATTATTACGTGGCAGCGACAGTCGCCCAAAATGATTATGTCCAAATTTGGGATTTGAAAAGCGGAAAACTTCTACGGGAATTTCAAGCCGGCGAAAACAATATCGAGGGGCTTGTGTTCAGCCCTGACCGCCGTACGCTGGCACTATTAGACGGCGAAAATTCTCTAAAACTGTGGGATATCCAAGATTCGGTAATAATGCACTCATTTAATCTAGACATGGGCGCTTTCTTCAAGGTTTTTGCCGAACCAGCAAATGCCCCATTAGTCTTCAGCACAGATGGGCTTAAATTAGGAATGACCGATGTATCCCAAGCAAATATTTACGAGTTTGATCTTCAGTCAGGTTCTCTCAACAGGATTGGAGGGCGAACATTTAAATATCCATATGCAAAAACATTCAGATATGGGTGGTATGCGTCTACACCAGATAATCGGTGGCTGACACTCGGTCAAAATGAAGAAAATATTCTGTTGATGGATTTAGGTACATACGAGACGATAAACCTGCCTTACAAATTGGAAGCTGATGCATCATTCGTGGAGACGATTGCTCTGAGTTCTGACGGAAATATTCTAGCAACTGGCCTATTTGACGGGAAAATCCTTATTTGGGATTTACGCAATCAAAGGATCATTCAGTCGTTGGCAGGTCATGAATTAAGATCTGGGGATGGTTGGTCTGGAGCGACTGAGCGTCTTGTATTTAACCCGCGAACCAATTTGCTCGTTTCCGTCGGCTGGGATGGAACAACAAGATTATGGGACATCCATTCAGGGAGACAACTCCGCCTTTTGGAGGTCTGTTGCCGCGCTGATTTCAGCCCAGATGGACGGCTATTAATTACAGAAGGAAATGGCGTTATTCGCGTCTGGGGCGTTCCGCCGTGGCCGTAATTTACATCCCCTCCCCCTTCGCCTCCTCCCACAACCCGTCCATCTCCTCCAGCGTCATATCCGATAAACTCCGTCCCTGCTTCTTCGCGCCCTTCTCCACATACCCAAAGCGCTTCTTGAATTTCAAATTCGCCTCCCTCAACGCGGACTCGGCGTCCACTTTGCGCCAGCGGGCGAGGTTGACCAGCACGAAGAACAGGTCGCCCAATTCCCCTGTCACCTCTTCGAGATTTTGCGCGGCCTTGATCTCCTCGATCTCCTCACGGACTTTGTCCAGCACGCCTTCGATCTCAGGCCAGTCGAATCCCACCCGCGCGGCGCGATCTTGGTATTCCTGCGCCTGGGTCAACGCGGGCAAACTCACGGGGACGCCATCCAGCAAGCCCTTATCTTCTTTCTTCTTTCCTCTTTCCTTTTCCTTTAATCGCTCCCAATTCGCCAGCACCCCATCCACGCCATCCACCTTCACCTCTCCAAATACATGCGGATGCCGCCGCACGATCTTGTCGTGGATGCCTTTCACAACATCGTTCATATTGAACTGTCCCTCCTCGCTGGCGATCTGCGCGTTCAGAACGATCTGCAAAAGCAGGTCGCCAAACTCCTCGCGCATGGAGGCAAAATCGCCCGAGTCAATCGCTTCCAACGTCTCGTACGATTCTTCCAGCAGATGCGTCCGCAGGGACTGGTGAGTCTGCTCGCGATCCCACGGGCATCCGTTCGGCGCGCGCAAATGCGCCACGATCTCGTGGAAGGATTCGAACGCGGTTCCCTCGGTCAATGAGGGGACGAAGACACAGGCGGAACGTTCAACGTTCAACGTTAAACGTTCAACGTTCAACCGTTCGACCCTCGACCCTTCGACCCAGGTCACCTCATGCTCTCTCGGGTACACCGTCAACAAGACTTCGCGGACGTGCGCGACCAACTCAGGCGAGTCCACTCCCGTCAACAGCGCGGGGAACTCGGACGGGAAAGGCGGCACGTGCGCGTCCGTCAGAGTCCGCGCGTCGAGCAGAACCA
Source organism: Chloroflexota bacterium (assembly GCA_016234485.1). Lineage (GTDB taxonomy): Bacteria > Chloroflexota > Anaerolineae > Anaerolineales > Villigracilaceae > Denitrolinea. The sequence goes on from JACRBL010000060.1 coordinate 12,456, forward strand.
GCCGCGAGGGGGATTCGATGCCGAGTGTTTCAAAGGTGGAAGAGATTAAGGAGAAGTCCATATCAGCATCCTAAAAAATTTGGGGTTTAACGCAAAGTCGCCAGGGCGCAATGAGAATATTTTCCTTCGCGTCTTCGCGCCTTTGCGTTGAAAAAGTAACGCCGTCATCTGTCATCCCATTGTGGGAATTAAACGCAAAACGTAATGCGAAACTTTCGTCACGCATTACGTTTACTTTACCATACCCCACGTGACACTTGACACGTGGAACTTGACACCGAATTAACGCTTGGTGTAGGTAGGAGCCTTGCGGGCGCGCTTGAGGCCTGGCTTCTTGCGTTCCTTGATGCGGGCGTCGCGGGTCAGATACCCGCCTTTGCGCATCGCGGAATTCCACTCGGCGTTGATCTTCACGAGCGCGCGGGCGATACCCAACTGCACGGCCGAGGTCTGGCCGGTCACGCCGCCGCCTTCCACCTTGACGGTGATGTCGTAGGAGGCGGGATTCTGTCCCACCGAGGCCAACGGCGCAAGCAGGGCTTGCAGGTCGCCGAGGCGGGTGAAGTAATCCTGGGCTTCCTTGTCGTTCACGATGAACCGTCCCGAACCGCTCATCAGGCGGACGCGGGCGGTGCTTTCCTTGCGGCGGCCAATGCCTTCATAAAATTGCACAGACATGTGTTAGTTCCTTTCAATAGCCATCGGCTCGGGGTTTTGCATCGTGTGCGGGTGCTCGGCCTCGGCGTAGATCTTCAGGCGCTTCAGCAGGGAGCGTCCCATACGGTTGTGCGGCAACATGCCCCACACAGCCGCGCGGATGGCGCGATCGGGGCGGGTCTGCAACTGGTCGCGCAGAGAGATGGACTTCATGCCGCCGGGATACCCAGAGTGCTTGTAATACATTTTCGTGGTCAGGCGGCTGTTGGTCTTCGTGCCGGTCACGGCCACCGTGCCAGCGTTCACCACCACCACATAATCGCCCATCTCCACGCCGGGCGTGAAGGTGGGTTTGTGTTTGCCGAGCAAAACGTGCGCGATGCGCGTGGCCATGCGCCCCAGGTTCTGGCCCGTGGCATCCACCACGAACCACTTGCGCTCGATCTCGCTCGCTTTAGGATAATATGATTTGAACATCGTTACTCCAACTTACATTTTACGGTTTTCTATTTTGTTTGATCCTGATACGTCACTTCAACCAGACTCAACCCATGCGCGGGAGCCAGTCCCGACGGGAGTTTTGCCTGACTTTCGACCGCCTGCCGAATTTGCTCCGCAGACAATCTTCCTTGCGCGGCCATTACCTGGACAAAGACGAGGCGTCGCACCATGCGATACAAAAACGCGTCGGCTCGGACCTCGTACCGCCACCCGCCCTCCGACTCGGTCCACGCTGAGAGCGAAACCGTCCGAACGGTGGAGCCTCCTCGCTTCATCGGCGAACCGATAGCCGCGAAATCGTGCCTCCCTAGAAAAATGGGGCAAACCGATTGGAGGACCTCCCCACTCACTGCAGGCCACACTCTCCATGCGTATCGTTCGCGTACGGGGTCGCGGACAGGGTCGCAGAAAAGTTGGTAACGGTAGCGGCGGGATGTGGCGTCAAATCGCGGCTGGAAGTCGGGGTGGACTTCGCGGGCCGCGCGCACGGCCAGGTCAGGCGGCAGGGCCGCGTTCAGGGCGGCGCGCAACTTGTCGGGGCCGTGAGCCCACTCAAAGTCCAGCGCGACCGATTGCCCTTCGGCGTGGACTCCGCTGTCGGTGCGCCCGGCGATGAGGACCGAGCGTCCCGTCCAACCGAGAGTCCGCAGGGCTTTTTCAAGCTCGCCCTGTGCCGTCCGTTTGGCCCGCCGTTCATCCAGCAGTTCACCTGCTGGGGGAACGGTTTTTGCCTGCCTCTGACTGCCTTCCAATTTGGCGCCGTCGTAGGCAAGGATCAACTGGTAACGTGCCATCGTGTCAGTAATCAGTCGCTGAAAACTGATCTATTCCTCAACGAGCTCGAGGATCACCATCTCCGCCGCGTCGCCGAGGCGGGGGCCGAGTTTGAGCATGCGGGTGTAGCCGCCGGGCTTGGTGGCGAAGCGGGGCGCGATTTCGTCGAAGAGGCGCTTGATCATTTCGTTTCCGCCCAGGCGGGCGGCCACGAGACGGCGGGCGTGCACTTTGGCGGCCGCGTCCTTGTCGGCGCTGTTGCGCGCGATGGTGATCATACGCTCGGCCTCGCCGCGGATCGCGGCGGCCTTGGCGCGCGTGGTTTCGATGCGCTCGTGGGTGAAGAGTTGTTTAATGAGGGTGCGGCGCAAACCGTTGCGGGCGCTTGTGGTGCGTCCCAGTTTGTAGCCGGAAATTTGGTGTCGCATGTCTGTTTACTCCGCAGATGTCGTATCGTCTTTCAAATAGCCCTTCTCACGCATTTTCTGGCGGAGTTCATCGAGACTCTTTTCGCCAAAGTTGCGGATGGACATGACGGCTTGTTCGCCCTTTTCGAGCAGGTCAAGCACGTCGCCAACGTTGGTGATGCCGGTGCGCTTGAGCGAGTTGAAGACGCGCACCGAAAGGTCGAGGGCTTCCACCGGGGTTTCGGCCACTTCGCTGGTGAGCCGCGAGCCGGCGGATTCTTTTTCGATGGCGATCGTCAGCGTTTCCTCGCTGATGCCCGCGATAAAGCGCAGGTGGTCAATGAGGGCGCGGGCCGCCGCGCTGAGGGCGCGTTCCGGCGAGATGGTGCCGTCGGTCCAGATCTCGAGGGTCAGTTTGTCGTACGCCGTGCTTTGACCGACGCGCGCCGAGCCAACTTCCCAGTTCACGCGTTTGACCGGGCTGTAGATCGCGTCCACGGGCAGTTCGCCTATGGCGGTGTGCCCGGAGCGTTCGTTGGCGGGCGAATACCCGCGTCCGCGCTCGACCATGAATTCGATGTCGAGTTTGGTCTTGGGGTTATCCACCGTAAAGAGGTAGAGGTCGGGGTTGACGATCTCCACTTCCGGGGGCGTGATGATGTCCGCCGCGGTGACAGTTCCTTCGCCGCGCACTTCGAGGTGCATGCGTGTGCTGTCCACGCCGTCCAGTTTCATGCGCAGTTGTTTCACCTGCAACGTGACCTGGATGACGTCTTCGCGCACGCCGGGGATGTCGCTGAATTCATGCAACACATCCACGATGCGGATGGAGGAAACCGCCGCGCCGTCCAACGAGGACAGCAACACGCGGCGCAACGCGTTACCGACAGTGACGCCGTAACCGCGCTCAAGCGGACTGATGATGAATTTGCCGTAGTTGCGAGCTTCCGCTTCGCGCTCGATCTTCGGCATGACCATATTCGTGATACCCGTCACGGTTCACCTCTCCCTTTGCTAGAGAACGGGCTTCGGCCGATTAGCAAACCGGCCGAAGCATTGACCAGTACTACCGTGAGTAGTATTCGACGATCAACTGTTCGTTCAAGTTGCCGTCGATTTCAGCGCGCTCAGGGAGACGCGCGATGGAACCGCTCATTTTCTTGATGTCGCGTCCCAGCCAGGCCGGGGACGTGCGCTTCTCGGCCAGGTCGCCCATTTCTTTGAAGTAGGCGAGACTGCGCGAGCCTTCGCGGACTTCGACCGTATCGCCCTCTTTGAGGATCATCGAGGGGACGTCGGTGCGGCGGCTGTTGACCATGAAGTGGCCGTGGGTTACCAACAGGCGGGCATGCGCGCGGCTGGAGGCGAACCCGAGGCGATAGACCACGTTATCGAGCCGAGACTCGAGGATCTGCAACAGGTTAAGACCGGTCAGACCGCGGCGGGTCTGCGAAGTCTCGTAATAGCGGCGGAACTGGCGTTCCAGAATTCCGTAGACGCGGCGGGCGCGCTGTTTGGCGCGCAACTGGCGAGCGTAGTCGGACTCGCGTCCCGTGCGGGTGGCGCTGCCGCGGCTGCCAGTCTTGCCGTGCTGACCGGGGGCGAAGGCGCGCTTTTCGAACGCGCACTTCGGCGTGTAACAACGCTCGCCCTTCAGGAAAAGTTTTTCGCCTTCGCGCCGGCAGAGTTTACATACCGGACCAATGTGTTTTGCCATATTTCTACTTCCTCACCATGAGTTACACGCGGCGCTTCTTCGGAGGCCGGCATCCGTTATGCGGAACCGGGGTGATATCCGAAATCAAGCGCACCTTCAAACCAGCGGCCTGCACGGCGCGGATGGCGTTTTCGCGTCCAGGGCCGGGGCCTTTGACGAACAATTCCACTTCCTGAATGCCCAACTGCTGGGCGGCCTTGACGGCCTGTTCCGCGGCGAGACGGGCGGCAAAGGGCGTACTCTTGCGAGATCCCTTGAAACCAGCCGACCCGGCGCTGCCCCAAGCAACCGTGTTGCCCTGGGTGTCGGTGACGGTGACAATGGTATTGTTGAACGAGGCGAAGACGTGCACCTGTCCGGAGGACAGGGCGCGCTTGCCCTTTTTGGCGCCGCTGGCGCGTCGCGTGGATCGAACACTTTGAGCCATATCGTCTTCTCTCCTGGGTTACTTCTTACCGCCCTTGCGGCGTCCGCGGCCGGCGACGGTCTTCTTGGCGCCCTTGCGGGTACGCGCGTTGGTGCGCGAACGCTGACCGCGCGTCGGCAGGTTGCGGCGATGTCGCAAGCCGCGGTAACTGCCGATCTCGATCAGGCGCTTAATGTTCATCTGCACCTCGCGGCGCAGGTCGCCTTCCACAGTCATGTGTTTGTTGATATATTCGCGCAACGCGGCTGTTTCCGCCTCGCTCAGGTCTTTCACCCGGGTATCGGGATTCACCTTGGTGGAGGAGAGAATTTCACGCGCGCGCGCCGGGCCGATACCAAAGATATAGGTCAGGCCGGCTTCCACCCGCTTGTTGCGGGGCAGGTCAACGCCTTCAATACGAGCCATAATTTACACCTATCCCTGTCGCTGCTTGTGTTTGGGATTTTCGCAGATCACGAACAACCTGCCTTTGCGGCGCACCACTTTGCACTTGGCGCAACGCTTACGAATTGATGGAGACACTTTCATTACAAAACTCCTTGGTTTCGGACTGCCACTTTGGACAGCCAAAGACTGGATTATACACGTGCAATTTCGTTCCGTCTAGGTGGAACAGACTTTTTGTTCATCAACATTTGTTGCGTCAGCAGTTGAACTGCTGACGAACAGATCTAATGAACAGCCAACGGGTCTAAGGGACAGTCAGGATGAGGGGATCTCCTGCGGTGACGGCCACCGAATGTTCATGGTGAGCCGTCAAAGACCCGTCAGCGGAAACGACCGTCCACTGGTCGGCAAGGACGCGGGTTTTATGCGTCCCGACTAATACCATCGGCTCAAGGGCGATGGTCATGCCCTGGCGGAGAGGCATTCCCGTCCCCGGCTTCCCGTAGTTGGGGACCTGGGGACCTTCGTGCATTTGCCGCCCGACGCCGTGTCCAGTGTATTCACGCGTGACGTGAAATCCGTGACGTTCGACGTATTCCTGGATCGCCGCCCCCACGTCTCCGGTGCGGAAGCCCACCCGCATCTTTTGGATGCCAGCGTGCAACGCGCCCTCCGTGACCTCGAGCAGGCGTTGGGCCTCCTCGGAGATCTTCCCCACCCCGGCGGTAAAGGCCGAGTCGGCCACATACCCATCCAGGATTGTTCCGCAGTCAATGGAGACGATGTCGCCTTCCTTCAACTTGCGATCCTTTTTCGGGATGCCGTGCACCATTTCTTTATTGATGCAGGCCGTGATGGAGGTCGGGAACGGAGGCTTTCCGTAGCCTTTGAACGGCGATGTACATTTGTGTTTCCGTAACACGTCCTCAGCAGCCGCGTTGAGGTCGGCGGTGGAAACACCCGGTTGTAAAAGCGCTTTAACGGTCGCCAGCACTTCGGCGTTGATGCGTCCGGCCGCGCGCATGATGGCGATTTCGGCCGGGCTTTTGATATGTATCTGGCGAGCCCAATCCATGATGTGGTTACTTTTTCAACGCAGAAAGAAGCGATTTGGTGACATCGCGAATGTTCTGCGTGCCGTTGATTTCGATTAGGTTGCCGCGGCCGCGATAGTAGGTAATCAGCGGGGCGGTTTGCTCCAGGTAGACCTGGATGCGGCGGACGACCGTGTCAGACTTGTCATCGTCGCGCTGGTAAAGTTCGGAGCCGTCCAAATCGCAGACTGTGGCCTGTTTGGGCGGGTTCAACTTGTCGTGGTAGACGTGCCCGTTCGCGCGGCAGGTCCATCGTCCAGAGAGGCGCTCCACGAGGACTTTTTCGGAAGCGGTGATGTAGGGAACCTTGTTCACCTTGCCGTTGAACTCGCCGAGCATCTTCTCGAGCGCGTCGGCTTGGGTCGTCGTGCGGGGAAACCCATCCAAGATCGCGCCCGCCTTACAGTCGGGACGGGCGAGGCGTTCACGGATCATGGCGATGGTCAGATTGTCGGGGACGAGTTCGCCGCGTCCAATGTACGTCTGCGCCAGTTTGCCGAGTTCGGTCTGTCCCTTGATGTTCTCGCGGAACAGGTCGCCTGAGGAGATGTGGACCAGGCCAGTCTCCTCTGCCATGATCTTGGCTTGCGTACCTTTGCCCACGCCAGGCGGGCCGAGCAGGACGATGAAGGTTGCCATGCGACTCCTGTCTGTAGGTCAAAATTAATTTCGACTTACTTCACGAGAAGTGTATCCTGATAGCCGTGCAACTTGAGTTCAGCCTCGATATTCATAAAGGTATCGCGCACCACGCCAACCACGATGAGCAGGCCGGAGGAGGTGAAGAGGAAAAGACCGGCGGAACTGTCAGTGTTGATGCCAAAGCCAGTGAGGATTATACCGATCAGGAATGGCATGATGGCGACAAAGCCCAGGAACAACGCGCCCGGCAGGGTAATGAGACTCTGAACGCGCTTGAGGTACTTTTGGGTGGGCAAGCCGCGGTTGATGCCGGGGATTTGCGCCCCAACACGTTTGAGGTTCTCGCCGTAGTTCTGCTGGTCGAACAAAACGGTAGTGTAGAAGAACGTGAAGGCCACCACCATGATAAAGTACAAAATCCAATAAAGCGTGCCTGTGCCGTTGAGGTTGGTCTGGAACCAGGCGGCGGCGCTTTTCACGAAGGCCGTTTCCGAGTTTTGGAAGAAACTGGAAATGATGACCGGGAATTGCAGGAGCGCGCTGCCGAAGATGAGGGGGATCATGCCTGCCATGTTGACCATGAGCGGCAAGGTTCCCTTCACCGGCATGGACATGCGATTGCCCATACGGCGGCCCGGGTACATGACCGGCACGTTGCGGCGTCCCTGCTGGATGACGACGATCACGTAGATCGTGGCAACCAGGATGACGATTGTGATGGCCAGCAAAATGACGCCGTAGGTTTCATCACCCAACAGACTGATCAGGTTTTGCGGCATTCTGGCGACGATGCCTGCAAAGATGATGAGCGAAAGGCCCTGGCCGCGAATGCCATATTCCGAGATCAACTCACCCAGCCAGATGGCAAACATCGTGCCGCCCGTCATCGCCATCAATGTGGTCAGAGACTGCACCCACAGGTCGGGCGTGAAGGAGAACGGGACGATGACGCTTCCCGCAAGGGAATTGAAGAGGTTGATCTGGCCGATGGCCGAGAGCGCAGCCATGGGGACAGCCAGGTAGTAGTTCCACTTCTCCATCCATTTGCGGCCTTCGCGAGGGTCTTCCTCCACGCGGCGCTGCAAAGCGGGGATGATCGGCACGAGCAGCTGGATGATGATCTGGGCTGTGATGTACGGATACACGCCCATCGAAAGCAGGGAGAAATTGGAGATCGTGCCGCCAGAGAGCAGGTCGAGAAATCCGAGGAAGTTACCGCCGGCGTTAGGATTTTCTGTAAACGCCTTCAACGCGTCGTGGTCAATGCCAGGCGCGGGGACGTTGGCCGCCAGGCGGAAGATCGCCAGAATGCCAAGCGTCACCAGCAATTTGCGGCGAATGTCCTGTGAATTCCACATGTGTCGCAGATAGCGCCACACGGACGTTTTCTTTTGAGCCATATCGGGTCTCCTGGAAGAACGCCGTCTAGGCGATCAACTCCACACTGCCGCCGGCCGCTTCGATCTTCGACTTGGCGGTGGCGCTGACGCGGTGGGCGCGCACCTTGAGCGCGGCTTTGATTTCGCCGCGTCCGAGTATGACGACCGGGTTGCGCGGGTCGCGCAATAAGCGCGCCTCGCCCAGCGATTCGGGCGTGACATCGGCGTTGGCCTTGAACGAAGCCTCGAGCTGGTCGAGGTTGATTTCGTTGTATTCCACGCGGTTGATGGGGCTAAACCCTTCGCCGCGCATGAACGGCAGGCGGCGATAGAAAGGCAGGTTGCCGCCCTGGCGGTAAAGACGTCCGCCGGAGCCTGCGCGCGCGCCGTCGCCTTTGGTGCCGCGGCCGGCCGTCTTGCCCTGGCCGCCGGCGGACCCGCGTCCGACGCGTTTGCGATTCTTTTTGGAACCCGGATTGGGTACGAGATCGTGTAGTTTCATGTCGTTCTACTCTTCCACTCGAAGGAGGTGGACGATCTTGGCCAACATCCCGCGGATGGCGGGGTTGTCTTTGTGTTCCACCGTTTGATTCATGCGGCGCAGGCCGAGCGCGAGGGCGGTCTTCTTCTGGTCCTTGGTGTAGCCGATGGGGCTTTTCACCAGGGTCACGCGCAGGGTCTTGCCGGTGTTTTCAGTTTTAGGCATGGCGCTGCCTCCGTTCCCAGAAGGGCAAAAGTTCAGCCACAGGCTTGCCGCGGCGTTGGGCTTCCTTCTGCGGAGAGCGCATCTGGTCGAGGGCGGCGAAGGTCGCCATCACCACGTTCAGCACGTTGGCCGAGCCCATGGATTTGGTCAGGATGTCGCGCACGCCAGCCACTTCCAAAACGGCGCGCACGCCGCCAGCCGCAATAACGCCGGTACCGGCGTGGGCGGGCTTCAAGAAGACGCGCGCCCCGGCCACTTTGCCGATCGTCTCGTGCGGGACGGTCGTCCCAGATAGGGTGATCTGGCGCAGGTCCTTGCGGGCGCGTTCCGAGGCTTTACGCATCGCGTCGGGCACCGCGTTGGCCTTGCCGACGCCCATGCCGATCGTGCCCTTCTTGTCGCCGACGACGACGGTCACGCGGAACCGGAAGCGGCGTCCGCCCTTGACGACTTTCGCGACGCGGGCGATTTCGATCACGCGCTCTTCAAACGCGTCCTGCTGTTCAAAATCCTGTTTTTCAGGGTTCTTGTTATAGTCTGCCATTATTTACTCCATCGGCCTAGAACTGCAAGCCGCCAGCGCGAGCGCCATCGGCCAGGGCTTTGACGCGTCCAGTGTAGAGGAAACCGCCGCGGTCGAAAACGACCGCCTCGATACCCTTGCTCTTGGCGCGCTTGGCAACGGCTTCTCCGACCAGTTTGGCCTGCTCGGATTTGTTCTTGCCTTTCAGTTCGTCGCGCAAATCTTTATCCACTGACGAAGCAGAAACAAGCGTGGCTCCCTGCTGATCGTCAATGATCTGCGCGTAAATTTCCGAAAGACTGCGAAATACGCTAAGGCGGGGGCGGTCGGCTGTGCCGGCCAGGTTCTTGCGAACGCGGGCGTGGCGGCGGACGCGCGCCTCCGCGCGATTATTGTTAGCCATAAATTACTTGGCTCCTTTCCCGGCTTTACCAGCCTTGCGACGAATGCGCTCGCCCAGGTAGTGAATGCCTTTGCCGTGATACGGTTCCGGCGGGCGCACCTTGCGGATATCGGCCGCGGTCTGGCCGACCACTTCCTTGTCGAAGCCCATCACCCTGATCTGGCGGGTCTTCAGGTCCACTTCAAAACTGATACCAGCGGGCGGGGGAACTTCCACAGGGTGGGAGTAGCCGACGTAGAGCATCAGGTTCTTGCCGCTCATTTCGGCGCGATAGCCAACGCCGTCCACCTCGAGGGTGGTGGTGAAGCCAGCGCTCACGCCGTGGATCATGTTCGCCAGCACGGCACGCGTGGTGCCATGCAGGGCGCGTTCGGCAGGAAGATCGGAATTACGCGTGATGGCGACGTGACCGTTTTCCATGGCGATGCCGATCAGCGGCGAAAACGCACGCTGAAGTTCGCCTTTCGGTCCCTTCACCTTCACGAGCAAACCTTCAATGTTTATCTGCACACCGCCGGGAATGGCGATGGGCAGGCGTCCAACTCGAGACATAGTTGCGTTCCTCCTGCCTACCAGACTTTACAAATGATTTCGCCGCCCACGCCCAACTGTCGGGCGCGTACGCCGGTCATCACGCCCTTGGGCGTGGACAGGATGGCTACACCCAAACCAGAAAGCACCCAGGGGATTTCCTGTTTGCCGGTGTAGATGCGGCGGCCGGGTTTGCTCACGCGCTCCAAGCCGGTAAGCACCGGCTTGCGCTCGCGGCGCTCGCCCACATATTTGATCTTCAATCGCAAAGTCTTGCTCGGAGACTTCTCCCCTTCCACGACCTCATAACTATCGAGGAAGCCTTCCTCTTTAAGGATCTTCGCGATCTCAATCTTGATATTGGAACTGGGCATGGCCACCTGGGCGTGCCCGGCAAGGACGGCGTTACGAACGCGCGTCAACATATCAGCAATCGGGTCATTTACAGACATTTCTCACCTCCACCGGTTACCATGAAGACTTGGTCACGCCGGGGATTTTGCCCTGCAATGCCAGTTCGCGGAAGCAAATACGGCACAGGCCGAAACGGCGGATATAACCACGCGGGCGACCGCAACGGTAGCAACGGTTGCGTACCTGCACCGACTGACGGCGTCGAAGTTCACGATATTGCATAGCTTTCTTGGCCATAGATTACGCTTCCTTTTTGGTGAACGGCATCCCAAGCAATTGCAGCATGGCGCGCGCCTGGTCGTCGTCGGGGGCGGTCGTCACGATGGTGACTTCCATCCCGCGTAGTTTGTCAATTTTGTCGTACTCGATCTCGGGAAAGACCAGTTGGTCTTTCAAGCCGAGCGTGTAGTTGCCGCGCCCGTCGAAGGCATTGGGCGAAACGCCGCGGAAGTCGCGCACGCGCGGCAGCGCCACGTTTAGCAGGCGGTCAAGGAAGGCCCACATGCGCGGGCCGCGCAAGGTCACTTTCGTGCCGATGATGGAGCCTGCGCGCAACTTGAAGTTGGCGATGCTCTTGCGCGCCTTGGTCTGGATCGGCTTCTGGCCGGTGGCCGTCATCAGGTCTGCCACCGCAAACTCCAGCGCCTTCTTATTATCCAGGGCCTCGCCTACGCCGATGTTCACGACCACTTTTTCGATGCGCGGCACCTGCATCACGTTCTTGTAATTGAACGCCTTTTGCAGGGCGGGAACGGCCTCGTTCTGGTAACGTTCGATCATTCTGTTCATAATGTCGCTCCGCCGCCTAGTCAATCACAGCGTCGCACTGCTTGCAAACGCGGTGCGAACCGGTATCATCGCGCTGGACTGCGACGCGGGTTGGTTTACTGCACTTCGGGCAAACCAGCATGATGTTGGAAATATCAAGCGGAGCCTCGAACTTGATGCGTCCAGCCTGGATGTTGCGCCCAGCCTGGGTCTGCACCTGCTTCTGATGCTTGGTGCGGATATTGACGCCCTGAATGACGATGCGGCGATCGTCCGGCGAGACGCTAAGAACCTCGCCGCGTTTTCCTTTGTCATCCAGCTTGCCGCTGATCACTTCAACGGTATCGCCTTTTTTGATCTTTACTTTCATACATTCGCTCCCACGCTGGCCTAAAGAACTTCTGGCGCCAGCGATACGATTTTCATGAAGCCTTTTTCGCGCAGTTCGCGCGCCACAGGCCCAAAGATGCGCGTGCCCTTGGGGTTCTGCCCGTCGGCATCCAAAATCACGGCGGCATTGTCGTCGAAGCGGATATGCGAGCCATCGTCACGACGCCATTCCTTCGTGCAACGGACGATCACGGCGCGCACCACTTCGCTCTTCTTCACCGAACCCTGCGGCGTGGCAGACTTGACGGCCGCCACCACCACGGTTCCAACCGCGCCGTACTTGCGGGTCGAACCGCCCAGCACGTGAATCACCTGGATCTCGCGCGCGCCGGTGTTATCGGCAACCTTGAGATATGACTCTTGCTGAATCATGCCTGCTCTCCTGATTCCGCCGGGACTGTGGGTTTCTCATCCGCGCCGGTCAACGTGGTCTGATCCACGTCCGCCGCGGCGATGGCCGCCACGCCCGCGTCCGCAGTGCGGACCTCGCGCTTGACCACTGCCTCAACCACCCAGCGCTTCTCGCGCGACAACGGGCGGGACTCAACGATTTGGACCTCGTCGCCAACCTGGCAACCGATCTCGTCGTGAGCCTTCACGCGCTTGCTCTGATGCACCACCTTCTTATAGAGCGGGTGGCGGTACACGCGCTTGATCTCGACCACGACGGTCTTGGTCATTTTATTGCTGGCGACGACGCCGATAATGCGACGACGATTGTTCATGCTTCACCTTTCGCTTCCGCCTTGCGCTCGTTGAGAATGGTCAACATCCGCGCGATATCGCGGCGTTTGAAACGCATCTTGCTGGGATCGGGCAACTGGCCGCTCACCTGCTGAAAGCGGAAATTCATCAATTCCTCACGGGCATCCGCCAGCTTGGATTCCACTTCTTCGGTCTTCAGGTTACGAATCTCACTGGGTTTCATGGCTATTCTCCTACCTCGTGGCGGGCCACGATCTTGGTCCGAATGGAGAACTTATACTGGGCGCTCTTCAAGGCCGCGTTCGCCATGTCTTCGGGCAGGCCGCTGATCTCGAACATGATGCGGCCCGGCTTGACCACTGCCACATAATATTCCACGTTGCCTTTACCGGAACCCATGCGGGTTTCGGGCGGCTTGTGGGTATACGGCTTGGCCGGGAAAATGCGGATCCACACCTTGCCGCGTCGCTTCATTTCGCGGACGATGGCGCGGCGGGCCGCTTCGATCTGACGGGCGGTTACCCAGCCCGGTTCCAACGCTTGCAGACCATACTCGCCGAACGAGATCTCCGCGCCGCGCAGGGCTTTGCCCGTCATGCGACCGCGCATCTGCTTGCGCCACTTAACACGTTTTGGCATCAACATAATGACAACCTTTTCTCGAAAACGACGCCCTACGCGCTGACGTACACGCCTTCGGTCGCTTCGGTTTTCTCTTCAACTTCGGGCGCGGCTTCGCCCTTGTAGATCCACACCTTGATGCCGATCTGACCATACGTGGTCGTGGCTTCGGTGCGTGCAAAATCAATGCTCGCCCGCAGAGTCTGCAGGGGAACGCGTCCCTCGCGCAGCCAAACGGTGCGGGCCATTTCGGCGCCACCCAGGCGGCCGGCAACTTCGATCTTGATGCCCTGCGCGCCCTGTTTCATGGCGGTCTGGATGGCGCGCTTCATGGCGCGGCGGTAGGCGATGCGGCGCTCCAACTGGTCGGCGATGTTATGCGCCACCAGCACGGCGTCCAGGTCGGGAGCGGTGATCTCTTTAATATCGAGGTCCACCTTCTTGCCGATCAGCGTTTCGAGAGCCTGGCGAATCTTCTTGACGCCCTCGCCCTTGCGGCCGATCAAAATGCCCGGCTTGGCAGTGTGGATGGCGACTTTCGTCTTGCCAGGGAAGCGCTCCACGTCCACTCGCGAGACGCCTGCCTTCCGTGCCAGGATGGCTTCGGGAAGTTCCCGGCGCAGTTTACGCACCGCGGCATTCTTCGCCGCGCCGCCCTTGGAGTCCTTGCCGAGCAAGAGCGAGCGGATGGCCATATCCTGATGCAATTGTTCGCGATACTGCGTCCCTTCGGCGAACCAGCGGCCTTGCCACATGGTATTAATGCCCAGGCGCATTCCAATCGGATGTACTTTGCGACCCATAGTTTCTCCTTACGACTCGCGCTCGCGCAAGACGACGGTCACATGCGAAGAGCGGCGCAGAACAGGCTTGAAGCGGCCGCGTGCGCCGAAACGTCGCCACTTGCGGGTGGGCGCTTCATTGGCATAAATCTGGGCCACATACAGATCGTCCCGGCTGACGCCGAAGTTTTCCTCGGCGTTCGCCACCGCGCTGGCCAGCAATTTGCGGACCGGCATCGCGGGGCCTTTGGTCTCGAAGCGCAACATATCGAGCGCTTCATTGGCATTCCTGCCGCGCACCAGGTCCACCACCAGGCGGACTTTCTGGGCGGAAATGGACAGGAAACGCAGTTGTGCATGAATATCTTGCATGGCTGGTTTCTCCTACGCCGCCGCGGCTTCCTTCGTGCTGTGACCGCGGAACGTGCGAGTCGGCGCGAATTCGCCCAGGCGATGGCCGACCATGTTTTCCGTAACGTAGATCGGCACGTGTCGACGGCCGTCGTGCACCGCGATGGTGTGTCCCACCATCTGCGGGAAGATGACGCTGGCGCGGCTCCAGGTGCGGATGACCTTTTTCTCGCCCTTGGCGTTCATGGCCTCAACACGACTAAGCAGTTTGGGCTCGATAAACGGCCCTTTTTTCAATGATCGAGACATGGTTTCTTTCCTCTATCGCCTAGCGGCTTTTCTTACTGCGGCGGCGGACAATGTACTTGTCGGTCAATTTATTCTTGCGCGTGCGGTAGCCCAAGGCGGGCTTGCCCCACGGCGTACGCGGACCGGGCTTGCCGATCGGCTGACGGCCTTCGCCGCCGCCGTGCGGATGGTCGCGCGGGGTCATGGCAGAGCCGCGCACAGTCGGGCGAATGCCCTTGTGACGCTTGCGTCCAGCCTTGCCGAGTTTGATATTGCTGTGATCGAGGTTGCCGACCTGCCCGATGGTGGCATAGCACACCTGGCGGATGAGGCGCACCTCGCCAGACGGCATACGCACCTGCGCGAAATCGCCTTCCTTCCCCAGCAGTTGCGCCGCGCCGCCCGCCGAGCGGACGAGTTGAGCGCCGCGGCCTTCCTTGACCTCAATATTGTGGATCATGGAGCCGACGGGGATGTTGGAGATCGGCATGCTGTTGCCCGTGCGGATTTCCGCTGTGGGGCCAGACATCACCGAGTCGCCCACTTTCAGATCCAGCGGGGCGATGATGTAACGCTTCTCGCCATCGGCGTAATGGAGCAATGCCAGGCGGGCAGTGCGATTCGGATCGTACTCGATCGCCGCCACCTTCGCGGGGATGCCGCGCTTCTCGCGTTTGAAATCCACGATGCGAATGAACTGGCGATGACCGCCGCCGCGATGGCGCACAGTGACGCGGCCATACGAGTTGCGGCCACCCGACTTGCGAAGCGGCATGAGCAAAGAACGCTCGGGCTTGGACTTGGTGATTTCATCAAAGGTGTACCCGGTCATTCCACGCATGCCGGGGGTTACCGGTTTATATTTTTTGACTGCCATTATTGCACCCCTTCGAACATGGGTAGGGTCTGGCCGGAAGCCAGGGACACGATGGCCTTCTTGAAGCCCGACTTGCGGACGAGAAGGCGGCGACTCTTGGAACGACGTCCGCGTTTGGGGGCCACGTTGATGATGTTGACGTTTTCCACGGTCACATCGTACATCGTCTCGATGGCGTCTTTCACCTGTGTGCGAGTCGCGTCGTCAGAAACTTCAAAAGAATATTGGTTCATCTTGCGCGTCTGATAGGCCGATTTCTCGGTCACCAATTGGCGGCGCAAAACATCATAAATCGTCGTCATGGTTCACTTCCTATCCGAGTTGCGCCGTCAGCGCATCCAGGGCCTGAAGCGGCAGGACAAGTTTGTCGTAGCCGAGCAGGTCGCGGATGTTCAGGTAACCGGCCAGCAACAACTTCGCTTCGGGCAGGTTGACGGTGGAACGCATCACGGTGTCATAATCCTGATTCTTCTCGGACATGACCACCAGCGCGCTGGACTCGCCGACGAGGCGGTTCAAAGCCTCCGACATATGGCGGGTGCGCGCTTCGTCGAGCTTAAACTCTTCGACGAGGATCACGCCCGCGTCCGCGGCCTTCACGGTCAACGCGGAGCGCAATGCGGCTTGGCGCATCTTCTTCGGCATCTGCTGGGTATAACCGCGCGGATGCGGGGTGTGGACGCGTCCGCCACCCACCCACTGGACGGCGCGGCGCGAACCCTGGCGAGCGCGGCCGGTGCCTTTTTGCTTCCAAGGCTTCTGTCCACCGCCCGAAACTTCACTGCGGGTTTTGGTGTCGTGCGTGCCGAGGCGCGCATTTGCCATCTGGCGAACATATGCCTGGTGCATCAGATCTACATTAACTTTGGCTTCGAAGATGGCGGCGGGTAATTCCACCGATTTCACCTTCTCGCCTTTCATGTTGAAAACGTCTGCTTTCATCTCTAATCCGTCGCGCCTACTGCTTGCGCGCCTCCTTGATCATGATCACGCCGCCCTTCGGACCTGGCACTGCGCCATGAAGTCCGAGCAGGTTGCGTTCGGCGTCCACCAACACGACCTTGAGGCCCTGCACGGTGACGCGGTCATGTCCCATGTGGCCGGAGCGACGCGTCCCTTTGTAGACGCGGCCAGGCGTGGTGGTCGCGCCGCTGGAACCGGGCGCGCGCGTGCGATCCGACGCGCCGTGGGTCTTGGGCTGTCCGTTGAAATGGTGGCGCTTGACGACACCCGCGAAGCCCTTACCCTTACTGGTGCCGATCACGTCCACGCGTTCGCCAACAGTGAAGGTATTCACCGTCACCTTGTCGCCGACGTTCATTTCGATTTTTTTGGAACGGAATTCGCGAATAAATCGCAATGGGGGGATTTCCTTAGCTTTGAGGTGACCCAATTCGCCGCCCGATAAACGTTTGGGGTGGAGTTCTCCAAAGCCAAGTTGAACGGCAGAGTAGCCCTCATTTTCAGGAGTGCGTACCTGCGTAACGTAACATGGCCCAGCTTCGATGATCGTCACGGGATGCGCGACGCCTTGCTCATCGAAGACCTGGGTCATGCCGATCTTCTTGCCTATCAGCCCTTTCAACATTTCGATTTTCTCCTTCAAAGATTTGGTTCGAGACTGTCAACCCGGGCCTGGGTTGCATCATCTCGGAGGCGGCACAGTCAATCGTTCAGTCGCGACGCGCGTGGGTTGTTGGCGTCCACGAGCTGAACGGTTCTTGTGTCGCTTTAGTTCAGCGGTTTTGCAGTTCGGTAGTCACGTAGTCTTGCGTTCCTTTTGGAACCGCTCGACTACGCAACCATGAAACTACGTACCACGTAACTAGCTAATTAGATTTTGATCTCGATATCCACGCCCGCCGGAAGGTTGAGGCGCATAAGCATATCAATGGTCTTCGAGTCCGGGTCCAGTACGTCAATGAGACGGTTGTGCGTGCGGATCTCATAGTGCTCGTGCGAGTCCTTGTCAATAAATGCGGAGCGGCGTATTGTAAAGCGTTCCAGTTTGGTTGGCAAGGGTACGGGACCGACAACTTGCGCGCCGGAGCGTTCGGCTGTTTCGACGATCCGCTTGGCGGATTGGTCGAGAACGCGATGATCGTATGCCTTAAGGCGGATGCGGATTTTCTGTTTCGTCATGGCTGGCCTACTCGATGATCTTGGTGATGACACCCGCGCCGACGGTCAGACCGCCTTCGCGAATGGCGAACTTGGAGCCCGTTTCGAGCGCCACCGGCACGATCAATTCCACCGTCAGGTTCACGTTGTCTCCGGGCATCACCATCTC
>JACRBL010000061.1 GCA_016234485.1 Chloroflexota bacterium
AGTCACTTCCAAAGTGACTGTCACTTCTGCCACTTCTTGCTGGTTGACGGGCGTCGCGGACGCGGGCGCGTCGGTGGCAGGTGGGGAGGAAACGGCTGGGGCGCAGGCAGAGGCCAAAAGAACAGCGAGCGCACCCAACGCTTGCGCTGAGCGAAGTCGAAGTGTCGAGAGAATGATGCGAGAGTGGGTCATTAAAGTCTCCTTTGTTGCGTTTCCTGACGTTGAGTCCAACCCTGTCATTACGTGAAAATCGGGTTAGAAAACGGAGGATTATCGTCACTTTGACGGTTGTGATTTCCTACGCTATACTTTGTTAGTCGCTTTGTCGGTTCGTCGCTTTGTCTCGTAGTCGCGTGGTCACTTGGTCGAAAGCCAGGTCGCGCGGAAACGCGACTATCCGACCACCCGACTATTAGACCAAATGACTAAATGACAAGGAGTCCCCCATGGCTTTCAAGTTAACCTACGCCACCATGTTCAACCCGCCCGAAACTTTGCACAAGGGTTTCGATAAGGCGGTTGCCGCGCTCAAACAGAATTTGGGCAAAGAATATGGCATGTTGATTGACGGCAAGGAAGTGTTTGCCGATGAGAAGTTCGAAGTGCGCTCGCCCATCAATACCGATTGGGTGTTGGGACGGATGCAGAAGGGCAATGCCGACCATGCGCGTATGGCAATCGAGGCCGCCCGCCGCGCCGCTCGTGATTGGGGACGCACCCCCTGGCAGAAGCGCGTGGCGCTCGTCCGCAAGGCCTCGAAGTTGATTGAGAAGCGCATCTTTGACCTGGGCGCGGCCATGGCGATGAATGTGGGCAAGAACCGCATGGAATCGCTCGGCGATGTGCAGGAAACCGCCGACCTGATGTATTTCTCGGCCAAGATGATGGAAGAGAACAATGGCTTCGTGAAGCCGATGGGCAAAGACCCGCTGGTGGGTTACGATGCCACCAATGTCTCCGTGTTGAAACCCTACGGCGTGTGGCTGATTGTCTCGCCGTTTAACTTTCCCTTCGCGCTCACGGGTGGCCCAACGGGCGCCGCGCTCGTGGCCGGCAACACCGTCGTCATCAAACCCGCGACGGACACCGCCTGGATCGTCCGCCTGTACGCTGACTGCCTGCGCGACGCGGGCTTCCCCCCTGGCGTGGTCAACTTTGTGACCGGCCCCGGCTCCACGCTTGGGCAGGCGCTCGTGGACAGCCCCGAATTTGACGGCGCGACTTTCACAGGCTCGTTCGACGTGGGCATGAAACTCTTCCGCGATTTCGCCAACCGCAACTACGTCCGACCTGTGGTGCTGGAACTCGGCGGAAAGAATCCCGCCATTGTTTCGCGCAACGCTAATCTCGAAGACGCCGCGACGGGCATCGTCCGCTCGGCCTTTGGCTTGCAGGGACAAAAATGCTCCGCCGCCTCGCGCGTCATTGTGGAGGCCCCCGTCTACGATGCGTTGGTCGCCAAACTGAAGGAGAAGGCCGAAAAACTCGTCCTCGGCGACCCGACCGAGCGCGCCACTTATAACGGCCCTGTCATCAATCGCTCCTCGTACAACGAGTTCAAGGAATTCAACGAAGAGATCAGCCAGGCGGGCGGCAACTTCCTCGTCGGCGGCAAAGTGCGCGTGGACGGCGATTTCGCCAAGGGCTATTTCTGCGAGCCGACCTTCGTGACCGACCTGCCATTCAGCCATCGCCTGTGGCAATATGAAATGTTCCTGCCCATCACCACCATCGGCAAAGTGGACAGTCTCGACGAGGCCATGAAGATCGCCAACAGCGTCAACTACGGCCTGACCGCCGGCTTCTACGGTTCGAGCGCCGAGACCAAATGGTTCTTCGATAACATCGAAGCGGGCGTGACATATGCCAACCGTCCGCAAGGCGCGACGACCGGCGCGTGGCCTGGCTTCCAACCCTTCGGTGGATGGAAAGGCTCGGGCGCGAGCGGCAAGAACGGCGGCGGCTACTACTATGTGCAACTCTACATGCACGAGCAGATCCAGACGCTGGTGAAACCCGCCAAGGCCGCGCCGAAGAAGGTCGCCAAGAAAGCGGTCAAGAAGACTGTGAAGAAAGCGACGCGACGGTAAGATAGCAGACCGTCATTGCGAGGGCGTTCTCCCCGAAGCAATCCCCACTACGACGAGGAGATTGCTTCGTCGGGAAGAACGCCCTCCTCGCAACACTTGCACCTGGCGCAAGTGCAGGTGTGACGGAGACGATGTATGAAAGATTTCATCGCCCGCGTGGGAACGTTCTTTTTATTGGTTGGCGTCGCGCTGATCGCCTTGTTCATCGCGTCCGATGCCAGTTCCAAGATTACACACGAGCGTACCGATTACAGCCTGCTTTGCATTGCAGTAGCGCTCTTTTTTATGGGCGTTCTCTTCCGCAAGACCGCCGCGCCGCCGCAGGCCGCCGAGCGTTTCAAGTACATCAAGAAAATTCAAGCGCAACGCGATGCCTCCAAAAAAGAAAAAGGCAAGCCCGCAGAGAAAAAGAAATAACATGAGCAAACTCCTCTCCCTTTCCGAAGCCATTTCACAATTCGTCAATGACGGCGACACTGTTTACGCGGCGGGGTTCACGCACCTCATCCCGTTCGCGGCGGGACACGAGATCATCCGTCAGGGCAAGAAGAATCTGACGCTCGCCCGCGCCACGCCCGACCTGATCTACGACCAGATGGTGGCGGCGGGATGCGCGAAGAAGGTCATCTTCTCGTACATGGGCAACCCTGGTGTGGGAAGTTTGCGGCTGGTGCGCGCCGCGTTGGAAAAAGGCCAGTTGGAATGGGAGGAATATTCCCACTTCGGGATGATCACCCGCCTGCAAGCCGGCGCGTCGGGCCTGCCTTTCCTCCCCATGAAGCAGACGGGCGCATCGGACCTTGAGCGGGCCAACCCGTCCATCAAGCGCATCGCGGACCCGTACGGCGGCCCCGACTTGATCGCCGTCCCCGCGCTCAACCCGGATGTCGCCATCGTCCACGTGCAACGCGCGGACGCGAACGGGGACGCGCATTTGTGGGGCATCATCGGCGAGCAAAAGGAAGCGGCCTTCGCGGCGAAGAAAGTCATCCTGACCGCGGAGGAGATCGTGGACGAGTCCGTTATCCGTTCCGACCCGAACCGAACGATGATTCCCGGCATCATCGTCAGCGCGGTGTGTCATGTCCCGTTTGCCTGTCATCCCTCCTACGCGCAGGGATACTACGACCGCGACAACGAGTTCTATCTCGCCTGGGACAAGGTCAGCGAATCGCCCGAGGAAGTGAAGAAGTACCTGGACGAGTGGGTCTACGGCGTGAAGGATCGAAACGAATACTGGCAAAAACTCGGCGCACAGGAGCGGCTGAAGGTGGAGCCGCAGATGAGCGAGGCGATTAATTATGGGAGGTATTGAGTTTCGGGTTCGAGAGTCGAGGGTTGGTTTCCCTTTTCAAGGTATTGTCTGGATGCTATACTGCCGAAGTTGATTGCATCAGCCCTTGCAGTCTAATTCCTAAATTAATTTGGGGGATTAGATTGCAGGTTTTGGAGAGGCCTAAAAGGAATTACATCCGCCGCAGTCTAACCGTTGTTGGCTTGCCCTTGCATAATTGAGTCAAGAAAAAATGTCAAATAAATCAAAATCACAGCAAGATGAGTCGGGTAAAAACTTTAGCGACAGCCCATTAGCGGACTATGCAGACAAAATAAGCGGCATAGGCAGTACTTTCATTTCGCTTTCAGGTTTATCGTATGCTTCTGGATTTATTATTATCAACATATATCTAGCAAATAAATATGGAATTTACAACTTTGAGTTTTTGAACGCTCGCTACATATATTCAGGGGCATCATTTCTGTTGATGTGCCTTATAGCGTATGCAGGAGCATCCTATCTTGTCATTCGAGCAGAAAAGAACAAAAACAAATCTTGGTTTGAAAAAATTCCAGACTTCGTAATTTGGTTTGGCATTATTAATGGATTGAACGCTGTAATTGTTCAGGGAGCAATATTAATTGCTGACAGTAGCGGTTTTAAATCCCCGCAAGACGCACTCACATTTTTCCCAATCTTTCCCTGGTTCACCTTTGCAATGGTATTCTTTTCTATACAAATCTACTTTTTGAAAAAAGAGCATTTGGATAAAATACCAATTGAGTTGCCTTTCCCTAGTATTGTGTTTACAAATTTTATTATCGTAGCGGCACTTTATGGTTTGTCAGTCTACTCTTTTTTGCCATCATCATTAGGCGGCGGATTGCCAACTCCAGTTACGATAGTAATTGATAAAAGTAAAATTGATATTGCTCAACAATTATTACCAGTTTCACAGCAGAGTCCTTCTCTAACCGTTTATTTGATTGAGCAGAATGAAGGTTCTTTTTATGTTCTACTCAGTGACCCTAAAAATGCTACATCAAACTCAGTTCTTCGTGCCGTGCAAGTAAATAAATCTTTGGTTGCAGGCGTAATTTATTCACGCAATACTTCGCCACCATAAAAGCAAGCCAACAAAGCGTGCATCGGATTTTTGGAAGTCTGCGGCTTCGAGTAACATTTTTCTCGCTTCGGGTTTTTCTACATCTCAGGCATTTTCCCAGCCCGCCCAAAATCCGCTAACGCAAACCGTTGGCACGCCCTTTGTAAAATAATCTCATTTTTTGTGGGCTACGTTAGAGATTGAATTTCAATGACCAGTAAAACAGAAGCAGACAAATACAATTTATGTTCACAGTTGCTGGATGAAGGGAAATTTGTTGAAGCAATAAAATTGGCTGAAACATTATCTAGCGACGCTTTTCGTGCTGCAATCTTTATTGACGGCGGCTTTGCTTTAGGCGACTCAAGCAAAGTCAGAAAAGGAACAAAGATGTTTGAAGATATGTTGCTGGTGGATGAATCTACGAGTGGCTTTTCAAAGTGTTCAATTTTATATAATGCGGCAAACGGGTATAGTTCACTGTACACACTAAAGCGCATAAATCATAAAGTCGTAAGTCCGCCAAACGAAAGCGATTTGAGAAACGCCAAAAAACTTTACCGTCAGGCAGTTGAAAATCTTGGAAATTCAGAGCCGTCATTCGCTTCTCAAGTATTGATAAATTACGGGAATTGTCTTTCCCAACTTGGAAGGTTTATTGACGCTATCGAACATTATGAAAAGGCTATTCACCTTGACCCCGCAAACGGAATGGCGGCGGGGAATCTTGGCATAGAACTTGAACATGCAACACTAATTACAGGGCGTTACAGGCATGAATATATTGCATTGGCATACGACTTTTTAAAGCAAGCACTCAGCCCAAAAATGCACCTACGATACGGTTCGCCACAAGCGGCTAACGATTTTCAAGCGCGTTTGAAGTATATGGAAAATTTTATCAAAGCCCATAAAGAGCCTATTTTGCCTCCAGAACCCGCAAAGGCTACCAATAAAAACAAAACCCATCAATCCTATATACAGTTTTGTATCAAAAATGGGCTTTTCTTGAATGCTTGGGCTGGAAACAAAAATTTAACTCCAGGGATTGTGGACGATATTTCGTTTGGTAGCATTACAACATCCGTAAACGATAAACACCTCGTTCCTGAATTGTTGAGAATTCTCAATGAAATAAAGGAATCGTACACAACGGCACGCTATTTGTATTTTATGTCCCAAAATAAATCTGAAATTTTGGACAATGTATCGCAGACTGCAATCTACCTCGACAACTTTGATTATTCAATCAACGGTGTTTACACAGGACTGTGCAAGACTGCTTATTCAAGGGCGTTTGACGTTTTAGATAAAGTCGCAAGAATAGTGAATACCTATTTTGAAATTGGAAAACGTGAAAGCACTTTTTGGAATATCTTTGCAGAAAAGCAATCACAAGGAGAAGCCCACGAAATTCGATTTGCCGCAAGGCAATCTATCTGTGATACTCAAAATCCCAGCATGTTTGCTCTGTCAGATTTGTGTATTGATTACTTTGAAAACGCTAAAGTGGATTTGAAGACTATTGATATACGCAGAAACAGAATTACTCACGATTATCTGAATGTCAAATTATATGTTGCGAAGGATGATAGCAAAGAAACTGTTATCGGTTTAGATGAACTTGAGCGACAAACCAAAGATGTTTTACTGCTTGCCAAGTATGCCGTTTTGTATGTTGTGAGTGCGGTAAACATTGCTGAAAGACAAAAAGAAAAATCTGACGAGCGTGTTATGCCAATGATTTACGATAGTAAGCCTGGCGAAACATTCTTGCGTTAAAATAGCAAAAGACTTTCCAAGTCAAAAGCGTGCCAACAAAGCGTCCTAAGAAACCAGAATTGGCAGGAAAACGCCCTTTTTGCCATCTTTCCTCCTCCTGCCTTTAACTCAAAAAAGACGCCGCCTCTCTATTTTTCAAACGGCGTCCCGCATCCAAGCGATTCGGTTGATTGGACATGAATGGTACTGCGCTTTTGTGAAGAACATTTCACGATAATTCGCGCCGCGTAGCAAGACCGACGAAAACCACCAATGAAACTTCTCATCACCAAGTCCATGCTCAAAATACTCGGAAAATCCCTCCTGCTCACCCTGCTCGCGGGGATAATCGTTGGGGCCATTGGCTACGTCAATGAATGGGACTCTTCCGCCCGTTACCCCACCAGCCCTTGATACACATCCACAATGCGCGCCGCGATCTTTTCCCAATCGTAGCCCTGGGCATACTCGGCGGCGCGTTGACCCATGCGGGCTTGCAGATCCCCATCATTTAACAACAGCGTCAACTTATCGCACAGCGCGGCGGGGTCGCCTTCGGGGATGGTGAAACCCGTCTCGCCGTCGCGGACGAGGAAGGCCAGTCCGCCCACTTGCGAGGCGATCACAGGCGCGCCGCAGGCCATGGCCTCCAGCGCCACCATCCCAAACGATTCGTAAAACGAGGGCATCACCAACACGTCCGCGGCGGAATAATAATAGGGCAACGTATCCTGCGCGCGCTTGCCGAGAAACACCACCGTCTGCCCCATGGCGAGTTCATCGCACAACTTTTGCAGGCGCGCCATCTCGGCCGTCATCTGCGCGGGGTCGGCATCGGGTTCGCCGCCGATGATGGCGAGATAAACGGGATGCCCCACCTCCTGGAATTTTAAACACGACATGGCGCGGATCAGCGTGTCCACGCCTTTGAGGGGTTCGATCCGCCCGACGAATAGCACCATGCGCTGGTTCGACGCGAGTCCAATGAACTGCCGCGCCTCGTCTTTTGGGATCGGGTAGAAGTGACAGGTGTCCACGCCAGGCGGGATGACTTCCATCTTGCGGACATCGCCTTTATACAGCCATTGCAACTGAGCCTTCTCCGCTTCGGTCGCGACGGTGAGGCGGGTGGCGCGTTTCAGGACGCGTTTCTCGCCCTCGACGCGATACGGTCCCTCGCGTTCCGAGTCATTGCGCGCGATGCGGTTCTTCATCTCGCCCAGGGTGTGGAACATGTGCAGGATCGGCGCGCCCGCCCAAAGGTCCGAAAGAGACGCGGCCGCGATCCCAGACATCCAGTAGTGGCTGTGGATCACGTCGTAGTGAATCCCCTTCTCGTCCGCAAACGCGCGGATGCCATCCACGAATTGCGGGATGTAATCGGCCAGTTCCTTCTTGGGGATGGGATGCTCCGGCCCCGCGGGCACGTGGACGACGCGGTTGCCGTAGCCGAGGTCGTGGAGGACGTGCGGCACATGCTCGTCCTGCGAGCGCGTGAATACGTCCACGTGGACGCCGAGGGCGCCGAGGGCGCGCGTCAGGTCGCGCACGTAGACGTTCATGCCGCCCGTGTCTTTGCCGCCGAGGGTGGCGAGCGGGCAGGTGTGGTAGGAGAGCATGGCGATGTTCATGGGCAGTGAGCAGTAATCAGTGATCAGTTTTCAGTCATCAGTGAGACGCGGCGAGAGGGGGAAAACTTGCTTGCGGGATTAACTGTAATCTTGTATAATCCCCGCCGCTCGACGCCACAGTAGCACAGTTGGCAGTGCAGCCGATTCGTAATCGGCAGGTCACGAGTTCAAATCTCGTCTGTGGCTCACGATAAATCAGAACTCCGAGATTTTTAAAATCTCGGAGTTCTCTTTTTTACTCTATTCCATCAAAAATCCCATCCAACTGCTCGGCTGGCACGTCGAAGACTGAGCCATTTTCGGGGATGGCTTCATCCATCATCCACTTCGGGATGCGGTCGTCTTCTTTGGTGAATCCTGCGCGGCGGTTGAACTCGCGTTCCAGTTTGATGGTCTCTTTGCCGAGCGCCTGCAAAATGTTATCGGGCAGGTCCTCCCAGCCGTAGCGCGCGGCGAGCAGACGTTTGACCACGCCATCGGGCGTGGCGGCGTAACCGAAGCCCGCGAAGATGCACGCGCCGAGGGTGTCGTAGCCCGCCATGTTGAATTGCGCGTTGCGCGAGACTTCGATCTGCGTGTTCGGGTCGAGATGGTTCACCTGGGCGCGGATGGTGAGTCCGCAAGTGTGATCGGCGCCTTGCGGGGTGGTGGCGTACGTCACGCCCGTGCCTTTGATGGAGCGCGGCTCGTATGCGGACATGGCCTGTCCTTTCACCACTGGCACGCGCTCGATGTTGTATTTTTTACCAACTGCCACCGCGCCGTCTCCAAGTATTTTTCCGAGTTCCGTTCCCGCGCGAATCTCATCGAGCAATTTCTGCGCGTCGGTTTCACTGCCCCATTGCATCAGTCCCGCCTCCGCGGCCACGCCCAGCGCCGCGCCGACCTCAATCGAGTCGAGTCCCAGGTCGTTGACGTGCCAGTTCAGCCGCCCAATCGCGTCGAGCGAGTTGATGTCAAGGTTCGATCCCATCAGGCCGATGGTTTCGTATTCGAGCGGCGAGACGATGATCTTGCCATCCTCCCCGCCAAAGACATTCGAGCATTTGATGGTGCAACCTGCCATGCAAGCATGCGATGGGTCGGACGGTTTGCCGCGCGTCAACGTGAACTCGCGCAGGGCTTCGCCGCCGATCTTTTCCACGTCATCGAACGTGCCGCGCGAAAAATTGTGGACTGGAATCGCCGCAAAACGTTGCGTCAACTGCGTCATCGCGGCCGTGCCATAATCGCGATACGTGACCGACTGCGGATGCTCCATGACGGACTTGGTGTAATCTTTCTGTGCGACTTTAAACGCCTCCGCGTGGACGATGGGCGGCTTCTGCCCTCCCGCGTTGTCGAACACAATGGCTTTGATGCGCTTCGAGCCCATCACCGCGCCCAGTCCGCCACGTGCGGCGATGCGCGAGGGGATTTTGTCCTTATCGAGATTTTGGATGCCCGCCGATTTCATCCCCATTTCGCCGCCTGGTCCGATCAACGCGATGGCGACTTTCTCGCCATATTTTTCCAGTAACTTCGGCGCGGTCTCGTAGACGCCCAAGCCTTTCAAGTCGTCCGCCTTCTCCCACCGCGCGCCATTTAAAGAAAGATGCAACACCCACCAATCATCGCCTTCGGGTTTATCTTCAACGATGAGCGCGTGGACGCCCATGTGCGTCATGTGGAGTCCTGTGCGGCCGCCCGCGTTGGCTTCTTTGATGCCGCCCGTGAGCGGAGATTTTCCGCCGACGGAGATTCTGTCAGTGGACGAGAGCATGTGTCCAACCAGCAGGCCAGGCGCGAAGATGAGTTTGTTGCCCGCGCCGAGCGGATCGCACTTCGCGTCCACTTCGTCAAGCAGGATACGCGCGAGCAGGCCGCGTCCGCCCAAGCGTTGCCAGGAGGCGGGGACGGGTTCGGTGGTCACTTCATGCGTGCGGGCGTTGACGCGTAAAACCTTCATGATCGTTTCTCCAAACGTTTAACGTTAAACGTTTTATTCAAACAAAGATTGAACTGCATTACGAAAAACCTTCGTGTGGTGATCCACATCTGCCTGCGTGGTTTCGGGCGAGATGAGCGCCATATTGTGGAAGGGAGTCATCAGGACGCCGCGGTTGATGGCGAAAAGGTGCATGTAGCGATCCAGCTCGTGGTCAATGGCGGCGGCGGCTTCTCCGCCGTTGCGCGGCGGCGTGGGGCGGAACCAATATTCGGAGCGATTGCCGAGACGTTTGACGATCCACGGCAGTTTGTATTCGGCGATCACTGCTTCCACGCCCGCGGTGAATTTTTCCTGCAAGGCAATGGCTTTGGTATAAAACTCGTCGGTGAGGACGTGTTGCAGGGTGGCCTTCATCGCCGCGATGGAGAGGGCGTTGCCCGCCAGCGTGCCGCCGATGCCGCCCACGTCCGCGTCGTCGAGGTCGAGTTGGGCGGAGAAGGCGCTCGCGACCTGCTCGGTGAATCCATAGATCGCGGCGGGGACGCCTCCGGCGAGGGGTTTGCCGAGGGTTAGGAAGTCCGGCTGAAGGGAGTGAGCGGCGGTGTATCCGCCAGGACCGGCGCAGATGGTGTGAGTCTCGTCAATGATGAGATATGTCCCGTATTTGCGGGTCAATTCGCGCAGGGCTTCGTGGTAGCCGTCGTCGGGATGGATGATGCCGATGTTGGTCATCGCGGGTTCGGCGAGGACGGCCGCGACTTCGCGCGAAGAGAGAGCAACTTCCAATGCGGCAATGTCATTGAACTCGATCACCTTGGTCGTCTCGCGTGGATCGATCTGCGGGCCCATGTTGTTGGGACGCGAGATGGGCGTGCCTTCCTCGTCGAGGGTGATGAAGGTTTCGTCCACCGAGCCGTGATAGCAATAGTTGAAGACGAGTATTTTGGGGCGTCCTGTGATCATGCGCGCCATGCGCAGGGCGAAGCGATTGGCGTCGGTGGCGGTGAGCGCGAACTGCCAGTAGGGGAGTTTGAAGCGGCGCTGGAGTTCCTCGCCAACCCAGATCACATCCTCATACGGAAGCATGAGCGTGATGCCTTTTTGAATCTGCTCGATGATCGCTTTCACGGTCGCGTCGGGGCTGTGACCTGTCATCGCGCCGGTGTCGCCGAGGCAGAAGTCAATGTAGGAGTTGCCGTCCACGTCGGTGAAGCGCGCGCCTTTGGCTTCCTTCACGAAGACGGGGAACGCGCCAGCCCAGCGCACCATCCAAAGCATCGGCACGCCGCCGTGGAGCGACTTGCGGGCGCGCTGATAGAGTTCGTAAGATTTGGGATGGTTCTTGTGGAAGAGGGCTTCTTCTGTTTTCAGTAGTTCTGTGAGTTTTGCGCGGTCAAGATTCATGCAATATCCTCGTTGAACGTTCAACGTTTTATTTTATCGTCGCCTTCAACGCAGATTCAAACACAGCCAACCCGTCATTGATCTGCTGACTGGTGACATTCAGCGGCGGGATCCAGCGGATGGTGTTATCGTATGTGCCGCACGAGAGCAGGAGCAGATTGCGCTCCTCGGCCGCGTGGATGATCTCTTTGACGAGCGGCTTGGCTTTGGCTTGATTCCCGTCCACGACAAATTCGGTCGCGACCATCAGACCTTTGCCTCGCACGTCGCCGATCTGGGGATATTCCTCCTGCAACTTGCGGAGTCCTGTCATTAGTTGGATGCCGCGCTCGGCGGAATTTTCCACCATCTTTTCGCTCTTCATCGCGCGGACAGTGGCCGCGCCCGCCGCGCAGGCGATGGCGTTGCCGCCGTACGTCCCGCCGATGGAGCCAGTGTCGAGTTTCTTCATGATCTCGGTGCGGCTGAAGACGCCAGAGAGAGGCATGCCCGAAGCAATTCCCTTCGCGGCGGTGATGATATCGGGGATGACGCCGAAGTGTTCGAGCGCGAACCATTTGCCCGTGCGGCCAAAGCCCGATTGGACTTCATCGAAAATGAGCATGATGCCATGCTTGTCGCAGATCTCTCGCAAGCCTTTCATAAATGACGTGGGCGGTACGACGTATCCACCCTCACCCAGCACGGATTCGATCAGGATGGCGGCGGTTTCCTTCGGCGCAGTCTGCGAAGCAAGCAGGTATTCCAATTGTTCCAGCGCGTATTGGCTGGCCTGCTCCTCGGTCATCTGCAGATGGAAGGCGTAGGGGAACGGCGCGACGTAGACGCCCGCTATGAGCGGCGCGAAGCCGGTGCGATAGATTGTCTTCGAGGTGGTCAGCGACATGGTGGCATGCGTCCGCCCGTGGAAGGAGCCGTTGAAGACGATCACATTCGGGCGTCCCGTAGCGACCTTGGCGATCTTCACCGCGTTCTCCAACGCTTCCGCACCTGAATTGGCAAAATAGAAGGAATCGATCGAAGGTGGGACAATCGTCCGCAGTTCTTCGATCAATTGCAACATCGGCTTGTGAATGACGATGTTCGCCTGCGCGTGGATGAAGTTGCCGGCCTGCTCGCGAATCGCTTCGACGACTTTCGGATGGCAATGCCCCGTGTTGGTCACGCCGATGCCACTGGTAAAGTCCAGCAATTTGCGTCCGTCATCCGTGTAAATGTACGGGCCTTCGGCGCGCTCGGCCACGAAGTTGAAGATGCGGCTCCACGCGGGAGTCATGTGGGGGAAGTTATCTTGATAGAGTTGGGAGGTCATAAAATCCTTTTAAACCACAAAGGACACGAAGTGTCACAAAGGGAAATCCTTTGAATTGACTTCGTGTCCTTTGTGTCCTTTTTGGTTAAGTTTGAATTAAGCGGGCAGGTAATCTGCGGCCCACTCGATGTCGAGATTCTTGAGTCCTGCGCGGGTGGGGGCGCCGTTGGCGGTGAAACCTGCCAGCTTGTAGTACGCGTCGATAGCAGAGTCCACTTCCTCGTGAGTCAGAGCGAAGCCTGTCGTCGGGCCAGTCCCCACGAGCGGCTTGAAGAATTTCTTCGGCAGTTTGTCGTCTTTGCGGCCGAGTCCCTCGCGAGCGTTAAAGGTGCGGAAGAGGTTGAGGCGGCGACGTCCAACGGCCATCAAATCGTCGAGGGTGATGTCCCAACCCGTGACGGCGCGCAACATCTCGGCGGTCTGTTCGCCATCGTAGAGCGTCCACGTGGGGCCGTAGACGAATTGGCAGAGTTCGGCCGAGTCGAGCATGGAGTAGAAGACCTCGGTCTCGTAGGCGAAGCGCACTTTTTCCTCAGTGAGCGAGTAAGCGGGTTGCGGCGCGCCGAGCCCGATCTGTTTGAGGCGGTTGAGGTTGAAATCGCCCACGCCATCTTCGTAATACGGATCGTGCTCGCTGGATTGATGATCCGCGCCGAAGGGGTTGACCGCGTAGATGAGCGCGAGACTGCGCTTGGCCTGTGGCATATGAGCGGGCGATTCAGCGCCTTTGACGGTGATGATGCACTCGTCGGCGCCCTTGCCCCAGATCTTCGCGGCACGTTCGGACCCCTGGCCGAGGATGCTTCCAAGCGCGCCCTCGCCGCGGACGATCTGATTCAGCGCGGCAAGCATGGCTTCCGCGTTACCAAATTTCAATTCGAGGCCGCCTGTCTCTTTGGTTGTGATGATGCCTTTCTCGAAGCATTCCATCGCGAAGGCGATCGTCGCGCCACAGGCAATGGTGTCCACGGCGTATTCGTTGCAGATCTGATTTGCCAGCGAGACTGCCGCGAGATCGTCGACGCCGCAGTAGGAGCCGAAGGTGCCCAGGGTTTCGTACTCGGGGCCGCCATATTTCGGGTCAACTTTGTACGGGCCGTCCTTGATCTCGACCACGCGCTTGCACTTGACCACGCAGGCGTAACAGGTGTCGCGCTCCTTGAGGATCGTCTCGGACATCTTCTCGCCGCTGATGGGTTCACAGCCTTCGAACTGACCTTCGTTGTAGTTGCGGGTGGGAAGCGTGCCGATGGTGTTGTTGAACAGCACGACGACGGCGGTGCCGTGTTTGGCGAGACCATCCATATCGCCATTTTCGGGGATGGCCTTCGGCCCGATCTTGTTGAGCGCTGCGACGGCTTTCGAATCGGCCATCTCGACCCTCTTCGTGCCGCGCACGACGACAGCTTTCAAATTCTTGGACGCCATTACCAGGCCCATGCCCGTGCGTCCATTATGTCGGGTGGACATGCTGACGAGCGTGGAATACAACACGCCCTTATCGGCCGCGGGGCCATGTTGCAAAATTTCGGCTTTCGGGTCCACTTCCTTGTGGAGGATGTCGTCCACTTCCCCAGTCAATTTGCCCATGAGATGCGCGGCGTCGCGCAGTTCGGGTTTGCCATCCACAATGGCGAGATACACTGGCTTGGGCGATTTGCCCTTGACGACGATGCCGTCGAAGCCTGCGAACTTCAACTCGGCGGGGAAAAATCCGCCGCTCTGCGAATCACCGATACCGCCGCTGATGGGCGATTTGGCGTTGGCATTCAGGCGGCTCTGACCAGAGATCGGCGCGCCCGTAGCCACGCCCGCCATCAGGGTCAGAACGTTATCGGGTCCGAGCGGATCGGCGCCCTTGGGCATCTCGCGCAGGATGTAATACATCCCCATGGCGGAACCGCCCAGGTACTTGCGGTAGAAGGATTCTTTCGGTTCTTCGATTTCCAGTTTCCCCTTGGTCAGGTCTACGTGCAGGATCTTTCCATTGTATCCGTTGGGCATGGCGTCCTCCGTTGGTGTGGCTTTTGGCTGTTAGCAATTAGCCGTTGGCTTTTGGCTGATTGATTCCAATTATACGGAGACTCGGCAAGGAAAGCAATTCGGATTTGCCGAAAGAGACGTTTCACGCGTTGTCCAAATATCCGCCAGTCGGCGGTTGTGGTTTGGGGGAATTACCCTATACTTGTCATTGCTTCACTTGAAGCGCCCCTTATTAGTTCCCAAAAACAATTTGCGTGTCACGGCAACCCTCCTCCCGGATTGTTTTTGAGAAGGAAGGTTCCCATGTTGCGATCCATTCCGCTCGTCCGGCTATTCGTCCTCGCCCTGATCCTCGCTATATTCGCAAACGCTTCCGCTGTTCTACCCGGTAGCGCGCAATTCGAAGCGGAGACAGGCGTCCAGTCGAAGGCTATCGCTCCCAATGTCCCAACCCAGGTGTTCCCCAAATCCGTCGTCCCCATCCATCGGATGATTTATATCTGGACATCCGTCAGCGGGGGGACAAGATACCAGATCCAGATTTATCGAGCCACGACCCAAATCTTGAATAGAAGCATCACCAACGCGGTGTGCGTGTCTGGAACCTGCTCGTTTCGCCATGACGTTGACCTGTCCAATGCGAACCATACCTGGCGGGTACGCGCCATGGTGAGCGGCATTTGGCAGGCCTATAGTCCGTGGCAGACGTTCACAGTATCGCTCCCGGTTACAGGCTTTAGCTCTCCATTCACGAGCAACGCCACGGGTTGGGTGGCGCACAAAGGCCTATGGACTCTGGAAGGTTCCAACTATTTAACGACCATAGGCATGGCATCCAAAGCCTCCAGCATCAGCCACATCAACAATTACTCCACGTTGACTTACGAGGCGCGGATGAAGCGAACAGGCTGTGCGGGCTGTGCCAACGTGATCATCATCCGCGGTAACCCAACCCTGGATTCGACTGGCTGGTGGAATACCGAGTATACGTTTAATTACACCAACAACGGACTCTTCTCGGTCTGGAGGGATTCCTACGGGACCTATGTGCCTCTGCAGGATTGGACCAGTACTTCCGCCATCAATCAGGGCGGCTGGAATCTGCTGGAGGTGACCGCCAACGGTTCGACTCTGCGTTTCTACATCAACAGCAAGTTGGTTTGGTACGGGACTGACTCTGCCTATCCAAGCGGGCGGGTAGGCATTGGCATATACCGTTCCTCCACCAGCGTCGGGGACAAACTCTATGTGGATTATGCTCAACTGGATGCGTTCGTGACAGACTCAGACGGAGACATTCCGCTATCTGAGGTGGGCGAAGTTATGCCTGGCGGTGACAGGAATATGGCGCCTTAAGCAAAGAATCTTGCCCCCTTTTATCCTCCCCCATTTTCAAAGCCGAAAATGGGGTTTTTGGTACTCGCAGCACAGCGAAGTCATGGGTTGTTGGCGCAAAACCCCGTGATCTAACAAAATTACTCACTTCTTGACTTCCCTTCCAAATCCGTGTATATTGCGTCTGTTTCGGCAATAAGAAGGATGAATAATGTACGAAATCGACAAAATAGACCTAAAAATTGTCAATTTACTGCTGGAAGATGGGCGTAAATCCGCTTCGGAGATCGCGCGACAGATCGGCGAAGTCTCCGAGCGTGCGGTGCGCTATCGCATCGAGCGGATGATCGAGGAGGATGTCATCCGTCTCAGCGCGGTCGTCCGCCCTGAGGCGCTGGGCCTGCCTATTCGGGCGGATGTCTGGCTCGAGGTCGAGTCAGATCGCATCCGTGAGGTGGCGCAGAAAATGGCCGAGTATGAGAACGTCACCTATGTGGCTTGCTCCATCGGCGAAAACGACATCAGCATTCAGGTGGTGGCGAAAGATACGGACGAGGTCTATCGCTTCGTGACGGAAACCGTCCGCAAGGTTCCGGGCGTGAGGCGCACCACCACATCCATCGTGCCGCTCATCATTAAAGACGTTTATCAATGGCGCGCGCCGGAAACTGTCGTGAAGAAATGAAAATCTAACCACAGACTCCCTTCGTGAGTTTTGTGGTTATAAAAACAAATGGAGACACCATGAGTCTTGTCGGGCCAAAAAGCCAGTCCCTGCAAAAACGGGCGCAGAACGTTTTGCCGCTCGGCGTCAATTCCAACTTCCGCTATTGGGGCGAAGGTATCACTCCCTACGTGGACAAGGCCAAAGGCGCCCACCTCTGGGATGTGGACGGCCGCCGCTTCATTGACTACCGCATGGCGTTCGGCCCCATCATCCTTGGTCACGCCTTCGACGAGGTGGACGCGAAAGTGATCGAGGAGATTCAGCGCGGCGCGCTCTTCGCGATGACGGGCGAACTCGAAGTGGAGGTGGCGGAAATGATCACGGCCATGTGCCCCGCGGTGGAGATGGTTCGCATGGCCTGTTCTGGCACCGAGGCCACCATGCACGCCATCCGCGTGGCGCGCGCCTACACAGGTCGCGATATCATCTTGAAATTTGAGGGCAATTATCACGGCTTCCACGATCACACCTTGTGGTCCACCTACGCGCCCACCGAGTCCTACGGCAATGCGCGCAGTCCCATTCCCGTGCCCGCCTCCTCGGGCATCCCCAAATCCATGCGCGAGTTCATCATCACGCTTCCGTTCAATGATGCCGAAGGCTTCCAACGCGTCATGCGTTCTTATGGCGATCAGATCGCGGCCGTCATCACCGAGCCGTGCCAGGGCAACTGCGGCGCGATCGACCCGCAACCTGGTTTCCTCGAACTCATCCGCGAAGAGACCAAAAAGCACGGGACGGTCTTCATCCTCGACGAAGTGAAGACGGGCTTCCGCATCGCCAACGGCGGCGCGCAGGAATACCATCGCATCAGCCCTGACCTCGCGACGTACGCGAAAGCCCTGGGCAATGGCTACCCTGTAGCCGCGTTCGGCGGCGCGCGCGAGATCATGTCCATTATTGGGCACGGCGTCTCACAGGGCGGCACGTACACCAACAACAAGGCGGGAGTCGCAGGCGCATACGCAACACTCAAACTAATTCAGACTCAGCCGATCCTCAAGACCATCGAACAGCGCGGCAAACGTCTCATGGACGGGTTGAAGGAGATCTTCGAAGATAACGACATCCCCGCCGTCTTTAGCGGATACCCCGCCATGTTCTCCTTCGCCATCGGCGTGGAGGCGGTCACCTGTCAGCGCGATTGGGCGAAGAGCGATCAAGATATCTATCTCGCCCTCGTTGAAAAAGCTATTGAACGCGGCGTCATGCCCGATCACGATGCCCGCGAACCCTGGTTCCTCTGCTACTCGCATTCCGACGCGGATATTGATGAAACGCTGAATGTGTATGCGGAGATTGTGAAGGAAGTCAAGAAATAGTCGAAGGTCGAAAGTCCAAGGTCTTGTGACTTTTGACCTTCGACTTTCGACGCATCAAGGAGCTCCCATGACTCACTTAACCTCCCAAGAAATCGTCGATCTCAGCAAGGAATTTACCTTTTTCTCCTGGTCGGTGCAGGGACAAGTTAACCCCATCCCGGTCGAAAAGGCGGAAGGCATTTACTTCTGGGACACGGACGGAAAACGTTACATTGATTTTTCGTCTCAGTTGATGAACACGAATATCGGGCACCAGCATCCGAAAGTGGTTAAAGCCA
Source organism: Chloroflexota bacterium (assembly GCA_016234485.1). Classification (GTDB taxonomy): domain Bacteria; phylum Chloroflexota; class Anaerolineae; order Anaerolineales; family Villigracilaceae; genus Denitrolinea. The sequence continues at coordinate 18,155 of JACRBL010000061.1, forward strand.
TTCAAGACCAGGCCGCAAAATTATGTTTTGTGCATCCAGGCAACACCACCGATGTCCGCGCCCAACTTGGCAAACGATTGGCGGAAGTCACGCCAGGTAATTTGAAGAAGACCTTCTTCGCGCTCGGCGGCGCGGAAGCCAACGAGAACGCCATCAAGATCGCGCGCTTCTACACAGGGCGAAACAAGATTTTGGCGCGCTATCGCTCCTATCACGGCGCAACGCATGGCTCCATCGCTCTCACGGGCGACTATCGCCGTCTCGCGGTGGAACCGACCATGCCAGGCGGAGTCCACTTCCTCGATCCGTTCTGTTATCGCTGTCCGTTCGGGCAGAAAAAAGAATCCTGCAAGCGCGAATGCATTTCGCATCTCGAAGAGGTGATCAAGTACGAAGGTCCCGATAAGATCGCCGCGATCATCATGGAAGGCGTGGTTGGCTCGAATGGGCTGATCGTCCCGCCCGATGATTACTGGCCGCGCGTCCGCGAGATCTGCGACAAATATGGCATCCTGCTGATCTCCGATGAAGTGATGAGCGGTTGGGGGCGCACAGGGAAGTGGTTTGCAGTGGACAACTGGGGCGTGACGCCAGACATTATCACCACCGCCAAGGGCATTACCAGCGGCTACGTCCCGCTCGGCGCGGTCATTGTCTCGGACAAGATCGCTGAGTTTTTCAATGACAAATATCTTTATGCAGGTCTCACGTACAATGGTCACGCCCTTGCCTGCGCCGCGGCCTTAGCCACCATTGACGTGTACGAGGAAGACCATCTCCTCGAGAACGCGGCGACGATGGGGAAATATCTCGGCGAGTGTTTGGAAGATATCAAGGAACGTCACCCTTCGGTCGGCGATGCCCGCTACATCGGCCTGTTCACCACGCTCGAACTGGTCGTGAACCGCGAGACGAAGCAATCTTTCGCGCCCTCAATCATGGCGGAAGTTGGCAAGGTTCTGCGCGAGAACGGCTTGTTCACCTTCATCATGGCGAACAATATGGGCAGCATGGTCTTTGTCGTGCCGCCGCTGTGCATCACGAAGGAGCAACTCGACGAGGGCCTCGCGATCGTCGAGAAGGCGTTGGAAGTCGCGGATAAGCAAGTGAAATAATTCGATACTCGATATTCGAACATCGAATTATCGAATATCGTTTTTTGGAGAAACCATGGAAATTTTGAACTACATCAACGGCGAATGGACGAAGCCAACCGTCACCGAATATTTTGACGTGATCAACCCCGCCACAGGCGAGACCATCGCTCGGACTCCGCTTTCGAGCGCGTCCGACGTGGACCTCGCGGCGCGCGTGGCTTCGGACGCGTTCCCTGCCTGGCGGCGCACACCCGTGCAGGATCGCGTGCAATATCTCTTCAAACTGCGCGACGTAATGCGCGCCAACGGCGATGAGATCGCCAAACTCATCACCAACGAAGCGGGCAAGACCTTCGACGAGGCTAAAGCTGAAATGGTGCGCGCCTACGAAAATGTCGAAATGGCCTGCGGGATGCCGCACCTCGGCAAGGGCGAATTTGTGGAAGACATCGCCACAGGCATTGACGAATTGATGATCCGCCAGCCCGTGGGCGTGTGCGCCACCATCGCGCCGTTCAACTTCCCTGGCATGATCCCCTTCTGGTATCTTCCGTACGCGCTCGCGGCCGGCAATACCTACATTGTGAAGCCCTCCGAAAAAGTACCGATGACGATGCAGTTCATCTTCAAACTCATCGAGCAGGTTGGCTTTCCCAAGGGCGTGGTCAACCTGGTCAATGGCGCGAAAGAATCGGTGGACGCCATCCTCGACCATCCCGCCATCCGCGCCATCACGTTTGTCGGTTCGACCAACGTGGCGAAATATATTTACAGCCGCGGCGCGGCGAACGGGAAACGCGTCCAGGCGCAGGGCGGGGCGAAGAATCCCGTCATCGTGATGCCCGACGCGGATATGAACATGGCGACGACGATCATCGCCGATTCCGCCTTCGGGTGCGCGGGACAGCGCTGCCTGGCCGTTTCGCTCGCTGTGACGGTCGGCTCGGCGCGCAACGAGTTTACCGAGTTGATCTGCGACGCCGCGTCCAGCCGAAAGGTCGGGTATGGACTCGAAGCGGGCATCCAGATGGGGCCGCTCATTAATCAAGCGAGTAAAACGCGCGTCGAAGAGCTGATCGGCATCGGGTCACGCGAGGGAGCGAACCTGGCGGTGGACGGCCGCGGGACGGTCATCAAAGGTTTCGAGAAGGGTTCCTTTGTCCGCCCGACGGTGGTGGCGGGAGTCCAAAAAGGAAGCGAGTTGTGGAAGACCGAGGTCTTTGGCCCGGTGCTGGGTTTGATGCACGTGGATACGATCGAGGATGCCATTGCTCTGGCGAATAGCCACGTGTACGGCAATCAGGCCAGTCTGTTCACATCGAGTGGGGCGGCGGCACGCAAATTCCGTCACGAGGTGGAGGCGGGCAACATCGGCATCAATATCGGCGTGGCCGCGCCGATGGCCTTCTTCCCATTTTCGGGATGGAAGGATTCGTTCTTCGGCGATATGCACGGCCAAAGCATGGACGCGGTCGAGTTCTTCACGCAGAAGAAAGTGGTGGTGGAACGATGGCCGAAGGAATGGTCGAGAAAATTCTAGATAAATAGAGACTAGAGAACAGAGAGCAGTAAGTTGTAAATGGACTGCTCTCTACACTCTAATCATCTTCTCTCTGAAAGGAATATATGACTCACGATTACGAAGACGCCCTCGAATACTCCTCCCGTTGGATGGACTTGATCCGTATGGATCGTTTCCCCACCGAAGAGGAAGGCAAACAGATCATTGACGAATCGAAACAGAATTTCGCGGAGCATTTCAACCGCGGCTGGTTGGAATATCGCAAATCTGTCACCGAGGCGGGTGATTGGGCCGCGGTGGAATGGACGGGTTCGGGAGCCATCTTCAAAGACGTGCTCGGACGCGAGTATCTCGACTGTCTAGGCGGCTTTGGGATGATGGACCTCGGCTGGTGTCATCCCGATGTGATCGAGACGGTGAAGGCGCAGCTCGGGCGCTCGCCCATGCCCTCGCAGGAATTGATCGATCCGTTGCGCGGCGTGCTGGCGAAATTGCTTTCCGAGATCACGCCTGGGAATTTAAAGTACAGTTGGTTCGCGGCCAGCGGAACTGAGTCCATTGAAGCCGCGCTCAAGATCGCGAAACTTTACACGGGGAAGTCCGCCTTCATTGTGGCGGTGAAAGCCTTCCACGGCAAGACGATGGGCTCGCTCTCGATGATGGGCAAATCTGATTATCGCGCCCCGATGGGACCGATGTACGCGGGTCCCGTCTACCACGTCCCGTTCGGCGATGCGGAAGCGGTGGAGAAGCAACTTGAGATCTGCGATAAGGTTGGCATCGGCGTGGCGGGCGTGTTGTTCGAGCCGATCCAGGGCGAAGCGGGAGCCATCGTCCCGCCCGACGACTTTTGGCCGCGCATCCGCGCCGCGACGAAGAAATATGGCGCGTTGCTCATTGCAGACGAAGTGCAGACGGGACTGGGCCGCACGGGCAAGTTATGGGGTATCGAGCATTGGAATGTTGTCCCCGACATTCTCGCCGTCGCCAAATCCCTCGGCGGAGGCGTGATGCCTGTCTCAGCGGTGTGTACCACCGAAGAGATCTTCAAGCCGATGATGTACCCGAACCCGTTCATGCACACCACCACCACGGGCGGGGGCGCGCTGGCTTGTTCAGCGGCCATCGCTTCCATCCATGTGACCCTGCGCGAACGGTTGTGGGAACAAGCCGCCGAAAAAGGCGATTACCTCATCCCGAAATTGCAGAAATTCGCCGCGCAACATCCACAAATTTATGAGAAAATAACGGGCAAAGGTCTGCTGATCGGCATGCACTTCAAAACGCCAGAGATCGGGTACCAGGTGGCCGCGGGGTTGTTCAAGCGCGGCGTGCTGGTGGCGGGAACATTGACCAGCGCGCAAACCATTCGCATCGAGCCGCCATTGGTCATCACCAAGGCGCAAATTGACATCCTGCTGGATCGTTTGGAAGACGTATTGAAGACGGTCACTGTGTAATTTTTGCCAGAGATGAATTGAGACGAACTTGAGGTCGAATAAAAAGTTTATCCCTTTTATCTCTGGTTGATTTTTCACCAATTCATTTCTCGGAGAAGATAGATGACCCAGACAAGCGAATTTGCAGTCGAATTGCGCGACGTGGTGAAGACCTTTCAAACGCCCGAAGGGACGACGCTGAACGCGGTGGATCATGTGGATATGAAGATCAAGAACGGCGAGTTTTTCTCCATGCTCGGCTCTTCGGGCTGTGGAAAAACCACCTCCCTACGAATGATGGCAGGTTTCGAATGGCCATCTGAAGGCGAGATTTACATCGAGAGTAAGGCCATGGGACACACGCCTCCCTTTCAGCGCCCCGTCAACACAGTTTTCCAGAGTTATGCGCTTTTTCAGCACATGACCATTTATCAGAATATCGCCTTCGGTCTTGAAATGGAAAAGGCCCCCGTCAACGAGATCAAGACCCGTGTGGGACACATTCTCGAAATGGTGCAACTCACGGGCATGGAACGCCGCTATCCCAAACAACTTTCGGGCGGACAGCAACAACGCGTCGCGCTCGCCCGCGCCCTGGTCAAGATGCCGAACGTGCTTCTGCTCGACGAGCCGCTCGGCGCGTTGGATCTGAAACTCCGTAAAGAAATGCAGATCGAGTTGAAGGCCATCCAGCAAAAGGTGGGCATCACCTTCGTCTACGTGACGCACGACCAGCAGGAGGCCCTCACCATGTCGGACCGCATCGCGGTGATGAGTAAGGGCAAGGTCATGCAGATGGGCGCGCCCGTCGAGGTCTACGAGCGACCGAACAGCCGCTTCGTCGCCGACTTCATCGGCGAGTCCAACTTCCTAAACGGGACGGTGCGCGAAGCGGAAGGGGAGTACGCGCAGGTTTATGTCCCCGCCTTGAACGCGGAAGTCAAAGGTTTGAATACGGGCGGCGTTTCGGTGGGACAAAATGCCGTCGTCTCCGTCCGCCCCGAAAAGATTCGTCTCTCCGAGGAACCCGCTCTGAAGATGAACTGCTTCCGCGGTCAGGTGACGAACACCACCTATATTGGCTCCGATACGCATGTCTACATAGAACTTGGTGGGCAGAAATTCAAGGTTTGGGAACAGAATAAAATCTCCAGCCTCGACCCGAAGGCGTATTACACCATCGGGCAGAATCTATGCCTGAACCTCTTCCCCGAAAATACGCTCGTGCTGGCGGAATCGTGAGGCCCTTATGTTGAAGCGACTGCGCGAAAATAAATCGGCCCAAGGGACGTTGCTCGTCTCGCCCACATTGGCGTGGCTGATCGTCCTGCTCATCATCCCGCTCATTCTTACAACGATCATTTCCTTTGGGACGCGCGACGCCGATGGCGGCGTGATCTACGGATTCAGTTTCCATAACTACATGCGCCTGATCGGCATCTCCAGCGATTGCGATAACGGACAGGCCACCTGCTTCGACCCGCTTTACGTCAACATTTTGCGACGCTCACTTTCGCTGGCCTTCTGGACGACCCTCATCGTCATCTCGCTGGCCTATCCGCTGGCATATTTTGTGGCGCGCGCGCATCCCAAACGACGCAGTACGTTCCTGATGCTGGTGCTCGTCCCGCTGTGGACGAACTTCGTCATCCGCGTCTATGCCTGGATGATGTTGTTGCGCGAGCAAGGCGTCATCAACGGCATCATCGGCTGGGTGGCCGCCCGCTTCAATGTCCCGTTCGAGCCGTTGCAGATGCTCTACACGCCTGGCGCGGTGCTGGTCGGCATGGTGTACGAATTTCTGCCGTTCATGATCCTGCCGATCTTTACTTCGCTGGAGAAGATTGACAACCCGCTCTACGAAGCCGCGGCGGACCTTGGCGCGAATCCCTTCCGAACCTTCCTGCGCGTCACGCTTCCGCTCTCGATGCCCGGCGTTGTGGCAGGGACGATCCTCGTCTTCATCCCCGTCATGGGAACCTTCATCGTCTCCGACATCCTCGGCGGACGGCAGGTGATTCTCGTCGGCAACCTCATCCAGAATCAGTTCCTCTCCGCCCGCGACCCAACCTTCGGCTCGGCCGCGTCGCTCATCCTGATGATTATGACTCTCATCGTCACGTATTTCTATACGCGTAAATTTGGCTTCGGAGAGGAGATCGTTGCGGTATGAACCCCCATCGCCGACATCCCTTTATCCGCATCGCCACCCTTTTGGTGTATGGCTTTCTCTACGCGCCGATCATCGTACTGGTGCTGTATGCCTTCAACGCTTCGCGCACCAACATCCTCTTCGAGGGCTTCGTCCCCGCCTTCGGCCCCACCCAAATGGACGGGAGCCTCGTCACCCAAAGTCCGTGTGGCCCCTTCCACTGGTTTTGCGAACTGGCTGAAAACCGCCAGGTCGGCGAGGCCGCCCGCAACACGCTGACCATCGCCTTCGTCTCCACGCTCACATCCACCGTTATTGGGACGATGGCCGCGCTTGCCATTCAGCGCTATAACTTCAAGATCAAACCCTTCGCGCAACTCTCGCTCTACATCCCCATCGTCATCCCGGAGATCGTGATGGGAATCGGCATCCTGACCCTCTTCAGCCAATTGTTTGGCGTCATCAACGGCGCGCTTGGCCTCACAGGCGACGCCCGCCTCTCGCTTGGCATTGGAACGGTCATCGTTTCGCACATCGCCTTCTCCGTCCCGTTCGTGACGCTCGTAGTGCAGGCACGCCTTTCTGGCTTCGACAAGTCCTACGAAGAAGCCGCCATGGACCTAGGCGCGAACGAATTCGTCACCTTCTGGCGCGTCACCTTGCCCATGATCCTGCCGGGCGTGCTTTCGGGCGGACTGCTGGCCTTCACCCTTTCGCTCGACGATTTCGTCATCACCTTCTTCACCACCGGGCCGGGCGCAACCACGCTCCCGATCTACGTCTACGGCTTGTTGCGTCGCATCGTCACCCCCGAAGTCAATGCCCTCTCCACGGTCTGGATCGGCATCGTCCTCGCCGCGGTCATCCTTTTGCAACGCCTCCAAAGCCGCGAAGCGAAATGACCTCCTGGTCGCACGGACTCGATCTCACGGAGTCAAAAGTCTCTGACTTTTGAGTCCACATCCCCTCATAAAACCCACAGCGCGCGCTGTGTGTTTGAAATTCCATTCAAATCTTTCCAAAGGAGGAAGAGATGAGCAAGAAACTGTTTCAAGCGCTGACCTTGACGGTCATCCTCAGCCTGGCGCTGGCTGCATGTGGCGGCGGGACGTCCAGCGAGGGCGGCCCCAAAGTCACATCGTCGGGATTCGCCTGCCCCGAACCCGCCTACAAGATGGAAGTCACATCGAAGGAACTAAACCTCTTCGTGTGGACCGAATACATCCCGACGGATGCCATCGAATGTTTTGAATTGATCTACGGGGTAAAGATCAACCACGAGGAGTATTCGGCCAACGAGGAAATGTACGCTAAATTGTCGGCTGGCGGCGCGAGCTACGACCTCGTCCAGCCCACCGACTACATCGTCAGCCTGATGATCCGCCAGGGCCTGCTCCAGGAACTCGATCACGCCAAACTGCCCGTGCTGGCCGAATTCGACACCAACTACCTCGACTTCTCCTTCGACCCGGGCAACAAATACACCATCCCCTACCAGGCCGGCACCGACGCCATCGTCTACAATGCCGATGTGGTTTCCCCCGCGCCCACCTCGTGGGAAGACCTGTGGAAGCCAGAATATGCCAACCGCATGGTCTTCCTCGATGACTCTCGCGCGGTCATCGGCCTGACCCTGCTCACCCTCGGCTACGACGTGAACACCACCAACCCCGATGAGTTGAACGCCGCCAAAGAAAAACTCGCGCTCCTCGTCCCCAACGTGCGCGCCTTCGACAGCGACAGCCCCAAGACCGCCCTCATCGCCGGCGACGTGGACCTCGGCATGACCTGGACGGGCGAAGCCTTCCTGGCCCAGCAGGAAAACCCCTCCATCCAATACGTGTACCCGAAGGAAGGCGCCATCCTGTGGCAGGATAACTACGCCATCCCCGTCGGCGCGCCGCATCTTGATGCCGCCTATGCCTGGCTCAATTACACCATGCAGGGCAACATGTTCTGGCTGATGCTGCGCGACTTCCCCTACACCAACCCCAGCAAGGGCGCGCTGGAATATGCCAAAGCAAATCAGAAAGAAATCTACGACGCATACATCAACTCGCCCATCACCAACACGCCCGCCGAGGCGATCGCCAACGGCCACCGCATTGACGACGTGGGCGAGGCCCTGCCTCTCTACGATCAACTCTGGACGGAAGTGAAGGGCGGCGAATAGCCCCCTCGTTTCGCCTCAAACCTGACCTTAGGCCGGCCGCGCAAGTGGTCGGCCTTTTTCTTTGCCTGAACGACGGAACATCTAAAGCAGTCACTACATAGGGTAGACATAGTTCATGTATAAACGGCTGACCCACGGGCGCTTCGCGGAGCCGTTTATACAAGTGTTATGACGCTTCTCGTCAGGAAATCTCGTCAATTTATCACTTTTCATCACAGATTGTTGACATTTTTGCGTTTTCGTCATAAAATACCGTCATGGATGAAGTAATCGTCAATCCGCCGCTCGAAGGCCTGGACGACATTGACCGTCAGGTGATCGAATCCCTCCGCAAAGATGGGCGCGCCTCGTTTGCCCAAATCGCAGAGGGACTCAACGTCTCGGCAGGGATGATCCGCTTGCGCTACAACCGCCTCGTGGAGATGGGCTTCGTCAAAGTGGTGGCGATCTCCAATCCGTTGCGGATGGGCTACAAGACCATGGCAATGATCGGCATTCGCGTGGACGGAAGCAAACTTCTCGAAGCCGCGGAGAAGATTTCCAAACTCGAGGAAGTCATCTACCTCGTTGTCGCGAGCGGACGATTCGACCTTTTCGCCGAAGTTGTCTGCCGCGACCACGCGCACCTGCTCGAATTCATCAGCGCCAAACTCTCAACCATCGAAGGCGTGCGCGAATCAGAATCGTTCATGCACTTGAAGATTATGAAGGAGATCTACTTTTAGTCGAATGGTCAATTTGTCGCATGGTCTACTAGTCAGGCGGTCGCGTGGTTTGAAAGCGAGACCATGCGACCACAAGACGAAGCGACAATGCGACCATCAGACTATCAGACCACGTGACTACCAAACCAAACTAACTCGCATCCGCGGGTTATAAAACTAATGGAGAGAAAGGTTATGAAAGTATTACTCGTCGGTGTTGGAGGGGTGGGGGAGGCGATTGCCGCGATTGCCAAACCATATAAGTGGATGGAAAAGATGGTCCTGGCGGATTTCAACAAGAAGCGCGCCCAAAGCGTGCAGAAAAAATTGGGAGACAAAAAACGCTTCCCCGTCGAATTCGTTGACGCGGGCGACCGAAAGATGATCGAAGCGCTCGCGAAGAAGCACAAAGTGGACCTCATTATGAACGCCGTGGATCCCATCTTCAACGAGAAGATTTTCGACGCGGCCTTCAACGTGCGCGTCAACTACATGGACATGGCGATGACGCTCTCGAAGCCGCATCCCACCGACCCGTTTCATCAGGTGGGCGTGAAGCTCGGCGATTACCAATTCGAGCGCGCCGCCAAATGGGAGAAGAAGGGACTGCTGGCCCTGGTCGGCATTGGCGTGGAGCCGGGCATGGTGGATGTGTTCGCGCGTTACGCGCAGGATCACATGTTCGATGAGATCGAAGAGATGGGCATCCGTGACGGCGCAAACCTCACCATTGACGGGTACGAGTTCGCGCCCAACTTCTCGATCTGGACAACCATCGAAGAGTGCCTCAATCCGCCCGTCGTTTGGGAAAAGGATAAAGGCTGGTTCACGACCGAACCGTTCTCCGAGCCGGAGACGTTCGACTTCCCCGAAGGCATCGGCCCGACCGAAGTCGTCAACGTGGAGCATGAAGAGGTTCTGCTCGTCCCGCGCTGGGTCAAGACGAAGCGCATGACGTTCAAATACGGACTCGGCGACCAGTTCATCGGCGTCCTGAAAACCCTGCACATGCTTGGTCTCGACAACAAGGAAAAGATTAACGTGAAGGGCGTGAAGGTCGCGCCGCGCGACGTGGTGGCGGCCTGCCTGCCCGACCCCGCCTATCTCGGCGACAAGATGCACGGCAAGACCTGCGCGGGCATCTGGGTGAAAGGAACGAAAGATGGCAAGCCGCGTGAGGCCTATCTCTACCAGGTGGCCGATAACGCCGAGTGCATGTCGCGCTTGGAATGCCAGGCCGTGGTGGCGCAGACCGCCTTCAGCGCCGTCATCGCGATGGACTTGCTGGCGCATGGTCAATGGGGTGGCGCGGGCGTGCTCGGCCCCGAAGCCTTCGAGCCGACGGTCTTCATGAGCAAGATGGCCGAGTATGGCTTCCCGTATGGCATCAAGGAAATGTAACCGGCGATTCTGATGAGATTATCCCCTGCCCGTGATTATTTGCGGGCAGGGGTGTATTTTTTAAATCCCAAAGAGAGAGCGAGGAAGCCATTCGTAAATTCCTCAAGTCTGGAAGCCCCGAAGGGATCCCTTTGAGGTAGGAAGCGCGGCAGACCAGCCGACCAATTCATGTGGGGCAAGACCCTAAAGGTTTTCTCGACTGACAATCGTCCCGTTCGGCGAGGCTATCCTGCCTGAAGGGCGAAGGTCGGAGGAAGAGACTTTTAGGGTCTTTTTGAAAAGCCAGCCTAGTTTTTTGAAAACCTAACCTGGCTTTTTGAAAAGCTAACCTAGCTTTGGGAAAACCTAACCTGGCTTTTGGGAAACCTAACCTGGCTTTTTAAATTCCGTCTGGGACGTTCGTATTTGTCTACATTGTGCGTATAGTCGGTAAGGATTGACCCCGAAAAGGTCTGAGACTCTTGCTCAAACGAGTCTAGACTCATCGGGCAACGAGTCTAGACTCGTGAGGGGATGGGTGAAAACCCCCCACGGATGAGGGCCGTTAGGCGAAATTAGGAGCGGTTTACTTTCAATTACTCGTCATCCATGCTTGGAAAGGTCATCTGCCTGGTGGACTGCCCCCAGTTCCGCGGCCAATTGGTAATACTTTTGCGCTTCGGGCAGGTTTCCCAAGACTTCATGGGAACGTCCCAGACATAGATACAACGATGGATAGAACTCCTTCACTCGCTCCCCCTTGACCTGATCCGCGCGCTCCAGCGCGACCTGATTCCACCGCAGGGTCGCTTCCGCGGAATCCTGAAAGCGAGCCAGGTAATGTGCGGCGATGCAGGCCTCGTAATCGTCAGAGTGCGCGTCCCAGGCTTGTTGGTAGAGTCGACGCGCATCGTCCAGGCGGCGCTCAAATTCAGCGCGGGAACCCTCGAGGCAGAGTTGGATGATGGGATTGGTGGTGTCCATGTCGTTACTTCGGCTCCATCGAAAGTAAAATTTTTTGTAGGACAACTTCAATGTCCGAATTTATCTCGTGGTTGAAAAAACGAATTACCTTATAGCCCTTTGACCCGAGAAAGACTGTTCGTTCCATATCTTCTTTTTGCGTTTCGAGATGCTGGCTTCCATCCAGTTCGACTACAAGTTTTTTGCGAGGCGCGCAAAAATCCACAATGGTATTTCCAATCGCATGTTGTCTTCGGAAACCAACGCCCGCGAGTTGGTGATTTCGTAAGCGGGACCACAATTTGGCTTCTTCTGGGGGTTTCCGCTCGGCGCAATTCGCGGGCGCGATAAAAGATTTTGGTTGTGGTGCGTTTGTGCATACCCCCTCCTACCTCTCCCATTTCGAAGAACAGAAATGGGGGAGGAATGCAACATTACCCTGAATGTAAAGAATTCTTTTCATCCAAGCTACTTCTTCCCCTTCCCCCAAACGTGATCTTCCGTTTGGGGGAAGGACGGGATGGGGGTAACTCGCATCACCCTCCCCCCAGCAGGGACAATACCTTCCGCGACAAACTGATCACAGGTGTGCCCAACTTATCCAGATTCTCCGCCGCCTTAATGAGACCCTCAATGCTGACGGAGTACCACTTCTTATTCGGCTTGGGCTTGACGGCATAATCATAAAACCCCTCCGATTGGCAAGATACCCGTCCGCGCTTGAAGGTGCTGGTAAAGGTTGTCCCATCCGCGATGAGTCTCCAACTGTCAATGTGCAAGTTCTCTGGCTTGATGTGCTCGAGTCCCACAAAGCGGTCAATGCCTGCGGAGTCAGGGTCCGCGGTTCGGGGGAGGAGATGGTGATGACGGAGGAGAATTAGACGATGGTCATGGGCAAGTAGTACGGTCAGGGAATATTACTTTTGCAGATACTATGACTTGAGTCCCATTCCAGTCAGCGAGCACACTACAGTCTGTATGGGTTGGGTTGATGATAATTATTGTTGAGTCTTTTGGGATGACAAAAGATTCGTCTGTAACAAAGTTTTGTACCGTTGTGTCCACTGTAAAGGTGAAGAGCTGCGGCGTTGGAGTTATGGATACGGTTGGAGATGGGTTTATGAACGAAATAACCTGCGGGGCAAAAAGCATTGCACTGATAAGGAAAATAACAGTAATCATCACTAGACTTAATAACATATACGGCGAACGTGGATGATTCCTGATTGGCTGTGGCTGACTTGATATTTTCCTTCCACGTGACCATGATGCTAAATCTTCAGTAGACGCAGAAGGTAAATCTTTCATATCCATAAATATTTCTTGAGCATTGCCGTATCTTCGACCTGGTTGCAGGTCGATAGATTTCACGATGATTTCATCTATCTTTGGATTTATCCCTTGAATTAAACCTCCAGGGGGAGTAAAGTTTGCCCACGTGCGCCTATCCGTTGGTAAAAAGCTACTATCATCCCAAGGTGTCTTTCCAACCAACATTTCGTAAAAGGTTATTCCTGCCGAGAAAACATCAGATCTCGCAGTGGCTAGTGCGCCAAGACGCTGCTCTGGAGACATATAGCTTGGTGATCCAATAACCGTTCCTTTGATTGTTACAGATGTATCATCAGCACGTTTTGCGATATCAAAATCAGCTAATTTCACTTGGCCTTTTGTACTAATAAATATTGCCGACGGCTTAATGTCTCGATGAACGATTCCTGCTTGATGTAAGTACCCGAGTGCTTTGAGGACTTGCTGCATAATTTCCACAGCAATCAATGGGTGAGTAGTTCCATGATGTGCAATTAATCTTTGCAGAGTTAATCCTGTTAAGTATTCCATTATTATAAATGGAGTGCCCTGAGATATACCGCTGTCAAAATATTTAACCAGATTCGGATGATCTAATTGGCTTACTATATTAAGTTCTCTTTCAAATCTTTTTTGAAAGAGTTTGTCATGCAGATATGGTCCGCTATATGTTTTAATAGCAACCTTTTGATTTGTTCTTGGATTAACTGCGAGATAGACACTCGTATACTCCCCTTTACCTAAGGGTTGCGTTATTTCATAATTATTTATTCGTATAGGGAATTCACTTTTTTCCATTTGTTCTCTCTTCTAAGAATTAGTATATCCTTCGGCCAATGGAGAATTAAGATTGTCGCGTATCTCTACAAGAATTGTATCCAGTTGTTTCGACAATTTACCATCATCATTTTTTATTAATTTATTAACCCATTTGTATAGCTTTTGTGAGTGGGTTTGGTATAGTTTTGAATGTTCAGGAAAATCCATCTCATCTTCAAACCTTTCATTATCATGGAGTTTTTTGCTATTCAGCCAATCTTCAACTCTGATGGGATTGTACAGAATCGCTAGTAGATGTAAAGACTTTCCATCGATTTGAATTAAGTTAGTTAATTTTAGTAGAGATTGCTCCAAAGCATAAATTAGAACAGTTGGACTCACCAAATTTTCTTGTGAGGTCTGATCGCCGTAGGTAATCACCCTTTTTAATAATAAGCGAATCGACCAAACCAATCGAGTTACTCCATGCACTATATCCTTGTCAGGATATACTTCTTTTGTTTTCTTTGATGAAGTTTGAGAGCGTCTCCCTGGCTTAATTAGGTCTGTAAGGTATTCAATTGCCCAAAAAACCTCAAGCCTCGCGTTTTCAATTTCCTTTGATGAATCCATGCCTATTCTTAAGTGAGACTTTTCTATCAACAACGGTTTGTAAGCTGGGTGAATTACCAGAGAGCCACTTTTGACGTATCTTGCTGGTGAAAAAATATTTCTTTTATCCTTTTTTATCCCCAAAACGCCAATTTCATATAAAACTCGGACGATTTTTTCTGATAACTTATGACCTGGTGCAGGCCATAATTTAAGTTGCGCTACCAATTCCGTATTTTCATCTAAAAAAACATCAATAGCTTCATGGAGATCTTGGGTTGGTGAATATCTGTTTGACCCAATCTACAAAACGTTCCCAGGTAGATTTTTTAGGTGGGACTGGTGATGTTGTGGCGTCTGCGGGTTCTTCGGTTGTGTTTGTAGTATTTGGCGTTGCAGTTGCTAGTACAGTGGAATTATCTTCTGGAGAAATTGTCCCGATATTTTCATTGTCATTTTGCAAGAGATGCGGCGTGGTTGACACAGCAACAGGCGTTGCTGTTGATCGAATTTCCTGTACATTTCTTTTTATTAGAATCGTCAACTCGCTAATTGCCCATATTATAGCTAGTATTACTATCACAATAATAGCAAGACCAACAATAAACTCTATACAACCTTGCCCTATTTCTCGCCTCGAATGTCCAACTTTCATGTTGCCTCCTTTATTTGAAAAAAAAGATTAAGTAGATCGTTGATGCTTTCTTTTAAAAAAGACAGAACTGCCATCCCACGCCTTTACCGCTTCTTTCAAACTATCGGTTGAAGCCACCTTCGCAAAGCCTTCCACATCCTTGAATGCGCGACGTGCGTCCGAAACGCGTTCCTGATGTTCAGGCTTGAAATTACTTATACTGCGTTCGCGGGTCTCTTCGTTCACCTCTTCAATGAAAATCACCCGTCCGCGCCGCTTGGCGGGTTTGCTTACGTGGCAGATCACCACGCAAACTTCCATCGGCGAGTTGTAGCACCAATCAGCAAAGCGGATTTGTCTCACGATGTCGTCGGCGTCTGTAACCATGCGTCTATTTTACGATAAATTCCCCCATGCCAACAAACCCATTTCAGTTTCCCCCCTCTGTGCTAAAATCCCCTCACCCTCCCTCCCCTTCTGCTCTCTTCCTTCCGCCTTCTGCCCTCTCCCTCCAATCTCCAATTACCAATTACCAACCTCCCTCCCACTGATAACGGATCACTGATTACTGCTCACTGCCTCCCCCCCCCCATGACCTCCTACCTCCTCCGCCGCCTCGCCTTCCTCCCGCTCGCGCTCCTCATTGCCAACTTTGTCGGCTTTGCCTTCGCGTTCAGCGTCTCGCCCGTGGTGCAGGCCAGTAATCCCTACGCCTCGTTGCAGACCATCCCGCCGCTCCTGCCGATGTATGGCGATTACTTTCAAGGACTCCTGCGCGGCGACTTTGGTCAGACCTTCACGCGTGAATCCGTGCTGGACGCCATCTCGCGTTTCAGCCTCGCCAGTGTGGGACTGCTCGGCATCGCCCTTTCCCTCAGCGTCATCTTCGGCATCCTGCTTGGACGTTTGGCCGTCCGCCGCTCCCGCAACGGCATCGCCCCCTGGCTGACCTTCCTCTCCACCATCGGGCTGGCGCTTCCGAGTTTTTACATCGCCATTTTGTTGATCGCCATCCTTTTGGCGTATTTCCTCTACGGAACTGACCTCGCCACGCCCAGCATCCCCTTCCAGGGTTTCGGCTGGGACGCGCACCTGCTGTTGCCCGTCCTTGCGCTGGCGATCCAGCCCACGGTCAAGATTGCGCGCGTCACGGGCGGCCTGCTCTCCGAAGAGTTGGAGAAACAATACGTCGTCTCCGAGTTGGCCTTCGGCTTTTCATTTCAATCCATCAAAAGCAAATTTGCCTTTCGCAATATTCTGGCCGCGGTCATCCTGACGGTCGCGGCCTCGTTGCGCTTGATGATCGCCGAGTTGATCATCATCGAGCGTCTCTTCAACTGGCCTGGCATCGGACGCCTCATCGGCTCCGTGCTCGACCTGGGCTCCACCTCCACCGACCTGCTCTCCCCGCCGATGGTCGCCGCGCTGTTGACCTTGCTCGTGGCGACTTTCCTCCTCATTGACCTGATCGCCACCTTCCTTGCGCGTCTCGTAGACCCGCGTCTGCGCATGGACCTCGGGGCGGAGCGCGGCAAGGAGGCCGAGTGAACCCCGTGAAGACTCGCCGCAAGATCAACTGGCCGCTCCTGTTTGGCTTTGTCTTCGTCGCCTTCATTGTTTTTCTGGCGTGGTTCGGCCCCTCGCTCGCGCCCCAAAACCCGATGAAGGAAAACTACACCCTCGCCGTAGACGGCAAAATCCGCACGCCTCCGTATCCGCCCCTGCGCGTGGATGGGTATCCGCTCGGCACCGACCGATTTGGCCGTGACCTCCTCAGCCGCATTTTGTGGGGAGTTCGTCCCACCTTGATGATGGTCAGCGTGGTGGCGCTCACCCGTCTCGTCCTCGGCATCCTCATCGGCCTCGCCGCGGGCTGGTCACGTGGACGCGTCGGTCGCGCCCTCGATTCGCTCATCTCGCTGGGCTTGTCCATCCCTGCGCTCATCTCGGCGCTGGTCGGCATCTTCATCGTCGGCATAGATCGCGGCCTGTTCGCCTTCGTCATCGGTCTCGGCTGGATGGGCTGGGCTGAAACCAGCCGCATGGTGGCCGAGCAGACGCGCGCCCTCAAATCACAAACCTTCGTGGAGGCCTCGCGCGCCCTCGGCGGCACGAGCCAGCACATCCTCTTCCGACACATTCTGCGCCACATCCTTTCGCTCGCGTGGATGCTCCTCGCCTTCGAAGTCAGCGCCGCGCTTATGGTCTCCGCCGAGTTGGGCTTCCTCGGTTACTACATCGGCGGCGGAATTTGGATCGAGATCACCGACTTCAACGTGGTCAACGCGGAGGGCCTGCCCGAACTCGGCCAGATGATCGCCTCCGCGCTTTTTAAGATCACCGATCCTTCGGCCTTGTTGATCGTCGGCACGATCCTTGTCATCGGCGTCTTGGGCTTCAACCTGCTGGGCGAGGGGCTTCGTCTCCGCCAGACGCAGGAATGGATGCAGGGCGGCCGCCGCTTCCGCATGATCTCCGTCCAGACCGAGGCCTGGCTCGAAGAGAACGTCTTCCAGCCGCTGGGCTTTTGGCTGGAGGAGCATCGCGCCAAATTGATCTGGTCATTTGTCTTCGTTGCGACGCTCGTCGCCGCGTATGTGACCTTCGACCGATTGCGCGTGGAGACGCTCGCGCCCGCCTCCGAAGAGGAGACAGCGACGTTCTCCATCCCTGGCGATCATCTCTGGGCGACGGAACGCTACGATCCTTTCGGGACGTTGAGCGTGCCGCTGACCCTCGACTCGCAACCTGCGCTGTTGTGGTCCGCACCCATCCCTGGCGGCCCATCGGGTGGTCCCGTCGTCGCCGCGGACGGGACGATCTACGTGGCGGGCGTCGAAAATGTTTTGCTGGCCTTCGACGCAAACGGGAAGCGCCTCTGGCAGGCTCCGCTCGAAGCGCAACCTGTCGGCGCGCCCGCGTTGGACGCGCAGGGACGCGTCCTGGTCGCAGATCTCGAAGGCGGAGTGACCGCCATCAGTCCAGAGGGAAGCGTGTTGTGGCGCGCGCAAATGTCAGGCGGACGCGAGTCCACCTCGGGGCCGATCGTCGACGCGCTGGGGAATGTCTACGTCACCATCACCGACGCGGTCGGCGCGGTGAACGCGCAGGGACAGCGGCTGTGGTACAAGTCCGCGGCGGACGCGTATTTGCAGGAGCCGCCGCGCCTCAGCCCCGACCAGAAAATGGTTTACCTGCGAAACACGGTGATGGATGTGATGACAGGCGCGAAGATCGAAATTCCGATCCGCGATCCGTCTACGCTGGTTTTTGCCGATCCATCGTTTTTTACGGGCGGCAACGGCTTGACGTATTATCGTCCTGGTCACGAGATTGTGGGCTGGCATTACGACCGCGACCAACTCGCCACCGATGCGCCCATCACCTGGGAGTACGAGCATAATGTCCTGCTTCTGCCTGTGGATCAAGGTGTGTCGCGCAACGGCATGGCCTGGCTGTTTTACACCACCACATGGACAGACTCGAAAATGATTTGGATAGACGCGCAAAGCCGGCTTCTTGGCAATTATCGTTACGCGCGCATCAACGCGCGGCTGATCGCCATCGGCTCGAAGGACGAGGCTTACATTTGCGGAGGAAATACCGCGTCTGTGTTATGCGTGAGCATTTACCCTGGCGAGCAGGAGCCTTACTGGGAATTGGAATTCGACTCGGCTGGAAACCCCGTCGGTGGCGCGCTGATCCCCGGTCGGCTTTTGATCTCGGTGAGTTACGATGGCTTATACGTTTTTGGAAAGTAGCGAATTGAGCATTTCAAAAACCTCTGCCGCGAAAATCGCGAATTTTACGAATTTTCTTCCCTGTTCGCGAAATTCGTGAAATTCGCGGCGAAGTTCTTTTCCGCCTTGGCGCACAGCTTCCCTCTAAAAACATTGTAAAAAAATTTCTTGTCAGCCCGTGCAATACCGTCTATACTCTTATTATCTGGTATCCATAAAAAGGAGACAACATGATCACAGTTCGAGAGATGATTCGCAAGAAAGGCGAGCAGGTCTGGTCGGTGAGTTCGAATGCGACGGTGTTCGATGCGCTCAAGTTGATGGCCGAGACGAACGCGGGCGCGGTTCTCGTTATCAACGACGGCAAGGTGGTCGGTATCCTTTCGGAGCGCGACTGTGTCCGCAAGGTGGACTTGCAAGGGCGCGCTTCGCAAAATGCCAAAGTGGCCGAGATTATGACCACCAAAGTGTTGTACGTGGAAGCCAGTCAGTCGCTGGAGGAATGTGTGGCAATTATGATAGACAAAAACATCCGCCACCTGCCCGTCTACGAAGACGGCAAACTGATCGGCATCATCTCCGTCCGCGACGCGCTCAAGGAAATGGTGGACTACCAGAAGTTCATGATCTCGCAGTTGGAGCATTACATTACGGGAGGGGGGAGGTAGGGGGTGTAAGTACACAGGAATACAAGTACAAAAGTTCACAGGTAAACAGGTACACAAGAAAAAAGACTCTGAGTCATCTCAGAGTCTTTTTGTAATTCAACCTGTTTAGGTGTCTTCCCCCCTACGGATACACCCTCTTGATCGTCCTCGGGAAGGGGATCGCCTCGCGAATGTGTTCGATGCCGCACATCCAGGCGGTGACGCGTTCCGTCCCCATGCCGAAGCCAGAGTGGGGGACAGAGCCGAACTTGCGAAGTTCCAGATACCACTTGAAGGCCGCCTCGGGCAATCCTTCTTTTTGGATGCGCGCCAGCAACGCGTCGTGGTCGCTCACGCGCTCCGAGCCGCCGCAGACCTCGCCGTAGCCTTCCGGCGCGAGCAAGTCCACGCTCTTGCAGACTTCGGGACGTCCCGGCCACGGTTCCATGTAAAAGGCCTTGACCGCGCTCGGGTAGCCGTAGACGAAGAGCGGCTTTTCGTTCAGTTTCGTCAACTCGGCCTCGTGCGGCGCGCCGAAGTCCATGCCCCATTCGAACTTGAGCAATTCCTTCTTTTCGGGGTCGGTCTCTTTTTCGTAAAGATCAATCAGATATTTCGCCGCGTCGTCGTAGGACATGCGCGGGAACGGCGGCTGGATGGATTCCAACTTCGCCAGGTCGCGGCCGAGCGAAAGCAACTCCGGCTTTCGGTCGCGCAAGACGCGTTGGGCGATGTGGTGGATCATCTGCTCTTCCACTTCCATCAACCCGTCCAGGTCGCAGAACGCGATCTCAGGTTCGAGCATCCAGAACTCGGTCAGGTGGCGGCGCGTCTTCGATTTCTCAGCGCGAAAGGTGGGACCGAAGCAGTAGACTTTGCCAAACGAAAAGATGTTGGCTTCGTTGTAGAGTTGACCCGTCTGCGCGAGGTAGGCCTTGCCCTCGTCGAAGTATTCGGTCTCGAACAGGGTGGTTGTGCCTTCGGCGGCGGCGGGCGTGAGAATCGGCGTGGACATTTCCGCGTAGCCGTTGTTGTCCAGCCACTCACGCGTCGCGGCCATGACGGTGGCGCGCACGCGCAAGATCGCCCACTGACTCTGCATCCGAATCCAGAGGTGGCGGTTATCGAGCGCGAAGTCCGCGCCGTGGTCTTTGAGCGACATCGGATAATCCACGTCCGCGGCTTGCACGATCTCAATCTTCTTCACGCCGACTTCGTACCCGCCAGGGATACCGGGCGCGCGCTTGTCGGCGCGCACGGGTCCCGTGATGATGACAGACGACTCCTGCGGCAGGCGCACAAGTTGATCGAAGACCGCCTCGTCGAGGTCGCCCTTGAACGCCACGCACTGGACGAAGCCCGTCCCGTCGCGCACAAGCAAAAAGACGAGCTTGCCCTTGTCGGTGCGGTTGTAGACCCAACCCTGCACGGTCACTTCCTGGCCTTCGTATTCTGAAATTTTGTCAACGCGTATGATCGTCATGGATTCCTCCGAGGGAGAGAGTAGAGAATGATGAAATTACCTTATTTCAACAAACCGAGTGCGGACTGCGCGGATGTCATCCTGGGTCATTCCGCCGCCGAGCAAATAATCTTCCAGGTCAAGCGAAGTGATTGTAGAGTGGATGACCTCGTAAGCAGTCGTATTTCGTTCGGCTAGAAGTTGATCCCGAACAGGGTCGGCGCTGAGTTCATAATCGGCAACGATCTCATTCAATGCAACGCCAGTGAGTGCGAGCGCTAATAAAGCGATGATCCCAGTGCGATCGTGTCCGCGTATACAATGAAACAGGATGCCGCCAGCCTGCGCTCGTGCAATTTCTTTGAGCGCGTTCGCATGTCGTTGTGGCCACCGAGCGAGCGCGTCGCTAAAATAAAGAGGCGTGCCCCACAAATCGGAGCTAGCCCACTTCGTCGCGAACTCCCTGTCGGTGACATCTTCGATTTCAACCGACACAACCCTGACGTCGGATTGGGGAGGGGCAATAACAGGATGGTCCTCTGTCATTCCGTGTGTGCGCAATGAAATAATGGTGCGAATGCCGTGAGCATATAGCGCAGACCAGCCATTGGCGGTGAGGCGAGATGGGGTATCGCCGCGCACGATCGCGCCCCAACGCGTTTTACCGCCATCGGAGACGTTCATGCCGCCGAGGTCGCGCACGTTATTACAACCTTCCCAGTTGAGAATTCGGTTCGATGTCATCTGATTATTCGAGTTTAATATGCAATTCCTTCAACTGCTTCGGCTCCACCGTAGACGGAGCGTCCGCCATCACGTCGCGGCCATTTTGATTCTTCGGGAAGGCGATCACCTCGCGGATGTTCGGCTCGTCCGCCAGCAACATGATTAATCGGTCAATGCCTGGCGCCATGCCGCCGTGCGGGGGCGCGCCATACTCAAATGCTTCCAGCATGTGTCCAAACTTGCTGTGAATTTCTTCATCCTTCAATCCAAGCAATTGGAACACCTTGAACTGAATATCGCGCCGATGGATGCGGATCGAACCCGACGCCATCTCGTAGCCATTGCAAACCATGTCGTACGCGTCCGAAAGGATCGAGCCAGGGTCGGTCTCGAATTTGTCGAGATCGCTGAGTTGCGGCATCGTGAACGGATGGTGCTCCGCGTCCCAGCGCTGCTCCTCTTCGTTCCACGCGAACATCGGAAAATCCACCACCCACGCGAAGGCCATCACATCCTTGTCCGCGAGATTCAACTTATCGCGCAACACGACGCGCAGTCCTCCCAACACTTTGTTGACGACCGCGCGCGCGTCCGCCGCGAACAGAATCAAGTCGCCGACTTTCGCGCCCACGCGTGACTGGACTGCTTCCAGCTCCTCGGGCGTGACGAACTTCGCGGCGGTTCCCTTCGGACCTTCGGCAGTCGCGGCCAGCGTGGCGAGTCCCTTCGCCCCGAGCGACTTCGCGGCGTCTGTCAGCGCGTCCACTTCCTTGCGCGTCATCTCCGCGCCCCCCGCCGCGACGATGCACTTCACTGTCCCTCCCGCCTCCAGCGCGGACTTGAACACCTTGAACTCGCTCTTCGCGAAGATGTCGCTCACGTCCACGAGTTCCATCCCGAAGCGCAGGTCGGGCTTGTCTGTGCCATATTTTTCCACGACTTCGTGATGCGAAAATTTAGGCCACGGCGAAGCGAATAATTTTTTATGTGGCGCGACCGCCGCGAGCATCTCGGTGTAGAGACGTTCAACCAGCGCCAGCACATCGTCGCGCTGGACGAAGGACATTTCCAAATCAAGTTGCGTGAACTCGGGTTGACGGTCGCCGCGCAGGTCTTCGTCGCGGAAACAGCGCGCGATCTGAAAGTAGCGATCCTGTCCCGCGACCATCAGCAACTGCTTGAGCTGTTGCGGCGACTGGGGCAGGGCGTAAAAATGTCCAGGATGGATACGCGACGGCACAAGATAGTCGCGCGCGCCTTCGGGCGTAGCCTTGAACAGAATCGGCGTTTCCACTTCGATAAAGCCGCGCTCGTCCATGAAATCGCGCATGAATTTCACCACGCGATGACGCAGAACCAGGTTGCGCGTCATCCGCTCGCGGCGCAGGTCGAGATAACGATATTTGAGGCGGATATCTTCATTCTCGTCTTCATCGCGACTAACCACAATGGGCGTGGACTTTGATTGATTCAACACGGTCACTTTTTGGGCTTCCAGCTCGATCTCGCCCGTCGCCATCTTCGGGTTGAACTGGTCTGCAGGCCGCATCTTGACCAGTCCCTCCACTTGAATGACCCACTCCGAGCGCGCCGATTCAATCGCCTTGTGCGCGTCTGCGAAGGCTTCGGGCTTGGTGACGATCTGGGTGATGCCGTAGCGGTCGCGTAGCACGAGGAAGACCACGCCGCCAAAGGTGCGGAAATTATGCACCCAGCCCGAAAGCGTGACAGTCTGCCCCGCGTGGCTGGCGCGCAATTCGCCGCAAGTATGAGTTCTATACA
This sequence comes from Chloroflexota bacterium, assembly GCA_016234485.1. GTDB lineage: Bacteria > Chloroflexota > Anaerolineae > Anaerolineales > Villigracilaceae > Denitrolinea. Next base: position 41,258 of record JACRBL010000061.1, read on the forward strand.
TGATGCGCCTCCGAAAAGTGGTGTCGGACTCCAAAATCTCCAGATTTTGGATGCTCCAAAGTCAGAGACTTTGGAGTCCGTTTTTAGACAAAATAAATCGCCCTTCGCGTTTGCGTCGGGCGATTGGTGTGACTTGAAATCGTCTGTCAACCAGCCATGCTTCGCCCAACGCCTCGAGGGGCGTCATTATCATTATCATTATTGTTGTTGGCGAAACTGGTTTGCATGGGCGGCATTATAGCGCTATCAGGCGCTTTCCTCCACGTTTTCGTTGAGACAAACTTTTTTCGGTTTGGGTGCGTCTGGCATGGTCAACCCGCCCTCACGAAAGCGCAACATCAGGCTGTGGATGGAAAGGTTCCTACTTCAATTTGACCCTCCCCCGCCTTCATGTTAAACTTACCAGTTGGCAACCACGAAAGGAGATCCCCATGAACGATCGACGAGGCTGTCTGGCTGGTTTTTTACAACTCTTTTTGCTCGATAAGCTGTTCGACTGGCTCCAAAAGAACATCGGTTTTGGCAGGGGCGGATGCTTTGGGTTTGGATGCGGTTTCGTCCTGCTCATCATCTTTATCCTGATCGCCTGCGGCATCATCACCAACACCGACTGGCTGAGTCTCTTCTAATGCGTTGGTTTCTGGCGGGGACTTTAACCCTCGCGCTGACCCTCCTGCCTTTGCGCGCCTTCGCCCAGGCACAGACGGCCATCCGTATCGCCGCGCCCGCTTCGGGCGAGACGTTGAGCGGACTCGTCAACGTGATGGGAACCAGCGCCGCGGACGGATTCGCCTCCGCTGAACTTTCCTTCGCCTTCGCGTCCGACTCGACCTCGACCTGGTTCCTGATCTACCAAACCGCTTCCCCCGTGACAGATGGCTTGCTCGCCGCCTGGGACACCACCCTTGTCACCGACGGCGACTACCACCTGCGTCTGCGCGTCATTTTACAAGACGGCTCCATCCTCGAATCCCTCGTGACAGGACTCCGCATCCGCAACCAACTGCCCACCGAAACCCCCACGCCGACCTATACCGCCGAACCGACCGCCACGACCGAATTCATCCCTCCCTCCACGCCTCTCCCGCCCACGCCGCAACCCGCCCCCACCTCCACGCGTCTCCCCACGCCCACGCCGCTCCCACCCAATCCTGCGACGGTGAGCGAATCACAAATCTACGTTTTTCTTTTTCGAGCCGTACTTGTCACTCTCCTTGCCTTTATCCTCATTACCACCATCCTTCGCTTCCGCCGTTCTTGAAACTCGACACTTGGAACTTGAAACGTGACACTTGACACCTTCCTCCTCATCGGCCTCGGCAACCCTGGCCGCGAATACAAAGGCACCCGCCACAACATCGGCTTCATGTTGATTGACCGACTCGCTGTCCGCCTCAACGCGCGCGGGATGAAACTGCAATCGAAGGCCATCGTCACTTCGGGACTCTACGAGGAGCGCAAACTCATCCTTGCCAAGCCGCAGACCTACATGAACTTGTCGGGACAGTCCGTGCAGGGATTGCTCAACTTCTACAAGATTCCCCCCGAAAACCTGGTGGTCGCGCACGATGACCTTGACCTGCCGCTCGGCACGATCCGCATTCGCCCCAGTGGGGGAGCAGGTGGACAGAAGGGTATGGCCTCCACCATCGAACGCCTCGGCACCAAGGATTTTCCGCGCCTGCGCCTCGGCATCGGACGTCCGCCTGGCCGCATGGACGCCGCCGCCTACGTCCTCCAAGATTTCTCCCGCGCCGACCTGCTCATCGTCTCTGAGACTCTCGACCGCGCCGCTGATGCCGTGCAGGAATTTGTGGTCAAAGGATTGAACGCGGCGATGAATAAGTTCAATGGGGCTACTGACGTTCCAAAATAACCTGTTGATTATTGCGTACTGCGTATTTCGTAACTTACGCAACACGCAGTACGCAATACGCAATACCTTCCTAACTCGCATCTCCTATCTCGCATCCCGTGTCTTCTCACCTTCTCACTTCTCATATTCGGTCTTTGCCTGCATATCAGAATTTGTTGGCAAATCTCACCGCGCACCCCCTCGGCCTGCCTCGTTCCGCGCGCCTGCCTGTCCTCGCCTCCCTCCACGCGGACCTCAACCAACCGATCCTGCTCATCACTGACCGCGCCGACCATGCCCTGGCGCTGTTCGATGAACTCGGCTTCTGGCTTCCTGAAGCGCCGCGTTATCTCTTTGCGGAACCCAACCCGCTTTTCTATGAACAATCTCCGTGGGGCGTGTCCACGCGGCGCGAGCGCCTGCAAACGCTCACCGCCCTCGCCGCGTACCACTTACCGTTTACCCAAAAACCACAAACGCATCCCGTCATCGTCGCCTCTGCCCGCGCCTTGATGACGCGCACCCTGCCGCGCCGCGACTATCTCAAAGCCTGCAAGAAACTGTCCGCGGGAGGGACTGTCCAACTCGAAGCGCTCGTCCGCAACTGGGCAGAGATCGGCTACCAGCGCGCGGACACCGTCCTCGAAGCGGGACAATTCTCCCACCGCGGCGGCCTGCTCGACATCTGGCCGATGGCCGAAAGTCAACCCGTCCGCCTGGATTTCTTCGGCGACGAGATCGAAACGATTCGCAAGTTTGATCCAGCGACACAGCGTACAGTTGCAAAATTAGATTCCGTGCTTGTAACACCTGCCAAAGAATTTCTTGTAAACGAAAATTCGATACTCGATAATTCGATATTCGGTGGGTCGAACTCCGATTCTCGATTATCGAATAACGAATATCAAATATCGGAATTTCACATCCCCGTTCTCCATCCCTTCCCCGCGTCTCTCTTCGATTACCTTCCATCAAAATCAATGATCGCCGTGGACGATCTCAGCCTCGTCGAAGGCATGATGCAGGAAGTGGAGGAGCAAGCCGTCCGCACGAGAAGCGAGTCCATTGAAGAGGGGATTCTGTCCGCAGATTTTCCGATCCCATATTTAACCTGGTCGGAGCTGGCGGATAGCGTAGGGGAGAGGGGACTTGTTGAATTAGGACGCGTTGGTGATGAAGTGATCAGTGATCAGTCCCCCTCTCCCGTAATCGGGAGAGGGGGTAGGGGTGAGGGCCTGGCAGAGCAATTCGGACACATCGAACGCTTCGCAGGACGCCTGAAACCCTTTGAAGATTATCTCGCGCAACTCGTGGACGACGGCAAGCAAGTCGTCATCGTCTCGCGCCAGCGTTCTCGCCTCGAAGAACTCTGGTGGCAGACGCTTCCGCAATCCGAAATCGAAAATCCAAAATTCGTAGAGGCCTCCCTCACCGAAGGCTGGCGACTCGGCGATCTCTTCCTCATCACCGACTCGGAGATCTTCGGCTGGGAGCGACCGACTCCTCGAATGCGCGCCCGCGCTGCGGCGGAGACTCCCGAAGCGGTCTACGCGGACCTCCAGGCGGGTGACCACGTCGTCCACGTGGACCATGGCGTTGGGCTCTTCGCGGGACTCGTCCAGCGTCAACTGGAGGGACACGAACGCGAATTCCTCGCGGTCGAATACGAAGACGGCGACACGCTCTACGTCCCTGTGCATCAAGCCGATCGGCTGACGCGCTACGTCGGGGCCGACGGAGGCCTGCCAGCGCTGGACCGCCTCGGAAGTCAGGCATGGAGCGAGAAGCGGGGACGCGTCAAAGAGGCGGTCAAGAAAGTCGCCAAGGAAATGCTCGATCTGTACGCGCGTCGTCACGTGTCGGTCGGTCACGCCTTCGCGCCAGATACGACCTGGCAGCGCGAACTCGAAGACTCGTTCCCGTATGTGGAGACCGACGACCAAATCCGCGCGCTGACCGAGATCAAGCGCGACATGGAAAATCCGCGCCCGATGGATCGTCTGCTGTGCGGCGACGTGGGCTACGGCAAGACCGAGGTCGCGTTGCGCGCCGCGTTCAAATCTGTGATGGATGGCAAGCAGGTTGCGATTTTGGTGCCGACCACCGTGCTGGCGCAACAACACCACGAGACATTTTTGCAAAGGCTGGCCGCGTTTCCTGTGAAGGTGGAGATGCTCTCGCGCTTCCGCACCGCGAAAGAACAGGACGACGTGTTGCTGAGGCTCGCACTGGGTGAAGTGGACATCGTGATCGGCACACATCGTTTGATCTCGGCGGACGTGCAATTTAAAGATTTGGGATTGGTGGTGATTGACGAAGAACAGCGCTTCGGCGTGGCGCACAAGGAGCATTTGAAAAAACTCCGCACCGAAGTAGACGTGCTGACGCTGACCGCCACGCCGATTCCGCGCACACTGTACATGGCGCTGACGGGCGTGCGCGATATCTCGAATTTGAACACGCCGCCCGAAGAACGCCTGCCCATCAGCACGCACGTCGGACCGTATTCGCCGCGTCTCGTGCGTCAGGCGATCTTGCGCGAACTCGAGCGCGGCGGACAAATTTTCTTCGTCCACAACCGCGTCCACACTATCGACGCGATGAAGGCGCATTTGGAGAAACTCGTCCCCGAAGCGCGCGTGGACGTCGGTCACGGCCAGATGCCCGAGGGCGAACTCTCGGCGGTGATGCACCGTTTCACTTCGGGCGAGATTGACATTTTGCTTTCGACGACGATCATCGAATCGGGTCTCGACATACCGAACGCGAACACCCTGATCGTTGACCGCGCCGACACCTTTGGCCTGGCGCAACTCTACCAATTACGCGGCCGCGTCGGACGCGGAGCGATGCGCGCCTACGCCTACTTCTTCCGCCACAACAAAATTAATCCCACCGTGGATGGCCAGGCGCGTCTCGAAGTCATCGCGGAGAATACGCAACTCGGCGCGGGCTACTCGATTGCGATGCGCGATCTCGAAATCCGCGGCGCGGGCGAACTGCTTGGCACGCGTCAACATGGATTTATTCAGGATGTGGGTTTTCACCTTTACACGCGATTGCTCGCGGATGCGGTCAGGCATCTTCGTCATACTTCGCGCGTCTCGTTTAACGTTGAACGTTCAACGTTAAACGCTCAGCCTCTTGCCATGCCCGTCAACGTAGACCTCCCCCTCGCCATCGGCGTCCCTGCGGATTACATCCCCGACCAGAATCTACGCCTGCGACTCTACCGCCGCATCGCGGACCTCCGCGACGAAACCGAAGTGGACGCGCTCGCGTCCGAATTCCGCGACCGATTTGGCGCGTTGCCCGAAATGCTGGAATCTCTGCTCTACCAGATGCGCGTCAAACTCCGCGCCGAGAAGGCGGGACTCGCGTCCGTGAGTTGGGAGGCGGGACAGGTCGCGCTACGTTTCCCCGCGCCCGCGGAGGGGTCTGAGCCGAAAAGAATGCCCGATCTCGCGCCCGATGTGCGCGGCGGGAAGAATGTCTATTGGGTGAATTTCACGAAGAACGAAAATTGGATGCCAAGGCTGTTGGAAGTGTTGGAGATGGTGAGAGGAGGAACAATTGTCAACTAAAAACTTCGCAAAAATCGCGGGTGGTGTTCTACTATTGGTTGTGTTGCTATTTTCTGTAGCCAAGCAAAACGAGATTCGGGCGATACTTCATATTCCCGAAAAACAAATCTCGATTGAAAATCCAAATTCTCAACTTGTGAAGATACTGCCTGTGGAGGATGATTTCTCAAGGGAATTTGTTTGGTCTCATGTATTGATACAAGAATTCAATTATGAATCTGGTGAAATTGCAGGATCCATCTTTGATGGCTTTTACAAGCGGTTTTCGTTGTTGGTGGTTACCGAAATTCAGCAATTCAAAAATAAGGCAGAGCTGGACGAATCTTCTGTAGAGGCATATTTTGCTTTTCCAGCCACTGGCGAATTATCAAATTTGGAGTTAATGAAAGTTTCCGATTCCCAAAAGTCCAGCTGTTATTACTGGATTGATGGCTATTCCGAATGTGATGTTGTCATAGTTTATGACGACAAGGTGATTGGGCTTGAAGTGAAATTGGAGACGGGTGCAGATAAATCCATTTTGCAACAAATAACCAATAACGTATTGCTCGCAATAAAAGACGGATTTGAATAAATTTGAATGAATTTGTGGTGCAAATTGCCAATTTGCGTTACTGGCAACCCAATAATTCCATTGCTTCGCCCACTGACAAATCACGCTCTGCTGACTTTGGTGTAGACGTGGTTAACTCCTCCCACACGGGACACAAAATCGTTTTCATATTCGCGCTGACGCGGTGGGATTGCTTGGTGAGTGCGAGCGCCTGTTTCCAATTTCCCACATAAGCATAGCCTTGGATGAAGGGGACGTATTCGAATCCGTGGCCAGGCGCGTATCCGCCGCGCTCAGCCAAATCCCAGAAGAAGACAACTTGCTCCCAATCGCCGATCTGACGTGCCAAATCCGCACGCTGATAGTGAAAGCACCACGATGCGGGATTTTCAGGGACGATAGCGCGGTAAAGCGTGGGATAGGTTTTGTGTTTGTCTTGAATGCGACTCAAGTTGGAAACTTGCGCGGCTTGCTTGATCGGTTCGACCAGGCCGCGATAGGACGCGTCTTCGGGACGGAGAATCCACAGGCATTGATTCTTCTCAGGCTCGAAGACAATGATCAGGCTGTCGCGGCTGTTGCCTACGAACGTGGACGCGTATTTTTTCGCGGTCAGTTCGCCGCCTTCTGCCAGTGATGCCGCGTCCAGATTTTCGGACATGGCGAAGAACCAATATGGGCTGGGGCGCAGGGATTTTGTATCGTAGATGGTATTGAGCGCGAAACTGGTCGGGTAATCGCCCATGTAACTCAGGATTTCCTGGTCGGTGATGATGGGCGTCCCAGGTTCGATGAATGGCGCGCGCCAGGTCAACTGCTCGTAAAGTTTGACCTGTTTCTCCCACGATGTCTTGAAGTCAAACGCGTTGCGATTGTGGAATCCGATCAGCAAGCCGATCAGGATCGCGAACATCACGCGCCGCGTCTTCTCGGACGTGAAGAGGGATTCAAAAACGACGGCGATCAGCATCCCTGCGCCAGGGAGGGCGGCCAGGGCGAAGCGTCCATTCCACGGCTCGAGTTTGAGATGGATAATGAAGTTCGCGGCGTAGGCGGGGGCGAGGCCGAGGAGGAGGGCAAGGGAGGCAGATAAGAGATAGGAGGGAGAGGGTAATTGGTAATTGGTAATTGGAGATTGGTGCGAATTATCTTCCGAAAGGGAACGTGAATAAAAATAAGCTAGGAGCGCGGTGACTAACGTGATCGCAATGACGACAAAATTCCGCGCGCGGGTGAGTTCGAGGGCGGTGGGGTCAACGAGTTTGAACCAGGATGAGACGAGGACGAGGGCAATATCCGCGCCGAGGTGTTGGAGGGTGGTGATGATCGTCTGGAGCGAGAGCGCGTCAGCGGGGTTGTTGCGGAGGTCGAGCGAGCCGAGGAAGTCTACGCGCCAGTAGAGGAAGAGGAAAAGAATGAGCAAATAGGGGAGCCAGGTCAGCGCGACGCGTTTGGCGATCTGCGTGTAGTCAGAATGAAGGGAGGCATTGCTGGTTTGGATGCTACCTGGATTATGACCTTGGTTGGCGGCTTGTTGTTTTGCCATCATCCAAATAATGAACGGACGAAGCAGTTCCAGCCCGACAAAATATTCAACCGTGAAAAGATGCAATGTCTCTGCGAGGATCGCGAGCGCGGTGTAAACGAACCAGCGTTTTGGATTCTGGATGGCGCGCATCATCAACAGCAGGGACGCGAAGAAAAGCGCGAAGGCCATCCAATGCTCGGCGTAGACGACGGCTTGCGGTTGAAGCGTGAAGAAGGGATACAGCAGGAAGAAGAACGACGCCAGCAGATTCGTGCGCGTCCGATTCGGGAAGAGAGTTGTCAGCGTGGAAAAGGCCAAAAGGACAGTGACCAGCCTCAACGTCAAAGAGAGAACGTGCCAGCGCAGGGGAGAAAATCCGAGAAGCGGGTAAAGAGTCGCATAGACCCAGGCCGCGGTCGGGCGTCCGTCCATTGTTAAAAATTCCAACATGCCGCGCGCGCCTGCCGCGCTTCCATAATGAATAAAATGCCAATCGTCTTGAAACAATCCGAGCGAGGGGATGAGCAGGCCAAAGGCGAGAATGCCCGCGCTGATGAGCGCCGCGCGTGGGTCGCGTAGGATGCGATGCACGTAGTTTTTAAGCATGAAAATCATTATACTATGCGGCTATAATTGACCCACACGAGGAGTTGCGATGAAAAAAATTCTGTTTCTCACCCTGATCGTTTTATTGTTGTCGGCCTGCATCCCTTCCCAACAGCAGGTGGAAGAAATTCTTTCGTCCGCCGAACAGACCGCCATGGCGCAGGTGACGTTCGTGCCTGTGACGTACACCCCCAACGTGGACACGATCGTCGCGCAGACCTTCGCCGCGCTGACCGTGCAAGCCGCGTTGACCCAACCCGCCAACGCGCCCACGCTCAATCCGACGTCCACGCTGACGCCTGACGCGGCGCTGACGATGACGGTCACCGCGACGCCCGAGCCGGGTTCGATCAGCGGGACGTTGTCGTACCCTTCGAGTTTTATCCCCGCGTTGCGCGTGGTCGCGTTTCAGGTGAATGGATTCAATTATCGGTATGTGGACACGATGCAGAATCAAACCGTGTATCAGATCACAGGACTTGCGCCCGGCCTGTATCGCGTGGTCGCTTACATTATGGATGGAAGTTACGCGGGCGGCTACACCCAGATGGTTGCATGTGGTCTGCTGGCGAGTTGCACCGATCACACCCTGCTCGATGTGGAAGTGAAAGCCGGAAAAGACACACCCAGCATCAACCCCGGCGATTGGTACGCGCCCGCCGGAAGTTTCCCAGCGATGCCGTAGGGTATTAACCCGAAGCGTTGTGCTGAGCCTGTCGAAGTAGGCTTCGTGTGTGAGGGCGGGTGATTTTACCCCCGCCCGATTTCCATCGCCCAGGCCACCATCCCCGCACGAATCCCATTCGACGCGTGCCGCCCATTCAGAGCCTCGCCCCGATGTCAAACGTCGGGGCTGTTTTTACAAGAGAACCAAATCTCCTCCCTCTTTCCTCCTTGTAGTATAATCTCCCGTCGCCTGCCTCGGCAGGCATTTTCGTGAGTGGAGAAATCAGCACATGAGAAATTTGACATCCAGAATAATCCTGATCGTTATCATCGTCGCTGTGGCGGCGTGGATTGACTTCAGCCCCAAACTTGAACTGGTCAATCCGTTTAACCTTCAGCCCCTGTGGACTCGCGACGTAAGCACGCGTCTCGGCCTCGACCTGCGCGGCGGACTCCAGGTGGTGCTTGAAGCCGACCTGCCCGAAGGCACAGAGATTACCAAGGAACAGATGGACACAGCCCGTCTCATCCTGGAAAACCGCACCAACGCCCTCGGCGTGAACGAAAGCGTGCTCCAGGTGGCGGGAAATAACCGCATCGTGGGAGAATTCCCAGGCGCGGCGGACCCCGACCAGATCATCGCCACCCTTGGCGAGACGGGACGCCTCGAATTCGTGGACTTTGGCTTCTCCCCCGTAGCCGAAGGGACGACCGTTCAAACGGACGTGGATGGCGGAACTGCCACCGACCCAGCCACCGCCGACCCGGCCGCGCCTGTCGTCTATCACACCGTAATGACGGGCGATAAGATCAAAACGGCGCTGGTCTCGCAGGATGCGCTCGGCAACTTTGTCATCGAGTTTTCGCTCACCTCCGAAGGCGGACAGATTTTTGGCGACCACACGTCCACGCACAGCCAGCAATTTCTTGGCATCGTGTTAGACAAGGTCGTTATCTCCGCTCCGAGAATTGACGAACCCATCACGAGCGGAAGCGGCATCATCAGCGGCAGTTTCACCAGAGAATCGGCCAACGACCTCGCCATCAAACTGCGCTTCGGTTCCCTGCCGATCCCGTTCAAGGTCGTGGAAAGCCGCGTGGTCGGCCCCACCCTTGGTCAGGACTCGTTGCAGAAGTCGCTCGTCGCGGGCCTGATCGGCATTGCGGTCGTCTTCCTCTTTATGGGAATTTTCTACCGCGTACCCGGCATGTTGGCGGATGTGTCCATCATCATCTATGCCCTCATCGCCTTCGCGGTCTTCAAATACTTCCACTTCACGCTCACCCTCGCGGGCGTGGCGGGCTTCCTGCTCTCCACGGGCGCTGCGTTGGACGCGAACATCCTCATCTTTGAACGCCTGAAAGAGGAACTGCGCTCCGGCCGCACCCTCCGCAACGCCGTGGACATTGGTTGGACGCGCGCCTGGTCCTCCATCCGTGACTCGAACCTGGCCACCATCATCACGTCCATCATTCTGTTCTGGTTCGGCTCCGCATTCGGCGCCACAGTCGTCAAGGGCTTCGCGCTCACGCTCGCGCTCGGCGTGGGCATCTCGCTCTTTACCGCCATCATCGTCACACGCACCCTGCTTAACCTCGTGCTGAACTTCATCAAACCTGGCGAAGAAAACCTCAAATGGTTCGGCATTTAGGGAGAACAAAATGAATATCCTCGGAAAACGCTACTGGTACTTTTTCCTCTCCCTGTTCGTCATCGTTACAGGGATGACCCTGATGGTCACGGGCGGACTGCCCCTCTCCATTGACTTCACGGGCGGCTCCATCCTCGAAGTGCGCTTCGCGTCCGCGACGCCCGAGCCCGCCGAAGTGGTGGCCGTCTACGAAAGCATCGGCGTGGACGATGCCCAGGTGCAGACCACCAGCGTCGGCACGATCCAGATCCGCTCGTCCGCGCTAGATGAGATTAAAAGCGTGGAAGTCCAAACCGCGTTGAAGGAAGAATTCGGCGAGCTGACTGTCGAACGTTTCGACACGGTCGGCCCGTCTATCGGTCGCGAAGTGACGCAACGCGCCGGCCTCGCCGTGGGTGTGGCCGCGCTGGCCGTCGTTATCTACATCACCGTCACCTTCCGCGGCCTCGAACACGCCTCGCGCTACGGCATCATCGCCATCATCGCCATGGCTCACGACGTCGCCATCGTGATGGCCGTCACCGCCATCGGCGGACGCTTCTGGGGCTGGCAGGTGGACGCGCTCTTCCTGACCGCGCTTCTCACCGTGATCGGCTTCTCGGTGCAGGATAAGATCGTGGTGTTCGACCGCATCCGCGAAAACTCCAACGTGTTTCGCCGCCTCGATTTCGAGACGCTCGCCAACCACTCCATCGTCCAAACCTTGCAACGCTCCATCAACACCCAGCTGATGACCGTGGAGTTCATGCTTCTTGCATTGGCGTTGTTCGGCGGCATCACCCTGCGCGAGTTCGCCGTCATCCTGCTCATCGGCCTGTTCAGCGGAACGTACTCCTCCATCTTCATCGCCGCTCCGCTCCTGGTTGTGTGGCAAAACCAGGAATGGAAAACCTGGTTCAAGCGCAAAGAACTAGGGACGCTCTAATATGCTACAATGGCGCATCGAAAGATGCGCCATTTTCTTTTTTGGGACATCGAGACGTGATCCGACACCCGAACCGAATCCTGACCATCGCGCTTTTCGCGGCATTCCTGGCGGCCTGCTCCTCGCCTCTTTCCTCGACCGAGCCGTCCACGCTCCCTGTGACCGGCTCCACCCCCGAGCATTGGACTCCGCCCCTCGAAACCTCATGGCAGATCCAATATGCGGGCGCAATAGACCCCTCCCTCCCCGTAGACATCTACAACCTCGACCTGTTCGCCACCTCGCCCGAAACCATCGCGGACTTGCACGCGCGCGGCGTGAAGGTGATCTGTCGCTTCAGCGCGGGGACCTACGCCGCGTCCAGCCCCGACGCGGACACGTTCCCTGCGGCCGTCCTCGGCTCCATGCTGGCAGACCGTCCCGACGAGCAGTGGCTCGACATCCGCAACCTGCAAACTCTCGCGCCGATCATGCTCGAGCGCGTGGCCCTCGCCGCCCAGAAGGGATGTGACGGCGTAGACCCCGATCACGTGGACGGATACGCCAACAACAGCGGCTTCCTGCTCGCGCCCGAAGACCAACTGGCCTACAACGTCTTCCTCGCCAACGCCGCCCACCAAAACGGACTCGGCGTCGGCCTGAAAAACGACCTGGCGCAAATCCCCATCCTGCTCCCTTATTTTGACTGGGCCATCAGCGAAGAGTGTTTCTTTTACCAGGAATGTCACCTGCTTCAACCGTTCGTCAACGCGGGCAAACCCGTCTTCGTGATCGAATACAACCTCACCCCCGAAGAATTCTGCAACCAGTCTATTGACCTGAATTTCAACGCCCTGCAAAAGAAGATCGAGCTGGACGCGTTTCGGTTTCCGTGTAAGTGAGGGGTCGGAAGGCAGAGAGCAGAGAGCAGTAAGTGGTAAATAGTAAATCGCTTGAATGAGAATCGGTGAGGCGCTGACAGCATTCCAACAATAAAAGAGGCTTTCATGGAGATAATTCTAAGTAGTCAGTCGAAATAGATTATAAGGCATGATACACTTTCGTCATGAGAACCGTATACCAACTCAAGCCAAAAGAGTTAGCCGAAATAGAAAAAGCCATTCGGCAAGACAAACGAGCAGAAGTCAAACAGCGTG
>JACRBL010000063.1 GCA_016234485.1 Chloroflexota bacterium
CAAAGGACACAAAGGTCACGAAGGAAAAACGCCTGTAATTTTGACGCTTTTTCCCCCTTTGTGTACTTCCCTGGCACCGCCCGCCAGGGCAGGTGTGTGTCCTTCGTGGTTAGGCTCTTTCCCGTTAATTACGGAAGAGCCCGAAAAAACAAAAGAGACCAACGCCGTTGGTCTCTTTTCCTTCATTGCTCTCCATCTACCCTTCGGCGGGCGGAACGGGAGGAGTATTTTTATCCGCTTGAGTTTCCGGCGTCACTTCTGCCTCTTGCGGCTGGGCGTTCTTTCTGATCTGCTTGAGTTTTTCCTTCTCATCTTTCTTGCGCTTCTTTTGCAGTTCCTTCTGACGTTTTTCGTATTGATAGTTTACTTTAGCCAATTTGACGTCCTTTCCTTTTTAAGTTGAGTGAATGTGATACCCATTATAACGGCCAGACGCTAATCCTCCCTCATCCACCTTTTCACCGCTTCGTGATCGTGTTCGTAACTCATCAGCGCGTCCAGCAAATTCTCTGGTTCCGATTCACAACGCAACGAATCGCGATGCTCGCGAAAAACGAATCCCTCGCGCACGGCATGGTCAATCGCGGCGAGCAGGGGCGCGTAATAATTACGCAGGTTCAGCAGGCCGATCGGTTTTTGGTGAGCTCCCGTCTGCGACCAGGTGATGGTCTCGAACAACTCGTCGAAGGTGCCGTAGCCGCCGGGCAGGGCGATGAACGCTTCCGAAAGTTCGTGCATGCGCGCCTTGCGGGCGTGCATCGTTGGAGTCACGTCCATGCGCGTCAGACCGCGATGCGCGAGCGCGTCAGTGTGCATCGAAGGGATGATCACGCCGATCACTTCGCCGCCCGCCTCCCGCGCGCCGTCGGCCACCGCGCCCATCAACCCCGTCTTGCCGCCGCCGTAGACCACGCGTATTCCGCGTCGGGCCAGCGCACGGCCCATCGCTCGCGCGCCCGCCAGATAGTCCGCGTGAACCGAGTCTGATGATCCACAAAAAACGCAAATCGAGTCCATTTGTCCTCCAGTGTCGTCCGTCATTGCGAGCGTTTGCTGCGAAGCAATCTCCTCCCTCGATGGCGCGGGGATTGCTCACCTGCACTGCACCACATCTGCCCTGGCGGGCGATGCCAGGGAACGCAGTGCGGTGCAAGCGTCGCGAAGAACGCTCACAATGACGATTGGTTTGCGGTACTTTACCACGTTAGAGTTCCATAAGTCAACGCGTCTGATGCTTGACGCGGCAACTCGAAGGATTAGAATCAAATCATGGACTACAAAGACTATTACAAAATTCTCGGCGTGGAGCGCAAGGCCAGCGCGGACGAAATCCGCAAGGCCTACCGTAAACTCGCGATGAAAAATCATCCCGACCAGAACCCCGGCGATAAGGCCGCCGAGGAACGCTTCAAAGAAATCAATGAAGCCTACCAGGTTTTAAGCGACGACCAAAAGCGCGCCCGTTACGACCAACTCGGCAGCGCCTACAACAACTGGCAGGGACGCGGCGCCCCGGGCAACTTCGACTGGGGGCAGTGGAGTTCCAGCGGCGGCGGACGCGTGAACATGGACGATCTGAACGACCTGTTCGGCGGAAGCGGCGGGATCGACTCATTCTCCGACTTCTTCCGCGCCATCTTCGGCGGGACGGGCGGCGCGTCGGTTCGGACCTCGGGGCGGGCGCGGCCAGCGACGGGTTATCAGCAACCTTTGAGCATCTCCCTCGACGAAGCCTTCCACGGGACGACGCGCCAACTGCAAACCGAAGCGCGTCGCATGGAAGTGCGAATCCCCGCGGGCGTAAAGACCGGCTCGAAGGTGCGCGTGGCGGGCGCGGGTCCGCAGGGCAACGACCTGTACCTCATCGTCGAAGTGGATGACGACCCGCGCTTCGAGCGTGACGGCGACGACCTGCGAACCACCGCCACCGTGGACGCGTTCACGGCCATCCTCGGCGGCGAAGCCGAAGTGGAGACGATGGCCGGCAAGGTGAAGTTAAACATCCCCGCCGGCACGCAACCCGATCAGGTCTTTCGGCTGGCGGGGCGCGGCATGCCGCACGTGAAGAACCGCGAGCAAAAGGGAGATTTGTTTGTGCGCTTGAAAGTGCAGGTGCCGAAGTATCTTTCGAGCAAACAACGCGATCTGATCGAGGAAGCCGCGAAGATTAAATTTTAATGACAGCGCTATCGCCTCCCCATGTAGTAGCGGCTTTAGCCGCCGGGACGACTGAAGTCGTCACTACATGGTGTAGGCGAATTTTGAAAGGAAAAAATGAAACGAATTCTCATTGCTTTATCGGTGTTGGTTTTGGCAACGCTGGCCTGTTCGATGGGCGCGTCGCAAAGACAGCCCACCGCGCTCCCGTCCGCCGCGCAGGATTTCTCGCCCCAGCCTGTGGTCATTGACTCGGCAAAAAGTCAGGAAGCCCTCGTGGCGCTTTATCAAAGCGTCAGCCCCGGCGTGGTGGCCATCAAAACCGTCGGCGATTTGAGCGGCTCGCTCGGCTCAGGCTTTGTGTTGGACAAGGACGGTCACATCGTCACCAACTACCATGTGGTGGAAGGCTCGAAGCAGGTGGAGGTGGATTTCACCAGCGGATTCAAAGCCTACGGCGCGGTAATCGGCACGGACCTTGACTCGGACCTCGCCATCGTCAAGGTGGACGCGCCTGCCAACGAGTTGCATCCGCTCCCCCTCGCCGATTCGGACACGTTGCAGGTCGGGCAGACGGTGATCGCCATCGGCAATCCCTTTGGCCTCAATAGCACCATGACGCTGGGCATCATCTCCGCGCTGGGGCGCACGCTCGATTCGTTGCACGCAACCTCGGGCGGAGGCGTGTTCACCGCGGGCGATATTATCCAAACCGACGCGGCCATCAACCCGGGCAATTCGGGCGGTCCGCTCTTCAACTTGAGCGGCGAGGTGGTGGGCGTGAACCGCGCCATCCGCACCGTCAATTCGACGGATAGCGGCGAGCCGCTGAATTCAGGAATCGGCTTTGCCATCTCGTCGAATATCGTGCGGCGCGTTTCTCCGTCGCTGATCGAAAATGGGAAATACGATTATCCCTATCTTGGCATCTCCTCCCTGCCTGGCGAGTTGACTCTCCCTGCCATCGAAGCGCTGGGATTGAAAAGCCAGATCGGCGCATACGTGATCGGCGTAGTTCCAGGCGGCCCCGCGGACAAGGCGGGCATTAAAGCGGGCGACAAGGCCACCAGCGACCCAACCCTGTTGGCGGGCGGCGACTTGATTGTTGCCATTGACGGACGCCCGGTGAAAGTGTTCGACGATCTGCTCCGCTACCTGATCGGCCACAAGTCCCCCGGCGATGCGGTCACGCTCACCATCCTGCGCGGCGAAGAGACGGTGGATATTGTCATCACGTTGGGTAAGCGTCCGTAATCCCACGGAGGAAAGTCGGCGAGAGTGAAGCCGCTCTTGTTCGTGTCCCATTTCCTTCCTTGACACCCTGCCGTTTTTGCAGATAATTCAAGTCAACAGGCGAGCCAATCAAAGGCAATGACAGAGGAAAGTAGACTGGCGAAATCCGTCAGAGAGGCGCAGGAGCGAATGCTGAAATCTGCGCTCGGTCGAACCCAGGCGAAGTTCCCTCTCGAGCCGTTCGGGGGAAAACGTGTCACGTTTCAAGTTCCACGTGTCACGTTGCGTAGTCCGAACCGCAATCCCAGCGTTACAAGGGAAGTCGCTTAGTCATGTAGTCTCATCGTCAGACCAGCAGACTACCAAACTAGCCGACTATGAGACTAAATTTGGGTGGTACCGCGGGAACCGTCTCCCGTCCCATTGTGGACGGGAGATTTTTGTTTGTAAACCATTTCGTCATTGCGAGGGTGTTCTTCCCGACGAAGCAATCCCCACCATGACGAGGAGATTGCTTCGTCACAACGAACGCTCCTCGCAATGACAGATAACAATTGGAGGTACGAATGGATCAATTGAACGACATCGAAAAAGCCGCGCTGGATGCGCTCGCGTCGGTCGTGACCGAGGAGGCGTTGCAGGCGTGGAAGACGGCCCAACTCGGACGGAGTTCTCCGCTGATGCAGGTCTTTGCGGGGCTGGGGAAACTCTCCAAGGAGGAGAGGCCCGCGGTCGGTTCGGCCGCGAACCGTGTCAAAGTGGCGATCGAGGCCGCGCTGGCAGCGCGCGAGACGGAGATCAAGGCCGCGGCGCTGGCCAAGTCGCTCGAGGAGGACGCGCTCGACGTCACATTGCCGGGGCGGACGGTTAACGTCGGGCGTCTGCATCCGTCCACGCAACAGTTGCGTCGCGTGTTGGACATTCTGAAAGAGATGGGATTCCAGGTCTACACGTCGCGCGAAGTCGAGACGGACGAGATGAATTTCCAGATGCTGAACTTCCCGTTGCATCACCCCGCGCGCGACATGCAGGATTCGTTTTACGTGGAGAGCGAGGGTCGCGGCGATAACCCGATTTTGATGCGGACGCACACGTCGCCTGGGCAGATTCGTGCCATGCGAGAATACGCGGCGACGAATCCGCAGAACCCGCCGCCGATCCGCATCGCGTTGCCTGGGATGTGCTTCCGCTATGAGCAGATCACCTCTCGCTCCGAGATGCAGTTTAACCAGGTGGAGGGACTCGCGGTCGGCGAGGGCATCACCTTCGCGGATTTGAAGGGGACCCTGAGCGATTTCGCGCGGCGCATGTTTGGGCAAAACGCCCGCACGCGTTTCCGCGCCGACCACTTCCCGTTCACCGAGCCGTCTGCCGAAATGGACGTGGAGTGTTTCGTCTGCGGCGGCAAGGGATGCTCGGTCTGCAAGCGTTCGGGCTGGCTGGAGATTCTCGGATGCGGCATGGTTCATCCTGTGGTGTTGCAAAACGGCGGCTACGACCCGAAGCGCTATTCTGGTTTCGCTTGGGGCATGGGTCCCGAGCGGCAACTCATGTTGCGTTATAAAATTGACGATATCCGTTATTTCTGGGGAAATGACGTGCGTTTTCTCGAGCAGTTCTAATTTTTACCGCGAAGCACGCGAAGGCCGCGAAGAAGAAAGAAAAACTTTGTGACACTTTGTGTCCTTTGTGGTAGAGAGAATGGAAGTGAAAAATGAAGTTACCTATTTCATGGCTAAAAGATTTCGTTGACCTTGATGGACTCTCCGTCGAAGACATTGCACGCACATTCACCTTCGGCGGCCTTGAAGTGGAGGAGATCCACTACGCGGGTCTCCCCATGCCGAAGGATGCGGCCTCGAATGAATTCAAGACCTCTGGCATCGGCTGGGACCGCGACAAGATCGTGGTGGCCGAGATCCGCGAGGTGAAGCCGCATCCCAACGCAGACCGTTTGACGCTTCTCGATCTCTTCGACGGGACGCAGGAGCAGGTCGTGTTGACGGGCGCGCCGAATATCTTCCACCTGAAAGGGACGGGCAAACTCGCCAAGCCGATCAAGGTCGCGTACGCGAAGGAAGGCTCCACCATCTACGATGGCCACGCGGATGGACTCGTTCTCACCACCCTCAAGCGCGCCAAGATCCGCGGCGTGGACTCGTACTCGATGGTCTGCTCGGAGAAGGAACTGGGCATCAGCGAGGAGCACGAGGGCATCATCCTGCTCGATGACGACGCGCCCGTGGGCATGGCGCTGGTGGATTACATCGGCGACGCCGTCCTCGAAGTGAAGATCAACCCGAACATGGCGCGCAACGCGAATGTGTACGGGTTGGCGCGGGAATTGGCGGCGATGACTGGCCGAGACCTCCGAAGTCTCCCAGACTTCGGAGGTCTGAAAGGTGGCGCTGGGAATTTTGCGGAGATTGAGATTGTGGATCCGCAACTCAACCCGCGCTTTGTGTTGGGATTGATTCGCGACGTGGAGATCAAGCCGAGTCCCTACTGGGTGCAACGCAGACTCAGGCTGGCGGGCGTGCGTCCCATCAGCAACATTGTGGACGCGACCAACTACGCCATGCTCGAACTCGGCGAGCCGTTACACGCGTTCGATTACGATGTTTTAAACGAGCGCGCGGGGAAGAAACAAGTCAAGATCATCACCCGCGCCGCACAGGATGGCGAGAAACTCACCACGCTCGACAATGTGGAACGCACGCTCTCCTCGATGAACGTGCTCGTCTGCGACGAAAAGGGACCGCTGTCCATCGCGGGCGTGATGGGCGGCGCGGAGAGCGAAGTGTACGACGCGTCGAAAGAGATTCTCGAAGCCAAAGCCATCGAGCCGAAGGAAGGCGAGCCGACCATGGGCAAGATCAACATGCGCGGCAAAAGCACAACCAACGTTTTGCTCGAAGGCGCGGCATGGAACTTCATCAACATCCGCCGCACGGCCAAACAACACAACCTGCCATCCGAAGCGTCGTTCCGATTCTCGCGCGGCGTCCACCCCGCGCTGGCAGAGATGGGCGTCCGCCGCGGTCTGCAACTGATGGCCGAATGGTCGGGCGGAAAAATCGAAGCGGGCCTCGTGGATAACTATCCCCTCCCGCCGAAAGAATCCGTCGTGGAAATTTCCACGCGCGATGTGAAACGCATCCTCGGCATCGAACTCTCCGCGCAAGAGATCGCGTCCCTGCTCGAACGGCTTGAATTCAAATGTGAGATTCGAGAGACGATAATCGATACTCGAAAATCGAAAAACG
Organism: Chloroflexota bacterium; assembly: GCA_016234485.1. Lineage (GTDB taxonomy): Bacteria > Chloroflexota > Anaerolineae > Anaerolineales > Villigracilaceae > Denitrolinea. The sequence continues at coordinate 6,657 of JACRBL010000063.1, forward strand.
AATTATCGAATATCGAACACCGAATATCAGTCACCGCGCCTCCCTATCGCCTCGACATCGGCGAAGGCGTCGTCGGCGTTGCGGACCTCATGGAAGAAGTCGCGCGCATTTTTGGCGTGGAACGCATCCCCGAAACGCGTCTCGCCGATCCGCTCCCGCCGCAAGTCGGCAACCCCGCCTTCGAGTGGGACGAGCGCGTCCGCGACATCCTCGTCCGCCTCGGCTTGCAGGAGGTCGTCTCGTATCGCATGACCTCGCCCGAGCGCGAAGGCCGTCTCGCCGCGCACAATGAATACGCCCGCATCGCCAACCCGATCACGCCCGACCGCAACGTCTTGCGCCGCAGTTTGTTGGCATCGGCGCTCGAAGCCGCGGAGAAAAACGTCCGCGCCGAATCGCTCGAACTGTTCGAGATCGGTCCCATCTTCGAGCCTGTCAAAAATGACCTGCCGCGCGAACTGCCGCGTCTCGCCATCGTGCTGACTGGCCTGCGCGCCGCCACCTCGTGGGACGTGAAGGACTCTCCCGCACTGGACTTCTTCGACCTCAAAGGCCGCATCGAACTCCTTTTGGCGGGCCTCCGTTTCGTGGATGTTACCTACGCCCCGACCGAGTCCGTCGCGTACCTGCATCCTGGCAAAGCCGCGGAAGTGAAAGTGAATGGACAGGTCGTCGGCGTCTTCGGCGAACTGCACCCGTTGACGAAAGAAAAATACGAGTTGGGTGCGCGTCCCGTGTTGGCCGCGGAGTTTAACATCGAGACCCTGCGCGCATTGAGCCCCGCCTACGGCATCGTCCCCGTGGCCGAGTTCCCGCCCGTCTACGAAGACATCGCCATCATCGTGGACGAATCAGTGGCCGCGTCGCGCGTCGAAGGCCTCATCCGCCAGACGGGAGGCCGAAGCGTGAGCGACGTTCGCCTGTTCGACGTCTATCGCGATGAGAAGATCGGCGCCAACAAAAAGTCGCTGGCGTACAGTCTCACGTATCAAGCCGCCGACAAAACGATGACCGACGCCGAGGCGGCCGCGATCCGCAACAAGATTGTGAAACGCCTGGAGCATGAAGTCAGCGCGAAATTGAGGAGTTGATATACAAGATACGCCCGCAGATCATCTGTGGGCGTATCTTGTTTTGGTTGTATACTTGCCAAAACTTTCAGTCAAAGGAGATTTAATATGAACAACAAGAACACTGGCATGATTGCCACCATCGTCACCGCGTTGTTGTGCGGATGCCCTGGCTTGCTGGCGCTTTGTTGGGGCGCGCTGATGGCGTTTATCAGTTTTGTTCCAGGTGCCGATATTGACATTGGCGGAAGCAGTGACCCGCAGTCCGCGCTGTTCACGGGGCTGGGCGCGTTGTGTGCGGGCGTCATCTTCATCGCCATCCCCATCGTCGTCGGCGTAGTGACGTTGCGCAAGAAACCTGCGGCGGTCGTGAGCGACGAACCCCTGCCCCCTGCGTCGTAATAAAAAGAGCGGACGAGGTCACTCGTCCGCTCTTTTTGATTCTCAAAAACCTACTCAAACAACGGCAAATGCCCCAGCGCGACGATGTTCATCCACTGGGCGCGGTCTCCTTCAGTGAGGATGGCCGCTTCGCCCACAATTTGCGCGCCCGCCTTTTCCATCAGCATCCGCATCCCTTGCAGGGTGGAGCCTGTGCTGATCACGTCGTCCACCAGAAGGACTTTTTTGCCTTTCATTAAGTCGTGGTCTTTTTCATCCAAGACCAAAAGTTGTGGCTGGCCTGTGGTGATCGAGAGCGTTTCGGCAGTCAGCGCCGCGCCCATGTAGGGCTTGTAGGTTTTTCGCAACACCACGTAGGGCTTGTTCATCTCCGCCGCTAGCGCGTAGGCCAGCGGAATGGACTTGGCCTCGGCGGTCACGAACACGTCGAATTGCGTCCCGTTCAGTTTCGCGCCGAGTTCGCGCGCGCAGGCTTGCACGAGTTCCACGTCGCCCAAAATGTTGAGGATGGCGATGCGAAGACCAGGTTTAATTTCAAAAAGGGGCAGTTGACGTTTCACCCCCGCGATTTCGATGTCGTAAAATTCTCGGTGCATGAATGACTCCTGATGGCGTGATGTGGCGACAGTTTATCATAAAATACCCACGGTCAAAAATTACGCTTTCTCCTTCTAAGTAGTCAGTCGAAATAGATTATAAGGCATGATACACTTTCGTCATGAGAACCGTATACCAACTCAAGCCAAAAGAGTTAGCCGAAATAGAAAAAGCCATTCGGCAAGACAAACGAGCAGAAGTCAAACAGCGTG
>JACRBL010000062.1 GCA_016234485.1 Chloroflexota bacterium
AAATTGCGCAGATGATCAATATGCAGCCCAGTTTGGTTAGAGCCTATGTCACATTGGCCACAAAGTATCATCCCGAACTGTTGCCCGAACAATCCAAACCTGTTCAAGACCAAAGGTGACAGGTGGCACTATCACAGATTTCCACAGAAAAAAACTGTGTAATCTGTGGTTGATGTTTTTTGGACGGTTAATCACTGTCTTGCAAGGCGGCGTATTTTTTTATTCATGTATAATCCGCCCACTCACTCCAAATTCCACAAAGGGTTCCCATGTCAGAAGAACGGACAGCTTTTCTGAACGTTCGTCCCGAAGAACGCAAACTGGTCTATTCGTTGGTGTTCATCCTCGCCATCACCACGCTCGTTCTCGAACTTTCGGACGTGATCGCCACGGGTGGATTCGTCAGTAAGGTGGGTCCGAAGAACATCTTCTGGCTGTGGATCGTGGACATGCTCATTTCGCTCGCCACGGTGGGAGCCTACGCGCTGGTCGTGGATCGCACCGAGCGCGTCCGCCTCGTCAAGTGGCTCACGCTGGCCTTCGCGATTCTCTTCCTCGGTCTGCGTTTTGTGTTCTCGCTCGGCGCGCCCGACTGGATTTCCTACCCCATCCTCTACATTTTGACCGATCAATTCTACGCGGTCTTTCCGCTCGCGTTCTGGGCAATGGTCAATGACCTGTACACCGCGGCCGAAGGCAAGCGTCTCTTTCCGATCATCACGATGGGGACGGCTCTCGGTTCGATTCTCGGAAACGGGCTGGCCGCGCTCTCCGGCTGGATCCTCCAACGGAGCGGCGGCGATCCCGCCTCGCTTCTTCCTCTGGGAAGTTTGATCCTGCTATTCGGACTCGTGATCCTCGAAGTAGTCTTTGCCAAACAGACGGTCAACGCCCGCCAATCGCGCGACGAAACCATAGACGTGAAGCAGACCATCAACGTCGGCGCGGACTACATCAAGAACATCCCCATCTTCACCTATCTCGCCGTGTCCATGCTCCTTTCGGGCATCGCTTTCACGGTCATCGAATATCACTTCCTCTTTTCCATTGACCAGGCATTCACGCAAGACCCGCTCCAGTTTCAATCGTTTTATGGAATGTTCAAGATCGTCCTGATCCTCAGCACCATGCTCGTGCAAGCCTTCATCTCTGGGCGTTATCTCGAACGGCTGGGACTCAAAAATTCCTTCATCGTCCAGCCCATCGCGTTGGCGATTGGGTCGGCGTTGGCCTTCGTCATCCCTGGCATCTACGGCGCGGCGGCCGCTCGTTATGTTGTCCGCCTCGTCCAGCAATCGTGGGACGAACCCGCCCGCAAATCGCTTGAGAACCTCATCCCCGATGAAAGGCGCGGACGTGTTTCGGTGGTTATTGACCGTTACTTCTACGACATCTCCACCATCCTCTCCTCGCTAGCGTTGGGCATCTTACTTTTCTTCATCGCGAATTTCTCGCAGACGATTATCCTCATCTACCTGGCCGTCGCGGCGCTGGTCTCCATCATCGCCATCTGGGCAGGCTTCCGCATCCGCGCCCGTTACGACGAATCCATGCTCGATTGGCGTCTCGCGCGTGCGCGCAGAAAAAGCGTCTTGACTGGTATTGAATTTTAATTCACTAACCACAAAGGACACAAAGGTCACGAAGTTAAGTTGTCCGATTGTTTTATTTATTCGTTTCAGATGATCATGAGCGATGGTTGAAAATAAACCGACGCATTGAGCCGCTTGACAAACCTTTGTGTACTTGGTGTCCTTCGTGGTTAAAAGAATTAAAATTTTGGAGTCCATGTGACGGAAGACTTTATCGTACGCCTCAAACAAGAGTGGTTTCAGCGTTTCGACGAAATTCTCGACAACAGCAGAACCATCCCGCTCAGCGGATTGAAGTGCCTCGAACTTTGCGAGGCGCGTTGTTGCCCGCGCGTGGGGATGCGCTCCATGCAGGCCGATCAAATCGCGAGTCCCGTCGTCGTCCTGCTTCCATTTGAGATGGAATACCTCATCGAAAAAACAGGCGTCTCGCGCGAACTCTTCCGTCGCTGGCCGCTCGCGCTCACGCCCGAGATCGCCATCGAGATCGGGATGCTCGACCTCGGCAGGCCCTGTCCGTTCCTCACCGAAAAATTGCAATGCAGCATCCACGAACACAACCCGCTCGATTGCCGCACCTTTCCGCTCCTCCCGTATCAAAATCATCGCGAAGAACTCGAGTGGGAACTCGGCGCGAACTGTCCCTCCTTGAATTTTCTCAACCCGAATTTTGTGACGGTCGTCAAACGCGTCTGGCAGGACATTTATCAGCGCCTGCCCCAATCGTGGTGGGACATCTACGCCTTCGCCGATCACTGGACGGGCTGGACGGAGACTCATCATGCCGATTAATCGCCTCGGGCCGGACGGGGCGCGGCTGGTGACCGTTTCGGGCGGCGACTCGGCCCTTTTGGCGGTCGCGTCGAACCTCTTCGCCGAAATCTTTCCCGATGACAAGCGCTACATCCCCTACATCCACGCCTGCGCGCAGGGACAGAACCCTTCGCACCCGCATACCTTCGATCACGTCTGGCTGGTGGAGCAGGGCGGAGAGTATGTGGGCGTGCGCGTCTTCAGTCACATTACCACGCGCAATTTCGGACATGGCGCCTACATCGGGTTCGCGCCGCGCGCCCGAGGTCAGGGATTGGGGCGATGGCTTGTCGAGCAGACACACGCCCAATTGGACGAGGACGCGCGTCAGTTTGGTCACGAGGGTTCGATCGGCTATCTCGTCGAAGTGGAACGCCCGATCGACGCGGAGTCGGAAGAGGCGCGGCAAACGTCTGTGAAGCGCAACCAGTTCCACCGTCAGTGTGACGCGATTTTTCTTCCCGTGCCGTTCACCGAGCCAGTGATGATCGCGGGCGTGGACTACCTCCGTCCCAAAGATTTGGCGGATGAGGCGCCGCGTCCGATGCACCTGGTTTTCATCCCGTCGGCGCGCGGATTGAAAATCCAGAATTTGGATTTGGTGAATCTTGTTCATGGTATATACTTGGACGTGTATCGTCTTTCTGCGGAACATGAATTTGTGAAACAAGCGTTAGGGTATCCAAAATAATTTTGTCTCTGTCATTGCGAGGGCGGTGTTCGTCCGCCCGAAGCAATCTCCATGTAAATCTGGGGATTGCTTCGCCCCTTTTGGGCTCGCAACGACAGAAACACTGGAGAATGAGCATGACCGTCGCATCTCAAAAGAAAGTGTTCGTCAGCCTGCCGACCAAGTTGATCGTGGCATTGGCGTTGTTGTTCATTGTCGCATTTGCCGCCATCTTCAGTTGGATGGATCGCTTCGTGACCGAACTGGCGATGCGCAATCTGCAAACCGACCTGATCGCCACTGCGCAAGCCGCGGCCGCAGGCATAGACGGCGACGCACATGCCGCGCTCTTCGCGGGCGGACAGATTGACGACGCGACCTACACTCGCGTCGCCGATTACCTGCGCTCTGTGAAGCGGACGAATCCGCTGGCCTCGGGCATGTACACCTACGTGAAAGCTGAAGGGACTCCGCCCGAACAGGTGCAGTTGGTAGTGAGCGCCGCCTACCCGCCTGGGTCGGTCGCGCAGGAAGTGAATACGGCGCGCCCAGGCGAATGTTTGGTTCCGCCTTCGAGCCGCCCCGATTTGAGACAGGATTACTCCGACACGTCGCCCGCCATGTTGGACGGCGTGCGCGCGGCTGGCGCGGATACCGAGCTGTGGGCCGACGATTACGGCAATTGGCTTTCGGGATACGCGCCGATCTTCAACTCGAAGGGGGAGCCTGTCGCCGCGGTGGGCGTGGATATGTGCGCGACGGAAGTCATTTCACTGCAACAGAATATCCGCCGAAACGTGGCGATCGCGCTGGCGATCTCGCTCGCGACGCTGATCGGGGTGGTGTGGTTCATCGCCCGCGGCGTCACGCGCCCCGTCCTGGCATTGACGCGGGTCGCGGACCGCATCGGTAGCGGCGACTACGATCAGGATTTCTCCAGTCTGCATTCCGCCCGCGTGCAGGATGAAGTGGACACGCTGGCGACGGTCTTCGAGTTGATGGTGAACAAGGTTTATACCCGCGAGCAAAGCCTGCGCGCCCGCGTCCAACAGTTGGAAATTATGATTGACCAGGGCAAGCGCGAACGCGAAGTGCAACAGATTGTGGAAAGCGACTTCTTCCAGGAGTTGCAGGGGAAAGTGACCGAGATGAGAAATCGGTTCAAGAAAGTGGATTAGGAATGTAAAAGCCCCGTCCTTGAAAAAAGACGGGGCTTCTTCATTAATTCAATTCTTCAATCCACACCTTACTGTCATCCGCTCGAACGGCGCGTTCGGCCTCGCGCTTCAACTGGTTCAGTCCATGGCGGAAACGGAATTTCGCATTCATGGGACGATATTCGCTGGGGATGTGAGTCGGCGCTGAATTTAGCGATATGTTGAAGCAGGGCAAGAAAGCTTGTATCAGTTGGCGTTCGGCGGCGTCCAGGTCGTTGCCAACCTCATCGAAGCGCTCGGATTTGGAACTCATCAACTCGATGGTAAATTTCATCGAGACAGGCCAGTTGCTCCAGATAAAGCGCCCGACGATGGAGTGTCCGTGAAAGCCGCCGAGCAGGTGTTCCCACACGCGCGCGAAGGCCAGTTGTGATTGACCGACGTAGAAGGTCACATGCTCGTCGCGGAAGAGATACAGGTCAAACTCTTTCCATTCCGCGGGACAGTTTTCAATGAGCAGGAAGCGCTTGATGGGGAGGATGATTTGAGGAGGGTTCATGGGGTCGTGTAAGATCGAGAAGGCTTTAATTCAACTTTGTCACTCCCCTGTGAAATCGGATGAGTTCTCGAATGGTTTGCGCCGCGCCATAAAGTGAAAAGATGGCGGCTCCAATTCGACTTCCCATCGCGCCGTTGTAGATCAATATATTGGATGGATTGACCGCTTCGGGGACAGAGAGTTCGAGTATGAAATATGTGAAAACGCCAAAAATAAGTCCAAACGGGATTCCGATCAGCGCCCCGATGTACGGTTTATCGTTGGTGTCGAAGAGTCTGTTGAAAATGCGGATTTCCAGATAGCCAAGCAGGCCGCCATAGATCACGGCGAGGGACGCGCTGACCAGAAAGGAAAACTCTAGACCGATTACTTTGTCAATCAAAAAACTTGGGATTATCCCGATCAATATGCCAATAAAACCGCCTAACAACAAGCCGACAAGGTATCCTATGACTAGCGTGGCGATCACTTTTAGAATGTTTCCAATCATGCGTTTCTCCTCCGTTGATGATTTGTTTCCGAATGGAATTTTCCTTCTACTGTGCGTTATTGAATTTCTCGATCACGTTCTCCATATATTGATAAGAATTGAACATGGCTTATATCTTTTTGTTTTTTAAGAAAATCTTCACCTTCGTGTCTTTGCGTAAAAAATTTTTGATAATCCCGTTATTTACGGGGAAGCCATGATTTGACTATCAATACAAGCATGATGCCATCTGGTTGAGGAAGGATGGACACAGTCAACACGCTTGTGTCTTTCATAAAGAACAACAAAATGACGCTTGTCGTTCCCTGGCCGCTGGCAAAAACGTTCCATCCAAGTTTTCCTAATTCCTTCTCGTAAAACTGTTGGATTTCATCGGACGAGGCCTTAATTGTAAAAGAATATCCCTTGCTATCTCCCTGGCCTGCAATCGCGTTCGGCATAATGGGAATATCTTCCCACTCGCTGACGGGTTTTCCGGACGGTATGGGCAAAACGGGGACAGAAGGCGTTTCTGTCGGCGGGACAGGGGTTTTGGTCGGGGTGTTGGTTGGCGTCGGGGTATTGGTTGCTGTGGGCAAACTTGTTGCGGTAGGCGTGGGCGTCTCTGTGGGTGGAGGCGCAAAGGTATTACAAGATGCCAATGCGAGCGCCAGAATTGAAAGTAGTAGGTTCTTGCAAAAAATTTTGGTAGTGGGTCGCGCTACATGATGAGAAAGCGAAAATACGCCTACCATCATTTATCCAAACCCACTACCTGAAAGGTTACCTTATTGACTATGATCCCGCTTTTATACCATCATTTAGAAAGAACCACTACCCGAAAAACTAATTTTGTTCTGCTCTTGCTTTCAGCGCCTTATCCATCGCTTCAAAACCCTGCTTTGAATTGGTGTCAATATCTTTTGCTTGTGATGAAACAAGTAAGCCATTGAATATTTCTCGGTCAATGAAGCGAATCTTATTGCTTTCAACTTGTTCAATGATGAAACTGTGTTCACCACTGAATAGAATTGGTAGAGCGACATGATATTTCCAGCGTAATTCTTTGTTGGGCAGCGAATAAAAAACAACTCCGAATGTTCTCCACTCGAAACCGTTTTTTCCATTTCTGATTGATTTTCAGCCTGCTTGCCTTTTACCCTTGACACTGCTGTTTATCGGTGGCACGCTTTTGGCATTAAGACTCACTTGCTAATTTGCATACACTGTTTGGACTTCAATAAAAACGCACATCGCCGAATGTGTCCAATCCAAATTCAATATTTTTCATAAATTAGTTCATCTTTACTTGTTCCCACTCTTCTCGACATCAGAAAGCGCAGGCGATAGAATCATAAGAGGAATAATTCTACCCGCTTTCTTCTCGTACTCTTTGAATGTCGGGTTTAGGTCATTGATCATTGCAAAGATACGTTCCCGTTCAACGGGTTCGGCTTGCTCGGCAACTACTTCAAGTTTCTCATTACCCACTTCTATTACAGCGCGTGGATTTGCGATCAGGTTGTAATACCAGTCCGGGTTCGCAGGCGCGCCACCCTTTGACGCCACAACCACATAACGGTCGCCGTCACGGAAATACGCCAGCGGATTCGTCCGCTGTTTGCCTGATTTCGCGCCCGTATGGGTGAGCAGCAAGAGTGGTTGTCTTGCGAATGCCGCCACTCTTCCATTGTTTGCGCGAAACTCCTCTATGACCTTTTGATTCCAATCTGACATCTCGTTATCCTCTATTCAAAATTTTCTATGCTTGCCGGGTTCATCTTATTAATCGTGATCCACAATTACTCCAAACTGCTGTTGGCAGTATAGTTTTTCAGGCGGTGCAGGGTCAAATCCCAGAATTCAACCACCTTTTGCTTGTTATATATGAGTGGGCTACCTTGAGCTGGTCGGCTGTGTGCAAAGAAGCCTCCATTTTGGCTTTCCAAACCGGTCGCTGTGGCGCAGTAAACCGAAGTCTTTGCTCCTTCAGCCAGCGGTTCACCGCCTACACCAAAGACCCTTATACCCATTTTAGTGCGAATGACCCCGGGATGCAGACTGCAAGTCCAAATTCCATCCCAGTCCTTATTCTGGGCTAGTCCCGCGGCAAAAAGGCTGTTGGCTAATTTCGAAGCAGCATAAGCTCCAGAGGGGCTCCACCCTTTATTCAATTCCAAGTCTTCAAAATCCAGATGGGCGCCGATATGCACACCTGAGCTGACCATCAAGACTCTGGGAGCGGAGGCTACCATCAGAGTCTCGTGCAATTTGAGCGTCAGAAGGGCATGTGAGAAATGTTTAATGCCCATGTTGGTTTCAAAGCCATCGGCAGTCAATGTGCGCTTGTCTTCGTAAACACCGGCATTGTTGATCAAAACATCGAGTCCGTTCCCAATAGGCAAAACTTGCTTAACTTGTTCAGCTAACCTCAAGACCTGATCCATATGAGCTAGGTCTCCCCAAACTGGAATGAGTTCAGCGCCAGCGTTTCCCTTTTCGAGCCTTTGGACTCCGGTCTTTGCCTTGTCCTCATTGCGGGCGTGTATGATGACAGCGAAGCCCCTATCTAGCATGGCTTTCGCTGTAGCCAACCCAATTCCGTCATTGGCTCCGGTAATCAATACGAATTGTTTTTTCATGATTTATTAACTCGACCGTTTTTTGTGTAAATATCATCACCAATTCGAGTTGCCGTCACTCTTCCATCATTCGAGCGAAATTCATCAATAACCTTTTGATTCCAGTCTGACATTGCTAACTTCCATTCATTTAAAGTGACTGCCTATTTTTTTATTAGCCGCCCCAACCCGCATTTCCGGGGAACGGAATTGGCTGTTGATTCTCCCAGCCATTCTTGCGGAGATACTGCTCAAAATTAAGCAAGGTCGGGTGAAGTTTGCGAAGCGCAGAAATGTCGGCGTCGTAGCCTTCGCCATTGAAAAATTCAAAAGCGGCTTTCATTTCTTCTTCTGAGGCATTGCCCCACCCGCCAGTGGAAAGGGTCAGGGTCACGGGACGACCGATCACCTTACCGAAAATTTCAACAAGCTGTGGCTCAGTCAACTCATCGCCAGCCAGTTCAATGGTCTTGGCGAGGTACTCTTTGGGATTCGAGAATGCTATGGCAGCAAAGACACCAATATCTTCGACTGCAATGATCTGGGTTGCCTTGTCAGGGCGTGTGCCGTAGCTGAAAAAGCTACCGCTCAAAATGTAGGCGCGACTCAAGTTGTTATTGTCCATGAATGCTACGGGACGAAGGATCGTGTAAGGAATATCGAGCGTGTGAATATATTGCTCGATGATCCACTTGCTCTCGAAATGCTTCTGTCCCATACCGCGATGTGCCGAGCCCACCGATGAATAAACGAGATGTTGCACACCTGCCGCCTTGGCGGCATCGGCAACTGCCTTGCCTTGCTTTATCTCATTTTCGAAGCCAACGTTCGGCAGCCAGAAGTTCTGGACGCTGAAGACACCGTACACGCCTTTGAAAGCCGCATGGAGGTCGGCGCGGTTATCCATGTCACCTACGACGAGTTCTGCGCCGAGTGCCTTGAGTTCCTGCGCGGCGGGTTTGTTAATGTCACGCGTCAGAGCGCGGACTTGCCAGCCTTCTGATAATAGTTTTCTTGCTACAGCGCCGCCTTGTTGTCCAGTGGCGCCCGTTACTGCGATAAGTTTGTTGCTCATTTTATACCTCTATAGTTTTTGATTTTTGTTTTTGCGCGATCCGATAACTATCCTGAAGTAGAGCGATCGCCTGCTCCACATCGCTTTCCTGCCACAGATAGAAACTCACCCAACCCGTTTCGGGCAACAGATGATGGGGCTGCGCGCGCCCTGCGGCAAGGATCTCATCGCGCACTTTTTTCGGGAAGGGGATGTCCACCATATGGTCGCCGTGGATGTGACCGACTTCGCGTTTACCGATCACATATTCCACGCCACCGAAGCGGTGCGGTTGAACGCTCACACCTTCCCAGTCTGTTACAGCCTTCGTAATGCGCGCCTGCGCGCCTTTCACGCTCATGCCAACTCCTTCCCTTTGCCCAATTTCTTGCACAGTTCACCCAGCGTCTCCTGCTCAGATGGGCTCAACGCGCCGAAGATCTCCACCAACGCCCCAACATGATTGGGAAGAACCGCTTCGATCTTTCCCGTGCCTGTCTTTGTCAGATGGACATAGATCACCCTGCGATCTGTTTCGTCGCGCTCGCGCCGCACGAAGCCGTCACGCTCTAGGTTGTCTATCACAGTGGTCATGTTACTGCCGCTCTTTAGCAATTTCTGGCTGATCTCGCCCTGCGTCATCGAGCCGAGGTGATACAACGCCTCCAAAACCGCAAACTGCGATGGGGTCAGGTCGCCGAAGGTCTGGCGGGCGGACAATTCAGCCAGAACTGAATTGACACAGCGGGTCAACTTGATGAACGTGTCCAAGGTGCGCTTCTCAGCGCGGGAGCCTTCAAAATGGGTGGGCATATCGAAATCCTTTTGATGTCAAATACTTCGATGTCGAAATATTATCAAATCTTACTTGAAAAGTCAAGTGGAAATCGACCTGCCCATTCGGCTAGTTTCCAAACAAAAACGGACAGGTCGCAAACCTGTCCGTTTTTGTTGCTTGCAGTGTTACTTCCAATCGCTTAACTGCTCTTCAAATATTTCATTTTTTACTTTGTTTCGCAAGAGGCGTGCCAACGGTTTGCGTTACCTGCGTTGGGGTGGGGACGGCGAAGCCGTCCAGCCAGAAAAATGAAAAGGCGTAGAAAACTGTTTGAGATGTGCGCACGCCCTACGGGCAGTTCCCAGTGTCAGGCGCGCGCTTTGTAAGACCGCATTTGCTGATTTTAAATATTTCCTTCGGAATGATACGATTTTATGAGAGTTCGAGATGCTATCTCAACTAAAATTTTCGAAAGGTTTGCCGAATGCACATTGAATTTCTTAATCTTTTGCTCTAAAGTATCCCAAGATATATTTTGCTCAGCCAATTGTATTAATTCAATGGACGTTTTGTGAAACTGATTGTATTCCTGCCCAATCGCAGAAATATTTTCTGGCAGATCGAATTCGTATTTTTTTATTTCAGAATACCATTTAGCAAACTCTATTTCTGAATATTTAAGTTCTGGTAATCTTGCCTTTGCTCGCTGCCTTGTTTTCTCATCTTGATTGGAATATATAATCAATGCTTCTCGTATTGTATCCCTACTAAAGTCAACGATGTCGAATTGAGCCAAATACACTAAGCCAAAGGGGAAGTCTACCCATGATGGCTGTTTGTTTAGTAAGGATGTAAAATCTTCTAATGGCAATGGGTGACTGTAATAGTAACCTTGTGCAGAAGCGCAACCCGTTGAAAGTATCAATCTGTGGAGTTCGGCATTCTCAACCCCTTCGGCTATAACATCATATTCTAGTTGATGCCCTAGACTAACCAAATGTCTTAAGAGCCTAAAATCCAGTTTTGAAGTTCCTATTCTCTGAACAAGAGGCATTGCAATTTTCAAAGCAGAAAATGGCAACTGGCTTAGATAACTAAAAGTGCTATGCCCAGCGCTAAAATCATTCAACACAATTTTTAATCCAAGATCGCGAATATCAAAAAGAGCCTGTGTTGTGCTTGCGTCAAGAGGAAGAAAGGCTGTTTCTGTAATTTCAACATGCAATCTGTTAGGTTCTATTTCACATTTTGACAATTGCTGTGAGATGCTGTCTACTACTCTGGTATCAGTGAAGTCTTTTGCCGAAGTGTTAAATGAAACTGAAATTGATTTGTTGCTCTCGTTTATTCGTAACAGATCTTCAAAAATCATCGGTAGTATTTCTTGAGTGATTTCAGAAATAAAACCTGTGTCTTCCGCGAGCGGAATAAACGAAGATGGCGGAATCAAACGACCATCTTTCTTTTGCCATCGAATTAATGCTTCGGCGCCGCTAATCTGACCAGTGACTAGAGAAATGATGGGCTGATAGTAAAAAATAAACTCTTTGTTTGATAGCCCCTTTGCAATTTCGAGAATAGATATTTCTTTATTCATCAGTTGTGCCTTTTAGTCTTCAGCGTCCAACATCATTTGAAAGGAGTGGGCTAGTGGTTTGTGTTACCTGCGCTGGGGCGGGAACGGTGAAGCCGTCCGACCGGAAAAAAGCTAATACTGTAGCGTTCAATATTATAAGCGATACATTCGGTATAATCTGCCTGTACGGGATACCGTACTGAGATCCCACACTTTCTACCATACGCCTTTTCTGACACTTCTACAAGAAGGACTCCCCATGACCCCCACCGACCTCCGCTCCGATACCGTCACCCGCCCCACCCCCGCTATGCGCGAAGCCATGGCCAAAGCCGAAGTCGGCGACGACGTATACGCCGAAGACCCCACCATCAACCGCCTCCAAGAACTCGCCGCCCACCGCACAGGCAAAGAAGCCGCCCTCCTCGTCCCCAGCGGCACCATGGGCAACCTCGCCTCCATCCTCGCCCACTGCCAGCGCGGCGACGAAGTCATGCTTGGCGACAAATCCCACACCATCCTCTACGAAGCGGGCGGAATATCCGCGCTGGGGGGCATTGTCTCGCGTCAACTCCCCAACCAGCCCGACGGCTCGCTTCTCCTCTCGGACCTCGAGGCGGGCCTGCGCGGACCCGATTCGCATTTCCCGCCCTCGCGCCTCATCTGCCTCGAAAACACCCACAACCGATGCGGCGGCGCTTATCAGACTCCCGCCTACTTCAAACAAGTCAGCGACTTTGCCCACGCCCACAGCCTCAAAGTCCACCTCGACGGAGCCCGCATCTTCAACGCCTCCGTCGCCCAAAACGTGGACGTGAAAGAATTCGCCCAGCACGTGGACTCGCTCACCTTCTGCCTCAGCAAAGGACTCGCCGCCCCCGTCGGTTCCCTCATCTGCGGGACGCGTGAATTCATCCAGCGCGTCCACCGTCAACGAAAAATTCTCGGCGGCGGAATGCGCCAGGCCGGCATCATCGCCGCGGCCGGCATCGTCGCCCTCGATACCATGATCGAGCGCCTCAGCGAGGATCACGCCCGCGCCCGCGCGCTCGCCGAACGTCTCGGAAAGACGCGTGGATTGGTCGTGGATATGGGCGGCCCCGCCACCAACATGATCTTCCTCTCGCTCGCCGATTCCGTCCCCCTCTCTGCCAAAGAAGTGGCCGATCAGATGAAAGTGCGCGGCGTTCTCATCGGCGTCGTCGGGGCGCGCCAATTCCGCCTCGTCGCCCACTACGAAGTGGACGACGCCAGCCTCGAAAAAACCATCTCCGCATTTCAAGAAGTTGTTGGCTGATCTACGAGAAATAAACTGCAAATAGACCTTTGGCAAAGGTCTCTCATTGTTCACCCAGCAGTTGCACTGCTGGCCGTTCGGCACGATTTGCCAAGCAAATCGAACTGCTGAATAGCCACTTATGCAAGAGGTCTATTAAAAATTGAAATCCTCAACGCAAAGGCGCAAAGATTTTTTCTTTGCGCCTTTGCGTTAATAGTTTTTAAAATCCGCGTTTTCTGCGAGCGAAGCGTCCGCGTCCCATTTGCTCTTAAGTTTCCTCCCCTTCATCCGCCGCCAACCATCACATCGCCAACTCAATATAATCCTGCATCACCGTCGGCTGGCCGGCCGCGCCCAGCAACGAAAGCAACTCGTTCACCAACTCGGCCTTGCGCTCTGCGTCGCCGCGGCTCCACGTACGCGACTTGATCTCCAGAAAATGTCCCAGCGGGGGAGTCTGCACATCGTCCAGGTTCACGAAAAATTCCGTCTCTTTATATTTAATCAACCAGCGGTAACGATCCTTCGTCAACGCCACTTCGCGGGTGGGCTTGAAATACTCGCGATAAAAACGCAACGTCTGCGTGGCGGGCGCCAGGAAGCGCGAGCGCGAAAGCAAAACTTCATTCTCAAACGACCCCTCGCGTTTCTGCCCCACCAGCGTCAAGCGTGGACGCGTGGTCGTGACGGCTCCCTTCTCATCGAGGAACTCATCCTCGCGGTAGCGGATGCGCCCCTGCGCGGGATCGTCGAAGAAGAAATACGTGTCGTGCTGATCGTAATGACGCAATCGGACGACCTCGATCTCGGGCCGCTCGATTCCTTCTTTCACTTTCGCGGGGTCGGCCAACTGAACCTTTACCTGCACCTCAAACGACTCCTCCTCCATCGAGCCGCCCAGCGCGATCAGCTTCGACAACACCGATTGTTCGCGCTCGATCAGGAACGCGTCAATTTTCTTTGCCACTTCCTGCGCCTGTGCCAGCAATTCTTTTTCATTGAGCGTTAGCAAAGCGCGCTCGCGCATCAGCCATTTCCCGTTCACCATCACATCCGTCACATCCGTGGACTTCGCGGCGTAGACGATCTGCGCGTACGCGTTGTTTGGATCGCGGCGGAAGCGCGGCGAGTTGTGTAGTGGACTCGTGTCCACCACGATCAGGTCGGCGCGGCGGCCGGGGGTGAGCGACCCGGTCAAATGTCCGAGATGAAGCGCCTGCGCGCCGAGGCGCGTTGCCATCGTCAACGCGGTCTGCGCGGGGACGGAGGTCGGGTCATTGCTGGCCGCCTTCGCCACGAACGAAGCCAGTCGCACCTCCTCGAACATGTCGAGGTCGTTGTTGCTGGCGGGGCCGTCGGTGCCGATGCCCACGTTGAGTCCGATCTCGAGCATCTTGGTCACGGGCGCGAATCCCGAAGCCAGTTTGAGATTCGACGAGGGGTTGTGGCTCACGCCCGCGCCGTGATTCTTGAGCGTGCGGATCTCGCCGATATCCACGTGCACGCAATGCGCGGCGATCACCTTGGCCTCGAACAGTCCCTGCTTCTTCACGTAGGGAATGACGGGCATGTTGTTTTCGTTGCGCATGTTTTCCACTTCAAAGAATGTTTCGGCCAGGTGGGTGTGGAGCGGCACGTCGAACTCTTTGGCGAGTTCAGCGGATTCGCGCAACATTTCAGGCGTGGTGGTGTAAGGCGCGTGCGGCGCAATGGCAGGCACGATGAGCGGATGCCCCTTCCAGCGTTGGATGAAGTCGCGGGCGCGGGCCAGGCCGTCTTCAAAGGAGGGCGCGTCCGATGTCGGGAATTTGAGCACCGATTGTCCGCAGATGGCGCGCAACCCCGCCTCGGCGGTGGCCTGTGCGACATCCTCCTCGAAGAAGTACATATCGTTAAACGTGGTAACGCCCGAGCGGATGAATTCCGCGCAGGCGATCAGCGTCCCCAATCGCACAAATTCAGGCGAGACGAACTCGCGCTCCACCGGCCAGAGATAACCCTGCAACCACACATCGAGTCGCAAGTCATCGGCGATGCCGCGCAAGAGAGTCATCGGCACGTGCGTGTGCGCGTTGATCAGCCCCGGCATCAACACTTTCCCGCCGCAATCGAACGTCTCTTTGGCGGAATACTCTTTCTTGATCTTATCTTCGGGACCGACAGCGACAATCGAATCGCCAAGCACGGCCACCGCGCCTGGGTCATATTGAGTCATCTTTTCGTCCATGGTAAGGACAAGGGCGTTATAAAGAAGGACGTCTGCGGGTTGGGTCATTTAATCTCCTTACCTAACCCCGCCGCCCACAAAGTGGGCGTCTCCCCCTTCCCTAGCAGGGAAGGGGGACAGGGGGTTAGGTTTGTATTTGATAAACTTCCGAAGCCAAAGCGACTTCGGAAGCGTGGTTGCTTGGGGAAAAGTTGCTTTATACTACCATAAAACCCCAGCCAAGAATTTCGCGAATTGGGCGAAGCATTCGTAAAATTCGCGCAATTCGTGGCCAAAGGATTTCCCATGCCCTCCCTCCTCGTCAGCGAGAACCCGCCCAAGCGCTACGGCAACGCCCACGCCAACATCGTCCCGTATCAGACCTTCGCCACGACCGATGGCTGGATTGCGCTGTCGGTCGGAAACGACTCGCAGTTCCAAAAGCTTTGCGACGCGGCGGGCTGCGCCGAACTCGCGGCGGACGAACGTTTCGCGACCAATCCCGCGCGGGTGGCGCATCGCGTCGAGTTGACCGCGAACCTGTCGGCGATATTCGCGCAACGCACGCGGGAGGAATGGCTGAGGTTGTTGAACGCGGCCAAGGTCCCGCATGGGGCAATCAATTCCGTCCCGCAAGCCCTGGCGCATCCGCAGGCCATCGCGCGCGCGATGGTTCAGTACGTGCCGCATCCGACCGCGGGGGAGATCAAGCTGGTCGCGCCGCCCGCCAGGTTTTCGTCCACCTCCGCGCAAATCCAAAGGCATCCGCCCTTGTTGGGCGAGCACACCGACGAAGTTTTGCGCGAACTGGGCTTCGCCGACCGCGACCTGGCGCACTTGCGCGCTACGGGCGCGATATAAATTCAGTAAATCACGGTTTGGCAGAAACACCACTAGCAACCGTCATTGCGAGCGCTTTTTGCGAAGCAATCCCCACTTGTGGCGAGAGGACTACTTCGTCGGGAAAATCGCCCTCCTCGCAGCGACGGACGAATTTTGCAATTCTCAGCAAGACTATGCTCTTTCTTGTCAGACATTTCGATTCCGTCTATACTCGGCGTACTGGAGTATTCATGTCCGAAATCAATCTCGCCCCTCTCACGCCCGCAATTGAAAAATTTATTCCGCTTGGTCGGTCTGGCCTTTTACCCGCCTTGCACGCCGCCCAAAAAATTTACGGCTGGCTTCCGCAGGAGGTCGCGGCGGAAGTGGCGAAGTCGTTGCGCGTGCCTCTGGCTGATGTGCATGGCGTGATCGAATTTTATTCCCTTTTTTACAACGAACCTGTCGGGCGGAAGATCATCCGCGTCTGCACGGATCAGGCCTGCGCGCTGAAAAATGCGGATGGACTCCTCCGTCACCTTTGCGACCATCACGGACTGGAGCCGAATCAAACTACCCCAGAGCGGACTCTGACCATCGAGCCGAGTCCCTGCCTCGGCCTCTGCGAACAGGCCCCCGCCGCGCTCGTGGATGACAAAGCCGAAACCAACATTTCACTGGTAACGGACTCGAAAGTCTCCCGACTTTCGAGCAAACGTCAGGAGACGTTTGAGTCCGCGGCTTATGAGTTGGGGCGGCCGCGCTCCATCGTGGGTGGCTCGCTCCGCCTGTTGACCGCCAACTGCGGAAACGGCACGACTTCCCTCGCGAACTATGGCGAATATGCCGCGTTGAATAAAGCGCTGACCATGTCCTCCGAAGAAGTGGTTAACGAGATCAAAGCCAGCGGACTCGTCGGACGCGGCGGCGCGGCTTTTCCCACTGGCGTCAAATGGGAAGGCGCGGCCAATGCGGATGGCGATCAGAAATATGTCGTCTGCAACGCGGACGAGTCCGAGCCTGGCACGTTCAAGGATCGCGTTCTGTTGCTCGACGATCCGCATCGCACCATCGAAGGGATGTGCATCGCCTCCCACGCCATCGGCGCGACCAAGGGATACATTTACGTACGCGGCGAGTATCCGTACATTTTGCCCGTCCTTGAAACCGCGTTGACCGAAGCGCGCGCCGCGGGTTATCTGGACGAAAACTTTGACATCGAGATTCGCGTCGGCGCGGGCGCGTACATCTGCGGCGAAGAGACCGCGCTGTTCGAGTCCATCGAAGGCAAGCGTGGATTCCCGCGCGTCAAACCGCCCTTTCCAACCACAAACGGACTCTTCGACAAGCCGACGGTCATCAATAACGTGGAGACGCTGTTCAACGTGCCGTTCATCATCGCAAAAGGCGCGGCGGATTATCGCAAGGTCGGCACGGAAAAATCCCCTGGCTCGAAGTTGTTCTGTGTTTCGGGCGATGTGGCGAAACCAGGCGTGTACGAAGTTCCGTTCGGTGTGACATTGCGCGAGTTGCTCGAAATGTCAGGCGGTGTGACAGGCAATCTGCAATCCGTTTTGTTCGGTGGCGCGGCGGGTGCATTCGCGACATCCGATCATCTGGATGTGAAACTGACATTTGAAGATTTACGCGCGGCAGGGCTTCCGCTCGGCTCAGGCGTGGTGATGGTCTTCAACGAGACGCGCGACATGCGCGATGTCTTGAAGCGACTCGGTCACTTCTTCGCGCACGAGAGTTGCGGCAAGTGCTATCCCTGCCAGATGGGGACGCAACGTCAGATGGAAATCTTGGAGCGTGTAGCCAATAAGGTGACTCTGCCCGATGACGCGATCCGCCTGCAAGATGTTGGTTGGACGATGACGGACGCGAGTCTCTGCGGCTTGGGTCAGACGGCCGCGAGCGCGGTGTTGTCCGCGATGAAGTTGTGGCCGAGTCTTTTCGTTGAACGTTAAACGTTTAACATTCAACGTTTTCAAGGTGAACTCATGGCAATTACATTTCTAATGGATGGCAAGGAAATAACAGCGGAAGACGGGCAAACGCTTTTGGATGCCGCGCGGGAGAATGGCATCCACATCCCGACGATCTGCTTCCACGAGGCGACGACGGCTAATGCGTTGTGTCGAATCTGCGTCGTGGAGGTGGAGGGGATGAGACTGCTCCAGCCCGCGTGCATCGTCAAGGCGGCGGCCAACCAAAAGGTCCAGACGCGAAGCGAGCGCGTGGTGCGGGCGCGGAAAACCATCCTGGAGATGTTGGCGTCCACGATGGATCTGTCCGACGCGCCCGAAATCCTGACGATGATGGATGAGTACAGCGCGGACGCGTCCCGCTTCCCCGACACGCAGCGACGCGAGTCGGAAGTCAAGGATGACAACCCAATGTACGTCCGCGATTATTCCAAGTGTCTGTTGTGCTGGCGCTGTGTGCAGGTCTGCGCGGAGGACGCGCAGTATACGTTCGCGATCAACTTTGACGGCCGCGGCTACGAAACACAGATCGGCACGTTCTTCGAGCGGACGATCCCCGAAACAACCTGCGTGTTGTGCGGCCAATGCGTGGGCGTCTGCCCGACGGGCGCGCTCAAACCGAAGCGCGAATTTTTGCTGGAGCAGGGCATGACGCCTGACCAGATTTCTGTGTTGAACACGGGACGAAAGAAGAGAAAATAGTGGCTTCGATTTCAGTGGTGTTTGGATTGATCTCCGCGATCACGTGGGGCGCGGGGGATTTCAACGGCGGATTGGCGGTGAAGCGCTCGAACCCGTATGGCGTGGTGATGATCGCGCACACGGTCAGTTTGATCTTGCTGGTCGTGTTGGCCGTGGCGTTGAACGACCCTCTTCCGCAAGGCGTGGATTGGTTGTGGGGCGGCGCGGCAGGGGTTTGCGGGGCGGTCGGATTGGTTCTGCTGTACAAGGCGCTGGCTTCGGGACAGATGAGCGTGGCGGCTCCCGTTTCCGCGTTGGTGGCCGCGGCTCTGCCCGTGTTGGTCGGATTCTTGACCGATGGGCTGGTCGGCTGGCTGACGTTGGTTGGCTTCGCGCTGGCGTTGGCGGCGGTCTGGTTGATCTCAGGCGGCGCGGGGCTTGGGTTTGACTGGAAACGATTCGTGATGCCCGTCGTGGCGGGGATCAGTTTCGGCGGCTTCTTTATCTTCATTCATTATGCCAGTAGCGTTTCCACGTTATGGCCGCTGGTTGCGGTCAGGGTCGTTTCGGTTACGGGTTTGTTTTTGTTTTCGCTCGTTACCCGTCAAAAATGGATTCCCGTCCGCGAGAGCGTGATTCCGATTTTGCTGAGCAGTGTGCTCGATACGGCTGGCAATGCCTTTTATGTCCTCTCCGCCCAAACAGGCCGCATGGACGTGGCCGCGGTGCTCGGTTCGCTCTACCCTGGCTCGACCGTCGCGCTGGCATGGATGATCCTTAAAGAGAAAATTTCCACCCCACAGTGGCTCGGGATTGCCATCGCTTTGGTCGCGATTGTGATGATTTCAGTTTGAAAAAGGATGATTGAAGATTATGAATCTCGACATGCAAAAATTCCTTTCCCTCCTTTTCACGATCAGCGCTGTTCTTAGTTTTTTTATGCTTTTCGCAAAACTCCTGAGACATCTCTTAATTGATAAAACGATTGGAGGTTTATTTCTGTTATCTAATGAACAGAGACAAAAGACGATCGGTTTCTATCGCAAACTACCGACTTACAATCGAGCAGGTCTTTGGATACTACTGTTCAGTTTTATCGTGTTCTTTGCTGTTCTTGCTTTATCTTTTATAAATCCTGATTTTGCTGTTGCTATTTATCCAACTATGAAGTTGGTTGGAATTATCGACGTTCTCGTGCTCATTCACATCATAGATGAATTTTATTACACAAAACGAATATTAAAGGCTATTGATAAATCATTCGGAAGAGAAACCTTATGATCAATCCCAACTGTTTAGACGCTACTGCCTTGAACCTTTGGCGCGATATGATGACCTCAGTTTAATTGCGGAGGAAAGATGGATAACTTCTTTTCGGTTTTGTTTAAAATCATTCTTGTTCTGTTTGGCTTCGTTGTGATCTATAAAGTGGTTTTGTATATTGTGATAGGTAAACTGATGAAGCAAATTCTCGTCGCGAGTAAGGAGGAGAAAGCGAAGATCGTTAATTCATTTTCACGAGTTCTTGCGGTTTACAAAATCCTTTTCTGGATGTCGCCGCTTACCTTGATTTTCTTTCCTGCAAGTGTTTATCTTTATCTCAATAGCTCATTTTTTTATGCGTTAGGAATAATCGTAATTCTTTACGTTATGGTTCTGGAAGATTTCTTTTATAGAAGGTCAATTGTGAGAAGAATTGGCATTAATATATGAGACTCGATTGACATTACTGTTTCTCAAACGGCGATTAGAAGGAGAATCCAAATGGATTATTTCATTGCGATAATCTGTCCAAGCGTATTTGCTATTCCCCTTGTTGTTGCTCTGATTTTCAGCGTTATTAATCATTTGAACAAGAAAAAACTAGCTGAGCGCGTTCTTCAATCAGAAGAAAAGCGGCAAGGTTATATTCGAATAAATTCCATGCTCATTTCAGTTTATAAAAAGATACTTTGGCAGATGGTAATACTGGTACCGATAACGGCTTTTGCTCTTTACTTGTTTGTCCCGAATCAATTTGACATTCTTTTGCCTTTATTTGTTGAGTCTGCTCTTTTTTACATCATTATGTTGGATGATTATTTTTACAGGAAATCCTTCTTGAAAGCCATCGAAAGAAAAACGGAAAGCTAATCCTATGATCAAACCCGACCATATCACCACCACCACCTGCCCCTACTGCGGCGTGGGATGTACTTTACAGTTGCACGTCAAAGATGACTTTATCTACAAAGTCACCTCGCCGTTTGATTCCCCTGTCAATCACGGAAATCTATGCGTGAAGGGACGCTTCGGCTACGACTACGTCTATCACCCGAAGCGCGTCACGAAGCCGATGGTGAGGAGATATTTGCTTGAGGGAAAAGCGATTAACGATATTAGAGATTCGTTATTCGATTCTCATAGCCCTGAGACTCTTCGAGTATCGAATAACGAAGTATCGAATATCGAATTATCAAACCCCGAATTGTCGAATAACGAATTATCGCCTTCCCCCTGGGATTGGATCGAAACCGACTGGAATACCGCGCTCAACATCGCCGCTGATAATCTCGTCCGCATCTACCAGCGCGATGGTTCCGACGCGATGGCTGTCTATTGCTGCGCCAAAGCTACCAACGAAGACAACTACCTCCTGCAAAAAATGTACCGCGCCCTGTTCCGCACGAATAACATTGACCACTGCACGCGTCTCTGCCACGCGGGGTCGGTGGTGGCGTTACAACAGGCCATCGGTTCGTCTGCGATGAGCAACACCGCGAGCCAGGTGATTCAAAATGACGTGTTCATTGTTACTGGCTCGAACACGACCGAGAATCATCCCATCATCGCCTTGCAGATGAAAGACGCGGTAATGAACCACGGCGCGAAGATGATTGTCGTTGACCCGCGCCGCATCGAACTCGTGGATTTTGCTGAGATGTGGCTTCCGCTTAAGCCTGGCACGAACGTCCCCGTTTTCTCGGCGATGGCGCATGTGATCGTTAAGGAAAACTTGGTAAATTGGGAATTTGTAAATTCTCGCACCGAGGGCTTCACTGACTTTCTGGAATCGTTGGAGAAATTCACGCCCGAATATGCTGAAGAAATTTCAGGCGTCCCCGCCGAAGACATTCGCAAGGCGGCGCGCCTCTATGCCACGGCCAAAAATGCGGCCATCTATTGGGGCATGGGCATTTCGCAACTTTCGCACGGCACAGCTTCGGCGCTCGCGCTCATCCATCTCGCGTTCCTCACGGGTCACATCGGACGCGACGGCACGGGGCTGAATCCACTGCGCGGTCAAAACAACGTGCAGGGCGCCAGTGACATGGGCGCGATGCCTTTCCATTACCCTGGCTACATGCGCGTTGACGATCCTGCCAACCGCGCCAAATGGGAAAAGACATGGAACGTTGAAGAAGGCGGCCTCAGTCTTAAACTCGGACTCACCACCACCGAGATCTTGAGTCATGCGCACGCGGGCGGCATCCGCGCGCTGTACATCATGGGCGAGAACCCGATGATGTCCGAGCCGAATCTCAACGAGACGCGCAAGCACATGGAGCAACTCGAATTCCTCGTGGCGCAGGATATTTTCATCAATGAGTCTGGCGCGTTTGCGGATGTCTTCCTGCCCGCCACTCCCTTCGCCGAAAAAGATGGGACATTCAGCAACACCGACCGACGCGTCCAACGCGTCCGCGCCGCGCACCCCCCGCGCGGACAGTCGCGTCCCGACTGGCAGATCCTCTGCGACCTGGCGCGTCGCATCGAATCCCGACTTGGGCGGGCCACTGCGAAATGGGATTACGCGTCCCCTGAAGAAATCCTGCGCGAGATGGCCTCGGTCAACGAAGATTACGCGGGCATCACCTACGAACGTATTGACAAGGTCGGGCTGATCTACCCCGTTCCCGACCTGACTCACCCTGGCACGCCGACTCTCTTCACCGAATCCTTCCCGCGAGGTCGCGGCAAGTTCCACCAACTCGATTATGTCCCCGTGATGGAGGAAGCCGATGACGAGTTTCCGTTCATCCTCACCACGGGACGTCTGCTTGAGCATTGGCACGGTGGCACGATGACGCGTAACTCATCCCTCAACGAAGTCTATCCCGAAGCGCGCGTCGAGATGCATCCCGCGGATGCGGAGATTCATGGCATCCGAAACGGCGACCCCGTCATGGTCCAGAGCAGACGCGGCATGGTAGTCTTGCGCGCCACGGTCACAGAGAAGACGTCCGTGGGAGTCGTCTTTATCCCGTTCCATTTCGCGGAAGCCGCGGCCAACCTGCTGACCAACGACGCGCTCGACCCGCAGGCAAAAATCCCCGAGTTCAAGGCTTGCGCGGTGCAAGTCTTCCTCGCGCGAGAGAGCGAGTTGCCGAATCCAGATATTGTGATGTCGAGAGGAAGATATTGATCACACCCTGCCGTGCATTTTCACGCGGTTGCGGCCCTCGTCCTTTGCCCGAAACAGCGCGCTGTCTGCGGCCAATAACACCGATTCGAAATCCCTGCCGTCGGAAGGGATGGAGGCAATGCCCGCTGAAAACGAAACGGTGAAATAAATTTCATTGTATTTGATTTTTTTTAGAACCAAGAGTCTTCGCCACTCTTCCACACGTTGGACGGCCACTTCACCGCTGGTGTTATGCAAAACAATCAGGAATTCGTCTCCGCCGTATCGGCAGAGTATATCGCCCGCGCGGCTCAGGGATTTTAGATGCTCTCCTAGCGTGCGGAGCGCCGCGTCTCCGCCCGTGATATGGCCGTACTTGCCATTGATTTCTTTCAGGTGATCGAGATCGAGAATGATAATACTGAGCGGGTATCCAGTGCGTGAAGCGCGGGCGCATTCCTGCGCAACCGCATCCTCCATGTAAAGTCGGTTGTACAATCCTGTCAAGGGGTCGCGAATGGCCTGTTCGCGCAGGGCGGTTTGCAATTCATTGATCTCTGCCAATTGCTTTCGCAATTGCATCTCCGCCAGTTTGCGTTCGGTGATATCTTCGATGAATCCCTGGATATATTTATCCTCGCCGCTTGCATTCTTGATCAATACCGACGAGTCACGAATCCACAGTGTCCGCCCGTCTTTGGTGAACGCCCGATATTCCTCGATGGCGAATCCATTATCCAGCGTTTTTCTAATGGTTGCCACAGCCCGGTCGTAATCTTCGGGATGGATTTGCTGGTGCCACAGCGTGGGATTTTCAATATAAGCCGACGGTGGGCATCCAAGCAGTTTTTCCACCTGTGGGCTGATGTAGAAACTGCTGGCAGATTCGTCAGGCCAATCCAAATATACGACCGCTGGCATCTGCTCGACCAGAACGCGATAATTTTCCTCGGCCAGACGCAACGCGTCTTCGGTCTGTTTGCGTTCCTTAATGTCGTGCTCCAGGTTTGAAACCAGGCGGCGATTGACCGCCAGGACGAGGCTGAAGGTAAGGGCGATGAACAGGATCTGGCTCAGCAGGATCAGCAACACTTCAAAATTTCCCAGTTCAAAGAACTCTTCTCCCGGTGGGCGCGCCAGGTTTGCGGCGATGCGGGCGACGTTGGCCAGGCCATACAAGGTGAAGATGATCCCGGCGATACGGAGAACGAGCCGCATATCCTCTTTTGCTTCGCGAAACGCCAGCCATGCGCATTGGGCAAACACAAGAAACAGCGCCATGGAAAAGTTGATATTGCGCGCTTGCAGGCTGGGGTGGATATATGTGTAATGGGAATGGATCAGGATGAACGCCGCGAAGAGCAGGGCGTTCATCCTGGCCTGCTTCAAGGGTTTGCCTGTAAACTGTTCCAAACCGACCAGGAAGAGGATTTGTCCCCCAACAATGAAGGCGTTGCCCAGGATGATTGAGAAAAAAGAGGGTAGGACGCCGCGCAGGGTGATGCATAACAGCCCCAGGCATTGCAGGATGAAATCCACCACCCAAAGGCCAGCGCCGCGAATGCGCGTGCGACTCTGACTCCATAGGAACGCGAGGACGATCACGCAAAGCGTGTTGGTGACCGCATAACTTAAAATGACGGTTCTCATATCAAGCATGGGACGTCTCTGGACGCGGGGAGACGGAAATGGTTTTTGGCAATCTAGGAAGCATTATACGTGACGACTTGCCCGCTTGAAGCGCCATAATATTTCAATTTTGTCAGGTGGTGAGGAGAGAATCTGCCAGGCGGTAACGCGATAGGCACGAACTCCGAGATTGGCGTTTCTCCGAGTTCGTGCTAACCATTCTTATTCTCAATTTGCCAGGTCAACTATCGCATTCAGCAACACATCCGCCCCTCGCGCCAAATCTTCGGGCGGAGTGTATTCCTTCGGGCTATGACTGATTCCCTCGCGGCTCGGCACGAAGATCATCGCGGACGGGAACTTGTGCGCCATCAGTTGCGCGTCGTGTCCCGCGCCAGAGACCATGCGCTGGAATTGCAATCCCAATTTCTGCGCGGACTCTTCGACCGCTTGAATCGCCATCGGATGGAATTGCACAGGCAGGACATGTTCCAGCGCGCGGACTTCGACGCTCACGCCGTCTTCGGTTTCGATTTTTTTGACAAACTCCACCAACATCGCTTCGGCTTTTTGCAGGGCGTCGTTGTCTGAGTTGCGCAGGTCAACGGTGAAGATGGCCTTGCTCGGAATTACGTTGATGGCATTTGGCAGGAATTGGATCATGCCGCAGGTGGCGCGCTGATTGCCGCCGAGGGTGGTCGCGATCTCGCGCAGGTACGTGACGATCTTCGCGGCCGCGAGACCCGCGTCGCGGCGCATGTCCATCGGAGTTGTCCCCGCGTGGTTGGCCGCGCCGTTGACAGTGATCTCCAGCCAGGTGATGCCCACCACCGCGTCCACTGCGCCGATGGGGACGCGGTTCAGGTCGAGGAGCGGTCCCTGCTCGATGTGCAGTTCGAGATACGCGCACGGCTCGATCGCGCCAGGTTCCATCGTCCCGTCGTAGCCGACGCGTTGAATCTCGCCGCCGAAGCGCGTCCCGTCAAAGCCGCGCAAATCCCAGGCTTGTTCCACGCTCAACTCGCCGATGTAGACTGCGCTCCCGAGCATCCCAGGCGTGAAGCGGACTCCCTCCTCGTTGGTGAACGCGGCCACCACGAGCGGGCGTCTCGTTTGGATGTTTTGCTCGGTCAATGTGTGGACGCACTCCAGCGCAGCCAGGACGCCGTAACAGCCATCCAGCGTTCCCGCGGATTTGACCGTGTCGATGTGCGAGCCGAACATGACGGGCGCGTCATCTGTCTCGCCGATGCGCGTCCCGAAGATGTTGCCCACGCGGTCAATCTGAACCGCGAGGCCGAGTTCGCGCATCCAGCGGACGAGCAGGTCGCGGCCTTCTTTGTCCGCGTCGGTGAAGGTCAGCCGCGTCACGCCTCCCCCGTCCAGCGCGCCGACGCGGGCGAGTTCGTCGAGGCGTGCAATGAGGCGGGGTTGATTAATTTTGAGGGGAGAGGTCATGGGTTAATCATCATCCACTTTCTCTTTGTCCTTCGCCTCTGGAACATAATACGCAGGGACAAAGGTCTGATCGGTGATCGGCGGGCGGACGTATCCACCCTCGGCCTGGCGCGGCGGCAAAATGATCGGTTCGGGCGTCAGGTCTTCAAAGGGAATCAGGCTGAGCAGATGGCGCATGCAATTGAGCCGCGCGCACTTTTTGTTATCGGCGTTGACCACGTACCACGGCGCCTGTTTGATGTCGGTGTGGGCGAACATCTCGTCTTTGGCTTTGGAATATTCCATCCAGCGCGAACGCGATTGCACGTCCATCGGGCTGAGTTTCCAACGCTTGGTCGGGTCTTTGATGCGCGCCTGAAAACGCAGTTCCTGTTCCCTGTCGCTGACCGAGAACCAATATTTAATGAGGATGATTCCCGAGCGCACGAGCATCCGCTCAAATTCGGGGACGGAGCGCAAAAACTCCGCGTAATCATCGTCGGAGCAGAAGCCCATCACTTTTTCCACGCCCGCGCGGTTGTACCAACTGCGGTCAAACAGAACCATCTCGCCCGCCGCGGGCAGGTGCGAAATGTAACGTTGAAAATACCACTGCGTCTTCTCGCGCTCGGTTGGCGCGGGCAACGCGGCCACGCGACAAACGCGGGGATTCAGACTCTCGGTGATGCGTTTGATCGCGCCGCCCTTGCCGGCCGCGTCACGCCCCTCGAATAGTACAACCACCTTGAGTCCCTTGAAACGAACCCACTCCTGCAACTTGACCAACTCCACTTGCAGGCGCGCGAGCTCCTTATCATAGAATCGCTTACTGACTAAGACTTGACCCTCGGGCGGCACGACGCCCAATTCATCATTTCTCCTCGCCTCTTTCTTGACCTTATCTGCCTTGCCCTTCTTGGAGTTTTTCTTACCCTTTTTATCCTTCTTTGACATGGCATCCTCCGTGGTTATTCTTCGCGATTTCCAAACGATTGACTCAAATCTGTGAACAACGTCTCCGACTTATAGTTCCGGTCGGTGACGAGACTCAAGCGTTTCACCATGCTCTTGCTCACGAGGGGGACGGCGGGACGTCCGTAAAAATGTTTGTAATATAACGCGTTCGCGCCTTCCTCGTCCAACGCCCAATTCAAGTGGACGTAGCGCGATGCGTCCAGCGGACGGGTGTAGCCGCGCAACACTTTCTTTTGGTCAATGGCGACGTAATGCTCGAAATAGGTCATCACCAGTTCGCGCAGGTTCTTGTGGACAGGTTCGCGGAATCCGAGATTGACGTAATTCGATTTTGCCAGCGCGCCCCAGCGGCCTTCGATCTGATACAGCGCCAGTACGTGATCGTCGTCTTCGCCGGGATACGGCACAATATCAATGAGAAGCGGTTTGAATCCAATGCGCCAGAGGCACAAAGCCGCCAGGAATCCCCCGTCAAGGCAGTGACTCTGATTGTCGAGCATCACGTTCAAGGGCGAGCGGTCGCGCTCCTCGCCGACGTAGGACATCGAGTCCAGGTAGGTCTGGATGGCAAACGGCGTGTCGAGACTGACGAACTTCTGGCGGAGTTTCTGCGGCAGACAAGATTCAAATTCCTTCAAAAAATTCATGATGCGGATTCCTGTTCTTGTTTAGTTTGCAAAACCATTTCCTTTTGGATTGACGCAATGATAGCGTATTAATCGGAATTACAAAATATGATCCCGCCCCATTCGTTTAATGGACGAATGTGAGGGGATCATTATTTCTGGCTGGATGCAAAGATCTATTACTGCATGAGTCCTGCCGCGCCGATGCGATCGTGGATGTCGTTGAACGCGTCGGCTTGCGTTTGCGTGATCGTACGCCTTGTAGAAAATACAAATTGGACTCGGTATCGCCCTCCCAAAAAAACACCGCGTTGGGCGCGAAGATTTTCTACGTGGCGCTTTCGGCCAGGCGCGCCAGGGTCGGGTCGTCGAGTCCCCGCAGAAAGTCGAAGGATTGGAGGCGTTTGAGGAGCGGGTTGGGATGGGCGAAAATTTTATTCATTAAGCGAAGTGTGGCATGAATCCGCAACTAAAAATTGCTTGTTTGCGGGTGTGAGAGTTGTATAATGCGTCCACGCCGAGAAATTGCTTTTACGGCGATCTTTTTATAATCCTCTCAATTTTTGCGTGTCTGATACTCCAATGAATAGGCAGTTCAACCCCTTCCTTTTGATTCCGTTTATGTCCGCAGTTGTGACGGCATGTTTGGCGTGGTTCGGCTGGCGGAAACGTCCTGCCGCGGGCGCGTTTGAATTTTTCCTGGTGATGCTCGCGGTGACGGTCTGGGGGCTGGGCAACGCGCTCGAATTGGGCGCGACGAACCTGCCGACCAAACTCTTCTGGCTCAAATTTGAATATATCGGCAAACTGCTCCTGCCCGCATCCTGGCTGGCTTTTTCCCTGCGCTTTACGGGTCTCGGTCACTGGTTGACGCGCCGTCTCACTTTGCTCCTTGCTTTTGAGCCGATCTTGATCTTCCTCTTGTTGCTCACCAGCGGGTTGCAACCGTTGTTTTTTCAGGAAACCAGGATCGTACTGGTCGAAGGCTCTCTCTACCAATGGGACACCGTAAAGGGATTGTTCTATTGGGTCAATATCGCTTACTCGTATGGCTTGATCTTGTTTGGAAGTTTCCTGCTCCTGCAATATCTCGCGCGCGCACGCGGGAAAATGGTCGGCGGCGAATTGATCGTCATTATGGGCGTCATCTTCCCGTGGATGGCGAATGTGGTGTCTAATCTCTACACATTGCCTGGGATACCAGGCGTGGACCTCACTCCCTTCGCCCTCTCGCTGACAGGCCTGGCGGCCTTCGCCTGGGGACTCTTTCGTCTGCGCCTGCTTGAGCCTCGTCCCGACGGGTTGGATGCGCTTCCCGAAGAATTGACGGATTGGCGGTCGCGCGTCTTGAACGGGATGTTGCGCGGGATTTTTATCATCTGGTTGTTTGCCATGGTGGGGGGCATAAACAATGTAGTGGATGCGTATCAGAATTTGCCTGAGCATTATGAAAACCCCCTCTTGCGGGCGTCGGTGTTAATTTTCATTTTTATTGTCGCGACCGCCGTAATGGGTTTCATCACCTTCAAGCGCAATATTCCTTACGATGTGCGCGCAGGCGTGTTTCTTTTTATTTTGTATATCCTCGGCGCGCTCGGACTGTACAATGCCGCCCTGAGCGGCGACGGGCGCGTCCTGTTTTTTGCCCTGATCATCCTCGCGGCGATTCTGTTTGACCTGGTCGCCAGCGTGATCGTATTGGGCGGCGTCCTGTTGACCTACGTGGTGATCGGCTGGTTGCAGGTCTCAGAAACGATTACGGTTCCGTTGGCGCTACAGGCCAACGCGGCTGACCCCGCCGCCTGGTTGAGCGGAGGTATCGTCTTCCTCGCGTTAAGCGTCACCGCCCTGACTTCCGTCACCTATCTGTTGCGCGTATTGGAGCGTAGTCTGGAAGAATCACGCGAAAGTCTGCGACGTGAACAACGTCTCAGCCGCGTGTTGCGAACCGTCAGCCAGATCAACCAACTGATCGTGCGCGAAGCCGATCGGGTCAAATTAATGAAGCGGGTTTGCGAAACATTGATCGAAGGGCGCGGCTATTCCTTCGCATGGATCGGCCTGCTCGATGCCGATCGCCTCACCCTGCGGCTGGCGGCCAGCGCCGGCGCGCAGGTCAACCCCGAACCGTTCGAGATGCGACTCGACCAGACGGGCGGGCCTGCCTGCGTGGCCGAGGCGTTTCGTCAGCGGCATCCGATTCGAATCGAAACGCCGTCCGATTGCTCCTCCTGCCCGTTGGTGACCGAATACCCTCTGCGCGTTGCCATCGCTTTGCCTCTCCTTCGCGAAAGCGGAATACTTGGTTCGTTGAATGTGGTTCACGCCGCCCCGGGCGGCCAATTCGACGAAACGGAAGTGGATCTTCTCACCGAGCTGGCAGACGACCTGGCGTACGCGCTCGAAAAAATGGAAATGAACCGCCGCATCGAGCTTCAATCTCGCCACGAAACCCTGCTGGCGGGCATCGCCTCCCTTGCGTTGGAAACCACCGATCAATCACTCCTCCTGCAGAGCGCCGCCGAGAAAATGCGCGAGGGTTTTGAAGCCGCCGCCTGTTACGTGGTTTTGTGGGATGACGTAGATGGAGCGCTGAAACCCGTGGCCGCATCCGGATATTTGGAAAAATTATTTCTTCAAATGGAAGTCACGGAAAATGAAACCAGAATGACCGAAATCCTTTTTGAGGAGGGAAAATCCCTGGTTGCCGAAGATGCCGAATTCGACGCGCGCATCAGCCCCCGCATCGTGCAGGCGCTTTCCATCCGTTCGATCCTGGGCATCCCCTTAATGGTGGGGAAACGGGCGCAGGGCGGAATTTTCCTTGCATACAATCAGCGGCACGCCATCGCCCACATGGAGATTGCCTCCGCCGAACAGATCGGCCGGGAAATTTCCCTTTCTCTCGATCGCATCCGTCTGCAAGCGGAAACGCATACCAAAGCCCGCGAACTTGGCGCCCTGTATGCCGCCCTGCAAGACATGGCCTCGAGCCTGCTCGACCCCCCAGCGTTATTGCACATGCTCGCCCGTCACACAGCCGAAGCGCTCAACGTCACCAGCAGTTACCTGATCTCAATCAATCAGGAAGAGGGAACCATGACCACGCTGGCCGAATATTGGACTTCGGCCGCGGTGGATGCTGAACGAAAATCGGATATGGACGCAAAGTTCCAGGCCAGCGATTACCCTACCATCATAGAAGCCATGTCTGCCGGTAATACCCTTGTTCTGCATAGGGACGACCCGCGCATCTCTGAATGCGAACAAGCCCAGTTCCTGGAATACGATATCCAGACCATGCTCTTTGTCCCGATTTTTTCACACGGCAAATTGCTGGGCGAAGTGGAAATTTGGGAAAGCCGCCAACGCCGTGAATTTACCCAGGCCGATATGCGCCTGGCTCAAACCTTGGCCGCCCAGGCTTCCAACATCATCGAAAACGCCCAGCTCTTTGCCCAAACGCGTCAGAGTCACTCCGAGCTGGCGGCCATGCTCTCGTTGGCGCAGGCCGTGTCGTCCAGCCTGGATTTGAAAGACGTGCTAAAACAAGCCGCCTCCTCGATGACCGACATATTGGATGTGGATGATTGCTTCCTTTCGGAACTCGATCCAGACCTGCGCGCCATCCACACCTCGGCTCGCTACTCGCGCGACGGGACGGTGGACTACGCCTCCAATGAAGGGATTCTCTACCGCCTGGCCGAATACCCCGTGTCGGAGCGCGTCATGTTCACCGGGAACCCGATCATCGTCCGCGCGGACGACCCGCAGGCCGACCCCTCCGAAGTCGCCTACTTGAACCGATACGGTTACGCCGTCGCCCTCCTGCTCCCGTTACGCATTCACGATATCCCATTGGGATTGGCCGAATTGTGTTCCTTCGACGCGCAACGCAATTTCAAGCCGGAAGAAATCCAACTTGCGCGCGCCCTTGCCGACCAGGTGGCGGTCGCGATTGACAATGCCAGCCTCTACAACCGCCTCACGCAGAGCGAAGCGCACTTCCGCGCCATGATCGAAAACGCCGCCGAAGGGGTGGCCATCCTGGACGCGCAGGGAAACTTCACCTACCTCACTCACAAGGAAGAATCCCTGACGGGTTACAGTTACGATGAAACCATGCGCCAAAGCGCGTTCCGTTACATTCACCCAGACGACCTGCCAGGCCTGATCCAAGCCTTTCAGGAAGGGATTCAAACGCCCGGCGCCATCATCAGCCGCGAATATCGCCTCCAGCGCAAAGACGGCACCTGGGGACATTACGAAATGACCGGCCACAACATGTTAAATGACCCGCACGTGGCCGGCGTGGTCATCAACTACCGCGATATATCAAAACGCAAACAGGCGGAGGAATCCTTGCAGGAAAGCGAATCGCGGCTGGAGGGCATCATCAACACGGCCATCAACGCCATCGTCACCACCGATGAGCGCCAGCGCATTGTCCTATTTAACCCTTCCGCGGAAAAAGTATTTGGATATTCCGCCTCACAGATATTGGGCCAACCGGTGGATTTACTTATCCCTGAACGATTCCGAAATGTCCACGATATCCATGCGCAGAAATACGCTGAAGGAGGAATTCCCAATCGCACGCATGGGATATTGGATCATCTTTACGGCCTTCGTTCCGATGGCGAAGAATTCCCCGTGGAAGCCTATATTTCCCAAAGCGTCGTTAATGATAAAAAATACTTTACCGTCATTCTTCAGGATATCACCGAGCGCAAACGCGCCGAGCAAGCCGTGCGTCAACGTGCCGAAGAATTGGAGTCGCTGGTGGCCGTTTCCACGTCGTTGCGCGCCGCCTCCACTGTCGCGGAGATGACCCCCGTCGTCCTGCGCGAAGCCACAAAGGTCGCTCGGGCCGCCAACGGATCCATTTTCCTGCTCGAACAATCCAGCGGCGACCTGGTCTCGCGCGGCTGGTATTCCGCCGAAAGCGATTCATTCATTCAACTCAGCGAGAAACAGATTGTACGACACACCATTTACGAAGGCATCACCGGCTACGTGGCGCGCACAGGGCAGGTTTACAGCGCCGACCATCTGCACGAAGACCCTCTGCCCGTTTTTGTGTTGAGCGAGGCCGAGCGCTTGCAGGATATGAACAGCGGTATCTCTTTGCCCCTGCGCGCACACGATAGCATCGTTGGCGTACTTCACGTCGCCTTGCGCGAAAAACGGTCGTTCACCGAAACCGAAACCCGCCTGCTGACCGCCATCGCCGAAATGGCAGGGAACGCCCTCCAGCGCGCCTCCCTCTATGAGAAAACGCTTCACCAGGCCGTGGAACTTGCCGCCGCCTACGACAACACCCTGGCAGGTTGGGCGCGCGCCCTCGAATTGCGCGACGAACTCACCGAAGGCCACACCCGCCGCGTCACAGCCCTCACCATGCAACTCTCGCATGCCATGGGCATCACGCCAGAAGATCTGGTGCAAATTCAGCGCGGCGCCATTCTTCACGACATTGGCAAAATGGGCATTCCCGACCAAATCCTTCTCAAGCGCGGCCCGCTCACCCTCGAAGAAACCGCGGTGATGCACCGACACACTCAGTTGGCATTCGATATGCTGTACCCCATCG
This sequence comes from Chloroflexota bacterium, assembly GCA_016234485.1. GTDB lineage: Bacteria > Chloroflexota > Anaerolineae > Anaerolineales > Villigracilaceae > Denitrolinea. Next base: position 32,910 of record JACRBL010000062.1, read on the forward strand.
CATTCCTGCGGCCCGCGCTCGATATTCCCTACTGCCATCACGAAAAATGGGACGGGACAGGCTACCCGCGCGGACTCAAAGGCGAAGAGATTCCTCTCGCCGCCCGCATCTTCGCCGTCGCCGACGTATGGGATGCCATCACCTCCGACCGCCCCTATCGTCCCGCCTGGCCGCGCGAAAAAGCCCTCGAATATATGCAATCTGAATCTGCAAAATATTTCGACCCGCGCATCCTTGAAATCTTTTTCTCCCTCGAAGCGAAATAAATCTACAGCCCCTCGTCGCGGCGCAAAAGATCATCCGTCGTCTCGCGGCGCTGGATCAAACGGGCGCGTCCCTCCTCCAACCATACCACTGCGGGACGCCGCGCCCCGTTGTAATTAGACGACATGCTCAACTGATACGCCCCGCTGACGGGAATCGCGATCGTCTCCCCGACTTCCACCTCAGGCATCCAAACCTCATCAATCAGGATGTCCCCCGACTCGCAGAACGGCCCCGCGATGGACGCCTTCCCGCTCCTCTCCCGACTGACAGCGGACGCGGCGACACAGGCATAGCGCGCCCCGTACAGCGCGTAACGCGGGTTGTCTGTCATCCCGCCGTCCACGAGAATCCAGGTTTTATCCCCGCGTCGTTTCAGCGCGCCAACGCGATACAGCGCCACACCCGCCCGCGCCACGAGACTCCGACCTGGCTCCAGATGAAGATGCGGGAGAGATAATCCTCGCGCCTGGCATCCCTTCGTCACAGTCTCCGCGATGGTCTGCACATAGTCTCCGATATTTGGCTGGGGGAGTTGTTCTTCGGTGTAGGCCACGCCCCATCCGCCGCCTGGCGAGAAATGCCATTCATTGCCAAAGTTGATTTCGCGCGCAAGGTCCAACCCCAACTCAATCGCCTTGATTAATGGCGAAGGGTCGTGGAAGTTGGAGCCTTGATGAAAGTGGATTCCGTTCAGCGTCAGGCCGTGTTCCCTGCAAAAGCGCGCCGCTTCAACGATCTCCTCGCGTGTCATCCCAAATTTGGAATCGTGCTGTCCCGTCTGCGTGTGGGTGTGATGCGTTTCCACAGCCAGGCCAGGGAGAAGGCGAAGCCAGAGGGAGGGATGAGATTGGAAATTGGTAATAGGTAATTGGATGCGGCGGAGTTCGTCGAGATTATCCACAACGATGGTTCCCGCGAATTGGAGCGCCGATTTCAAGTCGGCGGGTGACTTGTTGACTCCGTGCGACAGAATCCGTTCGCGCGGGACGGCTCCCGCTTTGGCAATCGCGATCTCGCCTTCGCCCGTGCAATCCACCCACAGGTTGTGGAATTGCGTCCACTGGGCGAGGGCTTTGCTCAGGTAGGCCTTCCCCGCGTAGGTGATGGACGCGGCCGCCCCGTAGGTCGAAGCGAGAGAGGCGCGGTAGCCCGCAACGGAATGGTCGAGCGTGGCGCGGTCATAGACGTAGAGCGGAGTCCCATATTCGTCCGCGAGGGATGCGAGGGAAAATCCCGCGATCGCGAGCGCGTCGTCAACGATTTTGGTGGTATCGGGAAAAAGGGGGAGCCATTTCATAGATGAGATTTCTCGGCCATTGTTGCCGAGCTGGTCTGGTTCTTTCCCAATCGCTTGGCGTGCAATTCCGCGTTGTCTGCGGCGAGCAATAGTTCTTTGGAAGTTTTTCCATCATGCGGAAAGGTGGCTACGCCCAGGCTGATGGTATATCCCGCAACGGGATGCCCGGGCGACGGGATGTTGTCTGACGATTGATAAGCGGCGGCAATGCGCAGGCGCTCGGCCATCACGAGCGCGCCTGTTTTATCGGTATGGGGCAGGATGACGGCAAACTCCTCGCCGCCGTAGCGCGCGGCAATGTCGGGATGGCGCACATTTTCCGCGAGGATGCCCGCGATGGCTTTGAGGCGTTCGTCTCCAGCGGGGTGGCCGTGAAGATCGTTGTAGACCTTGAATGAGTCGATGTCAAGGATGATCAGCGAGATGGTTTGTGCGTATCGTGCCGCGCGCACAATTTCGGTTTCCAGATGTTGATCGAAGGCGCGGCGATTGATTAAGCCAGTCAAGCCGTCGGTGAGCGCGAGGGATTTCACCCTGGCGTGCAGGCGGGCGTTATCCACAGCCATCGCGACGGGACGCGCGAACGCGTCCAGCAGATCCACGTCTTTTTGGGTGAGCGGGCGTAATTCAGTGGATTCGACATTCAGCACGCCAAGCACGATCTTGTCTTTCACCAGCGGTACGCATATTTCGCTCTGAACTTCATGCGATGCTCGCAGGAAAGACGGGTCGTCTTTTACATTTGGCAGGAATTGGATCTGGCGGGTGCGGATGGCGCGCCCAGCCACGCCGCTGGTGATGCGGATCTCGTGAATGGCGAGGTCGGCCGGACATCCCACCTGCGCGCCCAGCCGCAAGACATCGCCTTCGAGTTGGTAAATGCTGACATGGTTGTACCCGTAGTTTTCCTGCAACAACGTCACGACGGTGGAGAATATTTTTTCGAGATCGAGCGAGGAGGTAATGATCTGGGAAATGAATTGCAGGGAATTTGCAGCGATCAGGTGATCGCGGACATCGGCGAAAAGACGGGCATTCTGTAGGGCGGAGGCAAGGTGGTTGGCCAGGGTTTCGAGAACGGGGATGTCTGCCTCGACGATCGAGTTGGGCGTCGCGTTTTGAATGTAAATCACGCCGATCAATTTGTCTTCATAACGCATTGGGACGCCGAGGGCGGCCCCAACGCCTTGTCCCTCCGGATGGTAATAGAAGTCGTCTTGTTCCACGCTGGCCGTGTAATATGGCTTCGAGGTTTTCGCCACATGTCCCATGATGCCTTGCCCGATTTCCTGGCGGAAGCCTCTTTCAAAGCCATAATCCTTTAATCCGCCGATGGCAACCAATTCCAATTGGTTGTCGCCCGTCGCGAGCGAGATGGCCGTTTCGTCGTAGCCAAAAATATCGCCAATGGCCTGGATGGCGATTTGGTATATCTCTTTTTCATCCAGGCTTTTTACAAGGCGCTCGCTGACTTGTTGTAGCAGGGAAAGTTGCCCCACGCGCCGCGAAAGTTTTTCCAGTAATTGCGCCTTGTTGAGCGCCAGCGCCAGTTGGGCGGCGGCCTGTTCGCCGAGCGCCACCTCGCGTTCATTGAAAACGTGCGGCTGGTTAAAGCCGATCAGCGCCGCGCCGAGTTTGCGTCCATCCGCGATCAGCGGCAGGGCCATCATGGATTTGGTGGGGAATTGGGCCGCGATGCGCGGACTCATGTAAGGCGTGTTGTGTACGTCTTCCACCGCCAGAATCCGTTTCTCCCGCAGGACGGAGGCCGTCAGGGTGATCTCTCCCTGTTCAACGACCAATTTTTTATAGGCCTCGCGCATCTTCGAGTCGGAAGTCATGGGGATGGTTTGTTGTTTTTCGTCATCCCAAAGCGTGATATATGATTCATCTGCGTCTAGCAATTCGCCCAAATGCTCCGCAAGAGCATCGAGCAATTGATCGAATTCCTTTTCCTCCAGGGCAATTTTTGTGATGGAGTTGAGAATTTCCATCTGGCGGGCGTAGCGAAGCTCGATACTCAGCAGGGATTGTTCGCGGGTGACATCGCGGATCAATGCCACCCAGCCCGTCACGGATTTAGTTGAGCCATATAACTCCAGTAGGCTGGCGTCGAAAAAGCGCTCATCGCCGTTTTCTTTCAGCGAAATGCGCTGGGAAAAGCGCCCCGCGCTCCAATTGTCCCAGAGCGCCGCGAGGATGGGTAGGACAGTTTGGGCTTCGCGTCCGATGGACGTGTTGTCGAGCCGCCACCAGTCCCGCGCGGTGGCGTTGCAGTCCACCACGCGCATCTTGTCATCCAGGATGATCGCCGCGTCCCGCAGGTTTTCGAGAACGGTGGCGGAGGCCACAGGAGTCAGCCGGAAGTAATTTAATCGAAAGAACCCTACAAAGGTCAACACGCTCGAAATCGCAAACCCGAAGGGCGTAAAATCCAGGCCGCACAAATCCCAGGGCCGAATAATGTAAATGATATTGGTCGCCAGCGGCGCGAGCGCGCCAACAATCATCAATCTCAATTGTTTTCGGACGATGGCGGGCGATTGGTAGAAATTAATAAACACAGGAGCCATTCCCCCAAGGAACATCAAATAGGTGTATGTAATAAGAACCCAAAAACCATAGCCGTGAGCCGAGATCGAGAGGCTTGGATATTCGCGTGGATCAATGGCGATTTCCTGCCATATTAGGAAATGGAATTCGTTGGTGAAGGCCAGCCCAATGGCGACGGCAGGGATGATAAAAAGCGCGACTCTTCTGGTTCTGGTCAGCCAATCTTTGCGCCCGTTAAATTCCATCGCGAAGACGAACCAGAAGAACGGGATGAGCGAAATGCCGATGTATTGAAGTTTTGCAAAAATGAGTTTCGTTGCAAACGAAGAAGCAAGTAGCTCCAGCGCGTAGAAAAAACTCCAGGTCATCATGCCCACATTCATCCACCCAAACGACCTGGCCCCCGTTTGCTGTGGTCGGTGGAAAGACAGAATTGCAATTTCTGCCGTAACGCCGGCGATGACAAAGAGGGCCAGGGCAAAAGGCATTGGATTAATGGGCATGTCTTAAGTGTTGGGCCTTGAATGGACACAAAAAGGATTGATGGTAGCGGTTAAGTTGAAATGAAAAAATACCAGTTTTTAGGCAACCCATCACTTATTCATAGGCCACTACCGGATTTATTTTCCAAAGAACAAATTCCACCAAACCTCCCAATAGGGCATCGGCGTGGATATGGGCGCGGGCGTGGGCGTGGGAGCAATTTGATTCTGGCTGTTGCCCACCGGCGCGCCAGGGATATCGCCATCCTGGACCATGCGATTATCCTCACGCGCGTATTGATCCACGGCCGCGTCGGAAGTGGCAAAGGCCACCTGGGTCTGCAACGCGGCCTGCGTCTGCACGGCCTGGGTTGCGTTGGCGCGCACCTCGTTGGCCTTCTCCGTCAAATGATTCAATTCATCAAGACGGTTGTTAAATTCGATCACGGCCAGCGTGAGCAGGGCAATGCCGATGAACGCGGCCACGCGACGCCAGTTGATGAGTGATTTGTCCATATCTTCATCTTACACCGTCCACGCGCAGTTGGCAAGACGGGCCTCCTCTGGTACAATCCCGCCCCGCAGGACGTGGTACCCTTCGACCTGCAAATCTCCCAAAGAAAGGGCTTGATTCAAAATGAAAGTCATGCTCATTAAGGACGTGTACAAACTTGGCCGCGCGGGCGACGTGAAAAAGGTCGCCGATGGCTACGGCCGCAACTTCCTCATCCCGCAAGGGTTGGCCGTGCTTGCCACCGCAGGCGCGCTCAAACAGGTGGAACGAATCAAAGGCCAGGCCGAGATTCGCCGCTCCTCGCTCAACAGCGAACTCAAAGGCATCTCCGATCAGATCAACGGCCTCGTACTCGACTTCGTCGTGAAAGCAGGCGAAACGGGCAAACTCTACGGCTCGATCACCCCGCAGGATGTCGCCACCGCTATCACCGAAAAGATCCGCTTCGAAGTCAAACGCCAGCAGGTTGACATGCAACCCGTGCGCGAGATCGGCGAATTTCCCGCCCACGTGCGCCTGACGATGGACCTCGTCCCTGAAGTCAAACTCGTCGTCCACCGCGAAGGCGAAGTTGCCGAAGAAGAGGTCAAAGAGGAAAAGAAAAAGGCCAAAGGCAAGAAAGCCAAAGCCGAAGCCGAAACTCCCGCCGAAGAGACCCCCGTCGCCGAAGCCCCCACAGCCGAAGCCGCCGCCGAGTAATTTGCAACCACGAAACCCGATTTCGCTGAGAAATCGGGTTTCTAATTGTGGTAAACTTTTGCCATGCCCGAACCCAAAGAAACCATCGGCCAGCGCCTCAAACGCATCCGCGCCGACCGTCGCCTTTCGCTCGAAAAAGCCTCTGAAATCACGCGCGTCCGTCCGCACTACCTCCAGGCTTTGGAGGAAGACAACTACTCCGTCATGTCCTCCGCCGCGCAGGCGCGCGGCTTCCTCAAACTTTACGCCGACTATTTGGGCCTCGATCTTGAAGCCGCCATGGACGAACTTCGCAATGCGGAATCAGCGGACGCGGCCCCCGAGCCGATCGCTCCCGAACCCGCGTTATCCACGCCCGAGCCGGCCGCGCCGCAAGCAGAGCCGCCCGCATCTTCCTCAGGGACAGCGGTTCGCCGTCCATTCTGGGCGCGCCTCCTTCGGCGCTCCGCCCCCGAAGCCGACGCGACCCCCGCGCCCGCGGAGTACCCGCAGGGTGAACCCGCCGTGGAAGCGCCCGCGCCCGTAATCGAACCGCAACCCGAACCCCTCGCCGAAGCGGACGTCAAAACTACGCGCGTCCGCAAGACGCCCGCGAAGAAGCCCAAACCCGCCGCCGAAAAAACGGCCAAGCCCAAGGCCAAGTCCACAAGCGCTCGTGCGAAGAAGGTCGACGATAAAAAAAAAGTTTCGCTGAAGACGAAGTAGCCGAAGCGCCTGTCGCCGCGTCCGCGGAGTACCCGCAGGGTGAACCAACTCCTTCCGCACTCGAAGCCACACAACCGAATTCCGAAGTCCCCGCTGAGGCCGAAGAGCCTCGCGTCGGCGCGTGGACGCGATTTACCGCGCGATTGGGAGTACGCGTTTCAGGGCCGCGCCCGCCCGAAGTCCAGGAAGAGGCGAGGGAGGAAGTGGATGCGGTTGTGGAGGAGTCGGCCAGTCCCGTCGCGGACGCGTATCCCATCCGCTTGTCAGATGAGCGCTTTGCTGAACTCGGCGCACGGTTGCGCGAGCGCCGCGAAGCGCTGAACCTGACGCGCGAGGAGATCGAACGTCACATCCGCGTGCGCGCTCATTATCTGCGCGCGTTGGAGGAGGGCGATTTTGGCGGCCTGCCCTCGGCGGTGCAGACGCGCGGCATGTTGAACAACTACGCCGCGTTTTTAGATTTGGACGTGGACGCGCTGTTGCTGGAATTCGCCGACGTGTTGCAGGCGCGTCATCGCGAGCGACATCCCCTGCCGCCCGGCGCCCGTGGACGTCCCGCGCCCGGCGCGCCTTCGAGCCTGCCGCCTATCCGCGGTTTCCTCGCGGCGGATATGCTCGGCATCTTGCTGGTGGTGGCGCTGATCGCATTTTCGATTTGGGGCGTGCAACGCGTGTTTGAAATGAACGAGGCCGCCAACGCCGAACCGACCGTGCCTTCGATTTCGGAAATTTTGGAAACGCCCATGGTCGTGGCGGTCACTGGCACATCCACGTTTGCACTGGTTGACCTGGATAATTTAACCGCCACACTCTCGCCGCTCGACACGCCTGTCGGCCTGCCGACCATTCCCGCGGGCGTGACGGTGCAACTCAACATCATCGCGCTCGAGCGCACCTTCCTGCGCGTGATCGTGGATGGGAAGGTGGCCTTCGATGGCCGCGTCAACCCAGGCACGGCTTACCCGTTTGATGCGGCCACCGAGATCGAAGTGCTGGCAGGCAACGGCGCGGCGCTGCGCGTGGCCTACAATCAACGTGACCTCGGTCTGATGGGCGGCTACGGCGAGGTGATTATCCGCATCTATCGCGCCGAGGGCGTCATCACGCCCACGCCCACCGTTGGTCCCACGCCCACCATCACGCCCACGCCGACGAATACTGCCACGCCCACGCAAACGCCGACGCCATAATTTACATTAACCGCAAAGCGCGCTCAAGGTTCGCGAGCAGTTGAGCAACGACACGTCAGTACGATTTGCCAAGCAAATCGAACTGCTGACGAAACAGAAATTTTTTACAGGTATCCTCATTATGACAAAAACAAAAAACACATTTCACTTGATTTCCCTCGGTTGTTCCAAAAATACCGTCGACTCAGACTCGATGGCGCAATTGCTCATCCGCGATGGCTACCAGCCCGTGGATAAGGCCGCGCGCGCCGACGTGTTGATCGTCAACACCTGCGGCTTCATCGGCCCTGCCAAAAAGGAATCGATTTTGACTCTTCGCAAACTCGCGAAGTCAAAACGCGACAACCAGATTTTGATCGCGGCGGGATGTCTCACCCAGCGTTACGGCACGGAAGTGGCCGACCAGGTGAAAGGCATAGACGGCATCCTCGGCACGCGTCGCTGGATGGACATTGTGCAGGTGGTGCGCGGACTGCGCAAGACCAAACATCCCCAGCCGCTATATCATCTGCCCGAAGACGCCACCGTTGGGACCGATGAGGCGGATACCGTTCGCGCGACGATCAACGGGGCCTCGGCCTATCTCAAGATCGCGGACGGGTGTCGCCGCCCTTGCGCGTTTTGCGCCATCCCGCTCATCAAAGGGACGGCGGTCTCGCGTCCTCTCGAAACCATTTTGGACGAGGCGCGTCGTCTGCGCGACGGCGGCGTGCGCGAATTGAATCTCATCGCGCAAGACACCACCGATTACGGTCACGATCTGGGATTGAAAGACGGCCTGGCGATTTTGCTGGAAAAAATGTCCGAGTCTGTCCCCGATCTCGATTGGGTGCGAATCATGTACGCCTATCCTGGCTACGTCACCGACCGCCTGATTGACGTGATGGCTTCATCAACGCAGGTTTTGCCGTATCTCGATATGCCTCTGCAACACGCGCATCCCGCCACCTTGTATCGGATGAAACGTCCCTCGAACATTGATTGGGTTTACAAAACGCTCGATAAAATGCGCTCCAAGATTCCCAATCTCAACATCCGTACCACGTTCATCGTCGGCTACCCCGGCGAGACGGAGGAGGAGTTCGCTGCGTTGGAGGAATTTGTCGGCGCGATGAAGTTCGACCGCGCGGGCGCGTTCCAATTCTCGTTCGAGCCTGGGACGACTTCGGAGCCGCTCGGCGACCCGATCCCGCCCGAGGTCAAGGAGGAGCGCTACGCGCGGCTGATGGAAATTCAGCAGGGGATTTCGCTCCAGTCGAATCAAGCGCAGGTCGGCCGGATGTTAGACGTCCTCGTGGAAGGATTTGATAATGGCCTGTCCGTCGGTCGTTCCTACCGCGACGCGCCAGAGATTGACGGTTACGTTTTCGTGGAAGGCAAACTCGCGATCGGCGAGATCGCCCCTGTCCGCATTTCGGGCGCGATGGCGTATGATTTGACGGGGGTTCCTGCGCGGCAGACGATTCAGTTATAAAAGTATTGCGTGTTGCGCACTGCGTAAAAAAAAACGAGACTCGCTTTGAGTCTCGTTTTTTCATTACGAAATACGCAAGCGCTATGCGCTTCTCGCCAATGCCGTCGCTCCCAAAATCAGCAACGATAAAATGAAATTCATCCGCAAGAGACGTTCTTCGCGTTTTTGCAATTGGACGATCTCTGCTTCGCTGGCGCCTTTTTCTCGGCGCATCAACACGCGGCGGATTTGGGGAAGCACCTCCCACGTCTGCACCGCGCTGACGACGACCATCACCGCCACCAGTCCGTGCTTGATGAGGATCGCCAGCGACCATTGCGTACTGGTGTCAAAGAAGCCGTTGTAGTGCGGGTTCACGCTCAGCTGGAACATGCCCGTTGCGATCAATAGCGTCAGGCTGAACCAGGCCAATGGTTCCAGTCGTTTTTGTATGGCTTCGATGAAGGCCAGCAGGTCGGCAGGCTTCAGCGCTTTGTGCGCCGCAGGCAGAACGAGGATGGAGATGGACACGATGCCGCCGATCCATGCCACGGTTGCCAGCATGTGCAACCAGTAGACCAGCGCCACAGCCCAGACGGGAGGAGAATCCATATGTTACGGAGTGGGTGGCAGGGTTTCAATCGGCCCGTTGCATTGCAGGTAGGCGTGATACGCGTTCTTTTCGGTGACAGGATCGAGATTGCCGAGAGTCTGCGCGTTTTTGTATTGCTCCGAGGCCGCGCACCATTCGTCCTGCCCGAAGAGTTCATCGCCGTAACGGATCGAAGCCACGCGGAAGCGCTCGCTTGCGGTCATCGTCCCGTCCCACAATTGCGGCCAGGCGGGATACAACTGCGAGAAATAGAAGACCGTGTTCTTCCAGTCCAGGTCCCAAAAACTCGCGCCCAGGATGTAGAGCCGCGCGCCCTCGCGTAATCCGTTCGCGCTGCTATCCAGCGGACCAAGTCGCTCGGCCAACGCGAGTTGATACATGCCGCCTTCCAGGTTGCCCTCCTTAACGATTAGGTCGTAGCCGTAATTGCGGAGCGCGAAATAATACATACCGTCCACTTCGGCGGCGCGGTAACTCGCGTCTTTGCGTCGGAGCGAATCGAGATTCGCCAGCGCATTCGGCCAGTCTTTGATATCAATGTATTGTTTGGCGCGCTGAAAAATTTCCTCCACGCCGCTCAAATCTATAGTGGGAGTGATTGTGGGGGTGACGGTGGCGGTGGGGATGCTGGACATCACCATCACCTCAGCCAGTTTTTGCTGGGCTTCGGGGAACGACGGATTATTCTCGATGATAAATTCCAGTCGTTGGCGCGCCAGGCCGTAATTGCCCGAGGCCATGTCTACCAGCGCCAGCGCGTATTGCTCGGTCACTTGCTGTGAAATGGCCGTGGCTTCGGTGTCCACGCGGGTTTGGATGGCCGATTGATAACCGCCCAGCCCGCCCAGCGCGATCAAAATAATCAGCGCCAGCAGGCCGAGGAAGAACTTCTTAAAGTTCGGGCGAAATTTCTTTTTGGGAGAGGGGTGGCTCTCCTGCATGGGTTCAAGGGTTTGTTCAGACATGGGCGAAATTATATCCTGTTGAGACGGCGCGGCGCAAAGGCTGTGCCATTTTCTCATTTGCCTTTCACAAATTTAATAACAGGCGGACATCCTTCCAGACGATAACCAGCGCGACGATTCCGCCCGCGGACATTCCCAGCAGCGCGGTGACGATCGCCCCGCCAGGCACGCCCCACGCGAGACCATAGGCGGTCGCGCCTCCGACGAGCGCGGCCGCCAGCCCGCGCATCACCGAACTACCCACGCGGATGGGTTCGTGCGTCCGATTGGACAGCCACTTGAAGAGGATGATGGCTTCGATCAGCAAGGCGATCTCCGCGAAGGCGATGACGGGCGCGCCGATCTCGCGGAACAACGTCACGCCGACGATACCGATCCCGAGGAACATGACGAGGCGCAGAACCACCGCGTAGAGCGGGAACAACGGTTCCTTTCGGGCGTAGAACGAACGCGCCGCCACTTCATGGATGGTGAAGCCCGTCAACGTGAGCAGGTAGGCGCGCGTCGTCCATGTCACCAGCGTGGAAATAGATTCGTCGAAGCCGAAGACGCCGCGCACCAGCGGCGCGATGCCCGCGGCCATCACCGCCGCGATCGGGACGGTGAGCGCGATCAGCACGCGCAGGGCGCGTTCGACCGTGTCGCGGAATGCAGTCCAATTCCCGCGCGCCGCGAACTCCGAGAGGGTGGGGAGCATGGCGGTGGCGATGGCCGTCCCGAGGATGGTTTCGGGGACTTGCATAATCATCCAGCCGTAAGTGAGCGAGGTCACCGCGCCCACCTGGTCGAGCCGCGAAGCAAGGTTGTCGCGCGCCAGCACGATGAACTGGATTCCGCCCATCGTCAGCAGGCGCGGGATGATTAGTTTGATCGCTTCGATGAGTCCCGAATGGCGCAAGTCCAGCGCGGGAGTCCAGCGGAAGCCGAATTTGAACAGCGCGGGAATCTGAATGAGCAGGTGCATGGCCGCGCCGAGGATCACGCCGTAGACCAAGCCGTGGATGCCCCAGCGCGGGACGAAGAAAATCGCCCCGATGATCTGCCCGACGTTGTACATGGTGGGCGCGAGCGCGGGCAGGGCAAAATGCTGGTTGGCTTGCAGACTCGCCATCACCAACCCGCTGATGGAGAAGATGATCGTCCCGATTAAGTTGAGGCGCATCAGTTCGGCCAGCAGGGCGCGTTGCTCCGCGCCGAAACCTGGCGCGATGCCGAGTTTGGCGTCTACGATGGGCTGGGCGAAGATCGCGATGAGGATGGCGAATCCGCCCGTGACGAGGAAGGCCACGTTGGCGACGCGCGAGAACAAGTCCCAGGCGGCGGCGCGGTCTTTGGTGGTCAGGTACTCGGTCAGCAGAGGGATGAAGGCCATCGCCAGAGCGCCGCCCGAAATGAGCGCGAACAAAACGTCGGGCAGGTTGTTGGCGGCGTTGAATGTGTCCAGCATGTGGACTTCATCGGAATACTGCCGCGAGATGATACCCGCGCGCACGAACGCGAGAACCTTGTCGAGGAGGAAGAAGGCCGCGATGATGAGCGAGTTGCGGCTGACGCGGGAGAGTTTATTCATGGGTTGCATGTCAAAGGTCAAAAGTCGAAAGTCAAGGATGCGACCACCTGACGTTTGACCTTCGACTTTCGACTCCTAATGCTCGTGCGGCGGCGTTGCAGACGGAACGAAGCCTGGCAGTTTCTCCACGAGCATGTGCGGCTTGTGGATGAGAATCGGCAGGCATTGCGCGCAGATGTGCTGCGCTTCGCCTTTGAAGGTCAGGCTCAATAGGGGAGTCTGTTCGTCGGTCTTGTTGCAGTTAAGGCATTTGTTTTCAGTCATGGGAGTCTCCAATTGAATTCTTGTAAAAATCTCTTATTGTTTGCCCAGCAGTTGCACTGCTGGGCGTTCAAACATTGCCGTTTATGCAAGTGATCTAATTTGGAACGGCAGATTGTAATTTAGAAATCGAAATTAAAACGTCCCTTTGATGATGCCGCCGTCTACGGGCAACGCGACGCCGTGGACATATGACGCGACGGGCGAGAGCAAGAACGCGGCCGCGGCGCCGAACTCTTCGGGCCTGCCCATGCGTCCCAGCGGAATTTCCGCGACGATCTTGGCCGCTTCCTGTTCGACGGTGGTGTTGTTGTTCTTGGCGCGGAAGGCCAGCAGTTCTTCCACGCGCTCGGTCACTGTCCAACCAGGCAGGATGGAATTGAAACGGATTCCGTCCTTGCCGAGTTCCATCGCGAGCGTTTTCATCATGCCGACGGTGGCTGCGCGCACGCTGTTGGAAATGAGCAAGTTGGGGATCGGCTGTTTGACCGAATAAGACGTGACCGCCAACACACTGGCGGCCTGCGATTTTTTCAAGTGTGGCAATGCGGCTTTGATGAGTCGGAGGTGCGACATGAACGAGAGTTCGATGCCTTTTTGCCAGGCGGATTCATCGAGCGTTTCCATCGTGCCAGGCATGGGGCCGCTTGAATTGGTGACAAGTAAATCAAGACCGCCCAACGCTTCGACGGTCTGCGCGACCAACTGCGCGGGGACTTCGGCCTGGCTCACGTCCCCCGCGAGACCGAGGACGGACGCGCCTGCCTCCCGTCCGATCCGCTCCGCCGCCGCCTTGACCTTATCCGTGTCGCGGCCGTTGACGACGACGCGGCATCCCTCGCGGGCGAGCGCGAGAGCGGTGGCATATCCCAGTCCGCGTGAGGAGCCAGCGACCAATGCAATCTTGTTTTTGAGGCCTAAATCCATAAATATCTCCGTTATAACGTTTGAATGTTTGTAAGTTGGCAGGTTTCGATATTCCAACCTTCGAACCTTCCAACATTTAAACGATTTCTATCTTTTGATCAATCACATCGCCATCCCTCCAATTGGCTTCCACCCATTTTGCCACACTTTGCAGGGATTGACGCGCGACGACCGCGTCGGAATTGACCAGCGCGCAGGCGATGATGGACTCTGTCCATTTATCCTGCAAGTCCATCTCCGCGACGGAGACGTTGAATTCCTTGTGCAGGCGCGCCAGCAGAGGTTTGAGCCGTCCGCGCTTTTCTTTGAGCGAGGAGCAGGCAGGGAGGCGGAGGTGGATGGTGAGTTGTCCGAGCATGGGTTTTTGTTGAGATTGAGATGGAGAAATTATACACGGCTTCATATCGGGTAAAATCAGGCCAAGGAAATTGCAGTCATGTCAAAATTCATTGGCTATCGCTGTTCGATGTGTGGGACGGAATACCTGCCCGGTCAGGTGACGTATACCTGTCCGCGCGACGGGGGCAATTTGGACGTGGAGCTGGATATCAAAAAGATCAAGAAGAAATACCAGCCCGAAGACCTCGCCAGCCGCGGCGATCATTCGTTGTGGCGCTACGAGCCGCTGTTGCCTGTGTCCATCCCGAAAGGGGAGGCGACTCCGCTCCACTTCGCGGGCTGGACGCCTGTCTTTCAGTTGCCGCGTCTCGCTTCGGAACTCGGCTTGAAACACCTCTGGCTCAAGGACGAGTCGCGCAACCCGTCCGCTTCGTTCAAGGATCGCGCCTCCGCTATTTTGGTGGCGCGCGCACAGGAGATTCAGGCTGAGGTGGTGGTCACCGCGTCCACGGGCAACGCGGGCGCAGCGTTGGCCTGCATGGCCGCCGCCGTCGGGCAGAAGGCCATCATCTTCGCGCCCAAGTCCGCGCCGCCCGCGAAGGTGGCGCAACTGCTCGTCTTCGGCGCGAAGGTCATCCTCGTGGACGGGACGTACGACGACGCCTTCGATCTCACCGTGAAAGCCGCGGACGAGTTTGGCTGGTATTGCCGCAACACGGGCTACAATCCATTTACCGCGGAGGGCAAAAAGACCGCCGCTTTTGAAATTTGGGAATGGTGGATGGAAGCCCATCGCGACTGGCACAAAGAAGATAGCCATCTCGACGATCATTCGCCGCTTTCCATTTTTGTCTCGGTGGGCGATGGCAACATCATTTCGGGCATCCACAAGGGATTTAAAGACCTGCTCCAACTCGGTTGGATTCCCAACATGCCGCGCATCATCGGCGTACAGGCCGAGGGATCAGCCGCCATCAGCAACGCCTTTCATTTGGGAACCGAAACGATCACGCCCGTTTCGGCCACAACCATCGCCGATAGTATCTCTGTGGATTTGCCGCGTGACGGCGTGCGCGCCGTCCGTGCCGCGCAGGAAACAGGCGGGACGTACATCACCGTCCCCGACGATGAGATCATTCAGTCCATCGCGCAACTCGGACGGATGGGCGTCTTTGCCGAACCGGCCGGGGCCACCGCGTACGCTGGTCTGGTACGCGCGGCCCGCGCGGGCGTGGTGCGAAGCGACGATCCCGTTCTCGTGTTGAATACGGGCAGCGGACTCAAAGACGTCCGCGCCGCGATGAAGGCCGTCGTCGAAGCGCCGATCATCGAACCGACCCTGGAGGCATTAAAGAAAATTTTATGAACCATCATTGGTCTTCCAACGCCCGCTATTTTATGGGCGGGCTGGGTTTAATTTTTATTGTTTTTGTCGGCTGGCAGATTCGCGAAATTTTCACGCCGCTCATCACGGCGGGTTTGGTGGCGTATATTTTCTATCCGTTCGTGGAACTCTTCCGTCGCCGCTTCAAACTGAGCCAGGGCGCGGCTTCGCGCATTGTCTTTTTTTTCAGCCTGACGTTGATGATCGCCGTCCCCCTTTCGCTCGCGCCCACGCTGGCGCGCGAAGTGCAGGTGGTGGCGAACGATCTTTTGCGAACGGTGGAAGAATTGGAAGTGTTGCTCGCGCAACCCGTCATCATTGCCAACCAGGAATTGCACTTCAACACCATCATCCCCGATTTTCGCGAATCGCTTACCACTGTCCTCGAAGTCCTGCCTGAAGACGCGTTGCTCCTGCTCGAAACCACCTCGCGCGGCACGCTCTGGTTTTTGGTGGTCATTGTCAGCGTTTATTATTTCATGACCGATTGGGACAAACTGCGCGACTGGTTCATCAGCCTCGCGCCCGCTGATTACCAGCACGATATCTGGCGCATCTATCGCGAAATTAAGGCCGTGTGGATGGGCTACCTGCGCGGCCAATTAACGTTAATGACCATTGTTGCCATCGTCTTTGGAATCATCTGGAGTATCATCGGCCTGCCTGGCGCGATCTTGCTCGGTTTTCTGGCGGGCCTCTTCAGCCTCATCCCCGATGTCGGTCCATTTGCGGCCACCGTGCTGGCGCTCATCGTCGCGTTGCTCGAAGGTTCCAACTATTCATGGATGCCCCAGAATAATCTTGTCTTTGCGCTCATCGTCGCGGGCCTCTACGTCGTCCTCATCAACATCAAAAACATCTGGCTCCGTCCGCTTATCTATGGGCGCAGCGTTCATATGCACGAGGGCATCGTCTTCGTCTCCATCATCGCGGCGGTCATCTTCACGGGCATCCTGGGCGCGTTCATCGTCGTCCCCGTCCTCGCTTCTCTTGGCGTGATCGGACGCTACATCCATGCGAGACTTCTGGGACTCCCCGCGTTCGACGACGAACCCCCCGCCTCCCACCCTGACCTCGAGAGGGCCGCGCCGCCAGAGGCCGAATCCACGCCCAAGCCGAATCTCCCCGCCCGCGCCCGCAGTGTGGATGAATCCTAATACCCATGAAAATCACCTACTCCATCGTCGCTCCCATCTACAACGAGATCGAAAACCTGCCCAACCTCTATCGCCGCGTCTCCGACGTGATGGACTCCTCCGGCCAGCTCTGGGAACTCATCCTCGTGGACGACGGCTCCACCGACGGCTCCACCGACAAGATCCGCGAACTCGCCAAGAACGACAAGCGCGTCCGCCCTGTCATCTTTGCGCGCAACTTTGGCCACCAGGTCGCCATCACCGCTGGCTGGGACTACGCCCGCGGCGACGCGATCGTCATCATAGACGCCGACCTGCAAGACCCGCCCGAAGTGATCCTGCAACTCGCCGATAAATGGCGCGAGGGATATGAGGTGGTTTACGCTGTCCGCTCTGAGCGCGAAGGCGAAACCTGGTTCAAGAAGACCACCGCCGCCATCTTCTATCGCCTGATCCACTGGATTACCGACGTGAAAATCCCCGTGGACACAGGCGACTTCCGCCTGATGGATCGCAAAGTGGTGGACGTGCTGAAACAAATGAAAGAGCGCCACCGCTTCCCGCGCGGCATGTCCGCCTGGGTGGGCTTCAAACAGATCGGCGTCGAATACAAACGCGCCGCCCGCGTTGCTGGCACGACGAAATATCCATTCAAGAAAATGTTTAAGTTGGCGCTCAATGCCATTACGGGCTTTTCCTATTTCCCGTTGCAGGTCGCCACGTATTTCGGATTCGTCTCCGCGGGCATCGCAATCATTGCAATTCCAATCGTCGCCATCCTGCGTATGACGGGTTTGCATCTCTTTGAGGGACAAACCACCACGCTCGTTTCCGTGTTGTTCCTGGGTGGCGTGCAACTTATCTCGCTTGGCATTCTCGGCGAATACATCGGCAGGCTTTATGATGAAGCCAAAGGACGTCCGCTTTACATCGTCCGCGAAGCGCCAGACGATAAGTAGAGTTTGATTCGGGTTGTGACAAAAATATTCCCGCACATGAAGCGGGAATATTTTTGTTTAATCGCTTGGGGGAAATCTTAAATTTTAACATTCATGTATTCGAATCGTTTTTATGCGCGTCAATGTTTTAAGACAATTGCAAACTCAAAAATATTGCAATTCAATTTGATTCCATGAATAATTGAATTAAATTGAATCGAATGGATCGCGTGAAAGGAGTATTGAATGAAAATATGTGTATTGTACGATCCAACGTTCGAGCCAATCATTCCCGATTACTTTACTGGTCTCGATTGGGAGTTGGTCAATGTCGAAAGACCGTCGTTTGATTTTCTTCACGAACTTTCCAGCGGAAAACAATACGACGTTTACTTCAACCTGTGCGACGGCGCGTTGGACGAGGATCGCCCAGGCCTAGACGTGGTGGAAGCGCTGGAGCGCTTGAACCTGCCGTTCACAGGGGCGGACAGTCAATTCTACAGTCCGACACGCGAGCAGATGCAATCCGTTGCGGAGATTCAGGGAGTGGGATTCGCACGCGGTTTCCATGTCAAATCTTTGCGCGATCTTTCCGAAGCCAGAAAACTCCGCTATCCCTTGATGGTCAAACATCCGAATAGCTACGGCAGCGCGGGCATGACGCGCGAGTCGCGCGTGGAAACGCCCCAGCAGTTGCGCGTCCAGGCCGAGCGAATGCTGGAACTCTACGGCGGCGCCCGCGTGGAGGAGTTCATCGAAGGCCCTGAATTCACCTGTCTCGTGGTGGACAACCCCGAAGATCTGGCGTCTCCGTTCGCGTACCCGCCAGGGATGGTGGTCTTCCCGCAGGGAGAAACCTTCCTTCACACGGACGCCAAGTGGATGGAGTTGGCGCTCATCAAACGCGTGAAGGATGCCGAGTTGTCCGCGCGGATTCAGGACATGACGAAAAAATTATTCATCGGTCTCGGCGGCGTGGGGTATGGACGCGCCGACATCCGCATGGATGCTGACGGTGAATTGTTCGCGCTGGAGATCAATCCAAATTGCGCCTTGTTGTATCGTCTCGAAGATATGGGTCCCGCGGATATTCCGATCACATTCGACCCCGACGGCCATCGCGGATTCTTCGATCGCATCTTCCGTTCCGCGATCCTACGCCACCAAATGCGGATTCCAATTGTGGCGCCGCGTCGTCCGCGTGTATCGGTTGAAAAAAGCCGCGTCCAAAAATCAGCGCATAATTGATGTGCGCGATTCAGGCGCGGACTCAAAAGTCTCCGACTTTCGAGTAAGGCAGGATGCGATGCGTTTCAATTCGCTCTGCAAACTTTTTGTGCGCGTGAAGCGAATGGATGAATGCGTTCATCAGATTGTCAAAGAAAAAATCCCGCGTACGCGGGATTTTTTTTACAAAACCGACGAAGAAAATATTTTAAATTGAATCCATGTGAATCATTCAATGTAAAATTTTAAGGTAATTGATAGTCAAAAAGCATTGTCATCGCAAAGAATTGTGGAATAATACAAAGAGTAAAAAAATAATTTCGATTCATATTGAGGTCCAATGAGAGTTTGTGTTTTGTCTGACGAAGCGTTCGGGAATTATTCTCCCGAAATCCATTTGAAAAACCACGAATGGAAACTATACAACGTAAAACTTCCCGCGTACGATTTCATTCGCGAGATTGCGATGCGCGAAACGTACGATGTGTATCTTAACCTTTGCGACGCCGCCGAAGATGAGATTGGCCGTCCAGGCATAGACGTGATCTACGCGCTCGAAGCGCTGAACCTGCCGTTCACAGGATCCGATAGTCAATTCTACGCGCCAACGCGCGAGAGTATGCAGGCGCTGGCCGATAAAAAAGGAATCGGTTTCGCACGCGGCGTTTTGGTGAAGGATGGAGAGAACATCCTCGCAAAAGTCAGCGACGCTGGTTTCCGCTATCCGATGATTGTCAAGCATCACGATAGTTATGCCAGTGCGGGTATGACGCGCGATAGTCGCGTGGAAAACGCGAAGCAGTTGCGCGTTCAATTCGAGAAGATGGCTTCGCAGTATGGCAGCGCACGCATCGAAGAGTTCATCGAAGGACGCGAGTTCACCTGTCTCGTCGCGGATAATCCCGACAATCTCGACGAGCCGTACGTGTATCAACCCGTGGAGATTATCTTTCAGCAAGGCGAAACCTTCAAGCATTGGGCGATGAAGTTCGATGCCGAAGCCTCGGTGGATATGGATTTGGAATTTGTCACTGAACCTGCCCTGGCGCGCCGCATCAAAACCATGGTCAGGAAAATGTTTGTGGCGATGGGCGGCGTTGGCTATGGCCGCGCCGATCTCCGCATGGACAAAGACGGCAACCTTTTCATGCTCGAGATGAACTCCAACCCATGCCTGCTCAACATGGAGGAGGACTTCACCTCTGGCGATTACATGATGCAGGAAGATCCAGGCGGCGTGGAAGGTTTCCTCGATCGCATTTTCCGGTCTGGGATTCAACGCCTGGAGATGCGCATGATGCCTGTCCCCGTGCAGTTGCCGCGGCGACGCAAGTTGGAACCAGCGCTGGTTCGTAAGTAGAAAAAGAGAAACGCGCAGGAGAAATCCTGCGCGTTTTTTTATTGTAGGCGGAATGTTATTCAGACCTACTGAGTTTCCCAGCGAAGTTCGGGATAGTCGTCTGAATTGTCGAAGGGCAGGGGAGAGGGAATCCCGTAGAGTTCCTGCTCGAAGAATGCCACCAAATAATCATTGAGTATCTCGACCACGCGCGCGCCGTTGATCGGGCCTTTCAATTTTAATTGCGGCGCGAGCGGACTGAGTAAGGGCAGGTCGGTAAAGTCGTAGTGACGCGTCCCGACGATCCTGGTCACGCCGATGGAGTTTGCGACTTTGGGCAGGAACGCGTTGAAGAGACGGTTGTTCTTGCTGTCGGTGATGTCGCGCCACTCCTGACTAAACATAAATAGAAATGACTGGCTCAGCCCGCGCTCCTGCACTTCCTGCGAGACGGGCGTCATAAACGGGTCTTCGGCCATGCCAACGAGACAGCGCGAGTCCACGCCGCAGAATTGGATGACCGCGCCGCCGCCCGTGGAGTGACCGAACAAGCCGATGCGCGTCAAGTCCGCGCCGAGGAAGGGGCTGGACGCGTCGTCGCTCTGCGCGGCGGCGAAATCGAGCGCGAAGGCGATGTCGCCCGACCATTGATTCACGAGCAGGCGCGCCGCGTCGGTGTAGGAGGGGTCGGGTATTTCTTCGGGCAACGCGTCGGGATTGTTGGGCGCGACCTCGCCATCGGGGAAGATCGTGACCATCGCGCCGTAGGTGTGTTGCATGCTGATCACAAAAAAGCCGTGGCTGGCGAGTTCCACCATTTGCGCCGTGCTTTGCGCGGCAAACCCGTTCCAGCCATGCGAGAAGACAATGACGGGATAAGGTTGCGCGCTGACGTCCACAGGCGCGTCTTGATGGGCGGGCGATTTTGCGAGGGTGAGATGATTGAGGAAGAATTCGGGAAAATTGAAGTAGACCGCGATGGTGCGCGCGAACGCGTCTGCGTTGTTGACCCACGGAGCGCGGACATCGTCTTTGCGCGGCGCGGCGGGATACCAGACTTGGATCATAAACTTGCGCGGTTCATCGCGTCCCGAATAAAGTTCGCGGCGAGACGCGTCGGTGAGAACGAAGGATTGAGTCCCCACTTGAAACTTGCCCGTCGGCGTGGCGATGCGCGGAACAGGCAAAAGCGCAGGTAACGCCGCCGAAGCCGCGACCAGCCCCAACGTCAGGAAAGAGGCGGCCGCCCTCCAGCCGCGCGGACGTTCAGAGGCAGCGTCCGATTTGAGGAGGGATGGAAGGCTCGCGAGGGCCAGCGCGGCGGCTATCCCATAAAGCGGAATCATTTGCCAGCGATAGCCTTCGAGCCAGAGATGTAAAATGTTGACGATGATTGCGAGCGGCGGAAGAAATTTGGCGCGCCGCTTGAAGAAGGGCGCGAGCAGAATTGCCGCGAGCAGGAGAGCCAATAAAATTTCGAGCGGTCGCATATTTTAAATCGCCACGCCCATCACAGCCACGAAATGCGCGGCCGCGGCCAGCAAAACGAAAATGTGCCAGACTTCGTGGAAGCCAAACACGCCAGGCCAGAAGTTGAATAATTTTGTGATGTAAACCACCGCGCCGAGGGTGTAGATGATGCCGCCCGCCAACAGCCAGGCGAAGACCCAGGCGGGAAGCGTGGTGAGCATTTGGCCTGCCGCGCCCACGCACAGCCAACCCATCACCACGTAGATGCCCGCGTTTAACCAGCGCGGCGCTTTGATGTAAAAAACTTTGATGACGATGCCGATCGCGGCCAGCGACCAGATGATGCTCAACATGCCCCATTTCCAAAATCCTTCGAAGGCGTTCACGCAAAACGGGGTGTAGGTTCCCGCGATTAAAAGGTAGATCGCGGCGTGGTCAATTTTCCGCAGGATGAGCAAAACTTTTTCTTTGGCGTGCACCATGTGGTAGGTGGCGCTCGCGGAGAACATGGCGATGAGGCTGATGCCATAGATGAGGAGCGAAATAATTTTCGCGGGGACGCTCCATCCAACGATGAGCAGGGCGATGAGTCCCGCGATGGCCAGGAGCGCGCCTGCCCAATGGGTGAGGCTATTTACGGGTTCACGAAGTTTTTTGAACATTTGGTTTTTCCTATTCCTAAATGAATTTTTTCAAGATCAATATGGCGGTGTCGATAAAAAGGTTGAATTGTTCTTCGTTCGATGGGATGGCGAGCGCGACCATCTTCATTTGTTTTGGTTCGAGACGTAAATCCAGGTTGCGAAAAATGCGGTCGGATAAATTGGCTTTCAGGTCTGGGCTGGCAAGTTTGCGCGCCGCAAGACTATCTGAAGAGCGGATGACCCATTCATTATCGAAATCTTCGTCGCCTGTTTGCGCGCGTTCCTGCCCGAAAGATTCCATCATTTTTTGCCACAGCCCATTGTGGACGAGTCGCAGGGTTGGCATGAGCGGCGCTTTCACGTTCGCGATCGCCACTGTCTTCGGCGACGAATGTTTACTGCCAGGTTCCATGTGAAAGATGATCGCCTCGTCTTTGTATGGAATCAGCAGTTCGCCCAACTTGAAAAAACTACCCTTGCGAAACTCGCCGCCGCGTTGCTGTGCTGCGCTCTCCATCCATTGATCGCGCGCCCTGCTTTGAGTCACGGCGTATATCACGAAGACGATCATCACCACGAGCATTAGAGCGATGAAGAAATTGCCTGTGTCCATTTTTCACTCCAAAGTTTTTTCGGCAACGACCATCAACAACGACGCTGATTTTACTTCAACGATCTGGGCATCTGCCTTAAATCCTGCGCGGGCGAGAAGGGCTGTCGCTTTTTCTTTCAGGGTGGCTACGCCCTCGGCGGGACTCTGACTGGTGACTTGGTACACCCATTGGAGGATGCGACTCTTCGGCCACGCGGCAATCAGGACGACGAGGCGGCCTCCGCGGCGGAGGACGCGCCGCGCCTCGGACAGGGTCCGCGCTTCGGCGATATAGGGCGCGGGGAAAGTGGCGAGGATGGAGTCAAAACTCTCCGCGGCGAAAGGGAGCGTCTGCCCGATGCCACGCGCTAGATTAACTTGCGCGTGGCCAGATTGGAGGATGCGTCGGTGGGCGAGGCGGGACATCTGCGAGGATTCGTCCAGGCCGAACGCGTCCAGCCCGCGGTTGAGGAGGATGCGTTGTAAATGCCCAGGGCCGTGACCAAGTTCGAGAACGCTTGTCCCGCGCAGGAAGGGGAGAGTCGCTTGGGTCCACTCGATCCAATGACCAAAAGAAACGGCGGCCGCCACGAAATCGTAGGCAAAGGCGAAGCCGTGGTAAAGGTGATGGAAGAAAAATGCGAGGAAGCGGGCGGGCAGGTTCATAACAAAAAACAAGGGCTTGACGATTGTCAAACCCTTATCTCGTTGACTGGCGGTTTTAGATCGCCACTTCTTCTTCGGTCTTCTTGGTCTTGCGAATGGCGTCGAGGGCGGTTTTGCCGCGGGTCTTGACTTCGCCAACGACGGTTTCGCCCTTGGCTTTGAGTTGGTGGGCAAGTTCATCGGCGCGGGCGCGGGCTTCGGCAGCGGCGGCTTCGGCTTTGGCGATGGCCTGTTCCGCAGTGACGGAGGCTTTGTCGCGCAGTTCGATGCTCTTGTCTTTGATGAGGGCGCGGGTTTCTTCGCCCGATTGCGGGGCGAACAGCAGGGATACGACCGCTCCGGTCAGGCCGCCGACGATAAAGCCGACGAGGAAGGCTCCAAATTCATCTCGATCAGACATGGTTGACTCCTTTGTTGATTTTGATTATTTTCGTTTTAGTCCCATCAATTCTATCACACGTTGCAAACCCGCCAGGTAGCCGTTGAGCTTGATGACAGGGCCGACAACGTTTTCACCGAGAAATTCCGCCGTGCCGCGCAGGTTGTTGACGGTTTCGGTAGTGGCCTGAAGGATGGGTTTGACTTCGTTTTGCAGAAGGTTGACGAGGCTGGAAACTTGCACGATCAACACCACCAACGCCGCGCCGATCAACAGGGATTCGAGCGCCATGACGATAATGAAAACGTCGCGAATCTTGCTGACGGTCTCCATATCGGTCTGCGGGCGGAGCAGGAAGAAAATAGCGGTTGCGAGTAGGGCAAGGATCGCCACGATGCCGACGATGCCCCACGTCATAGCGACGCGTTGCTGTTTATCCGCTTCGGCTTTCGCCGCAAGTTGTTCGGGTGTGAGTTGGGGAGTGGGTTCGGGGAGGGCCATGTGTTAATTATAGCATTTATCTTTGCAGATGCATCAAAATTGCTTCCAATACGCCGCCGCCGATGGCGAGGGCTTTATCGGAGACGAGGCGGCACAGGGCTGGGTCGTCGCGGGCGTCCACGTCGCCGAGTTTAAGGCCGCGGGTCACGTCCATGCCGTCGCGGAGCAGTCCACGCAACGTGCCTTTGAAGGGGCTGACGATATTCGATATTCGATATTCGATATTCGATTGAATCTCGGCAATGAGTTGACCTGCTTCGAGATGGTCGCCGATTTGAGCGTGGGTAATGAGAATGCCATCCTCGCTCGCCCGTAAGACGCGGCGCGGATCGCCTTCGGGCTGGCCGCTATCGGGCGCGGACTGTCCCTGCCAGATGACGCGTCCGAGCGTGTGGCCGCGGCGGGTTTCGATCACCGCGTGGCAATCGCGCGGGGCAGAGAATCCCGGCCCAAGTCCAATGTGGAGCGGGACGGGGGCGGGGAGAGGCTGGGGATGAGATTTGATGAGGCGGGCGTCGATAACAGTGTAAAGCGTAAAACGCAAGAGGATGTTCGCGTCTGGGTCGATCAGGACGGGGATTGCTCCGCGTGCGAGAGTCGCCTCGATTTGATCTTCCTTGACGAGGCGGGCGGACACGTCTTCGACGGTGATTTGGCCCTCGTACACCGCTTCCGAAAACGAGACGAGACGCCGCACCGCCAGTGGACGCGGCAACTCGGCGATGACGACGCGAAATCCCGCGTGCTGGAGGCGAAGCGCGACGCCGCTGGCCAGGTCGCCGCCGCCACGGATGAGGATGCGTTCGTTCATTTTGTCGTCGCAGGCTCAAGCAGGAGATGTCCGAAGGCATAGAGCGTGATGTAGACAAAGAGGAAGAAGCCCGCGAAGATGATAGTGAAGGCGATGGAGCGCAGACTGGGGTCTTGCGCACCGACGACGAATTGGTTGACGATGTCGAGCGGATTGGTGAAGATGTCCCACGAGTTCCAACGGATGAAGCGGCCGATGTAGACGCCCAGTCCGCTCAGCGCGGAGACGATCAAGACCATGATCCAACTGACCCAGCGCCCGAACTCTTTGTGGACGATATCTTGCATCAGATAAAGCGAGACCACGCCGAGGAGCATGCCTGTCCACGAAAACCACATCAGCATCATCACATCGAACCAGATTGGGACGTCGGCGCGCGGATCGGTGAGATGTTTAAAGTCGGTGATGATGTAAGGCGCGTTGGGCAGGAAGATGATCCAGACGAGGGCGATGAATGGGATGACGATATAGAGCCATTTCCGTCCCAGCGAGAAGACCCAGGCTGTGTACGCGGCGATGATGGGAATCCAGGCGAGGAAGAGATTCCATTCCAGGAATCGGAAACCGTCTTCTTCGTACCAATACCCTCGAAAGCGATAAAGCGCAATCGACAGGATGCTCGCGCCCGCCAGAAGAAAGAAGATGGCGATGCGGTAGCGGTAAGATTTTATGAGGTTGTAGAAGGTGTTCATGGGAGATATTAAAACACAGAAAGGAGAGAGCAGTAAGCGGAAGGCTGAAAGCAGAAGGAAGGAGGGGAGTTATGGGTTGGCGGCGAGGAAATCTTGCAGGATGGGGTTGAACTCTGCGGGCTTTTCGTAGTGGGGGATGTGTCCGCTGTTTTCGATAACGTGGAATTGCGCGTGCGGAATGGCCGCGCGGAGAATTTCATTGTGCGCGAATGGGACGGTGTTGTCGTTTCGTCCCCAGAAGAGC
Organism: Chloroflexota bacterium; assembly: GCA_016234485.1. Classification (GTDB taxonomy): domain Bacteria; phylum Chloroflexota; class Anaerolineae; order Anaerolineales; family Villigracilaceae; genus Denitrolinea. The sequence goes on from JACRBL010000062.1 coordinate 58,768, forward strand.
AGGGTGGGTTTGCCGAGACGTCCAACGCGCTGGTAGGTTTTGAGGAAGCTTTCCAGCATCCCATTGCGAATCGTGGACAGGATGGAGCGCTTGAAGCCTTTGATCTTCATCTGCGGTTTGTAGCGCGCGGTGAAATGAGCCACCAGGTTCGGGTCGAAGAAATCGGACGCGATGCCTTTGAGCAGGCTGTCGTCTCCCGCGAGGCCGAAGAGAATGTCTGGCAGGATGGGGAATTTGGCGAGTTTAAGAATCGGGGAAAGTTCGATCGGTTTCGCGCCCGCGGGGTCAACCAGGATGTGAGTTTTGACGCGCTCGGGATACTTGTCCACAAACGCGGCGCTGACGGCTCCTCCCATCGAAAGCCCCACAAGATGGATCGGTTCGGCGATGTTCAGCGCGTCGAGCAAATCTTTGAGTTGGCGCACGAACAGATGAATGTCGTAGCGGACACGCGGCCTGCCCGAATGGCCGCGCCCGAACAGGTCAAAGCGCAGGACGCGGTGGCCAGATTGAGTCAGGAAGTCATAGGTCGGGTCCCAGATGAAGTAGGGGACGGAGAAGCCGTGGATGAGGACGACCGACCTAACCCCCGGCCCCTTCCCTGCAAGGGAAGGGGAGAAAAGTTCGTAATGGCAAGTTCCATCTGTGAGACGAATGAACGATCCGCCCGCTTTGGCGCGGACGGAGTCGGTCAGGTCTTCGGTTTCGGTGAGATAGGGGAAGGGCATAGGGCTTGGCGATTCAAGTCGCCGCAACATTTGCGAAGCCGACCTGCGTCGGCTGGGGCGAAATAGTCCACGAAGGTGGACTTCGCAGGCGTTGGCGCGATTTCAATCGCCCCGAATTTTTCCCAGTCCGCGCAAGACGCGTTCAGGCGTCAGCGGAAAATCATCGAACCAGACTCCCGTCGCATCGTGGACGGCAGACGAGATGGCCGCCGCGGTTGGCAGGAAGGGCAGTTCGCCCAGGCCGCGCGCGCCCCACGGTCCGTTCGGATCGGGCACTTCCACGATCACCGATTCCACTTTTTCGGGGATGTCGAGAATCGTCGGAATCAGATACGTGCTGAACTGGTTTGCAAGAATGCGCCCGTTTTTCACTTTCAAATCTTCCATCAGCGCATATCCCTGCGCCTGCACCACCGCGCCCTCGATCTGTCCCTCCACCAGCGAAGGATTGATGGCCTTGCCCACATCGTCTGCCGCGACGACGCGCAGTACGCGCACCTGTCCCGTTTCGGTGTCCACTTCCACTTCCACGGCTTGCGCGGAATAAGCGTAGGCAAAGTTGGGCGTGGCGTGGCCCGTCTCTTTTTCAAACGGAGTCGTCTTCGGCGCGAGATATTTAAACTCGGCGATGGCGGGCCGCTCCTCAGCCTCCCATTTTTTCAACGCCGCCTCCGCCGCGCCCTTGATGGCGTTGCCAGCCATGAAGGTCATGCGCGAGGCCGAAACCGAACCCGAATTCTGCGTGGTCGCCGTGTCCGACGTTCGCATCTCCACTCGGTCTGCGCTTACGCCCACGGCCTGCGCGGCCATTTGCGCCATCACGGTGTGCGTCCCCTGGCCGACCTCCGCGCCTGCGTGATGCACGATCACTTTTTCGATTTTGCCGTTGCCATGAATTTCCACTTTGGCCCAGCAATTTTCCTGATAGCCAAAACTGAATCCGACATTTTTAAATCCCGCCGCGAACCCTCGCCCGCGGACAAGATTTACGTTTTGCGTTTTACGCTCCAGATTTTTCTCCCACCCGAATTTCTTCGCCGCTTCTTCCATGACCTTCGCGGCTGTCACCGGACCTGGCGCGGGCGTGCCCACCCCGAGCGTGTCGCCATCTTTGAGCGCGTTCTTAAGGCGGAACTCCACGGGATCCATGCCGAGTTTTTCGGCGAGTTTGTCCATTTGCAGTTCGGCCATGTACAGCGCTTGCGGAGCGCCGAAGCCGCGGAAGGCCGCGCCCGGCACGTTGTTGGTGTAGACGCCGTACACGTCCGCTTTTAAATTCGGGATGAAATATGGCCCCGTGCAGGTGATGGCCGAATTGCCCAACACTTTGTTGGTGGTGTACATGTACGCGCCGCCATCGCCGATCAACTCGATCTCCGCGCCGACGAGTTTGCCCTCTTTGGTCGCGCCCCATTTCGCCTTGAGATAGGTCGGATGCCGCTTGCCGTGACCGATGATGGATTCGCGCCGCGTCCAGATGATGCGGACGGGCTTTCCCAACTTCCACGCCGCCAGCGCGATCACGATCTGCACCGACATATCTTCGCGTCCGCCGAACGCGCCGCCAATGGCAGGATAGATGACACGCACCTTCTCCTCGGGCAGCGCAAGGCAATGCGCGATCTCGCGCACGTCGGTGTGAGTCCATTGTCCGCCCGCCTTCACGGTGACACGGCCCTCTTCGTCAATGTAAGCCAATCCCGCTTCGGGTTGGAGGAAGGCATGTTCCTGCCAGGGAGTCTGATATTCGCCCTCCACCACAACGTCCGCTTTGCTGAAATCCACTTCGCCTTTGCGAATCTTGTAATGGACGCAGATATTTGAATCGCCGCGCTCGGGATGCAGTTGCGGCGCGCCTGGTTTCATCGCGTCGCGCGCATCGAACGCCGCGGGCAGGTCTTCATATTCGACGCGGATCAACTTCACCGCTTCCGCCGCGATCTCCTCCGTCTCGGCGACGACCGCCGCGATCTGATCGCCCTCGAAGCGGACAACGTCCGTCTCGACTCCCTGTGGCGGTTTGGGGCTTGGACCACATAAGACGGGTTGATCCTGCCATTGCAATCCATACTCGTTGACAGGCACATCCTTCGACGTGAAGACGCCCGCCACGCCCGCCAGCGCTTCTGCAGCGCGGGTGTCCACGCTCTTCACGCGCGCATGCGGACGTTCCGCGAACAGCATCTTCATGTGCAACATGCCTGGCATCGAGAGGTCGCCAGAGAATTGCGTCGCCCCCGTCACTTTGTCGCGCGCATCCACGCGCGGGGATGATTTACCGATGGAATTTTGAGACATGGTTTTATCGCTTTCTCTACCGTATATCCGTCATTGCGAGGGTGATCTTCCCGAAGCAATCTCCTCTCGTGGCGGGGACTGCTTCGTCGGGAAAAGCGCCCTCCTCGCAGTGACGAAACTACTCGTAGCTGTACGGTAGCGTTTTATCGCTTGTATTTCTTAACTTTGATTCTCGGTGGCGGCGCGTCGTAGCCTGTGTAGCGCGGCGGACCCATAATGCGATACGCGAGCGCGTATCCCACTGCAATGATGCCAGCCAACACCACCACCACAGCGAACGTGATAATCAGGATGGCGTAAAGATTGTTCTGCCTCTGAATCCAATTCAACAAACCGATCAGTCCAGGCACTTTGAATAACAATTCAGGCATCACAGGGCGTCCGAGCAATTCGGGCGGAAGATACACACCCATCGAAGGCGCCATCTGAACGAGGATCGTGCTAATGCCAAACGAGATGGCGGGAATGATCAGCATGGATAAACAGCCGATTCCCCGCCAAACGGGGTGCGGGTCTTTTCTACGCGGTTTCGCCTGCTTTTCAAACGAACGATGCTTTGACATAAATCACCTCTCTTGGGTTGTTTCACTCGCAGACTCAATCGCCTGCACGATCTTGTAATAACCCGTGCATCGGCACAGATTCCCCGTCAGCGCTTCTTCGATCTCCGAGCGCGTCGGATGCGGACGTTCCTCCAGTAACATCGCGCTCGACATCAAAAAGCCCGGCGTGCAATAACCACATTGGACGGAACCGCCTTGAATAAACGCGTCTTGCACGGGATGAAGTCTACCCCCCTCTTTCTCTCCCCCCATTTTCTCCGAAAATGGGGGGAGACGGAGGGGGGTATGGTCCGCCAACCCTTCAACCGTAACAATCTCTGCTCCGTGCGCACGCGGCGCAGGGACGAGACACGCCATTACCGCCTTGCCATCTAAAAACACCGTGCAAGCGCCACACTCGCCCTCGGCGCATCCTTCCTTCGTGCCGATCAACATCCCTTCATCGCGCAACAAGCGCAACAGATTCTTTTCGTGTCCGCTCTTGAAGGCCATCTTTTTTCCATTGACAGTTGTCTCAATCGCCTCGTCTGGAAATTCCGACTTTCGACCCTCGACCTTCGACGCCTTGCCTATCAACAAAACTGGCTTCTCAGGCATCCCCTCGCGTTCGCGTCCATCGCGGATCGCGCGCAGCCCGCGCAACACGCTGACCCTCACCATCTCGCGGCGATACGCGGCCGACGCGCGAATATCGTCAATGGGACGACTCGCCTCCATCGCGAGACGCGCCGCCTCAAAGATGACTTCGTCTGTGAGTTCTTTCCCTTCGAGATAGGATTCCGCTTCCCGCGCGTGGATGATGGTGGGCGCGACAGCTCCGAGCGTGATCCTCGCCGACGAGGCCGCGCCCGCCCGAACGTCGAGAATGACCGCCGCGTTGACGACGGAGATGGCCTGGGCGCGGCGCAATGCCATCTTGATAAACGTCCCGCGCTGGGAGGTCGTCATGGCGGGGAAGGAGATGTCCACGAGCAGTTCGTCGGTCTGCATCACGGTTTTGCGGACGCCCGTGTAAAACTCGCCGAGGGGAATCGTCCGCTCGCCGCGCGTGGAGAGCAGAGTCACCGACGCGCCCAGCGCCATGAGCGGGGTGATGGTGTCGTTGGCGGGCGAGGCGGTGATGAGGTTGCCCGCCACGGTGGCGCGGTTGCGGATCTGCGGCGCGCCCACTTCCCACGAGGCGCGCGCTAATGGGTAGGCGCGCGCGCGGATGAGTTCGCTGGCGGCCGCGTCGTTGTGCGTGGCGAGCGGGCCGAGATGGATGACGTCGTCCTCGTCGAGGTGGATGCGGTCGAGGTTGGTGACGCGGCTGATGTCTATGAGCGTGTCCACGTTGGGGCGGACGCCGCGTTCGAGTTCGAGCATCAGGTCGGTTGCGCCTGCCACAATGCGAGCGCGTCCCCCTTTTTCCGCGAGCAGGCGAATGGCTTGGTCAATAGATGAAACGGTGTAGTATTCGCGCCACATTTTTTAGTTCCTTTTCGCATTGATTCTAACACGGCGCGGCTTAAATGGATTACCCCAGGGCGAAATTTCGCCCTGGGGTAAATGGTGTTTTTGTGGGGCGCGATGCGGGATGCCATCCCGCACCACAAAGTTTAGCTTGTGAAAACTTCGCCGCGGCGTTCGAAGGTTTCCACGGCCTGGCGCGCCAGCGTGGTCAGGTTGCGGATGGCGGCGGGCAGGGCTTCTTCGTCGGCGAGGGTGGCTTCCACATTGTCGAGCGCGGCCCGCGTCTGGTCGGCGAGATCGAAGAAGGCGTTGTCGAAGGCGTAGAGTTTGGCGAGTTCCTCTTCGTTGATCTTGACGGCGTCGAAGAGTCCCGAAGCGCCATAGGAGGCCATGCCGATCTTGTCAATGAAGGTGCGGAACTTGATGACCGCTTTCTCCATGTCGTCCACGAAGGTCAACATGCCGTTTGCCACAAGGTCGGCCTGCAAGGTGGAGGCGCGAGTGTAAAGTTCCTCGTAGCGGGCGGCGACGGTCTCGCGCAGAATTTTATCGGCCGCGCGGCGGTTCTGGCGTTCGATGTAGCCGCTGAATCCTGGAATCTTGCTTGCCAGTTTTTTGAACGCGTCCTGGGCGTTGGTAACTTTTTCGAAAAGGTCGCTCATTTTTAGTGTCTCCTTGATTGCATATACGGAAAAAAGCGCGCCGCGTTGCGCGGGCTGTATCCATTATAGCCTGACTTCGGAGTTATAATCAAGAAATAACCTGAAAACTTTGTACACGGATTACACGGATTACACGGAATTGCGCGAATTTTTTTGTCTTCTGCAAGATGAAGTGATATCTCATCAATCCGCGTGCAGATTTGAACCAATCACTTCAAGGAGAATGTTATGACCACCAATATTGCCTCTCTGCTGGGGGATAAAGCCGAATCCCTGCTTGGATTCAACTCACCGAAAATCCCGAGGGAACGCCTGCAACTCGCGGGACCCGATTTCGTGGACCGCGTCTTCGCGCACTCGGATCGCAACAACCGCGTGCTGGGCAATCTCTCGTGGATGTACAACCACGGTCGTCTCGCGGGGACGGGCTACATGTCCATCCTGCCCGTGGATCAGGGTATCGAACATTCGGGCGGCGCGTCGTTTGCCAAGAATCCCGATTACTTCGACCCCGAAAAGATCGTGGAACTCGCCATTGAAGGCGGATGCAACGCGGTCGCTTCGACCTACGGCGTGTTGGGGATGATGTCGCGCAAGTACGCGCACAAAATTCCCTTCCTCGTGAAGATCAATCACAACGAACTGCTGACGTATCCCAACAGCTTCGAGCAAATTCTCTTCGGGACAGTCGAGCAGGCCTACGACATGGGCGCGGCCGCGGTCGGCGCGACCATCTACTTCGGGTCAGACGATTCGCATCGCGAGATCGTGGAGATCGCGCAGGCCTTCGCGCTCGCACATGAGCTGGGCATGGCTACCGTCTTGTGGTGCTATCTGCGTAATCCCGAATTCAAGAAGGACAAGGATTACCACGTCTCGTCTGACCTGACCGGTCAAGCCAACCATATCGGCGTTACGATCGAAGCGGATATCATCAAGCAGAAACTGGCCGAGAATAACGGCGGCTTCATTGCCCTGAATTCGGGTGGAAGCTCCTATGGCAAATTGGACAAACGCATCTACAGCGAGTTGACCAGCGACCATCCCATTGACCTGTGCCGCTACCAGGCGCTGAACTGCTACGCGGGCCGCGTCGGACTCATCAACAGCGGCGGGGCGTCAGGTGAAAACGACTTTGCCGAGGCCGCCGCGACTGCCGTCATCAACAAGCGCGCGGGCGGACAGGGTCTCATCTCAGGCCGCAAGGCCTTCCAGCGTCCAATGGCCGAGGGCGTGAAATTGCTCAACACCATTCAGGATGTGTATCTGGATAAGGGCATTACTGTGGCGTAATGCGCAGTAATTGGAGATTGATAATTGGTAAATGAATAAAGGCGCTGTTCAGATGGACAGCGCCTTTATTGTTCGACAAAAACGGAGGTAGCGAATGTTGGAGCCGTTCGAGTCTGCACGTTTCTTTCCCAAACCTCCCAGCGGCAACCACAACGTCGCCCAAAGCGCTGCAAATTATGATACGATTCCATCATCTCACTTTTAGGATACGCCATGTTTGATCTACCCGATTCTGAAATCCTGCCTCTTTCCAAAGAGCATGTTTTTTACACCTGGTCGGCGCAGGCGCGAGTGAACCCGATCGCGATCAAGCGCGCCCAGGGCGTTTATTTTTGGGATGTTGACGATAAGCGCTACCTCGACTTTAACTCCATGACGATGTGCGTCAACATTGGGCATGGCGACCCGCGCGTCATCAAAGCCATGCAGGAGCAGGCCGCGGAACTTCCCTACGCCGCGCCGGGCATGACGACGAAAATCCGCGCGCTGGCGAGCAAAGCCGTCGCGGATGTGACCCCCGGCGGCAAACTTAGCAAGATTCTCTTCACCCTCGGCGGGGCCGACTCGAACGAGAATGCCATCAAACTGGCGCGCGGCTACACCAATCGCTTCAAGATACTCACGCGCTATCGTTCGTATCACGGCGCGACGATGGGCGCGATGGCCGCCACAGGCGACCCGCGCCGGCAGATGTGGGAGCCTGGGACGATGCCGGGCGTTGTCCACTTTCTCGATCCGTATCGTTATCGTTCCACCTTTCATCGGACAAATCCCGACATTTCAGAAGAGGAGTTCGCGCGTGATTACCTGAACCACCTGGAGGAGATCATTCGCTACGAAGGGCCAGAGACCATCGCCGCCATCCTGATGGAATCGGTGACTGGCACGAACGGCATCATCATCCCGCCCGAAGGATACATGCAGGGCGTGCGGGCGCTGTGCGATAAATACGGCATCGTGATGATCGCCGACGAAGTGATGAGCGGATTTGGTCGCACGGGGAAATGGTTTGCCATTGAGCATTGGAACGTCGTTCCCGATATGATTACCATGGCGAAGGGACTCACGTCCGCCTACGCGCCATTGGGCGCGGTGGCGATGAAGCCAGAGATCGCGGCGGCTTTCGATGAGCGCGTCTTCGAGAGCGGGTTGACGTATACGTCGCACCCTGTCTCGTTAGCGGCTGCGCTGGCGAACATCCGCGTCATGCAGGCCGATCGGCTCGTCGAACGCGCGGCCGCTCTCGGTCCAGAGTTGAAGCGCATGTTGAACGATTTGGGGGAGGCGCATCCCTCCGTGGGCGATGTCCGCTCGATCGGGTTGTTCGGCATTGTCGAGTTGGTGCGCGACCGAAAAACGAAGGAGCCGATGGCGCCGTGGAATGGATCGTCGCCTGAAATGGCCGCGCTTAAGAAATATTGCATCGAGCAGGGATTGTTTATTTACACCCATTGGCACACGGCGTTGATCATTCCGCCGCTGGTCATCACCAAAGAGCAATTGCAAGAGGGACTCTCGATTCTCGATCAAGCCCTTGCAACTACCGATAGAGGCGTCGCGCGTTGATCAACCCATCCTACGCGGCCATGCTTATCGTGACGGGGACGCTCGCGATTCTGGTCGCGGGGCTTGCCTGGCGCGGGCGTAACGCGGCGGGGGTGTATGCCCTCACCGTGATGTCGTTTGCGCTGGCGCTGTGGGCGGGGATGTATGCGTGGTATTGGCTCACGCCAAACCTCTTCATAAAACTTATCGCGTTGGATATCGCCTTCATTGGCGTTGTCGTGATCGCGCCCGCGATCCTGACCATGTCGCTGGAGTTCGCGGGGTACGGCGATTGGCTCACGCGCCGCTACTATGTGTTGCTGGCGATCATCCCCCTGTTGACATTGCTGATGATATGGACCGACCCGCTCCATAATTTATTTTATGGCGGCAGGGATGTAACCGATCCATCCAACCTGTTGCGGGGCGGCCCGTGGTATTGGTTTTTCATCTTCTTTTCGTATCTGCTCCTTTTGATCAGCCTGATCGTGACTTGGCACGTTTACGTCAACAATCATGGACTGTATCGCGCCCAGGCCGGCTTCAAGTTGGCGGGAATGGCGTTACCGTGGATGAGCAATATTTTTGGGTTGAGCGGCTTTGTGATTTTTCCTGGCATGGATATTACGCCAATGGTGGCTACGATTTCGGCCGCTGTTTTTTGTTTCGGCTATTTCCGCCATCACGTTGTAGACCTCGCCCCGCTTGGCCGTGATATGCTGGTGGAAAATTTGGACGAGGCCATCGTGGTTTTGGATACCAACAACCGAATAGTGGATATCAACCCGAAAGCGCTCGAGAGCATAGACCCCAGCCCCGACCTTCCGCTGGGACGTCGCATTGACGAGGCTTTCTCCCGTTGGGCTTATCTCTTCGAGCGTTACACCTCGTACGAAGGCCGCGTGGAACATAAGCTGGAGTGTCCGCCCTATTTGTATATTGAGTTGCGCATCCTGTCCTTGAAAGATCGTCAAGGTCGAAAAGTGGGCAAGCTGGTGACGTGGCGCGACATCTCGGCCCGCAAGGAAGCGGATGAAAAAATACGCATCTTTCAACAGGCCGTGGTGCAGAATCCCGCCGCCATTGTGATCACCGACGCGGAGGGCTATATCGAATACGTCAACCCGCGCTTCACCCAGTTGACAGGATACGCGCCCGACGAAGCGCGCGGCAGGAATCCGCGCTTCTTTCAATCGGGTTCCACCCAGCGCGATGCCTATGCCCTGCTCTGGAACACGATCAAGAAGGGAGAGACCTGGGCGGGTGAGATTCAAAACCGCAAAAAGAACGGCGAGTTGTATTGGGCCTATGAAATGATCGCGCCCGTCGTTGGCGAAAACGGATTGATCACGCATTTTGTCGCCATGCAACAAGACGTGACCGCCACGCGCAGACACCAGGAAGAATTGTATGAAGTGAACGCCTGCCTGCAAGCCAAATTGGTGGAAGTGGAAATACTTCATGGTCAATTGCGCGAGGAGGCCATTCGCGATAGTCTGACACGCCTTTACAACCGTCGCTACATGGAAGAGACGCTCGACCGCGAAATTTCACGGGTGGCGCGCGACCCTCGCCCCATCAGCGTGGTGATGATGGACGTGGATCTGTTCAAGTCCATCAACGATACATTTGGGCATCAGGCGGGCGATTCCGTTTTGCAAACGCTGGGGACGCTTTTGCTGGAAAATACACGCGTCAGCGACATTGCCTGCCGTTATGGCGGCGACGAGATGCTGGTGGTGATGCCTGGCGCCACGCACGAGATTGCCGTTGCCCGCGCCGAAGAGTGGCGCGCGACTTTCTCGTTGATGGAATTTATCTTCGGCGACGAACAATTCCACACCACTCTCTCGCTGGGCGTCGCCACTTTTCCAAACCAGGCGCAAAATCCCATCGAACTGTTGAACGCGGCCGATAAGGCTTTGTATTGCGCGAAGCAGACGCGAAACCAGGTGGTGTTATACGCCCCCTCCACGATGAAGCAGGGCAACTATAAATCGGACGACGTGCGCTGACGTAAGGTGTCTCGCGGACGGCGCGTCTGTGCGAATGGCAAATCACAAAACAGGAACTTCACATGACAGACAATGCAAACAAAGTAAAAATGCTCATCCTCGGTTCAGGCCCCGCGGGACTTGCGGCCGCGCTCTACGCGGCGCGCGCGGAACTCGCGCCAGTGGTTCTGACGGGGACGCAGTTGGGCGGGCAGGCCGCGTTGACCTTCACCATCGAAAACTACCCGGGCTTTCCCGACGGGGTGGGGGGCGCGCAGTTGGGAGAGTTGTTCCAAAGGCAGGCCGAACACTTCGGGACGCGTGTGGAGTTTGACACCGCGAACAAAGTTGACCTATCGGCGCGCCCGTTCAAGGTCACGACTGATGTGGGGGAGTATGAGGCCGAGACGCTGATCGTCACCACGGGCGCGAGTCCCATCCACCTCAACGTCCCCGGCGAGGACACGCTGTTGGGTCGCGGCGTCTCGTATTGCGCGACCTGCGACGGCGCGTTCTTCAAGGAAAAGAAGGTAATCGTTGTCGGTGGCGGGGATAGCGCGCTGGAGGAGGCCATCTTCATCACGCGCTACGCCTCCTCGGTGACGATCATCCATCGCCGCGAGGAATTTCGCGCGGGCGCGATCTTGCAGAAACGCGCGAAAGACCATCCCAAGATTCAATTTGTGTTGAACACCGTCGTGACCGAGGTTGTCGGCAAGGACAAGATGGAAGCCGCCCGTTTGAAGAATGTGGCGACGGGCGAGGAGACGTTGCTTGATGCCGATGGCATTTTCATCTTCGTCGGTCATACGCCGAATACGCAACTCTTCGAGGGGCAGTTGAAGATGGACAGTCATGGTTACATCGAAACGGATATGTTGATGCAGACCAGCGTGGCGGGCGTCTTCGCGGCGGGCGAGGCGGCGGATCCGCATTTTCGCCAGGTGGTCACCTCGGCGGGCATGGGCGCGGCGGCGGCCATCCAGGCGACGAGGTTTCTCGAAGCAGAGTCAGGCTAGGAAGAATGTAATGCCCCGTCATTGCGAGGAGGGTGTTCGTCCCGACGAAGCAATCTTCTCGTCAGGGAGGGGGGATTGCTTCGGGAAAACCGCCCTCGTAATGACGAAACAAGGAGACTTTTTCGAGAGCGGAAAAGTCTCCTTTTGTCATAAAAAATGGTGACAAAGTAATCTTTTCGTGTGTCCATCTCTGGACTAAAATTCGGCATCAAAAATTTCTATCGTACAAATACAAGATAAACCCGTCATTGCGAGGAGGGTGTTCTTCCCGACGAAGCAATCTCCGCGTCGTGGAGGGGATTGCTTCGGGGAGATCACCCTCGCAATGACGCAATGACTCAATGACGGATGTACGGTGGAGAACCCAAATTATTTTCCTGGAGGAACGATGAAGAAAATCTCGATCATCGGCGCGGGCATGACGGGTTCGTCCGCGGCGGTTTGGCTGGCCGAACGCGAACTGGCCGACGTTGTTTTGGTGGACGTTGTGGAAGGCATGCCGCAAGGCAAAAGCCTGGATTTGCTTGAAGCCATGCCGATCATTGGCAAGGACTCGAGCGTGGTCGGCACGAACGATTATGCCGACACCAAAGGCTCGGATATCGTCATCATTACCGCGGGCGTCGCGCGCAAGCCTGGCATGAGCCGCGACGACCTGTTGACGATCAACGCAGGCATCGTTGGCACAGCCGCGACCGAGTCGCTTAAACATTCGCCCGATGCCATCTTCATTGTGTTGACCAACCCGCTCGACACGATGGCCTATCTCACCTTGAAGAAGACTGGCCTGCCGCGCGAACGCGTCATCGGTCAGGCTGGCATCTTGGACTCGGCACGCATGCGCGCTTTCGTGGCGCTGGAGACGGGCGTGTCGGTGGAAAATATTCAGTGCTACGTGTTGGGCGGCCACGGCGACGAGATGGTTCCGCTCACGCGTCACTCGAACATCGCGGGCGTTCCGCTCAAGGAATACATCCCCGCCGATAAACTCGAAGCGATCGTCAACCGCACGCGCAAGGGCGGCGGCGAGATCGTCAACCTGTTGAAGACGGGTTCGGCTTATTACGCGCCGTCGCTGGCGTGTGTGCAGATGGCCGAAGCGATTCTCAAAGACAAGAATCTGATCGTCCCGTGCGCGGCGTATATGCAGGGCGAGTACGGTCTCAACGATATGTACTTCGGCGTCCCTGTGCAACTCGGCGCGGTCGGCATGAAGCGCATCGTGGAATATACGTTCGACGCCGACGAGAAGGCCATGTTCGAGAAATCCGCCGCGTCGGTGAAGGAAACGCACGAGGCGTTGAAGAAGTTGGTCACGCTTTAATTACCGTCGAAAGCCGAAGGTCGAAAGTTACGCGACCTTCGACTTTTAACCTTTGACAAAATTGCGAATTTACTTTTCAAGGAGCCGAAGATGATTCTGCACGACAAAATCGCCGCGCAACTTCCCGCCTGGCGCGAGCGCATTAAAGTTTTGGCGAAAGACCATGCCGACGTTGTGGTTGACCAGGTAACGATTGGACAGATCGTGGGCGGCATGCGCGACATCAAGTCCCTGCTGACCGACGTCTCGTTCGTGGACCCCGCCGAGGGTATCCGTTTCCGCGGCATGTCCATCCCCGAGGTGTTGAAAGCCCTCCCGAAAAATCGCGGCAACAAAATGCCGTTGGTGGGCGGCCTTTATTATCTGTTGATGGTCGGCGAAGTTCCCACCAAAGAAGAAGCCCTCGAAGTGGAAGCCGAATGGGCGAAGCGCGCCGAGATGCCCGATTACGTCCACAAGATGCTCAAGGCCATGCCGAACGATACGCATCCGATGATCCTGTTCACGCAGGCGGTGATGGCGATGGCGCGCGAATCCGCGTTTGCCACCAAGTATCAGGCCGGCATGAAGAAGGACGTCTACTGGGAACCCGCGCTCGAAGACAGCATTGACCTGACCGCCAAACTCCCCGTCATCGCGGCGTTCATTTATCGCATGAAATATTTCGGCGAAAAGGGTAAACCGAAATACAACCCGAAACTCGACTTCGGCGCGAACTTCTCCAAGATGATGAAAGTCTCGGACAAGAAGGGTTATGCGGAACTCGCCCGACTCTACTTCATCCTCCACAGCGACCACGAGTCGGGGAACGTCTCGGCTCACGCGACTCATTTGGTGGGTTCGTCCCTCTCGGACGTTCACTTCGCCTTCGCGGCGGGGCTGGCGGGTCTCGCGGGACCCTTGCACGGACTCGCCAACCAGGAATGTCTGGCGTGGCTGTTGGACGTGAAAGAGGAATTCGGCGGCGTCCCCTCGCGCGACGACCTCTACAAATTTGCCTGGGACACGCTCAACGGCGGCAAAGTGATTCCCGGTTACGGACATGCCGTCCTGCGCGTCCCCGATCCGCGCTTCACCGCGCAGATGGATTTTGCCAAGAAGAATTTCCCCGAAGACGATCTTGTCCGCCTCGCGGATATGGTCTTCGATGTTGTCCCCGCTGTTCTTAAAGAGCAGGGCAAGGCCAAGAACCCCGCGCCTAACGTGGACGCCATCAGCGGCACGCTCCAATATTACTACGGCGTGCGCGAGTTCGATTTCTACACCGTGCTTTTCGGCGTCGGTCGTGCCCTTGGCGTGACGGCCAACTACGTCTGGGCGCGCGCTCTGGGTCAGCCCATCGAGCGCCCGAAATCGGTCACCATGAAGATGTTGGAAGACGCGGTGGCGAAGGCGAAGGGCGGTTAAAACCGCATCAACCATTGCGAAGTCCAGCTGTGTGGACTATTCTTGCATAAAACAACTCCCGAAGTTGATTAGGCTTCGGGAGTTTTGCTTTTAATTGTTTGGCAGTTCGATGGTGAAGGTCGTGCCTTTGCCCAGTTCGCTTTCTACGTCAATTTTTCCGCCATGTGCGAGGATGAGTTGTTTGGAAATTGCCAGTCCCAGCCCGCTGTGAGTCCGCTCGGAGCGGGATTTGTCTCCGCGCCAGAAGCGGTCGAAGATGAAGGGGAGGTCTTCGGGAGGGATGCCTGAGCCTGTGTCGTGTAGCGTGATGCGTGTTCCGTTTTGAATCGATTCGATTTGGATGGTGACGGTTCCGCCAGCGGGGGTATGGCGCAGGGCGTTGGAGAGGAGGTTGGAGAGGACTTGATTCAGGCGGTCATAGTCCGCGGTGAGTTCGTGGGAGGGATGGGAGAGGCTGGTTTGTAGGTCAACGCCGAGGGCCGCGGCTTGGGAGGAAAAGCTGGCGGTCAGGTCGGCCAGAAGGTCAGCGACACGGAAGGGGGTGGGGTGAAGCGGGAGTTGTCCTGATTCGGCGAGGGAGAGAGTCTGCAAGTCGGTCACGAGGCGGGTGAGGAGGCGCGTCTCGTCCAATGTGGCGTTGATGTGTTCGGCGTTCGGCTGGTAGACGCCGTCGAGGACGCCTTCGAGATTTCCCTGGATAATGTGAAGCGGCGTGCGGAGTTCGTGGGCGATGTCGGCGGTGAGGTTGCGGCGTTGCTGGTCGGCGCGTTCGAGTTCGCCCACCATTTTGTTGAAGCGTTTGAAGAGATCGCTAAACATGTCGTTCTTGTTTTCTTTCACGCGCACCGAGAGATCGCCCGACTCGACGGCGTTGATGGCGTCGAAGAGATTTTCGAGCGGCCTGCCGAAGCGGGTGTATAAGTTGAAGAGCGTGAAGATGACGATCGCCATCACGGCAACGGGCGCGGCGCAAACCAAAAGCCAGATGTTGCGGATGCCCGTGTATTCGGAAAAGAGGAAATACAAAAGCGCCGCGATGCCGCCGACAAACAGGACGGCGGAGATGATAAAGAAAATCATGAATGCCAACGCGCGTCCGACGCGGCGTTTTTTGGGAGGGGGGGAGGTGGACATGGGGAGGGTGTTGGTGAATGGTAAGCGGTAATTGGAGATCGGGAATTCCCAATCTCCAATTACTTTTCTATGAAGCGATAGCCGATCCCATAAACCGTTTCGATCATCGGGTCGCCCGAGGCAGTTTCTAGTTTTTTGCGGAGATTTTTGATATGCGAGTCCACACTGCGATCCACGCTGGATGCGGCGCCGTGCAGATCGTCTAGCAATTGTTCGCGGGTGAAGATTTGTCCCGCGCGGCTGGCGAGCAGGAGGAGCAATTTAAATTCATTTGGCGTGAGTTTGATGGAGATGCCGTTGAACGAGACCGCGTATTTTTCCGCATCTATCTCCAGCCCGCCCGCGCGGACGAGGCTCGGGGCTTTGACGTCGCCGCGCGTTCGTCGCAGGAGCGCTCGCACCCGCGCCACCAACGCGCGGACGGAGAATGGCTTGGTGATGTAATCGTCCGCGCCGATTTCGAGACCTGTCACCTGGTCTATCTCCTCGGAGAGGGCGGTGAGCATGATGATCGGCACTTCGCTTTCGCGGCGGAGGATGCGGCAGACTTCGCGCCCGTCCAGTTGCGGGAGCATCAGGTCGAGGATGATGAGGTCGGGCTTTTCGCGGCGCGCGATGGTGAGCGCGGATTGACCGTCGGTGGCGGTGATGACGCGGAATCCGTTCTTTTCGAGATAGTCGCGGGCGAGGCGGGCGACGCGGGGTTCATCGTCTACGACGAGGATGAGGGAGGACATGGGGGGAGTATAAGGGAAAATGGGAGGAGAGAGGATAGAGAGCAGTAGGCGGAAAGCAGAAGGCGAGGGATGAGTTAGGAGGGTTGGATGATGATTTTTCCTTGCGCGTGGTGTGCGACGAGGTATTGCATGGCGTCCACGATTTTATCGAGCGGGAATGTGCGATCAATGACGGGGGTGATCTTCCCGTCTTTGAGGAGTTCGCTGAGTTCAGACAAGTCTTTCTGGTTGGGTTTCGCGATGCCCATGCTTCCCAATGTCCTGCCGCCTTTTTTGGAAAACCATTTGCCGAATAACATGGCTTGAATAAATTGAGAAATGGCTCCGCCCGCACAGACGTAGACGCCTTGCGGTTTGAGGGCGCGCCGATACGCGAACAGGGAGCGATAGCCGTTGATTGCAATGATCAAATCGTACTGTTTCCCGTTCCTGGCGAAATCTTCTTTGGCATAGTCCAGTACGTGGTCTGCGCCGAGGGAACGCGCCAGGTCGAGGTTGCGAGCGCTGGATACTGCGGTCACTTCCGCGCCGGAGGCTTTTGCGAGTTGGACGGCGTACATGCCGACTCCACCCGAAGCGCCGTAGATCAACACTTGCTGACCGGCGCGAATCCCGCCCGCATAGCGGATGGCCTGCAATGCCGTCAACGCGGCGACGGGCACAGCCGCGGCTTCGGCATGAGAACGATGCGCGGGTTTCAGCGCAAGGTTGGTTTCGCGTGCCAGGGCATATTCGGCGAATGAGCCATTGGCAAACCCGAACACTTCATCGCCAGGTTTGAATCGGGTGACGTTTTCGCCCACCGCTTCCACCTGCCCCGAAACGTCCGTTCCCATGGATGTGTCTTTGGGCTTGAACCATCCGCCTGTCATCAAGCGCGCCAGGAGCGATGATGAGGTGAAGCGTCGCGAGTCCATTGCATTGACCGACGCGGCGAGCGCCTTGACCAGTACCTGACGATCTTTTGGGGCGGGCTTGGCGATTTCCCTGATTTGAAGGGCGACCGACGGCGAGCCATAAGATTCGTAGAGAACGGCTTTCATGAATTCTCCTTGTCTGCTTCAAGGACGGTGACGTTTTGTCCTGCGTATTTTTCGTACAAGTCGCTACGCCGCTTTCTCCAGGCGTCGAGTCCGCCGCGCAGGTTGGTGATTTTTTTGAAGCCTTGCGCTTTCAGATAATACGAGATCATCACCGAAAGCCCGCCGCCCGGGCAATACACCAGAATCTGCTTATCGCGTGGAAATTGTTTCAAGTATCGTTCGACATGGAGCGGATTGACTTCATGCGAGTTTGGCAATCCCTTGGCTCGTTTCCGGTCGTCCGGCGGACGCACATCGAGGATGAACGTTTTTTCATCGAACAGAATGGATTCGTTCAATTGCGCAGGCGCGAGCATGTTGACGTAGGATGTTCGCCCTTCGATATAATCTCGCGCCACCCGCGCCACATACTGGATGTCGCCCGCGGACGTGTCGTGCCCGAGGCTGATGCGGATGGTCTCGCGCGCGGCCTGGTCGGATACGCCGATCGCTTTCAGGACGTGGGAGGGGGTGTCTTCGCCCGTGCTGCACGCCGACCCGGCCGAGACGGCGATGCCGCGAAAATCCAGCATGCCCATCAGCCCGGCATTGTCCACCCCGGGGAAGGTGACGCTGAGTGTGTTGGGCAGACTGTCCGCGTCTGCCTCTGGCGAATTGATCACGCAGTCTGGTTTGATCTCCTTGAGGCGCTGAATCAATTGTCCTTTCAATGCGCGGATGCGCCCCGCGTCCGCCAGGAGTTTTTCCACATCCTGACAGGCCGCGCCGAACCCAACGATGTTGTGGACGCTTTCCGTGCCAGCCCGCAGTCCGCTTTCCTGATGGCCGCCATGCAGGAACGGTGCGAACGGACTGCCCTGCTTGACGTACAGCGCGCCGATGCCTTTCGGTCCGTACAGTTTATGCGCTGAAAACGTGGCGTAATCCACATCCCAGGCGTGGAGATCAATCGGGATTTTTCCCAGCGCCTGCACGCAGTCTGTGAGTACCAGCGCGCCATGTCCACGGGCGATTTTCGTCACAGCCTTGAGGTCTTGAATGACGCCGGTCTCGTTGTTGGCTAACATGCAACAGACCAGAAAGGTATCGTCATCCACCTGCTTCTCCAATTCGGCGAGCAGGACGCGACCCTTGTCGTCCACGGGGCAGAATTCGACAACCACTCCTTGAGATTCCAAATGCGCCAGCGTATTCATCACCGACGGATGCTCAATGGGCGTGGAAATGATCTTCTTCCTCTGCGGGTAAAAGTGGGCAGTGACCGATTTGAGTACGGCATTGTTGGCTTCGGTCGCGCAGGAAGCAAAAATGACCTCGGACGGGTTGGCGTGAATCGCCTTTGCAAGGTGTTGACGGGCGTCCTCCAACAACTCCGCCGATTTTCTCCCCGCTCCATAAAACGACGATGGGTTGCCGTAATGATATTTTAACGCCCGGCTCGTTTTGCTCAGAACGCGACTGCTGATCGGCGTGGTCGCGTTGTGGTCGAGATAGACCCGCCGATTGAAGCGAATCAGATATTTCAAGAATTCGAAGTATTTGATTTCCATTGGATTTCCTTATTCTAGAACAGGTTACCAGCGCTTGCATTTCCACGCATCAGATATTCCAATCATATTGCGTGTCATTATTCGCCTATTTTGAATGGCTTCTGAGACGGCGCGCTATCAGATATCCGATTATCACACTCACAAGGCTTGACCAAACGTCAAGCCAATCAAAAGTGTATTTAATTCTTTGCAGTATTCCAGGCCTCGGAATGAGCTGTGCGAATTCCAGACCAAGGGCTACTGCCATGACTAGAAGAGTCAGTTGAAGTAGAGTCAACCTCGACAGCTTGCCGGAACTGGAAAGAAGTAAGAATAACAATCCAGCAGGCCCGAGAACGCTTGGGGCAATCCCTATGAAAAAATTGGTCTCAATATTTCCTTCTGCCCCACGGATTGCCTTGATTGGTATGATCAACAACAAACAGGTTGTTCCCATCCAACCAAAGAGGCGACTCAATGTTGCTCGATTGTTGTCTGAGTTTCTTGTATTTTGCATGGTCATTCAATTCAATCAATTTTAATTTTGCAACAGGCCGCACACCTATAGGATTACCGTAGTTTCATGAACGCCAGACGCGCGCCTAGAACGAACAAGACGCCGCCGCTTAACCAGCGCAGGGTTGTTGTGTATCGAGGCCGATTCGACGCCCATGCTCCAACTGCCCCTGCGAAATAGCCGACCGAAATAAGAAAGATCAGCCCGAAGAGCGCGAATGTCAGGCCCAGGATCGTCATTTGCAGGGTTATCTGCCCGCCTTCTTGATTCACAAATTGCGGCAGGAACGCCAGAAAGAAGACAGCAATCTTGGGATTAAGGACATTCGAGAGAACTCCCTGCCAGAAAAGCGATCTGGAATTGGCGTCCGCGGACGAAGATTGAGGGTTGAAGGCGCTTTTATTCTGCCAAGTTATGATGCTGAGATAGATCAAATAGATTGCGCCAAGATATTTGACCATGAGAAAGGCGAGCGCCGATGTTTGGAAGATCAAGGTCGTGCCAAATGCCGTGGCCGTGGTGTGTACCAGAATCCCGCAAACGACGCCAATTGCTGATACGATGCCGGCTCTGCGCCCATGAGCCATTCCGCGGGTGATTACATACAGCATATCGGGACCCGGGGCGAGGATCAGCGCCCACGAGATGCCAACGAACAGGGCAAAACTGGCTGGCTCAATCATCGAATTCATCCAATGTCAGAGTGAATTTTACCGTCGAGCATCTGCGATCAGGGGTCAGGCAGGCGCGACTGCGCGCCGATTCCATTGTTGAGCGTTGACGCCTTTGGTTAGAAACCACAGGATTTGCGACACACTCCCGATAATAACCATCTGCGCGATGATTCCCGCGGCGATGACGATCAGATAGAGCAGCCCGGTACTCCGTGCCAGGAATTGCGGCGAGGTTTCAATCGTGCGGTTTGCCATGTGGGTTTCTCCTGAGTTTAATGCAAATGAGACGCGCGATTCATCTCATCGCGACGATGATCTTCCCGCTTGCGTGACCCGCGCCGAGGTGGCGCATGGCGTCGGCAACCTGCGCGAAGGGATAGGTCTTCTCCACAAACGGCTTGACCTTGCCGCTTTCGAGCATTTCCTTCAAGACCTGTATATCCTCGCGGTTGAATTGCGCGACGAAAAAAAAGAACTTCTGACTCGCCCCAAGCATCGCTAGCCGCGTCTTGACCAAAAGACTGAGTGGACCGACCAGGGGTGTCCTCGGCCCTCCGGCAAGAACAAAGGCGGCGTTTGGTTTGAGTACGCGCTTGTAGTCTGACCACGACCTGCTCCCGTTGGCATTAAATAACAAGTCATATTTCTGGCCGCCGCGCGTGAAATCCTCTTTGGTGTAATCGAAGACGTGATCCGCTCCTAATCGGCGGGCTCGTTCAACGTTTTTTGTGCTGCACACCGCGGTCACTTCGGCGCCGAAGGCCTTCGCGACCTGTACCGCAAACGAACCTACACCACCTGACGCGCCGTGGATGAGAACCTTCTGCCCTGGTTGAATTTTTCCATGGTCGCGAAGACCCTGCAGTGCGGTGATTCCCGCCGTCGGGACAGCCGCCGCTTCCTCGAATGTGACGTTGGCGGGTTTGTGCGCGATTGCCTTGCGGACGGTGACGTATTCGGCGAACGCTCCACTCCTACCCCCGAAAACCTCATCGCCGGGTTTGAAGTCGGTGACGTTTTTGCCGACCGCCTCCACCACCCCTGCAAAGTCCGTGCCGAGGCGGGTGTCCTTCGGTTTGAAGAATCCACTGCCGAGGCGGGCGAGGAACAGGCCGGTCATGGTGTACCACTCTGCGATGTTCACTGAAGAAGCGTGGACCCTGACCAACGCCTCGTCATCCTTGGGAGTCGGTTTGTCCAAGTCCACAAGTCTCAAAACATCCGGCGAGCCATATTGGGGGTAAGTAACTGCTTTCATGAAAATCACCTGTTGAAATTTATACCACGTAGTAACGACTTCAGTCGTTACCAACGAAAACCTTCGGCGCGTTGACTCCCTTGATAAGGAACCACAGCGCCAACCCCACTTCGAAGAACAACATCGGCATCCACACGATCCACGTGACCGCTCCCGACCAGCTCATCGTCCCGCCGAAGAGACCGCCAAGTTGCAGAGGCAGTAGCGCCGTCAGCAGGGCCGAGGCGATGACGCCCAGCCAGGCCAGCCCGATCGGGATGACCCGCCCGCGCAGGAGCAGGATGCTGAAGAACAGGCTTCCCACCGCGAAGAAGGCCGCGCTTTCGTCATGCACCGCTTCCATGATTCGGCAGGTCAACGCCAGCAGGGCGAGGGCGGGACCGTGCTCGCGGGTCAGCAGGTAAAGGGTCACGCCCAACACGAGCGCGGACAGGTTTTGGAGGAAGTAGAGCAAGTTGATGATGGGGGTATCGCTCCCCAGCGACAGGCTGGTGATCCCCGCCACGATATAGAAAAAGAAGGCGATGCCTGCGACTCGAGCATACGTTGTGTATGAATTGGAATGACTGTTCATTGGAGCGTCTCCTACTTTACGGTTGCCTCGGGCTGAGGTTGCAACCAGACTTCCCACTTTCCATCGCCGACGGTGGGCATTTTTTCGGCGAGCCATTCATACAGCGAACCATCGTAGACCGCGACGTTTTCATGTCCCGTCAGCAGGTGCGCCGCGGCGTTAACTGCCGCCGCGATCCCGCCGCCGCAGTAGGTGATGATGCGTTTGCGTTGGGACAGAGACTCCAGGCGAAGCGCGAGCGTTTCATCAGGCTGGAAATAATCCATGCCCTGCACCATATCGCCCTGCATCAAATCTATGCAGGAAAGGTTAATCGAGCCGGGGATGTGTTTGGCTTCGTAGCTGGCAGGCATTAACACGTTCACGATGGCGACATCTTCCGACTCCATGGATGCCAAAATCTCCTCTTTGCTGGCGAACATGCCAGGGACGAAATGCGGCTCGAACGTTGAAGGCTCGTAGTGTCGGGCTTCCATTTCGATGAGACCTCCCGCGTTTTTCCACGCGGTGATGCCTCCATTGAGAATCCGCACCTTGTTGTGGCCCGCGTAGCGGAGTACCCACCAGGCGCGGACGGCATAGGGGAGCATCCCACAGGCATAAACAATTACCTCCGAATCGTTCGAGATGCCCGCGTTGCCGATCTGTGTGGTAAGCAGTTCCTCGGGCGAAATTGTGCACATGTACGGGCTGTTGGAATCTGAAAACTTCGCGTGGTCAAAATACGCCGCGCCGGGGATGTGGCCTTGCAGGTACATATCATCCACGATGGTGGCGTCGAAGATGCGGAGATTCGGGTTGTTGATCTTCGTCAACAGTTCGTCCGCTTCGATCAGGATTTCGTTTCGGTTCATGGCTGGGCCTCCAGTGATTTGTTGATGCCCACACTTTATCAATTCAATGTGGAGGAATTATGGAGGGGTTGATCAGGGATTGTGGATAAGTTTTGTCCCCGCCGTACCTTTTGTTCAGCGCGCCAGCGTGGCCGCGAGGCTGAGGATTAGCAATCCCATCGAAACCCAGGCCAGGAGCGAATCGGACGAGATGGTTTGAAAGTCGAGCGCGGGCGCGGGCTGGCGAATGGAGCCGAGCGGCCCGGTGGGAATGTCGCGCGTACCGAACAGGTTGGCGCGGAACTCGTCCACGCTGGCGGGGCGCTCATCGGGATGGAGCGACATGGCGCGCAGGATGGCGCGTTCGGTGCGGACGCTCACCTCAGGGTTGACCTGTCGAAGCGGGACAAGCCGCGTCGGGTCCAGGAAGCGGACGCGGGCCTCGGCGGGCGGTTCGTTCGTCAGCAGGTGGTAGAGCGTCGCGCCCAGAGCGTAGATGTCGGAGCGGATGTCGGTGTGGGCGCTGTCGCCGCCGTATTGTTCGAGCGGGGTGTAGAGCGCGGTTCCCTGTCCCTGAATGACCGTGATGGTTACTTCGTCGGGCGCAAGCACTTTCACGAGTCCGAAGTCCACCAGCTTCACCATTCCGCTGGGCGTCACTTTCAGGTTGCTGGGTTTGATATCGCGATGAACGATGGGCGGTTGCTGGCTGTGCAGGTAAATGAGCGCGTCGGAAATTTGATTGGCCCAGTTCAGCACATTTTCTTCCGACGTGAATTGTTTTTGTTTGCGGGCTTCGAGCATGATGGCGCGCAAGTCTTTGCCTGGCACGTAGTCCATCACGAGGTAGTCGCGTTTTTCGATGGAGAAAAAATCGGAGACCTTCGGCAGGTTGTGGTGGTCGAGGCGCGCCAAAACAGTGGCCTCGCGCAGGAACTGGTCACGGGCCTCCTGTAAAATATGTTCGGGAAGGGCGCGGTCGTATTCGACTTCTTTAAGGGCGCAAAAACGTCCCTCGAGCCGCAGGTCGTCGGCGAGGTAAATGTTGCCCATACCGCCCTGTCCGATCTGTTCACGGATTCGGTAGCGGCCGCGCAAGGTCTCCCCTGGTTTGGCAGGGAACGACATGATATGGTCTCCAAAGGCGGGGTGCAGAAAAATAAATTTCGGCGTGTTCTGCACAGAAACGCGCTTTTCTGCTATATTATAAACGTCTTTGGGAATTTCTCCATTGCAACCAGATGAAAGGGATAAAAGCGCTTTATTCCGCCCACCGCAAGCGAACCGATTTATTTATGAGACGCACTCATGCCTGAAAAAACAGATGAATTTCCCTTATTGATCGCGCAGGAAGGACCGTTGAAAGGTCAGCGCTGGTCCATTTCGCGCGCCCTCGTGCTTGGGCGCGATCACTCGTGCGACGTGGTCATCGCCGACCGACAGGTCTCGCGTTACCATGCCCGCCTCACGCCTACCGCTGAAGGCATCATCCTCGAAGATATGGGAAGCAAAAACGGCACGCATTGCAACGGCGAAGCCCTCTCATCGCCCATCGTGCTTCAAGATGGAGACGCCATCCAAGTTTCGCTCGCGCAAGAGTTCACCTTCCTCACCTCCGATTCCACCATGCCGCTCGGAGAAAGCGCGGGCAAGCCGGGTCGCCTGATGATGGACTTGCGCTCGCGGCGCGTGTGGGTGAACCAACAACAGGTTTTGCCCTCGCTCTCCGCGCAACAATTCAAACTCTTGTGGATGCTCTACGAGCGACAGGGACAGGTGATCAACCGCGCCGATCTCGTCTCGACGGTGTGGGGCGAGGACCAATCGGTCGGCGTCTCGGACCAGGCGCTGGACGCGCTCATCCGACGCCTGCGCGACCGCCTGTCCGCGCTCGACCCGAAGCATCAATACATTGACACGGTGCGCGGTCACGGCATTCGGCTCGATAATCCGCCCGTCTAAAACTTCTCAGGTATAATCCCGCCCATGATTTACGATTTTCAAGTTGGCGCCTCTCCACTTTGCATTGGCGCGCGCGGTTTCATTGCCGAGGGGCTTCCTTGAATCGCGCCTGTTTGTTGAGTAAATCGTTTTGATTTCTTCACGCCGCAGGTGACTGCGGCGTTTTTTTATTTCCACGGAACCCACCATGATCCAAATTCAACTTTCCAACATCACCCTCGTCCTCGGCGCAAAGCGCATCTTTGAAAATCTCAATTGGGAGATTCAGACTGGTCAACGCATCGGCCTGATCGGCGCGAACGGCGCGGGGAAGTCTTCGCTGTTCAAACTGATCGAGGGGGAACATTCTCCCGAACTGGGCGGATCCGTCACCCGCGCCCGCCTCATCTCGACGGGATACCTGCCTCAACACCCCGAGCTTGATCCTGCGCTGACAGCCTTCGACGCGGCGATGCAGGGCAATCCGCGCGTGGCGGAAGTCCATGCGGAGTTGGAACGCGTCGAAGCCAGCCTTGGGACTCCCGAAGTCTACGATAACGAACGCAGGTTGCAACGCGCGCTGGAGCGTCAACATCAACTGATCGAGGAGTATCACGCCCTTGGCGGCGACTCGTATCCTGCGCGCGTCCGCGATCTTCTGCTCGGGCTGGGACTGGCCGAAGGCGAACTGACCAAACCCCTGTCCGTGCTGAGCGGCGGACAGAAGAAACTGGTCGGGTTGGCGCGGCTCCTGCTCGTCCGTCCCGATGTGTTGTTGCTCGACGAGCCTGACAATCATCTTGATTTGCCCGGCAAGATGTTCCTCGAAAAATTGATTCGCGAATACGATGGGACGGTCGTCCTCATCTCGCACGATCGTTACCTGCTCGACGCGGCGGTGACGCACATCGCCGAACTCGAGGATGGCAAGTTGACCGTCTACGAAGGCGATTACACCTCGTTCATGGCCGATAAGGAAATGCGGCTGGCGCGGCAGGAGGAGTTGTTTCAGATTCAGCAACGCAGTTTTGCCCGCATGGAAGCCGCGATCAAACGCTATAGATTGTGGGCGCAGTTCAACGATAAATTCGCCACTCGCATCCATGCCATGGAAGCGCGCCTGGCGCGAACCGAAAAAATTGACAAGCCGACCTTGTCCCGCCGCCGCATGGACTTTCAGATCAACGGCTGGCGCGGATCGAACAAGGTGCTGGAGTTGGCCGGCGTCTCGAAGTCGTTTGGCGCGAAAAATGTTTTCGCCGATTTGAACGAGATCATCTGGCACGGCGAGCGCGTGGGGTTGATCGGCGCGAACGGCGCGGGCAAGTCTGTGCTGATGAAGATGATCCTCGAGCAGGAGAGTCCCGACGCGGGCGAGATCAAGATTGGGCCGAGCGTGGCGCTTGGTCACTATGCCCAGGAGCACGAGACGCTGGACTTTAACCAGTCCGCGCTGGATGCAGTGAGATCCGCGGGCGCGCTGAGCGAATCGAAGGCTACGGCGTTTCTGTTGCGGTATCTGTTCACGTACAAGCAGGTCACGCAGAAAATTGGCGAGTTTTCGGGCGGCGAGCGGAGTCGACTTCAGCTGGCGTTGCTCGTCCTTTCGGGCGCTAATTTCCTCCTACTCGATGAGCCGACCAACAACCTCGACATCGCCTCCGCCGAAGTGTTGGAGCAGGCGCTGGAAGATTTCGTCGGCACGGCGCTGGTCATCTCGCACGACCGCTATTTTTTGGATCGGACGGTGGATCGGTTGTTGGTGATCGAGGCTGGGAAGTTGGTTGGGTATCCGGGAGGGTATAGCGATTATCTGGGACGCCGCAAACCCGGTTTGTAAAACCCGAATTTGGGCAATGATGCGACGTCCGCGCGTTGCATCCGCTCGCTACGCGGACTGACGAGGTAGGCGTGTCCATTGCGGTGGAGGAGGGGAAAGCGTTTTCGTCGGGAGGAATAGTCTGCGCGTAGCCGCTCGGAGTGTGCCGCGTAGTTTTCGAAGACGTCGTCGAAGGTGGCGAGGAGATGGTCGAAGGCGCGCAGGAATTCGGCGCGGTATTCGTCGGTGACGGCGTGCAGGTTGCTGATGACCCAACATGTGGATTCAAATTCCCATTCGCAGGCGAGGCCGAGGAAACGATAATCGGAGGTGACGTAGGGGAAGAAGGGAAAGGCGCGGCAACTGAGGGCGCGAAAGTCGCGCTGGCAACGATCGGGGCCGAGGCAGGCGAGGAGGAGCATGCCCGAGGGCAGGTCAGCGTCGCGGACGGCGCGGCCCGCTTCTGTTACGCGCGGGGCGGGACAGTCGTCCGCGCGGTAGGGATGCCAGAGGTCGGTCGTCGCCTGGAAATAGGTCCACTCGCTTTTGAACGCGGCGGGGACGGCGTGGCAGATGTCGCAACAGAATGGTTTGCCGTTGGGGTTGTGGGGCGCGCATTTTTTTCCGCAATCGAGTTTGGCGATGGGAGAGTTGAAGCCGTCGAAGAGGGCGCGCAGGTGGGCGGGAGTCAGGTCGTTGGGGGAGCGGAGCATGAGGCGATTATACCTGTGCGCTGATTTGGCGCGGCGCTATACTGGGCAAAACCTTTTCTGCCTGGAGGAGCCATGTTTCAAAACCAGAATCGAAAGAAAGTTGTTTTGCAAGGCTTGCTCGCGCTGGCGCTGATCGCGTCCATCGCAGGGCGGGTGTTCGTCGTTTCTGCGGCCGCGCCAAAACCCAGTTACGATTATTACCTGACGGGCAATGCCGCGGACGTGACGCGCGCGACGAGCGGAGGCCTGTTGCTGATGGGCGGAAGCACGGATGTGGACGCCGCTTTTACGTGGATGATCGGTAAGGCGGGTGGCGGCGATTTTGTGGTGATTCGCGTCACGGGCGCAGATGGCTACAATCCGTACGTCTATGGCTTGGGGACGGTGGACTCGGTGGAGACGATCGTCATCAAAAATTTGGGCGCGGCGAGCGACCCGTTTGTGGTGAACAAGATTCGCAATGCGGAGGCGCTTTTCATTGCGGGCGGCGATCAGAAAGATTACGTGACGCTTTGGAAGGGGACGCCTGTTGAGGATGCCATTCACTATCTTGTGACGCGTAACGTACCGATCGGCGGCACGAGCGCGGGGCTGGCGATTATGGGCGAGTTTTCGTTCACCGCGATGAATGGCACGGTTGACTCGTCCGTCGCCCTCGGGAATCCTTACAATAGCAAGGTGGCGGTCGGACGCGATTTCCTCGTCCTGCCGAATATGACTGGGATCATCACGGATAGTCACTTTGGCGCGCGCGACCGCATGGGGCGGTTGGTGGTATTTCTGGCGCGCATCGTGAAAGACGGTTGGGCTGGAACGGCGAAAGGCATCGGCGTGGATGAGATGACCGCGCTCGCGGTGGAGCCGAACGGCTCAGCGACTGTTCTCGGAAGCGGCTCGGTATATTTCCTGCGGACGCCTGGTATGCCCGAAGTCTGCCAGTCCAAGAAGCCGCTGACGTATCGAAATATTTCCGTCTACCGCGCGTCGGGTTCGGCCACGTTCAATCTGTCGACCTGGAGTGGGAGCGGCGGGACGGCGTATTTCCTCTCCGCGGAGGCGGGCGTGTTGAATTCCACGCAGGCGGGCGGCGGGATTTACTAAACCGAAGTTTTAAAATAAGAATCCAGGTTTCTCTGCCCAACTCCGCCTTGCTTCGGGGATTGTAGAGAAACCTGGGTTCTCGATTCTGGATGGCAGGCATGAGGCCATTCTAAAGAAGCGGGGTTGTATTGATAAAGAAAGGAGTTCGTATGCCACAAGCAGGAATACACGGAATGGTTGGGATGGCCGCCAAAAAAATGATGGGCAGGGCGGAGTGGTTGGCGCTTGGCGTCGTTCTAGGAAGTTTTATCCCTGATATGGATAACCTGGGCGTGGCGGTCGCGACGCTGACGGGCGCTTCAACAGAGGGCATTCACCGCACCGCGACGCATAGCGTATTTTTCATCGCGGCGATGATGGCTGTTTTCTATTTCATCGGCGTTTGGAAAAAAGACGCGCGCTGGAAAAACCTGGGACTCGGACTCGGGCTGGGGATTCTGCTCCATTCTCTTCTGGACCTTTTGATCTGGTTCAACGGCGTGGAGTTGTTTTGGCCACTGGGAGGCGAGATCAACTTCTGGGCGAATATCACACCGCCCGAATGGTGGATGAAACTGATGGATACCGCCGAGTTCCTGTTCTTTGGGCTGTATCTGTGGGCGCTTGGCTCGTGGGCACGCAAGGCTGGCGTTGACAGTGAGTTCATGGGCAAACATCGCGTCTGGATGTGGATGGAATTCGCTTTGTTCGCGATCTTCACTCCCATTTTCTTTTTCGTGGAAAAAGGTTACTATTCGATCTATGGCGCGTTATATCTGGTTTCGCTGTTTGCCGTTTTCTTTGTGACGATTCGGATGAGGAAGACGGTGGAGTCTGTGTAATGAAGCAAGCGGCCTCAGGAAGAAAAGCCTGAGGCCGCTTGCGCTTTACAACTGGCTTACGAGATAGGGCGGCGATAAATCACTGGATACTATTCATGGTATCTTGCAGCAAATTATTGAAAAAGGAACCATCCATGAAAATAACTTCCCGCCTTGTTTCGTGCGTGCTTGTTTTTATTTTCTCGCTCCTTCCCCTGCAAAACGTTTTCGCGGCCAGCAATGTGACCGCACTCGCACCGCAATCCATGAAGCACCAAGTCGGCTCGGCGGCGGGCAACTTGAGCGCGCTCAATGTGCGCGATCAAAAATGGTACGACGATACGCCGTCCAAATATGTCGCGCTTTATCCATCCGCGCGGTACGTGGGCTATCGCGATTATCAATTTCCCGCTGGGTTCAATCTCGCCTCCATCGCCGCGTTGCGAGTGGAAGCCAATTACAACGGCCCCGATAAAACCGAACAACTCTGGACTTGGTCTTTATACAACTGGAACGCGGGGACTTGGGTCAACATCGGCAACAGCGCCGAAGTGACCGCGTGGGAATGGCGAGTCTTGATCTTCAATGTGACGAACCCCGCGCGCTTCATCTCATCGAGCGGACAACTGCGCCTGCGGACCGTCTCCAACAACGGGACGAACGAAGCGCGCCTGGACTATGAGGCGGTGCACGTCCTCTACACGCCTGCCGCGCCGCCCGCGCCCGCCCACGCCGAAATTCCGCTCCCGCCCGCGGGCAACTTGTATCACGGCGTCTTCCCCGGCGGCGTGACGGGCGAAGAGGATGACATGAGACTCGCCGACGTGACCTCCTACGAAAACGCGGCGGGCAAACACGCGGCCTGGGTCTACTTCTCGCACAACTGGTATTACGGACGCGCCTTCCCGACGAAGACCGCCAACTGGATCCGCGCTCACGGAAGCGTCCCCTACATCCGCCTCATGCTTCGCTCGAACCCTGTGCAGGGAGGCTCCGAACCCGTCTACACCCTCGCCCGAATCATCAACGGGACGTTCGACAACGATCTGCGCGCCTGGTGCGCGGGCGCGCGTAACTTCCGCACGCGGCTGGTCGTGGAGTACGGCACTGAAGTCAACGGCGAGTGGTTCTCGTGGAATGGCAAATGGAATGGCGGCGGCACGAAGACGGGTTACGGAAGCCCGACCCAGCCAGACGGTCCGGAACGGTTTCGAGACGCGTACCGCCACATCGTCCAGACCTGCCGCGACGAGGGCGCGGAAAACCTCACGTGGGTGTTCCACGTCAACGATGGCGATTGGCCGAACGTCAACTGGAATAGGCTCGAAAATTATTATCCCGGCGACGCGTACGTGGATTGGCTGGCGATCAGCTCCTACGGCGCGCAGACCCCGCTCGACGATTGGTGGCCGATCTTCCGCGAGAGCATGGACGACGTGTATCCGCGCGTGGCGGCCCTCTCCGCGACCAAGCCCATCATCGTGGCCGAGTTTGGCGTGACGAAAAACAACTCGCTGGGAAGCCAATCGCAATGGGCGAACGCCGCGCTGACCGACATCGCCAGTTTTCGCTGGCCGCGCGTCATCGCGTTTTCGTGGTGGAACGAGTGGTGGCAGAACGATAACAATCCTGCTCACGATACCAACATGCGCGTGCAGGATAATCCGCTGTTGACGCAGGTGTTTCAAAATTTGGTGGGGGGTAACTCGATCGTGCTGGGGACGATACCGTGATGAAAAGTTTTGTCACCCGCGACCAAAACGGGCGACAAAACTAACTTGAAATCATGGGTCTTCCGTTATATAGTAAAAGAATGCTCGGTCTCGCGCAGTTCGAGCGCGCCGCCCTCCTTCGAGCGCGGGTTGACCAGTTTCTCGGGCTCCAACACGTTCCCGCAGTTATTGCACTGGTCGGAACGCGTGCCTTCGAAACCGCAGAGGTAGCAGGTCCCCTCCACGTAGCGGTCGAGGAGGAATACCATTGCATGGACTTATCGGTGTACAGGAAACCTTTCTCTTTCAACGCCGGGAAGATGGAAGTTACCTTGAAATGGTTTGCGGTATGAGTTGTGGTGAAAAGGTCGTAGGAGATGCCGTAGCAGAGGAAGGATTCGAGAAAGCCATTGTGATATTTTTTGTAAACCTCCTCGACAGGCTTGCCTTCCTTGTCCGCTACAATAGTGACGGGTGTCCCGTGCGAGTCCGTGCCGCTGACCATCAGGACATTGTCCCTTTTCAGGCGATGGTAGCGCGCCGCAATGTCACTGGGCAGGTGCGAGCTGGTGGCCGGGGGAGGGTTTGTCAATGGGATTCCGTGCCGTTACGCGGTCGAACCATTTCCACCATGTGACGATCTCCACCTGCTCGAAGCCTTTCGATTCCAGTAGGGACTTGAATTGTTCCCTGCTCATCACTTTGGACTTTCGCCCCGAGGCTTCGGCGCCGCGCGACGTGAGAAGAAATCCACCGGGCCGCAAGACGCGGGATAACTCGCACAGGGGCGTGTCCATTTCGGGCATCACCTCCAGTGCCTCCATGCAGGCGACCATATCGAACGAATCATCTGGGAAAGGGAGTGGGAAGCCGATCACCTGCTGGAGGGTGAGTCGTCCCTCGAAGACTTTTAGCTTTTGCGCGGCCTGGTCGAGCATTCCCTGGGACACGTCCACTGCGGTGACGTGTCCCGTGAACGCGGATTCCGTAAGCAGGGCGAGAGGTAATCGTCCCGTACCCGTTGCCAGGTCCAGGACGCGCGGCGCGGGGAGGCCGCGCAAAGCCTCCAGCGCGGGACGCGCCAACATGTCCGCATCGCGTGCCTGACTCTCGGCCTTGTCCCGGTCGTAATTCTTCGCCCAGCGGTCATACAGCCAGCCCTGCACGCGCGGACCGAGATGCGTGGCCTCGTAAAAATAGATTTCGCGATCCACGAACCAATATAACGCGGCGAGGAATAGCGCGCCTACAAGAATCCAAATCCACATAGTGACTCCTACAATTTGATTCTAACCAGTCATCGTCGCGTCATTGCAAGGCGGCCTTCCCGAAGCAATCTCTCGCACAATGTTGGAGATTGCTTCGTCGCAGCGAGCGCTCCTCGCAATGACGGTGAATAGAAATCCGTCTACATGTCGGGGAGGACGGACTCCACCGAGCGCACATTGCGAAAAATAGATCCAGTTAGAAAAACCAGCAGGCCGCACACGCCCGCCAGCGCCAAAACATTCGGAATATTCCAGGCTTCTGCAATGAAACCCGAAATGAAGATCCCAAACAAATACGGGACTTGTACCAACAGATGCCGCGCCGCGAACACGCGTCCCTGCACGTCGGCCTCCACCTTCGATTGCCAGATGGCGAGGTTGCCGCCTTCCACGAACGGCTCGAAGAACGAGAAGAAAAAACTCCCGATGGCCCAAAACAGGATGGCACGACTCAATCCCAGCCAGAGGATGCCAAGCAGACACGCGCCCGCGCCGCCAAGCAGCACGGAATGGATGCGGCGACGCGGCCCTCCCCACACACTCAATAATCCGCCTCCGACCACGCCTCCGACGGCTCCCAGGGATTGGACGGTCGCCAGCGCCGATTCGCTGTTCCCCGTCCCCGCGAGGATCAGCGGAGCCATGAGCGTCGCGCCGATGGCAAGGAAGACGTTGGCGGCCATGAACAGGATCGTCAGCGCGCGCAGACTCGTCCGTTCGCGGATGTAACGAAAGCCGAAACGGGTCTCCTGCCAGAGACTGCCGTGGCTGGCGCGGCCCACGTCGGTGGCAATCGGCTGGGGGACGCGCGCCCACCACAAGGTCCCGAACGCGGCGAGGAAGGTCAGCAGGTCAATGACCATGATTCCCGTGATCCCGATCCGCCCCAGCAGGGATGCAGCGAAGACCGGCGCGAGGATTCCTGAGAGAGCGGTCGTCAGTCCGAGCATTCCCTCGGCGCGGGCGTATTGTTCTTTGGGGAGCATGGTCGAGACGGCCGCGGTGTATGCGGGGTATTGAAAAGCAGTGAAGAAACCCGCCAGCAGGCCGATGAAGTAGATATGCCAGATTTGCAGGCTCTCAGTGAGGAAGAGTATCAGCGCTCCGAGTGTGCCGAGGGCAGAGGCAAGATCGCTGAGCATCATCACCAATTTTCGATTCCAGCGATCCACCAGCGTGCCTGCGATTGGGGTGAACAAAACCGTGGGCAGGAACACGAAGAAGCTGATGGTGGAAAGGGCGGTCGCCTCTCCCGTCTTCTGCCAGGCCCAGATGGTGAACGCGAACCAGGTCATCGCGCTGCCAAGGAGCGAGACGACCTGTCCGAGCCAGATGGCGGTAAATGTCTTCATGCCGGGGGATTCTCCATCGCCGTCTTCACCGAATACCAGGATGTAACCAGCCGGGCATAGTTGATTATCAATCCACTAAGTACTCGTGTAAAAATAAGTTCCGTGTTTCTTCAGCAGTTGTACTGCTGAATGGATCGCAGTTCAACTGCTCGCGAACCTTGAAAACGGGAAGCTGTTTTTACACAGATCCTAAACCACTTGAAAAATGAAGAGGCTGAATTTAGGACACCATAGGGAAGGCAAGTTTTTCGAACATGATCGTTATTTTAGGCGCGGGGGAGGATTTGTCAATGGAAGGAAGGAAATTGTCGCCGAATGCAGAAATGCCCGCGTTGCACCGCATGGACCAAGCAGTTTTTCGAATGGTAACATGCTAAAATAAACAGGTACTATCTTGCCATCGCCGATTTGGGCGAGACAGGCTTCGAGCAGCGCGGGACATTGCTGAGGGCGTTCCAGAGGGTGTTGCAAGAAAATGGTGAATAGTAAATGGATAATGGTTCATGGTTCTCGCGTAGTGCCCATGCACCGCAGGATGATTGATGACAGTTCAGGAATTACAATAAAGTCGGAGAAAATTTATGTCACTAAATGACCATCTCGATTTGCACAAAGCATATAAAAGAGTTCAACAAGATAAGCGAGATGACACTCTGCCAGATGTTTCCAATTATCGGGATTACGAAATAGTTTTAGAAGAGAATCTCGAAATCTTGCGTTCCCAAGTTGCAAAGCCGAAAAAATACGAAGCAAAAATGCCGTTCACTATTGATATTCCTAAAAAGGGTTTTGCACTGAGACCAGTAGCATCACCTCAAATTGACGATAGGATTGTTTATCAAGCAATCGCAGATTTTTTGGCGCCCAACTTCACTCCAGAACCTTGTGTATACAGCAATCTTATTTCTAGTGACGTCAATTCATCCAGAATATTTAAACCTGGAGTTCAACTTTGGTTAAAGTTCAAGGATGACGCCGAAAAGTTATGTCATTCATTTGCTTACGTTGTAACCACAGATATTACTGCCTATTTTGAACATATAAGCCATGATTTGCTCATACACAGGATACAGGATTTGTTTTCATCAAAAGTCGATCCTGAAACATTAGATGAATTAAAAACGCTATTACCTCGCTTATTGAGACGTTGGAACAAAAGCAAACGATTCGGACTTCCGCAAGTGAATGACGCATCATCTTTTTTTGGAAATCTATTTCTGGACGAGTTGGATAAATCGATGTTGCGTCAGGGATATGTATTTTTGCGATATGTTGATGATGTGCGGATTTTTACAAACGATGAGCCAAGTGCTCGCCTTGCACTCGCAGATCTAATTATCCAATTGCGAGAAATGGGGTTATACATAGCATCTGGAAAAACATCTATAAAACCCACAGCCGAGATGTTGGCGGAAATTCAAGATAACTCTAGAAAGATAAATGCCATTGAAGAAGAGCTAAACTCAAAACAACCTTCACGCGTGGAAGTAGCGGTTCATTTGCTAGAGGAATTTATTAATGAGCTAATTAGCACGCCTGATAAATTTGATGACCGCCAATTTAGATATTGTGTTAATCGATTCAAAAGGCTAAAAGTTAATGGTTTGGCATTGGATGCACACGACAATGTGGCAAACGAGGTGCTTGCTCGCTTAACCACTATGCCTTATGCTACTGATACCTTTATAGATTATCTCTCGTTGTTTCCCGAGAGCGAGAATGTCCAAACAAGAGTAATAGAATTTTTAGAGAGTCCTTACAATATATATGCATGGCAAGAAATGATGCTCCTAGAATTGCTTATCAGGTTAGATATATTGCCTGAAAATAAAGATAGAGCATTAAGCGTTGCTCGCACGATAGCAAAAACCCCTAACAAGCATCATATTTGCCGAGAGAAAGCGTTTGTTTTTTGGGGAAAGAATGGAGATTATCAAGACAGAAGAGAGATTAGGGGAAGATATCACGATGAACCTAGAGAGGATGTGAGACGATCAATAATGTTTGCGATTCAAGAAATGCAGGATGGGGAAAGAAAACATTTTTTGGAAAGCATAATGCGTGATTCAAGAAATATCGGAATCACAGCGCAATATCTTCTCGCCAAAGATTTCCCGCAATATCACTACTATGACCCACCCAAAGGATTTGATATTGCTGAGGATTGGTCGTCAAATGACATTGACGACTTACCAATGCATTCCCCTTAAAACACATGACACTTCCCTTCACCTTCCGCCCCTCCCAACTCGAAATCCTCCGTTACCGCGGCGGACGCATGGGCATTTCCGCCGTCCCAGGTTCTGGAAAAACCTTCACCCTCAGCGCCCTCGCCGCGCAGATCATTTCCGGCGGAGCGCTCGAGACGGATCAGGATGTGCTGATCGTCACGCTGGTCAATTCGGCGGTGGACAACTTCTCGGCGCGCATCAGCCAGATGGTGGAAGCGCGCGGGCTGATCCCGCATCTTGGTTATCGTGTCCGCACGTTGCATGGACTGGCGCACGACATCGTCCGCGAGAAGCCCTCGCTGGCGGGGCTGGAGGATCGCTTCCAGATCGTGGACGAGCGCGAGTCCGAGTTCATCCGCAAGGAAGCCGCCAACGCCTGGCTCTCCACCTTCCCGAATCATCTCGATGATTATTTCGACCCCGAGATGGATAACAGCAAGCGCGATTGGGCGCGCCGTCAGCAACTGCCCGACCTCGTCCACAGCCTCGGACTGGCCTTCATCCGCACCTGCAAAAATTATGCGCTCGCGCCCGATGACTTGCGCGCGAAATTAAACGAAGCCCCCGCGCATCTCCCTCTCGCCGAAATGGGTTGGTGGATCTACGACAAATATCAGCAAGCCCTGCGTTACCGCGGCGCGGTGGACTTCGACGACCTCATCATGTACGCCCACCGCATCCTCCAGTCCGACGCCGAATACCTCGCCCGCCTGCAATATCGCTTCCCATACATCCTCGAAGACGAGTCGCAGGACTCGAGCGCGATACAAGAAAAAATATTACGTCTCCTCGCCACGAACTGGGTACGCGTTGGCGACCCCAACCAGGCCATCTTCGAGACGTTCACCACCGCCGACCCCAAACTCCTGCGCGACTTCATCGCCCACGAAGCGGACGTCTCGCGCGAACTGCCCGTCAGCGGACGCTCGCAACAACACATCATTGACGTGGCAAATTATCTGATTGACTGGACGAACGCTTCGCACCCCGCCCCAGCCGTGCGCGACGCCTTGGGCATTCCCCACATTCAAGCCGCCGCGCTCGACGACCCGCAACCGAATCCGCCCGCAG
This sequence comes from Chloroflexota bacterium, assembly GCA_016234485.1. Taxonomy (GTDB): domain Bacteria; phylum Chloroflexota; class Anaerolineae; order Anaerolineales; family Villigracilaceae; genus Denitrolinea. The sequence continues at coordinate 95,360 of JACRBL010000062.1, forward strand.
ACCCCGAGGGGATTCGCTTCATCCCCAACAAATTCTCCCCCGAAGAGGAAGTGACCGCGGTCGTCAACTCGCTCAAACACTGGCTCCCCGATCATCAAGATTGGACGGTTGCTGTGCTAGTCCCGCGCAACACTCGCGGAACAGAAGTGATCAACGCCCTCAAAGCGCAGAAGATCGAATTTGTGGAATTCCTCAACAGCACCGACAAGACCCGTCTCACTGCGGGCGCGTTGGGGAATGTGCTGAGTTTCCTGTCTGAGCCCACGTCACCGACGAAGTTGGCGCGGGCGTATCAGGTGTGGAGGCGGGATTGGAGAGACACGTCCTCGTCATTGCGAGGAGCGCCAGCGACGAAGCAATCCCCGCCAGATGATGAGGAGATTGCTTCGACGGAAGAGGAGAGGGAGATTGCTTCGTCGCGAAAAGCGCTCCTCGCAATGACGACAGAGCTGCTCCGCAAGGTCGGGGAGACGGAAGCGTTCACGGCGCCGCGTCCCGATTCCGATTGGCTGTCCGCTTTGGGGGAGTCCGAAGCGGACGCCGAGGCGGTCATCGAGGAGTTAGGCGCGTTTCGAGTCGTCATCAACCGCTGGCTGAGCGCGGTCACGCTTCCCATCGATCAGTTGATCCTGACGTTGGCGCAGGAACTGTTCACCGACGCGGCGGATTTGGCGCTGGCGCACAAACTCGCGCTGGTGTTGCGCCAAGCCGCGGACGATCACATCGAGTGGCGCCTGCCCGAGTTGACCGCCGAGTTGGGAGTCATCGCCCGCAACGAACGGCGCTTCATCGGCTTCTCGTCGGACGACTCAGGCTTCGACCCGAACGCGCACCGCGGCAAGGTGGTGGTGACGACGATGCACAAGGCCAAGGGGCTGGAGTGGGACCGCGTCTATTTGATGAGCGTGAACAATTACGATTTCCCGTCGCTACAGGCGTATGACAATTTTATTTCGGAGAAGTGGTTTGTGCGTGGCAAGTTAAATCTCGAAGCCGAAGCGCTGGCGCAATTGAAGGCCGCGCTCTCGTCGGACGAATTTAACTGGTACGAGGAAGGCGTCGCCACACTCTCCGCCCGCGAAGATTACGCCCGCGAACGTCTGCGCTTGCTGTATGTGGGAATCACCCGCGCCAAGCGCGATTTGGTTGTGACGTGGAATACGGGACGCAAGGGAGAGTCCACGCCGAATTTGGCGCTGGAGGCGTTGAGGGGGTGGTGGGGATCAGTGAATGGTGAGTAGCAATCTGTGATTAGTTGTAAATTTATCGGCTATAATTTGTTTGATAGAATTAAATATTCGGCAACGCAACGCAGAGATGATTTCATCAAAGAAAGTGATTTTCACTTATGCAAATTAATATCTCAGATGAAGGACTAAAGTACCTAAGCCGACAAGCTGAAGATGAACTTTCTTCGATAATTGCGATGCATGCAAAGAGTATTATTGAAGAAGCGAGCAAGCTTGAAGTTTCCGAACGCGGAAATGTAGGCGAACCTGAAATTACTAGGGTTCACATAAGAGACGCTATAACTACATTTAGGCGCATTCCACAAAAACCTAAGAAATCTATAAGGCTCATTGGGTTGAAGATAGCTGGCAATATCTCAACATTAGTTGCAGGGATTCTTGGCCCAGAAATATTTTATCCTAGCGACCCTAGCAAATTAAACTTAGGTTGGTATATAGGTTTCTCATTAATTCTTGCAGTAGCAATCATAACTATCACCTTAGATATTATTTTTGGGAGTAACGCATGAACACCAAAACGCCCGAAGGCTTTGAAGACAGACTTACACTTGCGGCCAGAAAAGCTCTTGACGATCTTCTGGATGACTATCGCAATCAAATTATGTTCGGGGCATTCAAATCGGCTAGTAGCATAAACGGCGATGTAGAAGAAATATCAGTAAGAGATATTTATGCTGGCGTGAGTGAGGTTACTTCCGTAAAAAGGTCTGAAACTTCAATCCGACAAAGAAAAGCCAAGCAGTCGCTTGTTGTAGGCTTAGCATATGTCGTATTTGGTTTATTACTTGGAATCTGGGTAAATTTAGTTTCGACTTCCTTTTTTAAAGATCTAGATAAAACCCTTGCGTTAATTTCTTTGGCACTGGCTTTTGGAGGAGCAGCCCTTTCTGTAATCAGTTACATTGTCTATCGAAAGAATTCAAATGTCAAAAGTTCGCAAAATAAGACATCTAATCTCGAATTTGAATTCATTCAAAAATGGCGAGACCTAGAAATGATATCCAGAGAAATTGTATCCAGTTCAATTGGTGAATCAAAAGCGGAAAAACCTTCATCAATCTTGTTTAGAGAATTGAAAAATTCTGACCTTATTTCTCTAGAAGACGAAAATCTGATTCTTGATTTGCTAAAAACAAGGAATACAATAGTACACAGGACTTCAAGTTTAAATTATGATACTGGTGAGCTGGAAAAAAATATAGTAAAGGCGACAAAATTGTTAGATAGGTTGGAGCGAATTTTGGAAGAAAAACGCGGCTACTAAGAACAAAAACGGTCTCGGATATTTACTCCCGAGACCGTTTTTGATTCCAACTTTCCTCCCGCCGCTGATTAAACGAGTTTTGAAAGTAAAATAAAACATCAAACACATCTTACTGGTAAAGGAGACGAACATGTTCAATTCCAAACGCCGACCGTTCATTACTCCGCAATCGGAGCATCTGAAACTGGTTGGGACGCTGGCCATGCTATGGGGCAATGCAGATTTCGATATTCCGCCCATTGAAAAGACCTCCATGATCGCTGGCATAGGACAGCACGACCGCGGCTACGGCTATCTCGATAATTCTCCCGTCGGCGGCATGACCGATGAAGAGTGGCTTCCCATTGCGCGGCGGACATTTTACATGCCCTGCTCGGATGTGGTCGCCGATACCATCGTGAAATACCATTTCAAGCGACTCGCCAGTCATGGCAACACGGAGTTGCGCCAGGCGCTGGCCGCAGAATTCACTCAATCCCTTGATGAATATGTGAAGCAGAACAATCTCTCTTTAAAACTATTCGAGCGCATAGACCGAATCACAAACCTGTGTGACATGATCTCTTTCAGCCTGTGTTTTGACGTACCCGCGACAGGCGAAATATCCATCTTTCCGCGCAACGACCAAGAGACGGAGGTCAACGTCCAATATCGCGTGGAGGATGGGACGATCCACGTGGATCCATGGCCATTCTCCGTGGACTCTCACCAAGGATACCTGGTCGCGTATCGAAAAGAAGGTTACCCCGAAGCGACCGATCCCGTCATCCTCACGTATCGGTTGGTGAAAAATTGAGTTCGTCCAAGTAACCACCGAAAAGTTCTTTAAATTCATGTCATTGCGAGGAGCGATAGCGACGAAGCAATCCCCTTGCAAGCGAGGAGATTGCTTCGGGCGGAAGTGCGCCGCCCTCGCAAAGACGAAACTCTTTTTGATTCCCTGGTTATTCCACTTCCACCACATCCTTTGGATTGGCTTCATTCCACAACGCGATCAAATCCTCCACCCCTTTGCCGATATTCTCCGCGTTGACGATCCTGCCACGATAGGCGCCTGCCGATTTCAAGGCGCGCAGGATACGCACATCCACCCTGACGTTGACCGTGATCTCGCCGTCGAGATTGATGCTGGGCGAGTAGATGGCAATCCCTGTGTGGACGGAACGGCCTTCCAGGAGCAGGCCAACGATGGTTTCCAACTCGCTCTCCTGCACATTCTTGACAACGCCTGTGGAGAGCGTGGTGCGCTGGGTCATTAACTGCATGAACCGTTCCGTATCCGCGGGAGCCTCCAAATCGAGACGGGGACAGAGCGCTTTGATTGCCTTGATGCGATTCGCCATGCTACTGTTTCCTTTCCAATTGAGAACTTCGGTTTTGGAAATTCCTTCAAGCAAATTAATTTATCTTCGGAAGAAAAAATAATTGTTTTCAAAGATAATAAATTTTCTTTCAAAGAAAGTATAGCATGGTTTCAGGAAACTTTACTGATAAATGTCGCTTTTGATTTCGCCCAAGCGAAATGGGAGTTTGGGTGGGTTACATCCAAAAAATCCCCGTATTACGTAGTACAATGACTTCGATCACCAGATGGTGAAAGAGTTTATTTATTTTGTTTTTCTGCACGGGGGAGAGAAACAGACGCCCTAAACAAAATCTCCCAAACTCCTAACGAGTCTGAATCCCCAAGGCGCGCCTCCCTGAAGGCGCGTCGCGACGTCTGTTAACAAAAGGAGAGACGAATTGAACAATGCAAAATTTGAAGAAAATTGGACGAAGATCCGCAGTCTGGCCACGGGATGGTGGAGCCTGATGGCGGAATTCGACCTGCTCAAAGTGGACAAGGCCGAAGTAAAGTTCGATAAATTTACCACCCTGCTTCAGGTTAAATACGGGTACACCCGTCAACAAGCCAGGGATGAAGTCGGCAAACGTTGGAAAGAACACGTATCAAAAAACCCAGAGAACGCTTAAAGGAGCGCATCAAATGAACGCAACCACTGAAAAGACCAAGATCAAACGCCCGTCCAAAAGCAAGCGCAAGCACATTCGACAGATCAAACAGGATGGCCGCAAGGAAGGCCTGTCGGAAACTGAAATCAAGAAGAAGGTTCAGCAAATCCCTTAAAGAGAAATCAATTTTTTCCTCCTGCGAGAACTACCCCAAGAACAGGGGCGCGCCAGGAAGATTAAAAACGGTCTCGGACATCCTGTCTCCGAGACCGTTTTGATTAACTGCGGATCGTGTTCAAGGCACGGTCACATTGAAGTCGAATCGCTGGTAGGTCGTGTATCCGCCTCGGAAACGGACGCCTGCCACGACAGAAACAGGCGCCGGGCCGCCGAACTCCGCTGTGGAGCCTTTGGCCTTGAACGTGATTTCAAGGGTCGCCGAAGCGCCGCTTCCGGCGTGGTCGCCACCCTGAATGGCGACTACACCCCTGCCGGGAAAGTAGAAAGTCGGCAGCATCTGGGCATAATTGAACTCCTGGTCGCTTTCCACTTGAACGATTACCGTCACCGTGTCGCCCACGTTCATCGTGGGCGGCAGTCCGCTGACCAGGGTAAATGTCACATTTGGCATCGGCGCGGCGGCGGTCAACGCGCCAGTCAACAGGGTTGCCAGGACTAACAAGCCAATTACAGAAAGTATTCTTTTGAACATGGTTGCCTCCAGTGGGGTAGTTTACATCAAAACCAGAAATTGAACTTTACAGTTTTGTTTTCCTGTTTGGGGACGAGGCCATTTGTTTTGGCTACAATGTTCTCACATACCGAAACTGCTTATGGCCGAGGTGAAACAGACGGATGGCGATGCGCCTTTGAACTACTTCTGGCCTTTTATCGTGCTTGATAGCCGTTTCAATCGCTTTCAATTCGTTCACAGCCCGGTTACTTTTTTTTGAGCATGTTCTTCAATGTGTTGCGCAAAATATGATGGAGTCGAGCCACTCCACGCATACTCGGTCGTTCACGGTATGTAGCCAGGATTTGCTCCGTCTCGGCTTCGCTACGTTGATATTTCGGATACATCACAGCCGATTTGCCGCAATCTTTACATAAAAACTGCTGACTACCTGCGCTGTTTTTGCCGTTCTTCACAACCTGGACGCTATCGCAGTTTGGACAACGAAAGGTTACCTTATTGACTATCATCCCGCTTTTATGCCATCATTTAGAAAGAACCACTACCGGATTTTCTTCTTCAAAACAAGTGACCTTTGTCATTTTCTGAATTCTAGCCAAGTGACCCCTCGCGTCCCTCCTCCGCGAGGCTATCCACTGAAAACTTATCACTGAACACTGATCACTTCTTCTCCTTCGCCGCCTTCACCAACCCCACAAACAACGGATGCGGACGATTGGGGCGCGACAAAAACTCGGGATGGAACTGGCTTGCCACCATGTACGGATGATCCGCGATCTCGGCGATTTCCACCAGCCGTCCATCGGGAGAGACTCCCGAAAAGACCATGCCGCCTTTCTCGAATTCCTCGCGGTAGGCGTTGTTGAACTCGAAGCGGTGGCGATGACGTTCGTCCACTTGTGCGGTTCCATACGCGGACGCGGCCTTGCTTCCTTTTTTCAAGTTGCATGGGTAAAGTCCCAGCCGCATCGTGCCGCCCATGTCGGTGACGGAGCGTTGATCCATCATCAGGTCAATGACGGGATATTCGGTGCCGCGATCAAATTCGGACGAGTTGGCGTCTTCGTGACCGAGCGCGCCGCGCGCGAAGTCAATGCACATTACTTGCATTCCGAGACACAGACCAAGATACGGCACTTTCTTCTCGCGTGCGAAGCGCGCTGCCATGATCTTGCCCTCGATGCCGCGCGAACCGAACCCGCCAGGGACGATGATGCCGTCTGCGGCTTGCACGGTGTCCCAGCCTTTGTCTTTTTCCAAATCCGAAGCGTGCACCCAGCCGATCTCCACGTCCACGCCGATGGAGAGCGCGGCGTGTTTGAGAGCCTCGCGCACCGACATGTACGCGTCCTGCAACTCCACATATTTTCCAACCAGCGCGATCTTCACTTTGGGACGCGGCTTCTTCACCGACTCAACCAGTTTCTTCCACGGCTTCCAATCGGGGACGCGGGTCGGCTTGAGTTTGAGGCGCTTCACCAGAAAGTCAGCCACGCCGGCTTCTTCGAGCAGGAGCGGGATTTCGTACAAGACGGACGAGGTGACCATCGGCACCACTGCCTCTTTTTCCACATCGCAGAAGAGCGCGATCTTGTCGGTCAGGCCGTCCTCGACGGGATAATCTGAGCGAGCGATGATCATGTTCGGCGAAATGCCGATCGAGCGCAACGCGGCCACCGAATGTTGAGTGGGTTTCGTCTTCAGTTCGCCCGTCGCGCCGATGTAGGGAAGCCACGTCACATGGATGAAGAAGACGTTCTCGCGCCCGACCTCATTCCGCAGTTGACGCAACGCCTCGAGGAACGGCTGCGATTCGATATCTCCGACCGTGCCGCCCACTTCCACGAGGACGATCTCTGCATCCGTAGTCTTCGCCACCAACTTGACCCGCCGCTTGATCTCGTTCGTGATGTGCGGAATCACCTGGATCGTCCCGCCGAGGAAGTCGCCGTGACGTTCCTTCTGGAGGATCTCGGCGTAGACCTGTCCCGCGGTGAAATTGCTGACGCGTCCGAGGCGGATGTCAATGAAGCGTTCGTAGTGACCCAGATCGAGGTCTGTTTCGGCGCCGTCGTCCAGCACGTACACTTCGCCATGCTGGTATGGACTCATCGTGCCAGGGTCCACATTGATGTACGGATCGAGTTTCTGCACCGCGACCTTGAAGCCGCGTTCCTTAAGCGTGAGGCCGATTGCGGCCGCCGTCACGCCCTTGCCGACCGAGGAGACCACTCCTCCTGTGAAAAATAGATATTTAGTTGCCATGCTCAATCTCCTATTGCTTCTTCCTCCCCAAATCCGCACTTTGGATTTGGGGAGGCAGGGTGGGGTAAAAGATACAAAGAAGATGGGGAGGGCGTTGAAGCCCTCCCCATCGGGAGTTACGTTCTATTTGGCGTGTGCGATTTCTTGCGGTTCATCCGACCAGTTTCGTCAGGTCTTCGGCGGCGCGGCGCATTTCAAGGAAGATCAAGCCCAGTTTCGCCTCAGGCCGCGCAAGGGCCGTCAGAACCGCTTCGGAGCCGACAGCCGTCAGGACGATGGCGCCCTCGTCGCCTTTAATGTAGACCTGTTCCAATCCGCCGCGTCCCAGCTCGCCAGAGATGCGTTCGCCGAGGCTCAGCATGGCCGCCGACATGGCCGAGACGCGGTCTTCCTCCACATCCTGCGGGAGGGCAGATGCCATGATTAGGCCGTCTACAGAGACGATGGCCGAGGCTTCAACATCGGGGGCGGCGGCCTGCATCGAGCGCAGGCGTTCCACCATTTGGTCGCTTCGTGATTTACTCATTGGGTTTCTCCGGGGGCGTTTTCGTGCCGAAGTTTACCATAAAATTTTTCGGCATGACTATCGCTTTCACTGAACATTATCCATCGCCTCGCGCATCCTCCTCAACGCCTCTTTCACAACCTTCCTCGGCGTGGCGATGTTCATGCGCAGGAAGCCCTCGCCGCCTGTCCCGAAGATGGCGCCCTGTTCGAGGTAGACCCGCGCGCGGTCGGAGAAGAAGCGATGCAGGGAGGGAGCGTCCATGTTGAGGGCGCGGCAGTCCAGCCAGACGAGGTACGTCCCCTCGGGGCGGATCATCCGAATCTGCGGCATGTGTTTGGCGAAATATTTTTCCATGAAGTCGAGCGTGTCAGAAAGGTATGCGAGCAATTGGTCGAGCCAGTATGCGCCGTGGGTGTAGGCGGTTTCGGTGGCGAGCGAGCCGAAGATGCCGGCGTCTACCAGGGCGTGGCGAAGGAGGTAGGTTTGGAATTTTTCGCGCAGGCTCGCGTTGGGGATGATGATGTTGGATGTGGCGAGGCCAGCCAGGTTGAAGGTCTTGCTGGCCGCGGTGCAGACGATGACGTTCGCGTCAATCGTCCCGAATGGGGTGAACGGTTGGAACGTGAGGTCGGCGTGGATTTCGTCGGAGATGACGAGGACGTCGTTGGCGCGGCAGATCTCGGCGACGCGGGACAGCTCGTCGCGAGCCCAGACGAGGCCGATGGGATTATGCGGGTTGCAGAGGATGAGCATTTTTGTTTGCGGGTCGCGGGCTTTGCGCTCGAGGTCGTCAAAGTCCATGCGATAGCGGCCGTTTTCGTTGATGAGTTGATTCTCTGCAATTTCGACTTCGTTGAAATCCAAAACGGATTTGAAGGGATAATAAACGGGCGGTTGGATGATGACTTTTTCACCTGCGCCGACGAAGGCGCGCGCCAACATGGCGAGCGCGGGGACGATGCCTGGCGTGGTCACGATCCATTCGGGGTGGATGTCCCAACCGTGGCGCGTCTTCATCCAGTTTGCGACGGCGGGGCCGTAGGTGAGGGACGATTCTGTGTAGCCGTAGATGCCGTGTTTAGCGCGGGCGGTGAGCGCATCCACCACTTCTTTGGGCGCGGGGAAGTCCATGTCGGCGATCCACATCGGGATGGACGCATTCTCGCCGAAGAAACGCCCAGAGCGTTCGTGGACGAATGAATTTGTTTCGGACATGACCGTTTCCCATTTGGCGCAATCTGTTTCCGCCCGATTGATTATTTTGTCGAAATTGACCTTCATGTTCTGCCTTTTGTTTTGGTGAGATGTGTTTTCCTTTGAATTTTATCGCGAACCCATCGCGAACTTTGCGCGAATTTTTTTCATCTTTGTCTGGTTCAACGGAAAGCCGTTTGCCGCTCCCACGATTCGATCTCGCCAGGGATGACTTCCATCAGCGGATGCGGCTGGACTTCTACAATGGAGGCGTTGCGCTCGTGACGCGGCAAGTCGCGGTGGAGCAGTTTGGTTTGCAAGTGACTCCACTCGTAGCGCAACTGTCCCTCCGTCACGCGGATTTTTTTACGGCGGCGCGTTACGTCGAGTTTGCGGATGTCGAAGCGATAGCCGCGCCGTTCCGCTTCGCGATGCACTTCCAGCAAATAGGCGTTGATGGCGGCTTGTGGATCGCGTTGGGATTGGAAGCGAGCCAGTTGTGGATGATTTTTGTAGCCGCGCGTTTGTCCCGCTAGCACGGCTTTGGCTAACAATCCTTCGCGCCACAAGGCGACCAATCCCTTGGAATCGAGATAGGATGGATGGAGACTCCACAGTCGCATTTTTCAGCCCAAGCGTGGAATCAAAACGGGCGTGTTCTTTTTGTATTCCTCGTAATCTTTTTGTCCGCCCCATTTTGTGTCCGCTTTCTTTTCGAGCAGGGGGATGCCGCTGACGCGGGTGAGGAGCAAAGTCACGAACAGCGGGGAGATCATCGCGACCCATTGCCATCCTTGCAGGACAGGCGCGGCGATGATGGCGATGCCGATCCACAACACGATCTCGCCGAAGTAATTTGGATGCCGCGAGCGCGACCACAGTCCTGTGCGGATGAACTTGCCCTTGTTGGAAGGGTCGGCGTTGAAGCGGCTCTTCTGCGCGTCGGCGATGATTTCGATGGCGAAGCCGATGACCCACACCAGCGCTCCAACGATGGCGAACGCGTCCAGTCCTTTGCGCGTGGCGGATGTGATCGCCACCAGCGCGGCCGCGGCGGTGAATGTGACCCACAGTCCCTGAATCGTCCACACATTGAGGAAGCGGATGAAGGAAGGTTTGAGCTCGTCGAAGCGGTCATCTTTGCCCGCTTTTTTGATGCGGCTGAACAGGAACGTCCCGAGACGAATCGCCCAGACGATGACCAGCGCCGCGATGAGAATCGAACGCGCATCCAACGCGACGGTGTAGCGGGTGTAGCAAAGCGCGATGCCCGTCACAGTGATGTAGGTGATCCCGCCTGTGATGTCGAAAAACTTTTCGGTCTGGAAAATGTAAGCGGGGATGAAGGCCAGCCATTGGATGAGGAAGGCCAGCGCGACGGCGATTGCGAAGACGGGAACCCCGCCAAGCGTTGCGCCGCCCTGACTGCCTGCGAGGGCGACGAGGTAGCCGATCAGAATCAAAATGGGAAATACGATCAATGAGTTGCGATCTGTTTTTTTCATGGAATTTTTTCCTTGTCGAAGTTGATTAAAACCCACGCCTCTGGCCTGACCAGGGAGGGGGCGAGCCGTTGCGATATTCTTCCACGCTGGGACCTCGCAGTTGCGCGAGTCGCCACGTGCCGTAGAGATAACTGAGAATGAGAAGGATAACGGTGGCAGGCCAACCCGTCAGCATGTTGACGAGGGTGAGCGTGTCCACGGCGTTGCCTTGAAAGAGCGAGACTTGCCAGAATAATTTCGCGGCGAAATAGAGGAGCCAGACCACGGTCACTTCGGTGTAGGCGGGGCGGACTTGGTTATGCCAGTACCAGTCGAGCGGCCAGCGGCGGGCGAGATAACTTGTCCACGCCACCATCGGCTTGCGGATGAGCAGGCTGACGAGGGCGAGCGCCACGGTCAGCCCGCCGTTGACAATGCCAGGGAGGAAGAAGCCCTCCGAGCGTCCGAGTAGAAGCGCAAGCGCGATGGCGAGACCAACGCTTCCCAGTCCCGCGAGCGCGTAGAGCAGGGACTGTCCGCGGCGGAGGCGGACGACGGCGATTAGCGCGGAGAGTCCGAGCGCGCCGAACATCGCGGCGGTGAAGCCAGCCAGTCCGTTCAGCAGGAGGAAAAGAAGCGGCGGGAGGATTGTGTCGAGCAGGCCGACCTTGCCCGTCACTGTGCGGAATTCATCCAGCAGTTCGCGAACTTTTTCAGGCATGTTTGCCCATCCAGAATTTTCGCCAGTCGCCGTTGCTGGTTTGCAGGGCGAGGAAGGCGTAGAGCGCGCCCGCGAAGAAGCCGAGCGTCATCATGGCGATTGTCCACGCGATGGCAATGGGCAGGGACTTCTCGCGGAAGATGATCCAGCCTGAAAAAAGTACGAAGCCCGTGTACAAGTCCACGAGCGAGACGATGCCCCACGGCATGGACAGGAGTTGACCGCCTTCGCCAGAAAAGTCGCCGATAGTGAAGCCGTAGATCAAAACGGCGGTCATGGCAAGGATGCCGAGCAGGGAAATTGTTTTTGCGAGTTTCATTACAATACCAAAATGATTCCTAGCACGATTTCGGTGGCGACGCTGATCCAATTCGATTGGACGGATGACTTGTCCACGAAGATGGAGACGAGTCGCACGGCCGCGATGGCGAGGTACATGATGCCGAGCATTTGATAGGTTTCGCGCACGCCGAGGACGAAGACCGCGATGCCGAGACCGATGAAGAGTCCGCCGAGGATCGAGCGGATCTCGGTGATGCCGCGTCCGTCGGGGGCGGTCAGTCCCGTGAAGCCTTGCACACTGCGCGGCCAGAGGAGGGAAACAAGTCCCGTCACGATGGTGAGGACAACGGCGAGAATTTGAAGAATATTTAGAAGGTTCATGGTTGTCCCTTTGTTGAAATACAGGCGAAGCCGAGCGCGCCGACTCCGAGATGCGCGCCGAGCGCGGGCGTGATCTGCACGATGGGAATGTCCCCGCTCGGCAGGAGGTGTTTGATGCGCTCCAGCATTTCTTCGGCTTCGTGTTGCACGCCCGCGTGGACGATGGCGAGTTTTTCAAGCGGCGCATATTCATTCAGCCATTCCAGCATCCGTTCGGTGGCCTTCCCTTGCGTGCGGACGCGGTGCGCCGCGGGGTTGCCCTGATTCATGTGCAGAATGGGTTTGATTTGCAGAAATTCGCCGAAGCGCGCCAGGGCAAAGTTCATGCGTCCACTGCGGCGGAGATATTCTAGCGTTTTGAGCGAGGCGAAGACGTAGGTACGCTTCATCATGTCCGCGAGGCTGGCGAGGATCTCTTCCATCTTGTGACCGAGTTCCGCCAGTTGCGCGGCCTTCTCGACGATAAAGCCCATCCCGAGGCTGAGTTGACTCGAGTCCAGCACGGTGACGGGGATGCGCGTGAACTGTTCCGCCGCGACGCGTGCCGCGTTGACGGTGGCGCTTAACTTCTCCGAGATGTGGATTGAGAGGATGGCGTCGGCGCCCGAGTCGGCCAGTTTGTTCCACGTCTGCGTGAAGGCGTCGGTGCTGGGCGTGGCTGTGCTTGGTGCAGGGTGGAAGCCAGGAAGCAGGCGATAGAACTCTTCGCGAGTGAGGTTCACGCCGTCGAGGTAGGACTTGTCTCCCTGGTTGATGTACAGAGGCACGACGGTGATGCCATGCTTTTCCACGACGGAGGCTGGCAGGTCGCAGGTACTGTCGGTGACGATGGAAATTTTCAAGATTTTCTCCTTGAGCGTCATTTGTCGTTCTATACCGGCGCCAGCGTACCGGCGAAAATCATCCATGCTAAAACTGTTTTTGCAACCAGGCTGAGGATGATGAAAGCGCGTTCGCCATACAGGTAGTCTTTCCAGCGCCCGATCTTTTTGTATTGAAGATACATGTTGACCGCGAAAGTATTGAAGAAGACAAACAGTGTCGGGATGATTGCGTACACGAAAGCGGGCGGTTTGGCTTCCCCGCCGGAGGCGATGGAGCCGAAGAAGTAGATGAAAATCACCAGCCAGGGGATTATGCCAGCAATCGAGCCAAAAGTGAACGGCGTCCAGTCCAGCTTTTCTCTGCCCTGATTCAGGCTTTCCATTAAAAGGCCGAGCAGGTTCATCATCGCGTTCAAACCGAACATCAGGATGATGGCGCCCAGGTCCCAGACCCCGGCTAACATACCAATCAGAACAATCATCAATGATGAACTGAGGGCATATTCGTAGAAGCGGACAGGATTCTTGCCCAGCTTTAGGTCTTCCACGTAGCGCGAGTAGCCGATGGTTGAAAGATAGAAGTGTGCCACCGCTGAGAGTAGCAGGAAGATTGCCACCGAGGGACCGAGCGGTAGTTCATAGAACAGTTTGGCTTGCGGAGAAAGTGAGAAGGTGGCTGTATCAAAGCTGAGAAAATTTGTAAAGATAGGATAAGTGGTATCGTTGCTGACGACCCACATAAATACGCCCTGAATCAGGTGCAGAAATCCCATGATTAAGTTGAAGCGACGTAGTTTTGAATACAGCGTATCGTTGGTTGCTGACATTGGTTTTACTCCTTTGAGTTTGTGGAATAATTGTTAAGACTTGTTTGATAACCGTGGCGGTTTTTGCGTTGTTGCAACGGATTGTGAGCCTGTGAAAAAGATGGGATTGGTGGAATAGCGTTTTTAGATCTCCTTATTTATACGTTGAGCTTGGCGGATTCGAGTTTTAGCCAATCGCTGATTTCTCTTCCGTCTTCGCCCAGGATCTTGTCAACCGATTGAGCATACGCCGCGAGATAGGCTGGCAACGTGGAAACGGGAATTTGATGGCTGGTCAAGAGGTTGCTGATCCACAGGATGTCTGTGGATAGGTGGGAGATGTCGCCGAGTTCGAGCGCGGCGATCAGATTGTCGCCGAGGAAGCGATTGGCGGTGACGAGAAATTCGGCGGGGCGGACGCGCGTCCCTATGGCGTCTGTCAGCGCGACTTCGATCTGATAACGCGCATCCTGAAATACAGATGAAGTTTTCAGGAGCGACTTCTTGACTCGCTCCTCCTCGGGCGCAGGCCGCGGATTGACAACCAACTCCTCGATAGCGGGAATGGAATACTCGATTGTGTTGCCGAGGAAGTGGGCAGGAATACGCTGTTGAAGTCCGCTGATGCTGTTGAAAACCCTGCCGCCGAACGCCGCCGCGATTCCTTTTTTATTCAACGCGCGCGCCATTTCCCGCAGACGCGCCGCGTTGACAAGTGTCTGCGCGGCGAGGATCACCAGTTTGGATTTCGTGACAGTGAGCGTCTCTTCGATTTGGTCAACCGGCACGTTCGCGCCGAGATGAATCGCGTTCCAGCCGCGGCGTCGCAAAAACAGAGTAAGCAACAACAATGGAAATGCGTGTCCCTCGTTGGGTGGGCAGGCCAGCAAGATGGTTTCGTTTCGGGTAGACGGCTGCGTGGCGCTGATAAGCGCTTCCAATTTGCGCGTGGCAATTTCCGACGTGAAATGTTCCTGTTGAACGGTTGCCTTTCCCTCGTGCCAGAGTCTGCCGATCTCGAATAGGCCGCGCAGGATGATTTCTACGCAGACGATCTCGACGGAATTGGCGGCAAATGCCTGATTTAGGGTTTGCTCGGCGCGAGACGTATCGTATCTTAAGCAGGCCGACAGCCAATCGCCTCGCATCGCTTCGAGACTGGAAGCGGGCGCGCCGGCCTGGGCGACGGTCAACGCTGACGAGGCCGCGCCCGCCAGGGGGTCGGAGCCAGACGCGAGGGCTTCGTTCCACGCGTCCACCGCTCGGGAGATGGAGAGTCCCTCGGCTTGGCGCGCGATCAGCCATTTGATCGTCTCGATGTCGTGTTGCGAATAGAGACGGTGACCGCCCGACGTGCGTTGGGGGAGGGGCAGGCCGTAGCGGCGCTCCCAGGCTCGCAGGGTGTCGGCGGCGAGGCCTGTTTCGTTGAGGACGACTTTTAGATTGAAGGTGGGGGTTTTGCTGATGAACATGGAAACTCCGTTGGTTTTGCGCTGGAGTGCATTATACATATTGTTTATGATTTGTCAAGTATTTCTTTGCAAAACCTTGACAGACCAGGCAAAACCTGTACAATATGCCCATTCTAAAGGAGAACCATGTCTAAAAATACCCTTCGTCAATTTGCCAACCTGCTCAGCGTGATCTTCGCGCTGGCGGTCAACTTTCTCGCTGTCACCCTGCCGCTCAATGGTCAGAACACGGGAGAAATTTCGGATCGCTTCCCGGTCTTGTTCGTCCCCGCTGGGTACGTTTTTTCCATCTGGAGCGTCATTTTCATTGGCTGGATCGCCTTCACGATTTTTCAATTCCAGCCTTCGCAGAAAGACAACCCGCGCCTGCAACGACTCGGCTATCTGTTTGCGTTGAGCAATCTCGCCAATGGCGCGTGGCTTTTCACCTGGCACTACAATTATTTTGGTCTCGGCGTCCTCATCATGCTCGGACTGCTGGGACTGCTCATCGCCAGTTACCTGAAGTTGAACGTGAATCGTTCGTCCGCTTCGGGCGCGGAGTGGTGGTCGGTTGATCTGCCCTTCAGCGTCTACCTCGGCTGGATCAGCGTTGCCACCATCGCCAACGTCACGGACTGGCTGTATCTCGTCGAGTGGAACGGCTTCAGCATCGCGGCTCCTGTTTGGGCGGTGATCATGCTCGCGGTCGCTTCGGTTCTCGGCCTGCTGATGGCGCTCACTCGCAAAGACGCGGCTTACCTGCTGGTCTTTGTCTGGGCGTTCGTGGGCATCGCTGTCAAGCAGGTCGCCGCGCCGATGGTGGTTACGGCCGCATGGGTCGCGGCGGGCGCGATGTTGGCGCTGGCGATTTTCAGCCTGGCGCGACGGCGCGTTGCGTAAAAGATTTAAAACAAAAACCCCGTTTTCAAATAGAAAACGGGGTTTTTAGTCTATCGTTGCCAATTCAAAAACACCCCCAACACCCTCAAGTTAATTTCAAAATCCGTATCGCGGTGATTGCTGAGTTCCATGTCCACGGACGCGGCGCCCATGGCAACGCCGAAATCGGCCAGCGTGCCAGTGTAGAGACAGCCTGTATCCACTGGCGGATATGGATAATTGGACACATCCGAGAGCGCCTGCGCCAGCCGTTTGGAATCATCGTCCCAGGGTGTGCCGCCCGGGAAGACGCCCAGCGCCGCGCTGTGATAACTGATGAGCGCGTCAATGGGATGCGTCTCGATAAAGCGCATCAGCGCCTGCGTCTCTGGCTCGGAACCGGGCGAATCGCCGCCCGTGATGGGGTCTTTCCAGCAACCGTCGCGCGGCCAATCCACCTGCCAGTTGATCGGGAAGTTGCGGTTGAGGTCCACGTTGCGGCCGTTGGCGCGGCCCTCGCGCGTGTGGCCGCGCGCTTCGCCGTCGGGGTTGAGGTTGCGCAGGATGTAGATCGTCACGTCGCTGGGGATGATGTCGGGATGGCCGTCGAGGTGCGTGATGAGTTCGTCCGCGAGAGCGATCGTGTTCCATTCGTAGCCGCCGTGAATTCCCGCCACGATCATGCGTTTCTTTTCGCCCTGCCCAAACGTGTACACTTCGAGCGGACGTCCCGAAACCGAAAGCCCGATGATGGTGGCGCGCCGTCCCGAAGTCAGCGCGAGCGGCGTGGACGTGGCGGGCGCTCTGTCCACGGGCGTCGCGGCCAACTGCGGCACAGTCGGCAGGGGACGCAGGGTCGGCTCGGAAGTGAAGATGGCTTGGGCGGGTTGCGTCGCGACAGGCGCGGGGAAGGCCGCCTGCGCGGGTTGTTGGTTGATGTAAAAAACGACCGCGCCAAGAAGCGCCGCCAGAACCAAAATGTTGATGCCCCAAATCAACGCGACGATACCCGCGCCGCGCCGCATTATTTTTTCTCCAGCATTTGCAATCGCATCCAGTTCAGCGCGGCGTTGCCAGCCCAGCGCGGCGAATAATTTGGCGGACCGCCGTACGTCAACTTGCGGGACTTCTCGCCCTCAGGCGTGACCATGAAAAGTTCGATGACCTGCTCCGACGCGCCCCGCGTCAACGCGACCCCGAGGCTGACTCTGGCCGAGACGCGTTCGCGCAGGGCACGCGTCCGCGCCGCCAATTCTTCGGGGGGAAAGTTTTCTGCTTCGACGGTTAAAAGGTTCGGGGGCGAATCGGCCGAAAGCGCGCGCGTCAGCCAACCGTCGAGGCCCGATTCGAGGGCGGCCGCGTTCCATCCGTGGGCCGCGCACGCGTCCAATGTCACGCGCGGAAGCGTCTCGTCGTCCGCGCCGAAGATATATGTCCCCAGCCGCGCGCGGATTTGCGTCTCCACTTCTTCGATTAATCTATCGGCCTCATCTTCGCTTTCGGCTTTGGCCGCGATGCGAATATCCACCACGCCTGAATGCGCGGCGAGACCGACGGTGGGGTTGGAGAGCAGTTCAAATTCGCCGACGTGATCGTCCACGTTCGCTTCGCTCATGCCCGATGTGTGGAGCAGGCGCACTTTGATGACGGAGTTGAGGTGGAAATTTTTTTGCAGGTAGGGGATGACCGCGTGGTGGAAGAGATATTCCATCTCCTGCGGCACCCCAGGCAGGGAGATGATGGCTCTTCTCCCCTCTCCTGTATTCGTCGGGAGAGGGGTTGGGGGTGAGGGCTCCACAATAAACGAGGGCGCGGTGCCGACGGGGTTGGGGATGGCGACGGCTCCTTGCGGGACGACGGCCTGACGTTTTTGGTTTTCGCCCGCCACACGTCCGTAACGCGCCACCACGGCTTTTACCTGTTCCCAAAGTTCTTCGCGATATTCGGTCTCCACGCCCACGGCGCGCGCCACTGCCTCGCGGGTGGGATCGTCCACCGTGGGGCCAAGCCCGCCCGTGGTGATGACGATGTCGGCGCGGCGTATCGAATCCTGGATGGCTTCCGCGATGCGTTGGGCGTTGTCGCCGATGGTAAGAGTCCGATAGAGGTCCACGCCGAGGCCGCGCAGGGCGCGCGCAAGAAAGCGCGTGTTCGTGTCCACGATCTCGCCGAGCAAAATTTCTGTGCCGATGGTGATGATTTCAGCGGATGGCATAATTTATGGGTAGATCGGTTTGAACTCCAGGCCTTGCACCTGGTAGATGACGATGTTCGGAAAGGCGCAATCGCCGAACGGGGAGCAGGTGATGACGCCGCTCACGCCCGCGTAGTCGCGCGTGGCGAGCAACGCGTCGCGCAACGCCTGGCGCGGGATGACGAGACGTCCGCCCGAATTTTTGGCGACCTTCTCGATGGCGTTGAACAAGATCATGGCCGCGTCGTAGGCGTGCGGGGCGTAGGAGGCGATGGGTTTTTCGTTATAGCGCGCTTTGTATTTTTCTTCGAACGATGGATCAAGCTTCAATTTGGATGGGCCAGAAATGTACATGCCCTGCGCTTCGGAATTGGCCTGTGAAGCGAAATCGGCGCTGAGTAAACCATCCGAGCCAATCAGCGCGACATCGGGCAGGCCCGCTTCAGCCGCGCGTTCTGTCACGGCCACGCCGTCCACTGTGTAGAGCGGGTAGTACAACACTTCGGGATTGAAGAGTTTGATGTGGTTCAACGCGCCCAGTGGACTCCCCCCGCTTGTGATCTGGTATTGCGCCACGCATTTGCCGCCATAGCCCTTGAACTCCGCGCAGGCTTCCTCGGCCAGCCCTTGCGAGTAGGGCGAGCCATCGTGAATAACAGCCATGGTGCGAGCGCCAAGCGCCGCGTAGGCAAACTTTGCCACCGCGCCGGCCTGGCTGGTGTCGTTGTAGATCGTCCGCAGGAAGCCCGCCTGGTGAGTCCCTTCGGCGGTCAGCGAGGCCGCGGTGCTGGATGGGGAGATCAGCGGCAGGCCCGCCTCCGTCAACACTTTGGCGGCGGAGGCCGAAGCGCCCGAGCAGGTCGCGCCAATCACGCCGACCACATCCGCGTTTTGCGCGAGGCGTTCGGCCGCGGCCTGTCCGCCTTCGGGAGAACATAACTCGTCTTCCTGAATCAAAGTCACATCACGATTCGCGACCTGGCCGCGATCTGCGATGGCGAGTTCCACGCCGCGCAGGGCGTCTATGCCGAGCGGAGCGTTTGAGCCGCTCAAGGTCAGCATGGCTGCGATGGTCAACGGTTCACCAGCCGGAATGGTCGCACATCCGAGTGGGTCATTGCAAACCGAACTCCCTCCGCCACAGGCCGCGAGGGTCAAGCTAAAAATCAAAAGCAGTATGGCGATGTTTTTCATTCTTCCTCCGCGAATGGAGTCGCGAGTTGGTTTCTTAATAGTTCAAAATAAATTGTAACAGGTTGCGGCTGTTTTCGAAAAATAGCTCTCCTGTTTCTAGCGGGATGCCGTGCAAAAAAAGATTCTTTTGCCACAGATTACACAGATTCCACAGAAAAATCTGTGATAGTGCCACCTGTCACCTTTGGTCTTGAACAGGTTTGGATTGTTCGGGCAACAGTTCGGGATGATACTTTGTGGCCAATGTGACATAGGCTCTAACCAAACTGGGCTGCATATTGATCATCTGCGC
>JACRBL010000009.1 GCA_016234485.1 Chloroflexota bacterium
AAGAATTGGCTTGCGCAAACAAACTGCACGACTCGATGGATGAGGTACTGGCTTCTGCCGAATACATGCTGGCACAACAGAATAAACCAACCAGCACTTTCCATTTGTCGTTTTCTAAACTTCTATGAACGACTACTTAGAAAAGTTGTATTTCAATCTTTATCGCAACCTTATCGCCCACTTCCACCTTCTCCGCCTTCTGGACGAGCATCTTGATCGGCACGAGATAGAGACCATTTTTAGGAAATAGCGAAGTCGTCCACGTTGTCTTGCCGATCTTTGCCTGGACGGGAATCACACCCCAGCCATAGGTGACTTCTCTCGAAACCGATTTGATCTCGCGGCTCGCCTCCTCGGGGACAGACACGAAGAGATAGGGAGCGGGTCCACGCCAGTAGAAGATTTCGCCTGTGAATTCCATAACCATAAAACTTTCTCCATTTATCATTTTGACGCTAAACTGAATGTGCCACAAGTATACACTGGCCGCTATTGAGAAACCGTCACAACGATCGCTTCGCTGGTGATGATTTCTCCGTTAACCGTCACGCCTGTTGCCCAGACTCTATGCTCGCCTGCGGTGAGTTGCCACCAGGCTTGAAACGGGGACTCGTTCAAGGTGGCGAGCGGGACTCCATCCACCCAAATGGTGACTTGAGAGATTCCCGCGCCGACGACGGCTTCGATCAGTAATTTTTGCGCGGACGCGTCGAAGGCCGGGTCAACGCGGTACGTGGAATTGGGTCGCGGCGAAATGAGCGCGATCTGCGGTTGGGCGGACGCTTCGCTGGAATGGGGAATATCTGCCAGCAACGGAAGTCCCTGCGAGCGCGCCCAGCGATGCGCGCTGATGGGCAGATCGAGGACGATTCTCGTTTGGATGCGGTCGGCGGGCGTGGACGCGTCGGCGAGGGAGCCTGTCAGCGCGTCAACGGTCACTTGCTGGAAGATGGTGTCGGATAAGGTGGGTTCTGTCCCTGCGATGAACCATTCCGTGCGGGTGTGGTCGCAGAACTCGGTGGGGAGCAGGCCAGAGAGCGCGCAGACTTCTACTTGAATCAATCCTTCTGGACGCGCGAACTCGCGCTTGGGTTTGCCTTCCAGCGCTTTGCGAATCACCTCATGCCAGATGGGGGCCGCGCCTGTGAGACCCGTCACCTCTTTCATGGCTTTGTAATCGCTGTTACCGACCCACACGCCGACGACAAGGTATGGCGTGTAGCCAATCGTCCAGTTGTCGTGGAAGTTGGTGGTGGTGCCCGTCTTGACCGCGGCGGGGCGGTCAATTTGTAGGGTGGAGTTGTGGCCAAAGCCGAGGGCGCGCGCGTCGTCGTCGGTGAGGATATCGCTGAGGAGCCAGACCAAGCGCGCGTCCAGGATTTGAAGCGAGGCGGGAGAGTCGGGCTGGTAGAGTAGAGTCCCGTCTGCGTTGTGGATATCCAGAATGGCGGAGCGATCCGTCTTCACGCCCTGGTTTGCAAGGACGGCGTACGCGCCTGTCAACTCGAGCAGGGACATTTGTCCACCGCCGAGGGCGAGCGAGAGATCGTATTCGTTGGGGTCGCCGAGGGTGGTGATGCCGAGTTGTTCGGCGAAATGAATCGTGTTGGCGATGCCCGCGTGATCGAGCGCAAGGACGGCGGGGATGTTGAGCGAGGAGGCGAGCGCCTGTCGGACGGGGACGAGGCCGTGTTCGAGACCATCATAATTTTTGGGCGTGTACGACTCGCCTTCATGGGTGGGGAAGGTGGTCGTCACGTCGAGCATGGGAGTGGCGGCTGTCCAGGGATTTGGATTGTCTGGGTTGAGGGTTTGCGCGTAGAGAAACGGCTTGAAGGCCGAGCCAGGCTGACGCCGCGAAATCGTCATGTTGATCGAGCCTTGAATTGTTTCGTCGAAATAATCCGCCGAGCCGACCATCGCGAGAATCTCTCCCGTCTGCGGATCAAGCGCGACCAACGCGGCGTTGTTGACGTTCTGTTCGGGCGCGCGCTCGCGGATTTCCTTGATTTGACGCGTGATGGCTTCTTCTGCAATTTGCTGGATGTTCAGGTCGAGCGTGGTGCGGACGATGAGACTCTGCGCGGGGTTGAGTTCTCCCTCTGTAAACATGGTGTCGAGTTGCGATTTGACCATCCAAACAAAATGCGGCGCGCGGATGGGGTAAGGCGTTTCGGTGTAGTGGAGAATGGTCTCTTCGGCGAGGGCGCGTTCGGATGCGGTGATGTATCCATCCTTTTCCATCAAGCCCAACACCACCCGTTGCCGCTCGAGCGCGGCGTCGGAATTTGTGAACGGGTTGTAGACGCCTGGCGATTGGGGCAGTCCCGCGATCAGCGCACATTCGGGCAGGGTGAGCTCTGCCGCCGACTTGCCGAAAAAAGTTTGCGACGAGGCTTCCACGCCGTAGGCCATGCCGCCGTAGTAGGTTTGATTTAGGTAGAGCGCGAGGATATCGTCTTTGGAGAGTTGACGCGTCATCTGCCAGGCGAGCACGATCTCGCGCGCCTTGCGACGCGGGGACCGCGTGCCGAGTTCTTCTGTCAACAGCAGGTTGCGCGCCACTTGTTGGGTGATGGTGCTTCCGCCTGCGAGCGTTTCTCCGCCCTGCAGGTTGATCCACAGCGCGCGGATGATGCCCTCCACATCCACGCCTGGGTTGGTGTAGAAGTTCCTATCTTCGACCGCGATGGTCGCGTCTTTCATGCACTGCGGGATGGACGCGAAGGCCAGCGGGGCATGCCGTCCGCCCTCGGTGGGGAGGACCTCGTAGAGCAAGACCCCGTTTCGGTCCGTGATGCGAAGCGAGGGCTGGAGGAGGCGCGCGGAGAGCGAGTCCACGCGCGGGAGGTCGTGGAAGAGGTAAACATAGAGGGCCGCGAAGGTCGCGGCCAGGATCGCCCCAAGGAGGAGAAGTCGTTTTTTCATGTCGGCGAAGATTATAACTTTGAGCGTCCCTCGTTTGTTCCTCCGCTAATCGTGCAACGCAAGGTTGATGGCGCAATGCCCAAAGATGGTCAGCGGATGCCTGCTTCAAATTTGGAGAGAAGGGTGGGAAATCTGGAATTCGGTCACGCATTTTTGAGCAACGCTGAAACTTGCGCGGGGGTGATTGACAAACGCTGCTCAAAAGGCGGGAGGATTGGAAGCAATTTCTCTTCAATCTTTTCATAAACGTCAATGTAGCCACGATCTGAGACTAACTGAAATTTTCTTTCTTTTATTTGTAAATCTGCAAACCATCCCATGTTCCAAAATCCCACGGAGATTAGTTTCCATTCATCGCCTAGAAATTGCATGATTTGGTTAAGTTCAATGGGGTTTTTTCTTGTCATGGGAAATTCTCGTGTTTGGCGCGAACCAGAAAGTGATGATCAGCGGATGCCTTCGGCAAGCGGATAAGCGGATGGGGTGATTCCCCGCCATGTCGACTTTCATCCGCTTATCCGCTTAATATCCGCTGACCATTGTTCACGGACGCAAGTTTCCTGACTTTGCGCCGTAATACTAATCTTCGATTATTTTGGAGCCGCGCTGATCTCAAAGAAGTCAAAGAGCGCCATCGCGGGGGCGCGCTGATTCCCAGCCGCGATCAAGCCAACATGGGTGGGTTGGAAGTCGATCGTGTATTTCGAGAAGCGCACCCATACTTCGCCGTTGCTGGAAACATCCAGCGCGTACTCGTTGTTGCGGCGCGTTACGCGCAGGATTATCGGCGAGATGGCGTTATAGGATGACGCCTCGTTTGGCGTTCCGATGCGGTAATCTTGATAGTATTGGATGTAGACGCCAGATTTGATGCACGGCTCGCCAAATCCACGGCAATAGGAGCGCCCGATCTGAAAATGATTCGCGTCCGATGCGTAGAAGATCAAACCCACGAACTGGAAATTGTCGGTCGGGCGGAAGGTGAACATGGTCGTCACCTGAATATCGCCCTCCGGGATCGGGTACAGAAGCACATTGGTAGCGTTGCTTTCACGCACGATTCCCGTGGACAGCGTCATTTGCAGATAGCCTGGGAGGGCGGTCAGGTTCCACGCGGCGCGGTCTTCGTTTATCCACACCCAGCCAGGCGCGAGCGCGCCTTTGAAGTCATCGCGGAAAATGGGCGGGACGGGTGTGGCTGTCGGCGTTTCGGTGGGAGGCAGGGGCGTATCCACAAAGATCGGCAATTCCACTTCGGTTCTTGTGGGTAATTGCAAAATACCAGACGACTCCTCCGGCGCGCTTGGGCCAAACTGGAGCATCGTTAGAATCAAGATGATCGCAATAATAGGCAGGGCGATTTGGGCAAAGGTTTTCATGGGGTTTCGCTTTCTCTAAAAATAAACGGAAATAGGACGTTGCGCAGATATGTGAATGTATAACTCAACTTACGAAGTACGACAAGACCGCCTCTTGTCAGGCTCGGGGATTTAAATTACCACAACATTTGCCAAGTCCGTTTGGAATCAGCCGCTCAACTCTTGACGCCTCCGTGCATCAAGGGTAATATGTGCCTACCGACCGTTCGGTAGGGAGAGCCCGTATGACCCGTGATGATATCCTCGACGCCGCCGCCCAGGTTTTCCGCAAAAAGGGATTCCATGGCGCATCCATGGCCGCCATTGCAAAGTCCGTCAATTTGCAAAAGGCGAGCCTGTACCACCACGTCTCCAGCAAGCAGGAGATACTTTTGGAACTTCTCGATCGTGCCATTGAAATGCTCACCGAGCGGATCGCGCCGTTGGCGGGGGATTCTGCTTCGGCTGATAAAAAATTGCGCGCCATGATCCGCGCTTATATGCAGATATTAGCCGAACACGCCGACCTGGCTTCCGTGCTTCTTTTCGAGCATCGTTCGCTCGAATCCAAACAACATGCCCGTCACATCCCGAATCGCGACCGATTCGAGGCTTTGTGGCGGGATGTTATTTTAGATGGGACGCGCGCGGGCCTGTTTAACTGCCCCGACCCCGGACTCACCGTCCGCGCTCTGCTCGGTTCGCTCAACTGGACCGTGACGTGGTTCCGTCCGAATGGCGATCTCACCATCGAGCAGATCGCCGACCGAAATGCCGACCTCCTCTTCAATGGTTTGCTGGCATAGATGACCGACGCTCCCGCCTTTCAATCTTTCACAACTTCGCGCGGCGCGCGGGTCTTTGCGATTCCGCTGGAGGCGTTTCCGAGTTTCTACGCGTACGCGTACCTCGTCTGCGCGGGGGACACGTTCACATTGATCGACGCGGGCTCTGGGAGCGAGCGAAGTCACGCGGATTTGGAAGCGGGATTCCAGCAGGCTTCTGCCGCGCTGGGAAAGTCGGTCACGTTTGCCGATCTCACCCACGTCCTCATCACGCACGGACACATTGACCATTTCGGCGGCATCTCCAAATTGCGCGAATTGACAAAGGCGCGGATCGGCATCCACGAATTGGATTACCAAACTGTTGCTCATCACGAAACCCGCCTCGCCATCATTGGCCGTCGGTTGGAGAATTTTTTGGAGCAGGCAGGAGTCGACCCCGAATCCCGCGCGGATTTGTTGCGGACCTATCGGTTCACCAAAGGCCTTTACCATTCCGTGCAGGTTGATTTCACCTTTGAAGCCGCGGGTCAAAAGATCGGCGATTATGAATGGATCCACCTCCCAGGTCATTGCCCTGGGCAGGTTGCCATCAAACTGGACGATGTGGTGTTCTGCGGCGATCACGTGATCGAGAATGTCACGCCGCATCAATCTCCCGAGGAGTTGACGCCCTTCCTGGGGATCCGTCACTATCTCGAATCGCTTTCCATTTTTGCGCGCTGGGCAGAAGGAGCGCGTTTCGTTCTTGGCGGGCATGGGCAGATCCAAAATCTTGAAACGCGCATGGAGGAAATTCGCGCCAATTTGAACCATCGGCTTCGTCAAACGCTCGAAGCGTTCCGCGAACCGAACACCGTCGCCGCGGCCTGTCGTCAGGTCTATGGCGAGATCGGCGGATACAACGCCTTGCTCGTCATTGAGAAGACCGGCGCGTATGTGGAATATCTTTCCCAGCGCGGCCTGCTTGAAATTTGCAACTTGAACGATCTTGAAGCCGACGGGAATCCCGTCATTCAATATCGTTGTTCAAATCCGAATCCAGAAATGGAACGAATCCCAAAGGAGAGGGCTGATGTACTCGTTTGAACCCAACGAAGAACAAAAAATGTTGATCGAAACAGTGGGCAAGTACGCGATCAACGACCTGCGCCCCGTGGCGCGGGAAGCGGAGGAGGGCAAATCTCTACCTCCGAAACTGGTCGCCAAGGGGTGGGAACTTGGCGTGTTGCAGGCCTCTATCCCCGAAGCCTACGGCGGATTTGGCGACCGATCCGCCGTGACGGGCGCGCTGGCGGGCGAGGAACTCGCGTTCGGCAACCTGGCGGGCGCGCTTGCGGTGGAAACGCCCAACCTGTTCGCGCTCCCCATTTTGCTGTGCGGGAGCGAGGAACAAAAACAGGAATACCTGCCGAAGATCGTCGAGGGAAACTGGGCGCCGTACACGTCCGCGCTGATCGAGTTTGCGTTCGATTTCGACCCGAATGCGCTCAAGACGACCGCGACGTTGAAAGGCGAGGAGTACGTCATTACGGGCGAGAAGGCTTACGTTCCGTTCGCGAAGAACGCCGAAGCCATGATCGTCTACGCCGCGCTGGATGGCGTCACGCAGGGATTCATCGTCCCGAAGGCCGCGCCCGGCCTGACCGTCGAGAATGAAGCGGAAAAGATGATGGGACTCAACGCCCTGCCGACGTTCCGCGTCAGGCTGGACGGAGTCAAAGTCCCGCTCGCGAATCGTCTCGGCGGCGCGTCGGGACATGACTTTGAGCGGATTCTGGCTTCGATGCGCGTTGCCAACGCCGCGGCCGCGCTCGGCGTCTCGCGGGCCGCGTTCGAATATGCGCGCGATTATGCCAAGGAGCGCGAAGCCTTCGGCGTGAAGATCGCGCAGAAACAGGCCATCGCCTTCATGCTGGCCGAAATGGGCACGGAGATCGAAGCCATGCGCCTGCTCACGTGGGAAGCCGCGTGGAAATTGGACGCGGGCAAAGACGACGCGTTCATTGAAGCGTATCTCGCTTCGATGGGCGCGGCAGACATGGCGATGATGGTGACGGACCGCGCGGTGCAGATTCTCGGCGGCCACGGTTACATCCGCGAGCATCCCGTGGAAATGTGGATGCGCGAGGGGCGCGGCTTCGCGATGTTTACGGGATTTGCGATGGTATAGGTTACGTAACACGCAATACGAAGTAAGGAGTATTGCGTACTACGTGTTGCGTAAGGAGCAAAACATGACAATCGAATTTGAAACCCCCAAACCAATAGCACAGACGCAATTGGTGTTGAAGACTGTTGCCGAAGAAATGATGCGCTCGAAGTCGCGTTACTTCGATGAGCACGAGCATGAGATCCCGTGGGATTACATGGAGTTCATGCACACGGCTATGAAGGCCATGGGCGCTGGCTCGCTCGCCCCGAAAAAAGAGAAGGGCAATGGACACGATGGCGGAGAACAAAAAGAAAAACGCCCATCGATCGCCTACCAGTCGCTGGCCTCGCAGATCGAAATGCTAGCCTGGGGCGACGTGGGCTTTTACCTGATTACCCCCGGCGGCGGACTTGGCGCGGCGGCTGTCGCGGCGGCTGGTAATGACGCGCAGAAGGAAAAATATCTCGCCCGCTTCAGCGGTGAAAAACCGACCCTCGCGGCGATGTGCATGACCGAAGCGGGCGCAGGCTCAGATACATCGTCCATTCGCACGCGCGCCATGTTGGACGAGAAGACCAACGAGTGGATTCTCAACGGCGAGAAAATCTTCGTCACCGCGGGCGACAAGTCTTTCACCGAGTACGAAAAACTCGGCAAGGGCTTCCTCGTCGTGTGGGCTTCGATTGATCCCTCGGCGGGACGCGCGGGCATGCGCTCGTTCGTTGTGGAAGCGGGGACGCCTGGAGTCAAAATCGCCAAGTTGGAGCACAAACTCGGCATCCGCGCGAGCGATACAGCTTCCATCTCGCTGGTGGATGCGCGCGTCCCGTTTGACGCGATCCTCGGCAGTCCGACCGTGGAGAAGACGACGACTGGCTTCAAGGGCGCGATGGCTACCTTCGACGCGACGAGGCCGCTGGTGGCCGCGTCCGGCCTGGGCGTCGCGCGCGCCGCGCTGGAGTTCCTGAAAGAGAAACTCGCGGAGAATGGAGTCCAAATCCGCTACGGTCTGCCTCGCCAAAAGTTGTCCAACATCGAACGTGAAGTGATTGACTGTGAGATCATGCTCAAGTCCGCATGGCTGTTGACGTTGAAGGCGGTCTGGATGGCCGACAACAAGAAATCCAACGCGCTCGAGTCTTCGATGAGCAAGGTGAAGGCGGGCGACGTGGGCACGAAGATTACGCAGAAGGCTGTCGAGATTCTGGGTCCGCTCGGCTACAACCGCGAGTTTCTGCTTGAGAAGTGGTTCCGCGACGCGAAGATCACGGATATCTACGAGGGGACGGGGCAGATCAATCGGCTTGTGGTCGCGAGGCAGATACTTGGATATTCGGGTGCAGAGTTGAGGTAATGGGTACATTGGTAGATTGGTAAATTGGTTTCCTACCAATTTACCAATCTACCACCTCCCAATTTACCAAAAGGAGAGACACCATGACATACCAAATCAACAAAGCTGTTGTGATTGGGGCTGGAACAATGGGCGCGGCGGTGGCGGCGCACCTGGCGAACACGGGCGTGCCTGTGACGTTGCTGGACATTGTCCCGAAGGATGCGCCGGAGGGAAACAAGGCGGCGCGGAACAAGATCGTCACCGAGTTGTGGGATCGCTGTTTGAAGGCGAAGCCCGCCAACCTGATGGGCGCGGACTTGAAGACGCTCGTCTCGCTTGGGAATCTCGAAGATGATTTTAGCGTGATCGCCGAAGCGGATTGGGTCATCGAGGCCATCGTCGAGAATCTCAAGATCAAAGTGGATTTAATGACGCGCATTGACGAGGTCCGCAAGCCGACATGTATCGTCAGCACCAACACCTCGGGCATTCCTGTCAAGGATATTGCGGAAGGCCGTTCGAAGAGTTTTAAGCAACACTTCCTCGGCACGCACTTCTTCAATCCGCCGCGCTATTTGAAACTGCTGGAGATCATCCCGACCGCGGACACGCTTAAGGATGTGACCGAATTTATTTCGTGGTTCGGTGAAGTGCGCTTGGGCAAGGGCATTGTGCTTTGCAAAGACACGCCAAACTTCATCGGCAACCGCGTGGCGTTTGGCACGGGCGCATTCGGCATGGACTTTATGATGGCGAACGGCTACACCGTGGACGAAGTGGATATGATCACGGGTCCGCTGATGGGCAACCCGAAGACCGCCACCTTCCGCCTGATTGACCTCGTGGGCGTGGACGTGTGGGAGCACGTGGGCAAGAATCTCGCCCCGCTGGTTCAGCACGACAAACTGGCGGTGAAATATCTGCAAGCCGAAGCGCCGAATAATCTCATCCACACGATGGTGGAGCGCGGCTGGTTGGGGAACAAGTCGAAGGTCGGCTTCTACAAGGAAGTCCGCACCGAGGATGGCAAGAAGGAATTCTGGTCGCTTGATCTCCAGACGATGGAACACGTCCCGGCTACCAAGCCGCGCTTTGAATCCGTCGGGAAGGCGAAAGACCTCGAGGGTTTGGGTGACCGCCTCAAGGTCATGCTTGATGCGGACGATAAAGCGGCGAAACTCGTCCAGGCGCTGACTCTCCAGTCGTTCCAGTACGCCTCGTCCATCATCCCCGAAGTGGCTGACACGGCCAAGCCGATTGATGACGCCATGCGCTGGGGTTTCATGCACGAAGCGGGTCCCTTTGAGACGTGGGACATGCTCGGCGTGCGCGAGACCGTCAAGCGGATGAAGTCTGCGGGCTACCCCGCCGCGAAGTGGGTGGACGCGATGTTGAAGGCGGGATGCGAGTCGTTCTATCAATACAAGAGCGGCGAGAAGGTTGGCGTCTACGATGTGTCGAAGGAGAAGTACGTCAAACTCAAGAAGCCTGCGGGCGTGGTCATGCTCAAGGATGTGCGTGGCACGAAGAAGATGATCGCGCACAACGCGGGCGCTACGATGTTTGACATCGGCGACGGCGTGGCGCTGGTGGAATTCCACACCAAGATGAACGCGCTCGACGAAGACATTTCCAACATCGTCGGCGAAGCGCTCGACCGCGTGGAAAAAGATTTCGACGGACTCGTGATCGGCAACGAAGCGGACAACTTCAGCGCGGGCGCGAACCTGTTCATGGTGGTGGTCGCGGCGCAACAGGGCATGTGGGACACGCTCGACAAAGCGGTGCGCGGCCTGCAAAACATGAACATGCGCATGCGCTACTTCCCGAAGCCCGTTGTGGTCGCTCCTGCGGGGCTGGCGCTGGGCGGCGGGTGCGAGATCACCATGCACGCGCCGCGCGTGGTCGCCGCGTCCGAGACCTACATCGGACTCGTCGAACTTGGCGCGGGCGTCATCCCCGCGGGCGGCGGCACGAAGGAATTGATGCGCCGCATTATCAACCCCGCCATGAAAACCGATATGGCCGAAGCCTTCCCGTTTATCCAGCGCGCCTTCCTGCAAATCGGACAGGCGAAGGTTGCCACGTCCGCCGAAGAGGCGCGCAGTATGGCGATCCTGACTCCGTCTGACCGCATTGTAATGAATCGCGAACTTCTGCTCACCGAAGCCAAGCGCGAAGTGTTGGCGATGTCCGCGGCAGGTTATCATGCGCCCGCGCCCGAGATGATCTACGCCCCAGGCCGCGACATGTTCGGCGCGATGAAGATCGGCGCGTGGTCGTTTGCGGAAGGCAAGTTCATCACCGAATACGATTCGCACATCGCCACCAAACTCGCCTACGTGATGGCGGGTGGCATGTTGAGCAAGCCCGCATGGGTCAGCGAGCAGTACATCCTCGACCTCGAGCGCGAAGCCTTCCTGTCGCTATGTGGCGATGAGCGGACACAAGCGCGGATGTGGTCGCTATTGCAGACGGGAAAGCCGTTGAGGAACTAGTTGAACGTTAAACGTTCAACAAGGAGTTTAACCATGACAAAAGAAGCTGTTATCGTTTCAGTCGT
This sequence comes from Chloroflexota bacterium, assembly GCA_016234485.1. Taxonomy (GTDB): domain Bacteria; phylum Chloroflexota; class Anaerolineae; order Anaerolineales; family Villigracilaceae; genus Denitrolinea. The sequence goes on from JACRBL010000009.1 coordinate 11,126, forward strand.
TCGCACCCCTGTTGGCAAAGCCAAGAAGGGTGGACTCGCCACGGTTCGTCCCGACGATATGGCGGCCGCGACCATTGACGCGTTACTGGCCCGCACGCCTGGACTCGATCCCGCCGAAGTGGAAGACCTCGTAGTCGGTTGCGCGTTTCCCGAAGGCGAGCAGGGCATGAACATGGCGCGCATGATCGGTCTGCGCTCGAAATTGCCGCAGTCCGTTCCCGCCGAGACCATCAATCGCTATTGCTCGTCGGGCATTCAGTCCATCGCACACATTGCTCATCGCATTATGACGGGAGAGATCGAAGTGGGCATTGGCGGCGGTGTGGAGTCCATGTCCATGGTGCCGATGATGGGCTACAAGTTCTCGCCCAATCCACACTTCGCGCAAGACCTGCCACACTACTACACCAACATGGGACTCACCGCCGAGAACGTCTCGGTCAAGTACGGCATCAGCCGTGAAGACCAGGACGCTTTCGCCGTGCAGTCCAACCTTAAGGCGGCCAAAGCCGTCGAGAGCGGACTCTTCGACCCCGAACTGATTCCCATTGACGTGGAACTGACCGAATACGTGGACGGCGCGACCGTCACCAAGAAATTCACGGTCAAACGTGACGAAGGTCCGCGCGGCGACACGACCCTGGCCGGACTCGCCAAACTGAAGGCCGCCTTCAAAGAGGGCGGTACCGTCACGGCGGGCAACTCCTCCCAAATGTCCGACGGCGCGGCGATGGCGATGATCATGTCTGCGGACAAGGCCGCGCAGTTGGGACTCAAACCGCTGGCGCGCTTCGTCACGTTCGCGGTCGCTGGCGTCCCGCCTGAGCTGATGGGCATCGGTCCTGTGGCCGCCATCCCGAAGGCTTTGAAGCAGGCTGGACTCAAGCAGGAAGACATTGACCTGATCGAGTTGAACGAAGCCTTCGCCGCGCAGGGACTGGCCGTCGTCCGCACGCTCGAACTCGACCCCGAGCGGATTAACGTCAACGGCGGCGCGATCGCCCTCGGGCATCCGCTCGGATGCACGGGGACGAAGCTCACCACCCAACTCATCTACGAGATGGCGCGGCGCAAGTCCAAGTATGGCATGGTGACGATGTGCATCGGCGGCGGCATGGGTGGCGCGGCGATTTACGAGAATCTACAGAATTAGTCTCGGTATCTAATGGTCTCATAGTCGTATAGTCTGGTAGACTTAACGACTATGAGATAAAAGACGATTTGACTATTCAATCATCAGACTATTCGACTATCAGACTAGGAGACCAAAATGCCTCTAACCGTAGCAGACCTCATGTCCAAAATGCCTGGCGCGTTCATGCCCGAGAAAGCTCCCGGCCTCGACGCCGCCATCCAGTTCAAGTTCACGGGACCCGAAGCGGGGGATTGGTACGCCGAAGTCAAGGACGGCAAGTGCGTCACCGCGCAGGGCGTCCATCCCTCCCCGAAGATGACACTCACCGCCGACTCCGCCGACTACGTCAAGATATTCACGGGCGAGATTGACGGCATGGCCGCCTTCATGCAGGGCAAGATCAAACTGGCTGGCGACCTGAACCTGGCGATGAAGTTGACGCAGATGTTCAAGATCCGATAACGGATCAAAAGTCACAGGTCAAAAGTCGGAGGTCGCAAGCCTCCGACTTTTTTATTTTTGAAATTGCCGTTACAATACGCTCATTCCATTTGAGGAGACGAACATGAACTGGACATGGATTGCAGACCCCGAAACCTGGATCGCATTGGTCACGCTTGTGGCGCTCGAACTCGTCCTCGGCGTTGACAATGTGATCTTCATCTCGATTCTCTCTGGCAAATTGCCTCCGAAAGATCAGCCGCGTGCCCGCTCGACAGGCATCATGCTGGCGGTCATCACGCGTATTTTGCTGTTGCTATCGCTATCGTGGATCATCAGCCTCGAAGAGACACTATTCACGTTGCCCCTATTAAATGTTGGCATTTCAGGCCGAGACCTTGTTTTGCTGGCGGGCGGACTATTCCTGTTATGGAAAAGCACGCGCGAGATCCATGACAAACTCGAAGGCGAGCAGGGACACGCTTCCGCGAAAGTCGCGGCGTCGTTTGCCAGCGTCATCATCCAGATCATGTTGTTGGACATCGTCTTCTCGCTGGACTCGGTCATCACTGCCGTGGGCATGGTGGATCATATCGAGATCATGATCATCGCTGTGGTTTTGGCTGCGGGCGTGATGGTCTTCACGGCTGGCCCGATCGCTGGTTTTGTGGAGAAGCATCCCACCATAAAGATTCTTGCGCTGAGTTTCCTCCTGCTGATCGGCTTTACGCTTGTTGTGGAAGGCTTGCACCAGCACATCCCGAAGGGCTATATCTACTTCGCAATGGCGTTCTCGGTCTTTGTGGAAATTCTCAACCTGCGCGTCCGTGCCAAGAGCGCGCCTGTCAACCTGCGTGAGGCCTACTCTGCCGAAACCACGCATGCGGGTCAGTTGACTCCCGTCCCTGTGACGGTGGAAATCGCCGCGCCCGCCGCGATGGCGGTCAGCGCTCCCGAGGCGAAACCCGCGCGGAAATCGGTGCGGAAAACAAATGTCAAGCCGAAGACGACGATTGATAAGAAGAAAAAGAAGTAGACGAGAAGACGCCCTCCAATTGGAGGGCGTCTATATTTATGCGACCTTGAATTTATGAAGCATGTGGCGCAGAGTCGGCCAATGCAAATAAAGCGCGACCGCGAACATGAGGAGACTGACAAGGAGCAACACGGGTGGATTGAAAATAACTCCGGAAACCAATCCCGCGATAAGCAGATACGCATGGGACAGGAACGGCACCCAAAATGCCAGCGCGGCGACAGGTCGCAGGTTAAAGCGTGGACGCAGACTGAGCACGAGTACGATCGCGCTGATCAGCACAAGTCCCACGGACAGCATATAAAAATCGTACGGGATTACCATTGTGATCAAAGAATTTGTGGACACCACTCCCACCAGCCCGACCACCAGCGCCAGGAACGGTGAAATCCATGTACTCGTCCAGTCTGCGCGGTGGGCGAGGAGACGGTAGCCGATGGAGAAGGAAAACACCACCCAGAACCATGCCCAAAAATTGGCGAAGGGCACACCGAAATATTCAAAGTGTAATCCCTGCCCCCAATCCCAGAAGCCGAGACGGATCGCGACCGCGTCCAGCGCGAGATCAATATTCAGCGCGAGCAGACCGTCCAATATGGGACGCGCCCAGTAGGGCAGACTGCTCCCGTCCGAAAATTCGCTCACAGCATAAATGACCGCGCCCCACGCGAGACCGATGCACAGCGGCACGTCCACCACCATGATTAAGAACTGACCATAATGGTACGCGTGCAATTGGCGAATGGTGGCGAGTTCGAGCAAGACTCCAAACGCCCCGCCTGCGAGAAGTTTGAGGATGTTGCCTGTCCCATGCTTCCATGCGTGGAGGAGGCAGAGCGTGAATTGGATGTAGATGATGAGTTCGAAGAGGAGGAAGTAGGTGTTTGGCATCACCTCACACCCCCAACCACTTCCCCGCCTCCTTCGGCAAATTCGCCAGCGGACCTGGCCTGAGCGTGCACTGCGGCAGGGACTCTATAAACAGCCGCCCATACTGCTTCGTCATCACGCGCTTGTCCAAGATGACCACCACACCGTGGTCCGATTGGGTGCGGATCAGGCGTCCGAATCCCTGACGGAATTTGAGGATGGCTTCGGGCAGGTAATATTCGTTGAAGGGGTCTTCGTAGGTTTCGGAGCGCGCCGCGATCAGCGGATCGGTCGGCACGTCGAAGGGGAGTTTGGTGATGACGACCACTTGCAGCGCCTCGCCTGGCACGTCCACGCCTTCCCAAAAAGATTTTGTCCCAAGCAACACCGCGCGTTCCGTGGACTTGAATGATTCCAGCAACGTGTTCGCCGACGCGCCTTCGCCCTGTTCCAGCACGGAGATATTCGCGCGCGCCAGCGGCGCGGTGATTCCCTGTGCGGCGCGCTTCAAGGCCGCGTAGGACGTGAACAGCACCAGCATCCGTCCGCCCGTGGCGATGGCGGTGGAGGCGATGGCGCGGTTGAGCGCCTGCTCATAGTTGGGTTGGTTCGGCTCGGGCATGTCATTGCCGATGTAGAGCAGGGTGGAACTTTCATAGTCAAACGGACTACCCAACGCGAGTTCGTCTGCCATCTCCGCGCCGAGTCTATTTCTCAAATAATTGAACTCGCCGTGCGTCGTCAGCGTGGCGGAGGCCAGCGTCACGGCGTTCTTCGTATTCCAGATATGCTCGGTGATCAGATTGCCCACGTGCAACGGCGCGGCGTTCAGCGAGAGTCGGTCGCCTTTCGGGTTGACTTCGATCCAGTACACAGTGGCCGCCGAAGGGTCAAGGATGAGACCCGTCAGGTTGTTGTGCGCTTCGGTCATGCGGCGCAGGATATTACTCAGGTCGCCCATCGGCGCTTCCACTTCCTCATTTCCTTCCGAGAAAGGTTTGGCCGCTGCCTTGTAAAGTTCCTCCAGCGTCGTGAGCAGGTGTCGCCACGTCTCGCTCATCTGCCCCCACATCATTTCGACTTCCTCCCACTCGGTGAGTTTGCGCGTGGGCGGTTGGATGCGCGCCTGCCAGGCGTAATTAGATTGTGGCTGACCTTGGCGCAGGAACGCCGCGAACTCGGCCAGCACGCTGAAAAACTCGCGATTGAATTGCTCGAGTCGGAATGACTGACTGACAGCGCGCTCCACCATCTGACCGAACGCGGCTTGATCCGACGGGCGGAGGGCCGCGCCGACCGCGCCGACCAGCCTGCCCAGCGCGCCCGAACTCTGGTTGCCGATCTCCTTCAACATTCGCATCATGTCGAACTGCGTCAGCTTGAACGACAGCGCGCTGGTGGTGGCGCTTTCGAGATGATGCGCCTCGTCCACAACAAGATATTCATATTCGGGCAACACCTTGCTACCCGTCGCCACGTCCGATAAAAGCAGGGCATGGTTGACAATCAGAATGTGCGCGTTCTGCGCGGCGGACTTGGCGCGTTGAAAGGCGCACGTGCCATGCATGCGCGCCATGCAAGTCTCGGTGGTGCAGGCGTCGTCGTCCGCCGAAAGTTTCGCCCACGCGTCGCGCTCCGCGGGACCCGTGAGATTTAACTCGTTGCGGTCGCCGCTCTGATTTTCCAATTGCCACACGATCACCTTTGAAAGTACGCGCACTTCGTCGGCGTTGTTCGGACCAAAGTGCCGCATGTTCTGCAACCGTCGCGGGCACAGATAATTAGCGCGGCCTTTCAACACCGCCGCGCGCAGGTCGGTCAGTCCCAGCGCCTCTTTCAGCGCGGGGATGTCCTTCTTGATCAATTGGTCTTGCAGGTTGATGGTGTTGGTTGAGACGACCACGCGCGTATTGTTCACCGTCGCAAAATACGCGGCAGGGACGAGGTACGCGAAACTTTTCCCGACGCCTGTCCCCGCTTCGATCAGCATGTGACGTCCGTACGAAAGCGCGTTCGACACCGAGCGCAACATTGCCACCTGTTCGGGGCGATGCTCATAACTATCGAAATATTGCGAGAACGGCCCGCCATATTCGAGAACGGATGCGATCTCCTCATCGTTGAGCGGGATGGCTTTGTCCTCGACTTTTTTCAACGGGGGATATTTTTCCCGCCCATCCTCCTCGCTTCCCTCCAACGCCGAAGCGGACTTGCCCCTAGTTGATTTTGCCTGCACCCCTTCCTTTGCCTTCCCCCGCAAAACCTGCTCGAAGAAATATCCGCCGTCCCAATCGTGCGGCTCCCCGTGGTGGACGATCTCCTGCACCACCTCCAGCGGAAGCGCCCGCGCCATCTCCGCGAGACGTTCGTACACCGCGTGCGTGACCTTCGCGTCGTCTAACGCGCGATGCGTGGCGGGGAGCAGAATCCCCAACTGTTGGCCGAGCGCGCCCAAATTGTAGCGGCTCGCCGCAGGCATTAATATCGAAGCCAGCACGTACGTGTCAATGACGCGGTTCAGGTTAAGGACACTCGCGTTTTGCAGAAATCCCAAATCAAAGCGGACGTTATGCCCGATCACGGGCGCGTCTCCCACGAAGGCCGCCAACTCGTGGACGATGTCGCGCAGGCGCGGCGCCTGTCGCACCATCGAATCGTCAATGCCCGTCAAGCCGGTGATGAATTCGGGGATGTGCTTGCCAGGGTTGACCAGCGTAGAAAATTCGTCCTCCACGCGCTTGCCGTTAAAACGAACTGCGCCGATCTCGATGATCGCGTCGCGGTCTTTGTCCAAACCTGTGGTTTCAATATCAATGGCTACGATTGAATTCATAGAACAAGTGTACCATAATCCTATTGCGTCACTCTAAATGTTTTTTTGCATGTGTAAATACAGCTCTGGCGGTAGTTGCACTGCCGCCTCCCAGCAGTGCAACTGCTGGGGGAGCGATCACGGCAATTCCCAATGAACTACGGATTAAGCAGATTTGACGGAGTCGCGCGGAGTGTCTTTAAAGAATCCGTGTTTGTCCGCGTAATCCGTGTCCAAAAGGTTTTAAGCCATCCTCTTCTTCGGCCATAAACTAAGCGCTACATAATAAACCCCATACAACAGCGAAGCCCACCAGATCCACTTTGGCTCATCTGGATACAGAATCAACCCCGTCACGGCGAGAATGCCGAAGACGATGGACAGCCCCATCGTCAATTTCTTGAGGCGGGTCGTCCGCGTTGGATAAATGTATTTGATCGGCACAAAAATCAGAATGTTGAAGATCACAAAGAAGACGAAATTCAACACTGGATTCAATTCCAGCACGAGCATGTACACGACCAGCACATTCCAAAAATCGGGGAAGCCCTTGAAATAAAACTCGTTCGATTCGTCGGTCTTCGCGTCCACTTGCGAGAACTGGTAGGCGGACGTGAGCAAAATGGAGATCGCGCACGGAAGCGCCAGCGCGGCAGGGACGAGTTCCGCTTCGATCAAAAACAGCGCGGGGACGACGACATACGTGAAATAGTCAATGATGTTATCCATCAACGCGCCGTCCACACCGCTGGCATAGGTCTTCACGTCGAACCAGCGCGCCAGAATGCCGTCGAAACCGTCCACGAAGATGGCGACGGCCATGTAGGCAATAGCGACCTTCCATTCGTGTTCATAGATCGCGCGCATCGCCAGGAATCCCCACACCGCGCCTGTAGCCGTAAAAAGATGGACGCTCCACGCTAGCGTCTTGCGAATCCAAAGTGGCAGTTTGCTCATCGAAGTCTCCTTGCTCAAGGTGCGTCCATTTTATTCGATTTTTCTCTATTACAAATACGAGAGATTCCGTCACTGCGAGGAGGGCGCTCTTCCCGACGAAGCAGTCTCCGCGCCACGAGAGGAGATTGCTTCGGGGAGATCGCCCTCGCAACACTTGCACCGCACTGCGTTTGGTGCAGTGCAGGTGTGACGGATGTACGGTAGTCAATTCCACTTCACAACTTTCAGGCTGTATAATACCGCCTTCGGAATCAAAAATGAAAACCAATCAACAATTCGACCTCATTCGACAATCGGCCACCGTTGCCATGGCAGACCGCATCCTTGCGCTCAAAGCCAGCGGACGCGCGATCGTCCCACTGCAAGTGGGCGATCCCGATTTCGCCACGCCTCCCGCCGTGATGGACGCGGCCCTGCGCGCCATGCAAAACGGACAGACGCACTACGCGCCCTCGCGCGGACTGCCCGACCTGCGCGAGGCTATTGCCGCCAAATTGCGCCGCGACGAAGGAGTGAACTTCGATCCCGCCTCCGAAATCCTCGTGACGCATGGCGGTATCCACGCCTATTACACGGCCATGCAATCCATCCTCTCGCCTGGCGATGAAGCGCTCATCCCTGACCCATCCTGGGCGACTCATTCCAACATGGTTGTGATGCTGCACGGCGGCGTGACGCGCGTCCCTGCCCCCGCGGAGAATGGCTTCCTGCCGACGCTCGACGCCTGGGAAAAAGCGCTGACCCCGCGTACGCGTGTGATTGTGCTGAATTACCCGTCCAACCCGACGGGCGCGTATCCATCGCGCGCCTACCTGGAAAATATCCACGCCTTTGCGCGCGCTCACGACCTGTGGATCGTCAGCGACGAGGTGTATGGCAGTTTGTTTTACGGCGAAGCGCCTGTCTGCGCGGCCGCGTTTGAAGGCGCGAAAGAGCGGACGTTGATTGTGAACAGCCTCTCGAAATCCTACGCGATGACGGGCTGGCGCGTGGGCTTTCTCGCCGCACCCGCGTCGGTGATAGAGAACGCACTCAAGGCGGGGCAAAATTCCATTACGTGCGTCGCGCCTTTCGTCCAGAAGGCCGCGGCGTTTGCGCTGACCGATCTCGCCATGCAGGACGTCACCGCGCAGATGCGCGCGGCGTACGCGCGTCGTCGTGACCTGGTCCTGCGCCTGTCGCATGAACTCGAAAGCGAACGCGTGCGCGTCATCCCTCCGCAGGGCGCGTTCTATTTTTTCCTCGACCTGCGCGCGGTGGGTATGTCTTCGGTGGAGATGTGCGAGCGCCTGATCGAAGAGGCGGGCGTCGGGTTGGTGCCAGGCTCGGCGTTCGGCGAGTGCGGCGAGGGTTTCATTCGCATGACGATTGCCGCGTCGGATGAGGATGTCGAAGCGGGATTCCGCAAGATCGTGGCGTGGGCCGACGCGCAGTAGCGGACGAGGTTCGTCAGCAGTTGGACTGCTGACGGCTCGCACACTGCCCTGGCGGGTTGTGCCAGGGGTTCAACTGCTCGCGAACTTCCATAGGAGAATTATGAAAATAGCATTTCGAGGAGAGCCAGGCGCGTATTCCGAGCAGGCGGTGTTCGAGTATTTCGGGGAGGGGGAACCCGTCTCGTGCGATTCGTTCGATGACATTTTCGATGCAGTGACGTCGCGCGAGTGCGACGCAGGCATCGTCCCCATTGAAAATACGCTGGCGGGGAGCATCCACCAGAATTACGATCTGTTGATGCGAAACAATCTCTTCATCGTCGGCGAATATCATTTGCGCGTGCGGCATTGTCTCATCGTGAACCCAGGCGCGAAGATGGAGCAGATCCGCATGGTGTACAGTCATCCGCAGGCGTTGCGTCAATGCGCGGATTATTTGCGAAGACATAAAATGAAACCCGAAGAGGGAATTGATACGGCGGGAAGCGTGAAGGCCTTGAAGAAATTAGGCGCGCTGGATATGGCCTCCATTGCATCGCGTCGCGCCGCCGAAATTTATGGCATGGAAATTCTGGAGGAGGGCATCGAAGACAACCCGGAAAACTACACCCGTTTTCTCGTCGTCCAACGCGAACCCACCATCCCGAAGGGCGAAGCGAAGACGTCCCTCGTGTTCACGCTGAACAACGTTCCAGGCGCGCTGGTCAACGCGTTGAATTTGTTCGCCCTGCGCGGCATCAACCTGACCAAGATCGAGTCGCGTCCACTGCATGGCAGGCCGTGGGAATATCTTTTTTACGTTGACCTCGATTGTTCCGCGCAGGATGCGCGCGCCAACGAAGCGCTGGCCCTGCTTTCAGAATCTACGCCGACCTTGCGCGTCCTCGGCTCTTACCCGCGCTTTCGGCCAAATATTCGTACTTGACGCATCCCCGCCTCGCGCATAGAATACCGCCCAACATGTCCACAGCCCCCCGCTTTACCTTTGCGTATTACTTTTACGGCCTCCACAATTCGGACGCCGTTGGTTGCGCTTAAGCGGTCGGGATTATTCCTGCACACGAAAAGAGCGAGACCATGCGGTCTCGCTCTTTTTTTGCGTCACATCCACCCAGGAGACACACATGCAACAACGCGGCATCCGCGGAGCCACAACCATCGAAAGGGACGAAAGGGAACTCGTCCTTTCTGCCACGCGCGAATTGCTTCTCGCGCTCCTCGCCTCCAACCCCGACCTCAAAACGGACGACATCGCCTCGGCGCTCTTCACCGTGACGGACGACATCGCCTCCGCCTACCCTGCGCTGGCCGCGCGTCAAATGGGCTGGGACCTCGTCCCGATGATGTGCGCGCGCGAGATTCCCGTGACGGGCAGTCTGCCGTTTTGCATCCGCGTCCTGATCCACTGGAACGCCAACAAGCGACAGGATGAAATCAAACACGTGTACTTACGCGAGGCTGTCCAATTGCGGCCAGATTTGAAACGCCCGTAAAAAACCATGGCTCATGTGTAAATAAGCGCGATTTGTCTCTGCGAGGAGGGTGATCTTCCCGACGAAGCAGTCCCCGTCTCGTGGAGGGGGTTGCCATGGCGGAAGAACACCGCCTCGCAACAACAGCGCTTGATTTACATATCAGCCACAATCATTTTTCCAGGAGACTTTGCCATGATGATCATAATGCGCCCAGGCGCCCCCAAAGACCAGATCGATGCGGTCATATCCGCTGTGGAGAAAAACAGACTTATTGCCCATCCCATCTTCGGGTTGGAGCAAGCCATTATCGGGGCAGTGGGCGACGGGCATTACGTTGCGAAAGAAATTTTTGAAGCCTTCCCTGGCGTGCTGGAAGTTCAGCGCATTTCCAAGCCATACAAATTGGCCTCGCGTCAATTCCACGAACAAGACTCGGTCTTCCCGTTGGACGGCTTCTCCGTCGGCGGCGAGGGCATTGCGGTCATTGCAGGCCCGTGCTCGGTCGAGAGCCGCTCGCAGATTCTCGAAATCGCGCAGGCCGTCCGCGAGGCGGGCGCGCATGCCTTGCGCGGCGGCGTCTTCAAGCCGCGCACCTCGCCCTATTCGTTCCAGGGCCTCGGCGAGGAAGGCCTCGAATATTTGGTGGAAGCGCGCGAGAAAACGGGCATGCCCATCGTGGTCGAAGTGATGGCCGTTTCGCAAATCGCGATGATGGAAAAATATGTGGATGTCTTCCAACTCGGCGCGCGCAACATGCAAAACTACAACCTGCTGCGCGCCGTCGGCGAAACGCGCACGCCCGTCCTCTTCAAGCGTGGACTTTCGGCCACCATCGAAGAGATGCTCATGGCGAGCGAATACATCCTCAGCGGCGGCAACAAGCGCGTCATGCTGTGCGAACGCGGCATCCGCACCTTTGAAACCGCCACACGCAACACCACCGACATCAACGCCATCCCCGTCCTCAAGAAATTGACGCATCTACCCGTCATCCTCGATCCCTCTCATTCCACGGGCGACGCGAATTTCGTCGCATCCATCGCCCGGGCCGCCATTGCCGCGGGCGCCGACGGCCTCATCGTCGAAGTGCATCACGATCCCGCCAACGCCATCTCCGACGGAAAACAATCGCTCACGCCCGAGGCCTTTGCGAAGATGGTACAGCAGGTCAAAATTATTGCCGAAGCGGTGGATCGCAAACTCGCGCCGATCAGCCATGTCACAGCCTGACTTTAAACTAGCCGATGCCAAAATCGCCATCATTGGATTGGGACTGATGGGTGGATCGCTCGCGATGGCGCTGCGCGGCAAGTGCGCCTCCCTCTTCGGGATAGACCCGCATCCCGCGACGCTCGCGCGGGCCTCGGCCCACCGAACCGTGGACGTCGCCGACAGCGATCCTGCCACGCTTCTTCCCCGCGCGGATCTTCTCATCCTGTCCGCGCCTGTGCCAGCCATCCTGGACTGGCTCGAAAGGTTGCCCGCGCTGATATCCCATCCCTGCATCGTCATGGACATGGGCTCGACAAAAACAGCCATCGTCGAATCCATGTCACGTTTGCCCGAGCGCTTCGATCCCATTGGCGGACATCCCCTCTGCGGCAGGGAAAAACTCTCGCTCGCCAACGCTGACGCCGGCCTCTACGTGGACGCGCCATTTCTCCTCACCCCCCTCGAGCGAACATCGCTGCGTGCCCTCTCTGCCGCGCGTCAAATCGTCGAAGCCGTTGGCGCGCATCCCCGTCTCGTAGAAGCGTCCGCTCACGACCGTCTCCTTGCATCCACGAGTCACCTGCCCTTCCTGCTCTCCTCCGCGTTGACCCTCGCCACCCCGCCCGAGTCCGCGCCCTTCATCGGCCCAGGATTCAAATCCGCCAGCCGCCTGGCAGGCACGCCCTCCTCGATGATGCTTGGCGTCCTGCAAACCAACCGCGAAAATGTGCTGAACGCCTTGCACGAAATTCAAAGTCAACTTTCCGAGATCGAAAAAACTTTATCCTCCAGCGACTTTTCAAAACTCGAATCCATCCTGAACCAAGCCCACTCCTCCCACCACTCCCTCACCGAAAACTGAACACTGATTACTGAACACTGATGACTTCCCTCCGCCTCACCCCCCTCTCTCACTCCCTCTCCGCCACCGTCCGTGTCCCTGGCTCCAAATCGCTGACGAACCGCGCGCTCCTCATCGCCTCGCTCGCCAACGGGACAACCCGTCTCACCAACGCGCTCTTCTCCGACGACTCGCGCTACTTTGCCCACGCCCTGCAAACCCTCGGCTTTGACGTTCAACTTGACGAGACGAATCACGAAATGACCGTCACAGGCTTGGGCGGTAAAATCCCCGCGCAAAAAGCGGACTTGTTCATCGGCAATGCAGGCACCGCGGCGAGATTTCTCTCTGCGTTCCTCACCCTCGGCCACGGCGAATATATTCTCGACGGCGAGCCGCGCATGCGCGAACGTCCAATCGGCGACTTGGTGGATGCGCTGACGCAGTTGGGCGCGATCGTTGAATCCGTTGAACGTTCAACATTAAACGTTCAACGTTTGATTTGTCCGCCAGTGAAGATCATTGCAAACGGGTTGCCTGGGGGGGAAACGAAGGTTGCAGGAAATATCTCGTCGCAGTTTTTGTCGGCCTTGCTTATGGTCGCGCCATACGCTCAGAATCCAATCGAAATATCCTTGTCCACCGAACTTAACTCCAAACCCTATGTGGACATGACCATTTCAATTATGCGCGATTTTGGCGTGGAAATCGAACGCGATGGTCACACTCAATTTGTCATTCATCCTAATTCCTATTCTCTAATTCCTAATTACCCTATCGAATCCGACGCCTCTGCCGCCTCCTACTTCTTTGCCGCGCCCGCCATCTGCGGCGGAACCGTCAAAGTGGAAAACATCTCACGCCGATCCGTGCAGGGAGATATTGGTTTCCTCGATGTTCTTATCCAAATGGGCTGTTCTGTTCAAGAAACTGACAACTGCTTACTGGTCATTGGTCACTCCCCCCTCCGCGGCATTGACGTGGACATGCGCGACATCCCCGATACCGCCCAAACCCTCGCCGCCATCGCCCCCTTCGCCTCCTCGCCAACAAGAATTCGCGGCATTGCTTCTGCAAGAGTCAAAGAAACAGATCGCATTCATGCAACTTGCGCCGAACTTTCTCGCCTAGGGGTTAAAGTTGAAGAACATCAAGACGGCATGACAATCTATCCATGCCAAACCTTCCGACCTGCCAACATTCAAACTTATAACGATCACCGCATGGCAATGGCCTTCTCCCTCATCGGCCTGCGCTTCGACGGCATGACCATCGAAAATCCCTCCTGCGTTTCCAAAACCTTCCCGAACTTCTTTGATGTCCTAAAGTCTCTTGGATAACCACCTGATGCCTCGACATTCGACCTTCGACTTTCGACTCGGCCTGATCGGCTTTCCCCTCGGCCACTCCCTCTCGCCAAAAATCCACGTTGCCGCGTTGAACGCCTGTGGACTGCAAGGCGATTACTCGCTCTTCCCGATTTCCCCCGAAGACAGCCAGGGACTGACCGCCCTGCTCGCCCGCGTCCGCAACGGCGAAATCCACGGGCTGAACGTCACCATCCCGCACAAACAAAACGTGATCCCGCTCCTCGATGAGTTGACAGCCACTGCACAAGCCATTGGCGCGGTCAACACCATCTACCTGCGAGATGGCAAGCTCGTCGGCCACAACACCGACGCCCCTGGTTTCCTTGCGGACTTCCATCAATTTCTTGGCAATCGTATATCGAAAACACTTGCACCTGGCGCAAGCGCAGGTGTCGAAAATCGAAAATCCGCATTGATGCTTGGAGCAGGCGGTTCTGCGCGAGCGGTGGTATATTCCCTTCTCGCCGATGGCTGGCAAGTCAGCCTCGCCGCGCGCCGCATCGAACAGGCTGAACAACTCGCGGCATCGTTTGTCGGCCACAAATTTCTCATTACTTCAATTTCCGACATTCGACCTTTCCCGTTCAATCTGTTGGTCAATGCCACTCCTCTTGGCATGTCTCCCAATGTAGAGCGTTCGCCGCTTCCCGATGACATCAACATTCCAGGCGGTACTGCAATCTACGACCTTGTCTACAACCCGCGCCAGACCAAACTTGTCCGCGACGCGCGCGCGCAGGGTTGTCACGCCACGAACGGCCTCGGCATGTTGATCGAACAAGCCGCCCTCGCCTTCGAAATCTGGACGGGTCGCACCCCCGCGCGCGAAATCCTGCGTTTCGCGGTTGAATAATTACCAATTACGGAGTCTCCATGCCCCTGCGTTTTCTCACTGCCGGCGAATCTCACGGCCCCGCGCTAACGGCCATCCTCGATGGGATGCCCGCCGGCCTGCCCCTCGCCGCGTCCATCATTGACCTCGAGCTGGCGCGCCGACAAAAAGGCTACGGCTCGGGCGGACGGATGAAGATCGAAAAAGACACCGTCCAAATTCTCGGCGGCGTGATGGCTGGCGAGACCACGGGCGCGCCGATCGCCCTCCTTGTCGAAAATGCCGACCACGTCAAATGGAAGGGTAAAGCCATCGAGCCGATGACCGCCCCGCGTCCCGGCCACGCGGACTTGACGGGCGCGGTCAAATATGGCTACCGCGACCTCCGTCCCGCGCTGGAACGAGCCTCGGCGCGCGAGACCGCCATGCGGGTCGCGGCAGGCGCGGTCTGCAAGCATTTCCTCGCCCAGTTCGACATCGTCATCGGCGGATACGTCGCGTCCATCGGCGAAGTTGCCGCGGACTTTGGCGACATGCCCTACGAAGAACGCTTCGCCCGCGCCGAGGAATCGGACGTGCGTTGCCCCGACGAAGAGGCCGCCCGCCAAATGCGCGCCGAGATCGAAAAGACCATTCATGGCAAGAATACGCTCGGTGGCGTGATGGAGATCGTCGCGCTGAATGTGCCCGTCGGCCTCGGCAGTTTCACACAATGGGACAAGCGTCTCGAAGCCAAGTTTGCTATGGCGATCATGTCTGTCCAAGCCATCAAAGGTGTCGAAATCGGTGACGCGTTCGAAAATGCAAAACGCCTCGGCACAGCCGCCCACGATCCAATTCAATTACCAATTACCAATCTCCAATCTCCAATCTCCAATCTCCAACGCCTTTCCAACCGCGCAGGCGGCGCCGAAGGCGGAATCTCCAATGGCCAACCGATCGTCCTACGCGCCGCGATGAAACCGATCGCGACCACGCTTACGCCGCAACAAACCGTTGACCTGGCCGCGGGCGAAAACGCCCCCACCAAATATGAACGTTCCGATTTCTGTCCTGTACCGCGCGCCGTTCCGATTCTCGAGGCCATGGTGGCATTCGTCCTCGCCGAGGCCCTGCTCGAAAAACTCGGCGGCGACTCGCTCGCTGAAATGAAACCGCGCTTCGAGACATTGCGAAAAGCAACGCTCGAAGATTTGCCGATGGATAATACGCCGCACGTTTTCTGGGACTGATCTACTGGAATTAATGACTGATCACTGATAACTGGCCTCCCCATGCACATCTTCCTCTACGGACCCTCTGGCTCTGGCAAATCCACCGTCGGAAAACAACTTGCCGAGAATCTGAAACTCCCTTTCGTTGACCTTGATCGTGTGATCGAGACCAGCGCAGGCATGGCGATTCCGCAAATCATGGAAGCGCAAGGGGAAGCCGCGTTCCGCGATTTGGAATCTGCCGCGCTCAAAAACCTGAGCGGCGAAAAAGACAGCGTGATCGCGCTTGGCGGCGGCGCATTACTGCGCAAAGAGAATCGCGCTGTTGCTGAAAAAAATGGACAAGTGGTTTTGCTCGCGGCGTCGCAGTCCACATTGCTCGAAAGGTTGAAATCCGATTCCGAAAAACGCCCGTTGCTCGCGGGAAATTTAGAAGCCAAACTTTTTGATCTGCTTGCGAGTCGCGCGGACCATTACGCATCCTTCCCGCTTCAACTCCGCGTGGACGAAAAATCTCCCGCACAAATTTCCCGCGAAATTCAGACCGAAGTTGGACGTCACCGCCTCTCCGCGATGGGGGAGTACGATGTCCGTGTAGGGCAATTTGATAAATTGCCCGCTGGCGATTTCATCGTTACTGACGAGAACGTGGCGAAACTCCATCTCGAAAAAATCAAACACGCGCTTAGGCGGGACATTCCATCCATCATCCTACCCGCAGGCGAAGCGCACAAGAATCTCGCCACGGTTGAGCGCATCTGGCGCGCGTTCCTCGAAGCGGGACTTGACCGAAAGAGCGCCGTCATCGCGCTCGGCGGCGGCGTGATCGGCGACCTGACGGGCTTCGCCGCGGCCACCTACATGCGCGGCATCGAGTGGATTGCCGTCCCGACCACATTGCTTTCGATGGTGGACGCCTCGCTTGGCGGTAAGACGGGATTCGATTTGCCCGAGGGAAAAAATTTGATCGGCGCGTTCCATCCACCTCAACTTGTGTTGGCCGACCCTGCCTTCCTGTCAACGTTGCCCGAAGGTGAGTTTCACTCTGGTCTGGCGGATGTCGTCAAGCATGGCGTGATCTCAGACCCCGCTTTGTTTGAACTTTGCTCGCGTGGCCTGGACTGGGTGAAAGCCAACATCGAAACCATCGTCAAGCGCGCCATGACGGTGAAGATTAGCGTCATCGAAGACGACCCCTACGAAAAGGGCTTTCGCGCTGCGCTGAACTTGGGACACACCGTCGGCCACGCGCTGGAACTTGTCAGCGGGTTTCGCCTGCGACACGGAGAGGCGGTGGCCGTTGGAATGGTCGTCGAAGCGGAGTATGCGGCTCGGTTGGAGATCGCGCCCAAAGGGTTGCCTGACGCGATCCGCGCGACCTTGTCCGCGTTGGGACTGCCCGTCGAAATCCCCAGTGATTTGCCCCGCGCGGAGATTATCCGTGCGATGCGTGTAGACAAAAAGAGAAGCGCAAAATCCATTCGCTTTGCTCTGCCCGCGGACATTGGAAAAGTTGAGTTGGTCGCGGTTCGAGTGATGGATTTAGAGACGGTGATCGGAGAACTATGAAAATCCTCATCCTGCACGGCCCAAATTTAAACCTGCTCGGAACGCGCGAGCCCGAAGTCTATGGCTCGATGACGCTCGACGACATCAACGCGAAGATGATCGCGTTGGGGAGGGAGTTGGGCGCGGATGTGACCTGCCTGCAATCGAATCACGAAGGCGCGTTGATTGACGCCTTGCATGACGCGCGCAGTTGGGCAAATGGAGTGGTGTTCAACCCTGGCGGGTACACACACACGTCCATCGCCTTGCGCGACGCCATCAGCGCGATTCAAATCCCCGTTGTGGAAGTTCATCTGTCCAATGTGTATGCCCGCGAAGAGTTCCGCCACGTCTCGATGATATCGGCGGTCTGCAAAGGGAAAGTTGTCGGCTTCGGATGGAATTCGTACGCGCTGGGTTTGCGGGCATTGATTGACTCGCTTACTCCACCTTCCAATTAATTTCTCCCGCAATGTTTCTGCGAGGAGGACGCTCTTCCCGACGACACTTGCCCTGGCGGGCAGCGCCAGGGCAAGTGTCGTCGGAAGAGAGCCGCCTCGCAACGATAGTACGCAGTTTACAGATACGCCACATAGATTAAAAAAAATCCGTGTGCATCTTTTTAATCCGCGTGATCCGTGTACAAGAATCATAATCGGAGAATTTATTTCGCCTTCAACAGTCTCGACGAATTCAACAAGATTCCCACATCGGGCAATGACTGTAACGCCGCGGCAAAAATGGGCGGAAGGAATCCGAGCGCGGCCATCGTAAGGCCAAACAGGTTATACAACAACGTGAAGCCGATGTTGCCTTTCACCACGCGCAACGTGCGTTGGGCGATTCTCAGCGCTTCTGGCACGAGCGACCAATCGGCTCGCAGGAGCGCGATGTGTCCCGCTTCCACGGCGATGTCTGTGCCGCCGCTCATGGCGATGCCCACGTTCGCTTGCGCCAGCGCGGGCGCGTCGTTCACGCCGTCGCCCACCATCACCACCGTTCGCCCCTCGCGCTGATATTGTTTCACAACTTCGATTTTATTTTCAGGCAACAAGTTGGCGCGAAAATCTACGCCCAATTTTTTTGCCAGCGCCGAAGCCGTCCGCTCGTTGTCGCCCGTCAGCAGTTCGATTTTCTTGATCCCCAACTTTCGCATTTCGTTCAGCGCGGTGGGGACATCCTCGCGCAACGTATCTGCCGCGGCCAACACGCCCGCCAGCGCGCCGTCCACTTCCACGAACAACAACGTCTTTCCCTCGGACTCCAATTTCGCGACGACCGACTCTCCGACCACTCGACCACCCGACGATTCGACCACTTGACCAACATGCCGCGCGCTCCCGACCTTCACGCTTCTTCCCTCGACCTGGGCGCGCACGCCAAACCCCGCGGCGGACTCAAACGTGGACGCGTTGTCCACGTGCAGGCCGCGACTCTTCGCCTCCACGCGCACTGCATGCGCCAGCGGATGCTCGGAATATTTCTCTGCGCTCGCGGCCAATTTCAACAACTCATTTTCGCTCATGCCATTCAACGTGACCACATCCGTGATGCGCGGTTGACCGAGCGTGAGCGTCCCTGTTTTATCGAGCAATAGCACATCAGCCTTCGCCAACACTTCGAGATATTTCCCGCCCTTGATGAGCAACCCTCGTTTTGCCGCCGCGCCGACAGACGCCAGCATCGCGATCGGAGTCGCCAACGCGAACGCACAGGAGCAGGCAACGACGAGAACGGCGGCGGTCGCCAACGGGTCGCGGCGGATGATGAAGGTCAGCAGGGCGATCCCTGCCACGACGGGCATGTACCAATACGAGAATTTGTCGGCGATGCGTTGCACGTCGGCGCGATTCCCTTCGGCCTCCTCCACCATCTTGACCACGCGCCCGAAGGCCGTGTCCGCGCCGAGATGCGTCACCTGCACGCGCACACTCCCAGATTTGACCAACGTGGCCGCGAAGACTTTATCGCCAACCGTCACATCCACAGGCATGGACTCGCCTGTGATGGCCGATTGATCCACCGAACACTGATTGCTGACGACGATTCCATCCACGGGAATTTTCTCGCCAGGTCGAACCACGACGATTTCATCTTTCAACAATTCCGTGACAGGGATTTCGATTTCGACTCCGTTGCGTTCCACGCGGGCGGAACGCGGCGTTAGCGCGGTTAAATCCTTCACGGCGCGGCGGGCGCGTTCGGTGGTGAACTTTTCGGTGTAGTCGCCCACGCGCATAAAGAAGACCACCAGCGCGGCTGTGACCCACTCGCCGATGACCGACGCGGCGATCACGCCCATCATCATCACGGTATGCGCGATGATCTGACGTCTCCACGCGGCTTTGGCGACGTTGACGAACACAGGCCAGCCAAAGGCCAGCACGAGCGCGAGGCCGAGCGGCCAGGGAATCTTGTCAGAGATGGATTCGAAGAGGCCGAGTCCCTCGCCGACGATGACGATGAAGAGGATGACCGCGAAGAGCACGCCGAGGATCGTCAGGACTTGGCGGGTGAACGCGCGCGGGTCGAGTCCGCTTGCGAGGGCCGCGCCCGCCTCAACGTCAGATGGAACCGAATAGCCTGCGGACGAGACCGCGGCGCGCAAGTCGGTCATCGTCACCGAGGCAGGGTCGAGTCTGACGATGGCTTTTTCCGCGGCGAGGAAGACGTCCACTTTTTCAACGCCAGGTAATGATGAGATCGCTTTGTGGACATGCTCGGTGCATTCGGCGCAGTCCATGCCGTGAACGGGAATTTCGAGAGTTTGCATGGGAACCTTGTTATTTCAAATGGATGCATTCATACACGCCCCTGGCGACATCCGCCAGGAGCTCATCGGCGAGCGCGAGGAGTTGTTCGACGCGCGGATCACTGAGGCGATAACGGACGTAGCGCCCATCTTGATCGGATGTGACCAGCCCGCAATCGCGCAAACAGGCGAGGTGATTGGAGATGTTGCTTTGGCTGAGGCCAGTGGCTTCGACAATTTCGCTCACGGTCATTTCGCCATCGCGCAGAGTCTCCATGATGGATAGACGCGATGGGTCTGCGAAGCCGCGAAAGAGTTTGGCTTGCAGGGCGATGGAGGTGGGATTGGCTGTAAGGAGCATTTTATTTCCTATCATTGTATCAGCATGTACTGATATATTTTAGCGCTAAATCTTCATTTTCGGATAATTGATTTTCTGCCCATCCTCGTCTATACTCGTGGGAAGGATTTTTCTTATGCCAGAAAAACGCAAAGTACCGAGAAAAAAATTTTCGACTTACATGCGCGTCCTGGACGACGACACCGAAAAAACGGTCGGCCATCTTGTGGATGTTGGTTTGAGGGGCCTGCAGTTGGAGGTGGCCGCGCCGATCCCGATGGGGCAGGAGTATCACATGCACATGGAACTCACGCCCGATGTTTCGGATAAACTTTTTATGTTTCTGGCGGCGCGTTCCAAATGGATCCGTCCCGACGAAATCATGCCCAATCTGTATCGCGTCGGTTTCGAGATCGTCCACATGGAGCCGCACGATTACGAAATTTATCAGCGGCTGGTGGAAATTTACGGCGAATAAAAAAACTTCCGAAGTCTCAAAGACTTCGGAAGTTTTTTTTACGCTTTCATCAACCCTACGCTCACCGTTTCCGTGTCGAACTTGTCGTCGGCGATGGCGGCTCCTGCGGGGGCGGCGGCGAATTGCAGATCAACCGTCAGCGTTTCGGCGGTGATGTAATCGCGGTGCGCTTCGAGCGCAGACTTCAGCCCGTCGCTCGCGGTGACGTAGAGTTTGATGCGGTCAGACACGTCCAACTCGGCGGACTTGCGGAGGTCTTGCACGCGGCGGACAAACTCGCGGGCGTATCCTTCGCGGACGAGTTCGGGCGTCAACTCGGTGACGAGGGCCGCGACATACGGACCTTCCTCGGCCACCGCGAACCCTTCCTTCGCCTGCGCTTTGACTTCCACCTCATCGCCCAACACTTCAAACGTCTCGCCGCCAACCTGGACTTTGAGCGGGTCGCCGCCCATCAGGGTGGACGCGACCGCTTCGGCGTCCATGGCGAGGATGGCCTTCTGGATGGCGGGGAACTTGTTGCCATATTTTTGCCCCAGTTGCTTGGGCAGAGGCTTGACGGTGTGACTCACGGCTTCGGTCGCCGCGTCGAGCAGGCGGACTTTTTTCACGTTCAGTTCGTCTGAGATCAACTCAGCAAACGATTCGACAGATGTCCGTTCGTTCGCGTTGCCGACGGAGAACGCGGCCTCGGCCAGCGGCTGGCGGACTTTGCGATTCGCCTTCTGCCGCGCGGAATGTCCGAGCGAGACGAGTTTCATTACCACTGACATGTCACGATTCAGCGATTCGTCAACGCGGGCGTTGTTGACTTCAGGCCAGTGCGCGAGATGGACAGACTCGGGCGCGATCTCGTCCACGCCGCGGACGAGGTTTTGGTAGAGTTCGTCCGCGAGGAACGGCATGGCGGGGGCGATCAGTTTGGCAATCGTCACCAGCGCGGTGTAAAGAGTCGAGTACGCGGCCTGCTTGTCCGAATCCGATTCGGATTTCCAGAAGCGGCGGCGCGAGCGGCGCAGATACCACGTGGACAGTTTCTCTACAAATTCCTGAATCGGACGCGTGGCGCGCGTCACTTCGTATTCTTCGTAACCAGCCGTCACTTCGCGTACGAGGACGTTGAGTTCGGAGAGCAACCACTTGTCGAGGCTGGTGTAGGTCGGACTGGCAGTCCGACCGACGGGAGTCCACTTGTCGAGGTTGGCGTACGTGACAAAGAACGAATAGACGTTCCACAATGTGAGTGTGAAGTCTCGCGTCACAGAGCCAACCAGTTCGGTTGAGAAGCGGCGTTCCTGTCCGGGCGGCGTGGCGGTGTAGAGATACCAGCGCAGGGCGTCCGCGCCGTGGACTTTCAGCACGTCCCACGGCTGGACGATATTCCCCAGCGACTTGGACATCTTGCGTCCCTCGGCATCCTGGATGTGGCCGAGACAGATTACGTTTTTGTACGAGACCTGATCCATGAGCAGAACGCTGATGGCGTGGAGCGAGTAGAACCAGCCGCGCGTCTGATCCACGGCTTCGCAGATGTAATCGGCGGGATATTGCTGCTCGAATTTTTTCTGGTTCTCGAACGGATAGTGCCACTGGGCATACGGCATCGAGCCCGAGTCGAACCACACGTCAATCAAATCGGGGACGCGCTGCATGTTGCCGCCGCACTTTTTACACGGCCAGTTGACTTCGTCCACGTAGGGGCGATGCAGGTCGAGTTCGTTCAGGTCGCGGCCGACATTTTCCGCAAGTTGCGCCACCGAGCCGACGCACTCGCGGTCTTTGCAATCTTCGCACTCCCAAACGGGAAGCGGCGTACCCCAGTAGCGTTCACGCGAGAGCGCCCAGTCGATGTTGCCCGAAAGCCAGTTGCCGAAGCGACCGTCCTTGATGTGATCGGGCGTCCAGTGGATGGTTTGATTCAGTTCCACCATCCGATCCTTGAATTGACTCGTGCGGATGTACCACGCGTCGCGCGCGTAATACAACAGCGGCGTGTGACAGCGCCAGCAGAACGGATAAGTGTGCGTGTACTTCTCCAAGCGGAAGAGGATGCCGCGATTATCCAAATCCTGGACGATCATCGGATCCGCGTCTTTGACGAAGACTCCGCGCCACGGCGTCACTTCGGGGATGAACGTACCGTCAGGCAGAACGGTCATCAGCACAGGCAGATCGTGTTCCAGCGCGGCTTGCATGTCTTCCGCGCCGAACGCGGGCGCCATGTGGACGAGTCCCGTGCCGTCTTCGGTTGTCACGAAATCGCCGAGAACCACATAATGCGCGGGCTTATCGGGAGGCAGGAAGGTGAAGAGCGGGTGATATTTCTGTCCCTTCAACTTCTTGCCTTTGAACGTGTCCACGACTTTCACTTCTTCGTCGCGGAAAACTTTCTCGACCAGCGCTTTGGCGAGGATCAACTTTTCTTTCTTGCCGCCCTCGAGATCGCGTTCCACTGTGACATAATCCACATCGGGGTGCGCGGCCACGCCCACGTTGCCAGGAAGCGTCCACGGAGTCGTTGTCCACACGAGGAGCGATGTGCCAGGCTTGTCCACCAGCGGCATACGGACAAAGACCGAGGGGTCGGTCGCGTCTTCGTAGCCGAGAGCCACTTCGTGGTCGGAGAGAGTCGTGCCACAGCGCGGGCAATATGGCACGACCTTATAGCCCTTGTAGAGCAGGTCGCGATCCCAGAAATTTTTCAAGATGTTCCAAACCGACTCGATGTAGTCGTTGGTAAACGTCACGTAAGCGGTTTCGAGGTCAACCCAAAAGGCGATGCGGTCGGTCAGGCGTTCCCAATCCTGGATGTAATCGAACGCCGACTTGCGGCACTCCTCGTTGAACTTGGCTACGCCGTAGGCTTCGATGTCCTGCTTGTTGTTGAATCCATGCCGCTTCTCGACCTCGATCTCCACGGGCAGGCCGTGCGTGTCCCAGCCGCCGCGGCGCGAGACGTGGAACCCGCGCATGATCTTGTAACGCGGGAACATGTCCTTGAAGGCGCGCGCCAACACGTGATGCACGCCAGGCTTGCCATTCGCGGTGGGAGGCCCTTCATAGAAAACATACTCCGGCGCGCCCTGCCGTTGTTCGACGGTCTTCTTGAAGATGTTCTCGCGCTTCCACATTTTGAGAACGGCCTCTTCCATCGCCGTCACGTCGAGTTTGGAACTCACAGGTTTAAATGACATTCGGTCTCCTCAGAAAGCGATATTCGAGATTCGATATTCGGAGTCACGAACGAGCATCGAATATCGAGTATCGGAATTAACAAAAAACTCTCGCCTCAATACAGAGACGAGAGCCAGCGCTCACGCGGTACCACTCTGCTTCCTATCTTGCGATAGACACTTATCGAGAACCATCATCCTCGCGACCTGATAACGGAAGGCGACTCCGTCTCACCTACTCCCCGCCGACGACCTGACCATGTGACCTCAGACCTTTCGACGAATTTCAGTTCACCGCTCCGGGATGATTTTCCATCTGCTTCGCTGACCTGCTTTTCACCGTCCGCAGGCTCTCTGACAGTTTTGCCGATGTACTCGTTCCCATCCACGCGTTTGATGGCGGCATTATGCCACAAGACATGACCATCGTCAACTTGCGGACGATTCGCAATTGCGGGATAATCCCCCGCATGGACATTTTCATCACCGACGCGTCCCCCTCCTCCCACATCGTCCCCGATGGAGAAACCGTTTCCGCATCTTCCTTGACCTTGAACCTGGCGCGGCCACCTCGGGCTTTTTACCGCCACGGATGGCAATCCTGGTCGCTCGCGGCGTGGACGGATCCCGTCCACGAATTGCCGGTGATGAAGCCCGAGATTTTCCACTCGCGCCAGACGGATCCTGTGTATGCCAAGCATCCGCATCCCAACGGCTCGTGGCTCGGCGCGGTGGAACTCGAGGATGGAAGCATTGTCTTCCTCGGCGCGCTGGGATTGGAGGCCCATGTTTCATTGCGTGGGAATCAACTGCAAGGCTGGTACGAATCGGGGAGCGGGGAGTGGTTCGTTGCGCGCGGGAATGAGTTGGAAATTTTTGAGCAATATGCAAATCTTCTGGGCGAACGCTTCGGCAAGTTAACGTCTAAACCCGCGCCGCGTGTTTGGTGCTCGTGGTACAGTTTTTACAAAGAGATCAACGAAAAGAAAATTCAGGGCGTGCTCAAAAGCCTCGGCGACCTGCCCTTTGACGTGGTTCAAATTGACGATGGCTGGCAGGTCTCGCCTGGCGATTGGATTCCAAACAAAAAATTCCCCAATGGCATGGACGGGATCGCGGCCAACATCCGCGCCACAGGGCGGAAGGCGGGTTTGTGGATGGCTCCGCTCGCGATCGGAGAAAAATCCAGCGTCTTTCGCGATCATCCAGATTGGCTGATCAAAGGCTTTGATGGCAAACCTGTCCACGCGGGGTTTGAGTGGGGCGGCAACGTGTACGCACTGGACGCGACTCATCCCGAAGCGGCGAAATGGCTGGAGAACGTCATCCGCACAGCCGTGGGCTGGGGTTACGAATATCTCAAATTGGATTTTCTTTACGCAAGCGGATTACCCGGCAAACGTCACATGGAAATGCCGCGCGAGGCCGCGTATCGGCATACGCTGGAGATCATGCGCCGCGCCGCGGGGGACGCGTATCTGTTGGTGTGCGGTTCGCCCATCCTGCCGTCGCTGGGATTGTGCGACGCGATGCGTGTTGGGCCGGATGTTGCCAACTTGTGGGATAGCCGCGTGTACAGTTACTTGCTTTATAACCAGACGACGCCCGGCGTGAAGAATGGAATTCGCACGACACTCAATCGTTTGTGGTTGAAATCGCTTGTTCACGTTGACCCGGATGTGGCGTTTTTCCGCGAAAGCAAATCGCTCACGGAGGAGCAACGTCAACTTTTTCAGGATTTGACCGAAATTTGCGGCTTTAAGGCGACGTCCGACCTGCCATCATCGTGGACGGAGGCTGAGCGCGCGCGGGTTCAGGCGTGGTTGACGCGTCCGCGAGAATCCAGCCGAATGGGTCGCGCCCGCTTCACCGTCGAGGGGCGAAGCGTGGATTTTCGTCCCGCGCTGGATCTGCCTGCGCGTCCGCGCGGGTTCGCGGTCGTCGAGCGGGCCGTCCTTTCGTGGCTCGGCGAGCAATTGTGGGCGTTGAAAGTCTGGGATTGGATTTTGCGGACGAATCCGACAAAAACAAAATAATACGGCGGAGGGTGACTCCGCCGTATTATTTCTGAACCAACGCATCTGTTTTTGCCGCCATAATGAAATCGTTGCGGTGCAGGCCTTGGATGATGTGTGTCCACCATTGGACGGTGACGCGTCCCCATTCGGTGACGAGGCGCGGGTGGTGGTCGTGCTCCTCGGCGAGGGCCGCGACTTTGTTTGTGAACGCGAGCGCGTCGGTGAAGTTTTTGAATTTAAAGGTGTGCTGGAGAAGCGGAATGCCATTCCGCTCCACAGTTTCCCAGGCGGGGATTTGTGGGAGGAGTTCGGCGATCTCGGCTCTGGTCAATGGAGGGATTCCGCCGCGGCAGGGAATGCACTTTTCAGATGCAAGCTCAGGCATTCTACAACTCTGATTCCAAAGTAAATATTGTGATCTCGGGACGGCAATTAAAGCGGACGGGGATGCGCGCCATGCCCACGCCGCGGTTGGTGTATTGGATCATTGTCCCCACTTGGTATTGTCCCAGCGGATATTTGTGTCCATGCCGCGGTGTGTGGACGACGCCGTAGTAGGGGAGTACAACCTGTCCGCCGTGCGAGTGACCTGAAATTTGCAGATCGAATCGTTCCTCCGCCGCGCTAGTGTCGGCGAAATCGGGTTCGTGACAGAGCAGGACGGCCGCACCATCGGAAGGCAGGTTGAGAAGCAGTTTCTTCAGATCGTCGCGTTTTTCGTACACATCGTCCAGCCCGCAGATGTGGAGTGACGCGTCGCCGCGGCGCAGGGTGTGGGCCTCGTTGGAGAGTTCGGTCAAACCCGCCTCGCGCAACCAGGGACGCACTTTTTCAATGTCCGTCCAGTAATCGTGATTGCCCATGACTGTGAAAACGGGGAACGCGTCCACGAGGGGTTTCAGCGCCGCGCAGACTTCCTCGAGGGCCGCGGCTCGCGCGTCGTCCCAGCCGCGGCTGAGCAGGTAATCGCCCGTGATGGCGACCGCGTCTGGGGCTTCGTCCAAAACCAATTGCACAACCTTGTCGAAGCGTGCGCGGTTCATCCAACCGCCCATGTGAATGTCGCTGACCTGCGCGAGACGGAATCCCGAAAAGGCGGGATGCAAGCGCGGCAGTTTCAAGGTTGGGTGGGTCACTTCCACCCAGGCAGGTTCGATCTGTGTCACGTATTCCGCTCCGCCCAGGCTGGCCGCGGCGCCAAGCCCAAAAAACCAGGCCGAAAGTTTTAAAAAATCGCGGCGCGAGATGCGTTTACCCAGCAAGGTCATTCGGATAATTTCGTCGTCAGGTCGCCGAACTCGCGCAGGAAGTCCGCGCCGAGTCGCACGCGCAACACGCGTCGTCCTGCGGCGAGCAGGGCTTCGTAATCGCCTTCGGCTTGGGCGCGCAACAACGTCCCGAACGACAGGCCTTGCGTGGGGATGTCCACATCGTCGCGCGTCTCGTACGTCACCTGAATGAACCAACCCTTGTTCGTGCCGCCTTTGTGGAACTGCCCCGTGGAATGTTGGAAGCGCGGCCCGAAGCCAGCCGTCACCGCGCATTTCGTCTGCTCGCGGATCGCCACGCGCATTCGTTGCAGCGCTTCGATGGTCTCGCCGTTGCGCGGCAGGTAGGCGTTGATCGCTACGAAATCGCCCGCCTTCACGCCTGCCAGGAATTTTTTCAACGCAGGCAGGGCGGCTTTCGTCTCCACCAAATCTTTCTCCGCCAGTTTGCCGCTCGCTTTGCAATCGGCGATCTTCGCCACCGTGCGCGTCTTGCTATCCTGCACGTTGGGCTGGTCGAACGCGTTCACGCCCAGCAGATGACAAGCCGTGGCGATGGCGACCATCCAGCGGAAAAATTCCGCGCTCACATCGGCGTAATTGGTCATTGGCAATTCGATGACAGGATGCCCCGCATGCTTCAACGCAGCGACGCCGTTATCGAGTTGGCCTGTTTTGCGGATGTAGACGAACAGGCGGTCGTTCCCGTAGACTTCGGGCGCGTCGAGCGGCTCCAGCGCCACAGGCAGGATGCCCCTCCCGTTCTTGCCGCTGGACTCGGCCACGATCTGCTCGATCCACCCTGCCAGCGCGGACACAGGCGCGTCAGCCAGGATGGTGAGCTTGTCGCGGCCAGCGCGGGCGCTCGCGGCCAGGATAGCGCCCAGCGCCACGCCAGGGTTGCGCGCGGCGGACATTGCGCTTCGACTTCGCTCCGCTCCGCTCAGCGCGGTGCCTCCTCCGCATTCGCGTTTCATCCAGTCGGCGCGGTCGAGCATGGCGTTCAAGTCCATGCCGAGCAGGGCGGCGGGGACGAGGCCGAAATCGGTCAGCGAGGAGAAGCGCCCGCCCACGGAAACGTCGGACGAGAAAATTTTGCGGAAGCCGCGTTCGAGCGCGAGTTTTTCCAGGTCGGTGCCAGGGTCGGTGATGGCGATGAAGCGCGAGCCGTCGCCTTTGCTTAGTTTCCAAAAGAGATGGAACGCGGCCATCGATTCCGCCGTCCCGCCCGATTTGCTGGCGAGGATGTAGAGAGATTTTTCGGGCGGAAAATTTCGCGCGGTTTCGGCGACTTGTTGAGCATCCGTAGAATCAAGAATCGCGAGAGAAAGCGGCGCATTCTCTTTGGCGCCCGCTTGCAGGGAGCTCAATACCTCGGCAGTCAGCGAGGAACCGCCCATGCCCAACACGAGAACGCGGTCAATTTTTTCGGCGTGAATTTCCTGCGCGAAGGCCTGATAGGTGGGAATCAAGGCGCGGGCTTTTTCGGGCGCATCGAGCCAGCCGAGTCGGTTGGAGGCTTCGCGTTGTCCCGCCTCATCGGTGGCCCAGAGGGTGGGGTCGCGTCTCCACAGGCGCGCGGGGACAGAATCCAGCTCGGGCGAGGATAAAAGTTTGGAAGCAGAGTCCGCTAACTGTCCAAGAGAGGACGCGGCGGTCTTTCGTCGGGCATCCACGGCGGCGAGCAGTTGCGTGAACGCGTCGGCAAAAGCTTTGACTCCTTCTGCTTCGAGTTCGTCTGTGATTTCATCCATCACGATGCCAATGGTTTTGAGTTGAGCGAAAATACTGCGGGCATCGTCGAGGTCGCGCGTGAGGGTGACATCAGCGGCGCCGTGATCGCGGAAGGCATCGAGGGTGGCGGGCGGCACGGTGTTGACAGTTTCGGGGCCGATGAGGGTGTCCACGTAGAGGGTGTCGGGGTAGGCGGGATTTTTCGTGCCAGTGGAGGCCCACAGCGGACGTTGGACGCGCGCGCCTTTGAGTTTGAGGCTTTCCCAGCGACGCGTGGTGAAGACAGCCGCGAAGGCTTCGTAGGCGAGTTTGGCGTTGGCAACGGCGGCCTTGCCGCGCAGGGGCGCGCCTTCGGGAAGTTTGGGATCAATTTTGGAATCGACGCGCGAGACGAAGAACGACGCGACAGACGCGATATGGTCAATGGGTTCGCCCGCGGCGCAACGGTCTTCGAGGCCGTCGAGATAGGCGATCATCACTTCGGCGTAACGCTCCAGCGAGAAGATGAGCGTCACATTGACGTTGATGCCCGCGGCGATGACGGCGCGCACGGCGGGGATGCCCTCGGGCGTGGCGGGGATTTTGATCATCAGATTGGGCTTGCTCACGCGTTCCCAAAGCGCTTTCGCTTGCGCGACAGTGGCTTCGGTGTTGTTGGCAAGATACGGGCTGACTTCGAGACTCACGAACCCGTCGCCGCCGTTGGTTTCTTCATAGAGCGGCATGAAGAGATCGCAGGCTTCGCGGATATCTTCCACCGCGAGTTGCCAGAAGATTCTTTCCGCGTCCCAGCCCGCCCAGGCGAGGGGGATCAAGGCGGAGTCGTAGTCGTTCGTCTTGGCGATGGCGTTGTTGAAGATGGTGGGGTTCGACGTGACGCCGCGAATTTCGCCGCGCTCGATCATGGCTTTGAGTTCGCCATTTTCGAGGAGTTTTCTCTGGATGTTGTCATACCAGAGGGATTGGCCGAGGGAGGTGAGTTTGGAGATGGGGTTCATGAGTTTGTCCGATGAGTGGGATGGGGGGGATACAGTTTTCAGTGATCAGTGGTCAGTGGAGATATGGGTTACGAGATACGAGTTAGGTAGGTGCGTACTACGTATTGCGTATTACGATTACGCTGACTATTTTAGGAAAGATTTCTTTCCTTCGGGAGAACCAAATAACCAGAATGGGCCTAACAATAAAAAGAGGGATATTAATAATTCTTCAAGCCAGTTAAGTTGATCTGAAATTGGGTTAGAGAGAAGCTGAAAGGAAACGTAAGCGACAAGGGAAGTAATCAAAATGATTTTATCGCTCAAAATCAACCTGGATGCCCATGATAATAATGTTTCAAACGGTTTTGGCCCTATACGACTAGTTATCTCAAAAACCATCACAAAAATCATCCCATGTGCAAATCCCTGGAACCAATCTGGCAGATTCAAGTTTGTTTGCAACCAGAGCAAAAGCCCACCGAAGAGAAAGTATGAGGCAACCATGATTGTTGCTGTCCATCCGAAGGAAAGTCGTTTTTTCATCACTGCCTCACACCACGTAAATCGTCACAGACTCAACTTTACCGCGCACGTGGACGTTGGGGACTCCCTGCGCTTCGAGGTTCATTTCGGCTTTGGCGCGGGTGTAGGCTTCTGCGTTGAGGATGATATCGCTACGTAGTTCCTTGCTCATGGCTTGCAGACGTGCGGCGAGATTGACCGTGTCGCCGATGACAGTATATTCGATTCGCTCGCGTCCGCCTACGTTACCAGCCACCACTTTCCCTGTGGCAACGGCGATGCCGCATTGCAGTTGTGGACCTTTGACATCCTTTTGCCTGCGGTTGAACTCGACCAGCGCGTCGCGCATCCCGAAGGCGGCGCGGACGGCGGACGAGGCATGTTCCTCGGACGGGTTGAGCGGCGTCCCGAAGACGGCCAGGAGCGAGTCGCCGCCGAATTTGTTGACCACGCCGCCGCGCGACACGATGACCGAAACCATCGCCTCCATGTAACGATTGAGCAGGGCGATCAAGTCGTCGGGCGGGAGCGTTTCCGAGAGCGAGGTGAACGACCGCAGGTCCGAGAAGAGAACCGTACATTCCACCAATTGCCCGCCGAGTTGCGTCCCATGCTCCACGGCCTGGCGCGCCACCTCGGGCGAGACGTAGACGTTGAGCAGGTTTCTCAGCAGTTCGCCGCGACGGAGTCCCGCGGCCATGTCATTGAAGTGTTCGGTGACGTAGCCGAACTCGTCATTGCTTTTGGTGGGGATGGACACATCGAGATCGTTGGCCTTCACGCGTTGCATCGCTTCTTGCAGGTCGGCCAGTGGATCCACGATGGAGCGCGTTACTAGCAAGGCGAGGATCAGGGTGACGAGGGCGGTGACGAAAAAAATGAAGATTTCTGAAATGAGCATATTCCGCATGTAAAACGCGGGGTCGTCGGAAAGGATGATCTTTCGAGCGCGGTCTAATGAAAGCAGGACGACCATCCCCAATGGGTAGACGCTGACCAGGAAGAAGATTGCCAGCAAGCGCTGAAGGATGGGAACGCGAAATACGTTGACGCCGCGCACCCCGCCATCGGGATAATAAACGGGGATCACGTTTCGCCAGATCAACTCCACCGCGAAATAAACGGCGATGGACGTGAAGAAACCGCCCACCATGAAGATGCCCACGAAGGCGCGTCCCGATCCGCTTAAGAGCAGGCCGAAGGTTACTGCCGCGATCAACCACATGGTCAGCGAGGTGATCATCGCCCAAAGTGGATATTGGAGGACTTCTCGTCGCGCTTCGGGTGGAACTTTGTTGACAGGCAAACCCGCCAGCAATTTATCGAACCAGCGAGGGTAAAGCCGCGACCGACGAGCGCTCATTGTCGAGCCTGCCACCAAAAGCAAAATGGTTCCCAAGCCTGTGGGAATAAATTCAGTCCACGAGGCGGAAGCGAGCACAGCGCCATTTTCAGGGAGCGGGGCGATGTAGGTCAGGTAAAAATACGTGATGAGCGCGCCAATGACGTTGGCGCCGAAATTGACCAGCGTTAAGTAGTCAGTCGAAATAGATTATAAGGCATGATACACTTTCGTCATGAGAACCGTATACCAACTCAAGCCAAAAGAGTTAGCCGAAATAGAAAAAGCCATTCGGCAAGACAAACGAGCAGAAGTCAAACAGCGTGC
>JACRBL010000064.1 GCA_016234485.1 Chloroflexota bacterium
CGGCAAGTCGGCAGACATTTCTCGATATGCTTCATCAGAATCAGTTACGAAAAAAACATACCTAATGTCTGGACGCTTATTCAATTCACGTTTGAATTCTGCGAAACACTCTTCTTTGAGAAGAACTGCATACTGTTACGGGCTGAATTAATTGGTGGTGCAGGGCTTGAATAAATAGTGGCGCGGCAGGCATAAAAAACGGGCTCCCTCCGGTAAGGAGAGCCCGTCGAACGTGAGGGGGTCACCCCGATTTATTCGTGATCGAGATCGGCAATGGCCTTGCGGAGTGTGCTTTCATCCAAGACTGATTTTTGATCAATCAACCCGGCCATCAGCGCGGTGGTGCAGACTTGGTTGATGCGGCGCGGGATGCCTTTGGTGTATTCGAAGATGCGCTGAATCGCATCATCGGTGAAGAGCGTGCCGGCAGTGTAACCCGCGAGCCGCACCTGATGTTTGATGTAGCCGACCGTCTCTTGCAGATCGAGCGGCCCCAGGTGATAGCGCACCGCGAGCCGTTGCGTGAACGCTTCGTGCACGGACAAATGCAAGGTGCGTCGCAGGTCGGGATGGCCGACTAAAACCAGGGTCGCCAGTGACTGACTATCCATCTTGTCGCTGAACAGCAGACGTAGTTGTTCAAGCATCGGTTGGGTGAGCAGATGCGCTTCGTCGAGGACGACGACCGGCGCACGATGCTTGGTGACGTTGAGTTCTTCCAAGGCGGTACGAATACGTGCGACCAAGCGCGGGGTGCCGAAGGGTGGCTCATACCCGAGGCTCACCAGGAGATCGCGATACAATCCCGTCATACCGGTGGTCGGGTTGGCGAGATAGACGACCAGGTAGCGATTGAAGTCGAGACTGGCCGCGAAGGTGCGCACGGCCGTGGATTTACCGGAACCGATTTCGCCGGTGACCAATCCCAATCCACGTTCGCGCACGAGATAGGTGAGCCGCGCGTTCAGTTCTTTTTGCCCCGCGGTCGGAAACAAATCCTGGGTCGCGATGGTCCGCGAAAACGGTAAGCGGGTGAAGCCGTAGAATTCTTGAAACATGCTAATCCTCCGTCGACGTCGGCTGGCTCGCCGGGGTTTCAGCGGCGGGCGCGAGGCGCGCGAATTGCAGCGGACCGAGTTCGCGTTGTTGTTGGGCGTGGTATTCGGCGCGGAGTGCCGCGAGATAATCCAGCGACGATTTTGGTTTCGGTGGGTCGGGTGGCTCGGTCGCGAGATGTTCTACCGCGAGATGGCGCTGGCGAGTCTGGATCACGACGGTCGCCACACCTACAAGGGCACGGTCCAGATATAACTCGACCTGGGTCAAGTCGAACGGATCGAAGCGCAGTTCGAGGATGCGCCCGGCATACGCCGAGGCGACCTGGTAGCGATTGCCTTGCAAGGATAAGATCGCATCGCGCCGCACTTTGCGTTTCTCGCGCCAGAGGAACGCGCGGCGGACCGTTTCGGGATCGGCATGGCGGACCTGGGCGAGGCCGGCGGTGTAGCGTGCGAGAGGGGCTTGGTGGGTCTCGCTGTGTTCGTGCCGATGATACACACATTCGAGCCAGGCCCACAGCGAGACGTTCAATTCCGTCAAAGTGGTAATGTTCGCCGTTTCGACCTCGGGCAAGAACTGGAGCCGTAGCGTTTCAAAGAACCGTTCCTGCTTGCCTTTGGCTTCCGGCGAGTAGGGAGCCGTTTGGATCCGCTCAATGCCGAGCGTGGCACACGCGGCCCCGAATTGCACGGAAGAATACACCTGCCCGTTATCGACGTACACGGCGTGCGGCACGCCGCGGCGCAGGAGCGCCACTTTCAGGACACGCTCCATCCGTGGCAGCGCTTCATCGAAAAAGAATTCGGCGTACGGCACGAGCCGGCTGTGATCATCGATGAAGCAAAAGAGATGCGCGCGGCGTTGGCGACCGGGCACCTGGGGATCGGGAAGCCAGGGACCGACTAGGGCATCGCCTTGCCAGAGCGAATTGACGTGATCGCGCTCGAAGCGGCGATAGACCTTGGCGGTCACCCCGAGTAGACGGCGGGTCTTGCCGCGCTGGCGCAGGTGGGTGGTCAAGGTATGCACGTTGGGCGGGTGCGGCAAAAGCACCGTGGGATCGCGCTGTAAAATATCGACCACGGTCTGGGTCGTGCGCGCGGGTTGTTCTTCGCGCAACGCAATGGCTTTCTCGAGGATCTCCGACGGAAAGGCGCGCGGGATTCCCACATCGGCACGTGACGCCGGTCGCAGCGCCTCGAAGCCTTTGGCTTGGTAGGTTTTCAGATAACGACGCAGGGTGGAGAGACTCACCCGGGTGCGTTTCGAGCCCGGAATGCGGTACGTGCGCGCGGCGATGTCACGCAACAGAGCTTCCTGGTGACCTTTGTCGGGCGGCGTGTGGATGAGTTGGGCAATCAGCCCGTAGCGAAACAACGCGACCTCGGTCGGGAGGTCGGCGGAATCGGGTTCGAGCGGTTTTTGTTTGGACATGGGGCAACTCCTGAAAGAATTTTGTCGAGCGCCCCCAGGATACGGCGTTTCGACGCGGTCGCCCAGTCCGCCAAACGTGTGGGTTTAGATCAGGCGTCCCAGCCCTTGACTCGCGCCCCAGTGCCAGAGAAAGCGCAGGCGATCATTCCAGCCGTAGTCGGCCAGGTCGGTCCATTGCGTTTTCGCCCAGGCGAGGAGATGGAGCGCCGCTTGCAACAAAGCGCGCGGGGCCTCGCGGGGTCCGGAGTTTTCACCCAGCGGGTCGAGCGCAGGCGAACTCGCATCGTGGTGCGCCAGGGTCTGCTGGACGGCGGCCCACCAGGCGGGCACGTGTGCCGCGAACGAAACACACCAACGGCGGATCGTGCGGGACGAGGGCAAGCCCTCGACGGCACAGCGACGTGAGACCTGGGCCCATGAGGCACCGTCTTCGAAGCGCGAAACGACGACCAACTGAATCACATCGAGGAGATAGTGCCGAAAGCGTAGCAAGAAACTGGGCAACAGCGAGAGCGTGTGGTGACACGCTTTGCAATACCAGCGCTTGACGAACACCTGGTAGACCTGGGTCGGAGTGATGGGCTGGCGCAGGTAGAAACCATGTCCGATGAGGGTATCCACCGCATGACAGTCCGGACACACGATGGGACGGGGAAAAATGAGCTCGGTAAAGCGAGCGACGTACTCCTGGACAAGACAGTGGAATTCGGTTACACTGACCATACGTTGATGGCCCGACCCGAAGGAAGCTGCCAAGCTCTGTCTCTTCGGTTCGGGCTATTCCTTTCTCCAGAATAGAACACCTAGCATACACGAGGTTTGGAGAAAAGAAAAAGCCGCCCTGGATGGACGGACTCGTGGCAGGTGGTGGAGCGGAACACCATTCTATTCAGACGGAATGGGCTCTATCACTATCAAAGATATCGGACGCTAACACACCGCCTCGGCGTATGCAAAAGGGATGACACAAGAGCAGTATGCTGAGCTGCTCGCCGTCATTGGCATGGCCAGCGAGACGAATGCTTTTGCGAACGCGCTAAAGATACCGGTGGATGAGGCGTATTTGAAATGAACC
>JACRBL010000065.1 GCA_016234485.1 Chloroflexota bacterium
AATTTGCTCAGTGATGAAAACCTGAAACGGTACGAGGAAGCGGAAGCCAGTTATCGCAAAGCCATCGAACTCAATCCGTCGGACGCCACCGCCTACTCCAACTTGGGTAATTTGCTCAGTGATGAAAACCTGAAACGGTACGAGGAAGCGGAAGCCAGTTATCGCAAAGCCATCGAACTCAATCCGTCGGACGCCACCGCCTACTCCAACTTGGGTTTACTTTTGCATGAAAACCTGAAACGGTACGAGGAAGCGGAAGCCAGTTATCGCAAAGCCATCGAACTCAATCCGTCGGATGCCACCGCCTACTCCAACTTGGGTATCTTGCTGAGGGTGATTGGTCGGGAGAGGGAAGCGATTCCACTGTTGGAAAAGGTGATTGAAATCGCCCCCAAAGATTTCAATCCTTATTTGGGAATCGCGTCCATTAGCAAATCCATTGGAGAGCCTATTCCAGATCAATTTGTCGAGAAAGCGCGGCAACTTATCCCAGAAGATGATTTGTATAACAGAGCCTGTCTGGAAAGCGTCTGCGATAATGTTGACCTGGCTTTTGAATATCTGATGCAAGCAGTGAAGAAAGAAAAACTTAACCCTGCATGGGCATGGCAAGACCCCGACCTGCAATGGATTCGCGACGATCCACGCTTTGCGGAAATTGTCGGAAAGAAGCCTGAGAAATGAAAAACTCGGAGGCGCTGAGCCTCCGAGTTTGTTTTTGTGATGAGAGAGTGCAACGCGCTCGCGAATTTAAAACATAATCCCGCAATCGTATTCCACCAGATTCT
Organism: Chloroflexota bacterium; assembly: GCA_016234485.1. GTDB lineage: Bacteria > Chloroflexota > Anaerolineae > Anaerolineales > Villigracilaceae > Denitrolinea. The sequence continues at coordinate 789 of JACRBL010000065.1, forward strand.
CATCCTTCACATCCACCTCATGCGGAAATGATCGGCTGATGGTGTACGTCCGCTTGAAGAAGCCACCCCACTTGGTGAAGGTGACGACTTCCACGATGGCGGTGTCGTCGGTCAATTTCACAGAGGGTTCGACATTCGTCAACGCGCGGACTTTCGTCTGTTGCGCGAGATCGAAATGCGCGCCGAAATCTTGCGAGTTGGTTTCATCCACGATCGCGATGGCGGCGTCCTTGTCACAGATAATTTGCAGGTCATTGTAATTGGCGTGCCAGACGAGATAGAACTGGCTCGCCATGATGTCCATGACGACGTATTCGAAATAACCCTGTTCCACGTCTTCGATCGCGAGTTGGTCGCGGAAGTTTCCGAGTGTCACGCCCTCGGGGACGTCCGCGGCGGAGGCGTAGGGGGGCTGGTCAACGGGACGGGGGTAGAGCATCGGGAACGAGCCGAGAAAGTCTATGGGATAGACATAGTCCAGCGCGTACCCGTCCCGCATGGAGAGGTGAGTCAGCGCTTTGAAGTAATCGTTCGCGTCAAATTCGCCGCCCTGCTTTTTCCCCGTATCCATCAATTTTTGGGGGACGTCCACGGATTGCATCTCGGCCACCGCGTGGACGATATCCGCGCAATCGGAGACGATTGTCCCACCGCGTTTTTGGGGTGGCATGATGGCCTGACATGCCAGCGAAAACACAAAGGCAAATGCAACCAAAACTGTGATCTGCTTTTTCATGGCAACCTTCTTTGACGATGACAATTTGCGATAACCCCGAAGGGGTGGCATGGATTGGGCGGATCATATCATCCCTTCGGGATTTTCCCGACGACGGGATGCATGGTTACAATCCTGACATCCCTTCGGGATTGTTACGCGACCAGATTCCTCAACTCTTCCTCGCCAATAATCTTCACGCCCAAACTCTTCGCCTTCTCCAACTTCGAGCCAGGATTTTCGCCCAGCACGAGATAACTCGTCTTCTTGCTGACCGAGTCTGTCACCTTGCCGCCATTGGACTCGATAAACTCTTTCGCATCATCGCGTGACCAGGTGGGGAGCGTGCCAGTGATGACAAATGTCTGCCCCGCTAATGAAACGTTTAACGTTGAACGTTCAACGTTAAACGTCGGCCAAACGCCCGCGGCCTTTAACTTCTTCAATATCTTCTGATTCGCCTCGCGCCCGAACCAATCCACGATGCCTTCCGCGATGTTGGGACCAATCCCCTCGATCTGCTGGAGGTCATCCGGGCTGGCGGTGGAGAGCGCGTCCAAATTGCCGAAGTGACCGGCCAAGTCCGCCGCGCTGACCTCGCCCACGCCGTGGATTCCCAACGCGGCGATCAAACGGTTGAGCGGCTTCTTCGCCGACTCCGCGATGGCCGCCAGCAAATTATCTGCGAGCTTGCCAGGCGGTTCTTTCTCCGTCTTGCGATCTTTCTTCGTGACCGATTCGAGGATGTCTTCGCGGGTGAGCGTAAAAATATCCGCCACATCGCGCACCTTGCCCGCCTCGATCAACTTCTCCACGATCTTTGTCCCCATGCCGACGATGTCCATCGCGCCGCGCGAGACGAAATGCTCCACGTTCCGCACCAACTGCGCGGGACAAGCGGCATTGACGCAATACCAAGCCACCTCCCCTTCGAAATGCTCCACAGCCTGTCCGCACGCGGGACAAACGCTCGGCGGTTGGTAGGTCTTCTCCTTGCCTGCGCGCGCGTCCACCACGGGGCCGATGACGTAAGGAATTACCTCGCCCGCGCGCTTTACCAGCACGCGGTCGCCCACACGGATGTCCTTTTCGGAGATGTAATCGAAGTTGTGCAAAGTGGCATTCTTGACGATCACGCCGTTGATCTCCACCGCTTCGAGCACAGCCTTGGGCGTGAGCACGCCCGTGCGCCCCACTTCCACGTCAATGCCGAGCAGGGTCGTGGTCACTTCGCGGGCGGGGAACTTGAACGCGATCGCGCCGCGCGGGTCTTTGCCCACAAAGCCCAGTTCCGCCGCGAGGGTCAGGTCGTCAATTTTGATGACCATGCCGTCCGCTTCGTAGGGCAGGTCGTCGCGTTTCTTATCCCAGGTTTCGGTGTAGGCAATGGCGGATTCCAAATCGTCAAAGCGCCGCGCCACGTCTGTGACGGGGAAGCCCAGCGATTTGAGATATTGCAAAATTTCCCATTGCGAAGTTGGGACAGTCCCGCCCTCCGCGTGGATGATCTGATAGACCAGCAACGTGATCGGCCGCGAAGCCGTCAATTTCGGGTCGAGTTGGCGCAATGATCCCGCCGCCGAGTTGCGCGGATTCATGTAGGTTTTCTCTCCCGCCTCCTCTAACTTGCGATTCAATTCTTCAAAGTCTTTGATTGGGATGTAGGCTTCGCCACGAACGACAAGGTAGGTCGGAGGTCGAAGGTCGAAGGTCGCTGACTTTTGACTTTCGACTTTCGACATCTGAACCGGAATTCGTAATGGAATCGCCCTCACCGTCCGCAAATTGCCTGTGATGTCCTCCCCCACATCCCCGTCGCCGCGTGTTGCGCCTTGCACGAAAACGCCATCGCGGTAATGCAGGACGACCGACAATCCGTCAATCTTCGGCTCGACGATAAATTTCGCTTTTTCCACGCGGTCGTCAATTTTGGTGACGCGTTCCAGCCAGGCGCGCGCGTCCTCTGCGCCAAACGCGTTGGCGAGACTCAGAATCGGCGCGGGGTGGCGGACCTTGTCGAAACGGTCGGCCGCTTTCGGTCCCGCGCGTTGCGAGGGCGAGTCGGGCGTCACCCAGTCGGGATGCGCGGATTCGATCCGCTTGAGTTCGTTGTAGAGTTTGTCGTATTCCGCGTCGCTGATGACGGGCGCGTCCTGAACGTGATAAAGGTTAAAGTGGTAATTCAGTTCACGGACGAGTTGTTGGTAATTGGTTTTGGTTTCCATGATTCGATTATATTCCAAACCCACGCACAAAAACGCAAACCCCGCGCGCCGCACAAGTGGGTATAATGGGCGCATCCAAAGGACAATATGACCGAAGAAATCGAAGTCCAACCCGAAGCAGTTCCATGCTACCAGTGCATTTCAGGCCACATGCAAGCCCGCCTCCTTACCTATTTCACGTGGCTGAATGGCGAGTTGATCACCGTTCCCAATTTTCCCGCGTGGGTCTGCGATGTATGCGGACGCCGCGAGTATGACGAAAAAGCCATCTCATGGTTGACGATGTTCCTGAACCCGAACGCGGGAAAGCCCACCCAACGCAAACGCGCGGCGCATCGCCCCCGACCTCAAGCCGGGTCGCACCGCCCGAGGCCAGACCAAACCTGAAAAGGATTCCGCGCCAATGATGGACACAGCGCCACGAACCCACCGCATGATCCCTGTGGACATTCTGACTTCGAGTTATAGAGTGGTTGGAAAAGTGTCCGTCTCGACCAATGGCGTGATGGGGGTGATGAACGATCCCACCCACACTTACATGGAAGTGATCGATGCGCGGCTGGCGCGCATCCACATGCCCACCAAATTGGTGGATCATTATGAAGTGATCCGCATGTTTAAACAACAGGTTTTTGCCGTTGCGCTCGCCCGCCGCGAAGACCTGGGTCCGCAAGGCGTGGTGCGCGGCGGCTTTGCCAAAGTGACGGAGTATCCCGTGCGGATCACCGCCCAGGTTTATGAGATCGAAGGCAAGATAGAGTACCCAGGCCGTTTCGACTTCTCCGCGCTGATGGCCGAAGGCTCGCGCGATTTCATCCCTGTCTTCGACGCCATATTGACAGGCATCCTGATCCCCACCCTGCGCGTGGAAAGCCCGGGCATGTTGTTCAACCGCAAACAGGTGGATCTGCTGGCTTTGCAGGGTCAACGCGTGAAAGCCCAAACGCAAAGTTGATTTGAAAATTTGCTTGACCAATCAAGGTTTTGGGTGATAAAATCCCGCCCGCTTAGTATGGGTAGCAACACGCTACTTCATACTATATTGCTGAAACGAGTCAGCAATGCAAATGCCCCCATCGTCTAGTGGACTAGGACGCAGCCCTTTCAAGGCTACGACCGGGGTTCGAATCCCCGTGGGGGCACTTGAAGAAAATCGCCGTTGAGGCGATTTTTGTTTTCTACGACCGTGATCCCCATTCAGGGGATGATATTCGAATCCCCGTGGGGGACAAGCCAAAGACACAGTAATCTGTGTCTTTTTGTTTTCTATAGTGAAACCGCCAAGCCCGCGACACCTGCCCTGGTACGGCTTAAGCCGCACGGCGCCAGGGAGAGCGCAAAGAAAATCTATAAACTTTGCGTTCTTGGCGTTCCTCGCGGTAAACAGAATGTGCTGTATTTTCATCCAATCTTTTCATTGCCAGAAATAACAAACGCGAGTACAATGCCCCTCGCTCAATCGGGGCGTGGCGCAGTCCGGCTAGCGCGCTTGCATGGGGTGCAAGAGGCCGGAGGTTCAAATCCTCTCGCCCCGACAGAGAGTTCGAAAAATCGCCCTCCGGACGGGCGATTTTGTTTTTAACCACGGATGAAAGAGAGAAAAGGGATGACTGCTTTATCTCTTTCATCCTTTTCATCCGTGGTTCATCTTTTTCACTTGCCAATCGCCCTCCCTTCGATTATCCTTGCCGATGGGAGTGGTTAAGTCCTGGCGGGCTTCCTGGTCTTCAAAACCTGTGGCGGGTCGCGTTGCGGGCCGCGGTGGGTTCGACTCCCATCCACTCCCGCCTACGGCGCGAGTGCGTCGCACCTCAACGGGCAGGGACGTTTCCGAAAGAAGGCATTTCTCGAACTGGAAACTCCCGCCAAGTAAGGTGCGACGCACTTCATAATTTGCATAAAGGTGACTCATGTCCTTTCCTGAACCAGAGATTCTCAACAGCCTCGTGGCGCGCATCTTTCGCATTGACGACGTGACGACAGGCGATCCCCAAAAGGGATGGATCGTCCGTTACCGCGGCCATCTACTCGATGGCGACTCCGCCGCGGCCTACGACCTTTTAGCGGACTCCCTCCGAGCGCATGGACTCACGCCCCTCTTCCGCAAAGAGGGAGAGAATCACATTATCTTCCTCGCGCCGTCCGCTCCCGAAGTGAAAGCGAAATTGCCGACCACGAACATCGTTCTCTTCATCATTACAGTCTTCAGCGTAATGCTGACGGCGGCAGAACCTTCACGACCTTATCCAACGGATCCAAACGATATCCTTGGCGCTATGCTTGTAGCGCTTGAAACAATCTTTACAGGAAAAGTATTTACTGGTTGGCCGTTCGCGTTGAGCCTGCTTGGCATTTTGCTCGCACATGAATTTGGACATTACCTGATGAGTCGCCGCCACAAAACCGCCGCGACACTCCCCTATTTCATCCCACTTCCATTCAGCTTGCTCGGCACAATGGGCGCGTTCATTCAGATGCAAGCCATCCCGAAAAATAAACGCGTCCTCTTTGATATCGGCGTGGCCGGACCGCTCGCTGGCATGGTCATCGCGATTCCAGTTCTCTTCCTCGGCTTGACCATGTCGGAGCTCGGCAGTGTGTTGCCCGACCCAAATGGTTTCCTCGAAGGCAACTCACTGCTTTACCTGCTCGCCAAATACATCGTCTTCGGACAATTCCTGCCCGCGCCTCCAGACCTGAGCGGTCTGCCCCTCCTCCAACATTGGCTTCAATACTTCTTCACAGGCAAACCTGTCCCCTTCGGCGGCGTGGACGTGTTCATTCATCCCGTCGCGCTGGCGGGTTGGGCGGGGTTGCTTGTCACCGCGCTGAACCTCATCCCCGTCGGCACGCTGGATGGCGGGCACATCACTTACGCCATGTTCGGCGACAAAATCCGCAAGGCCTATCCGTTCATTCTGGGCGTCCTCGCGGCGATGGGATTTGTGTGGAGTACGTGGTGGTTCTGGGCGGCGCTCCTCTTCTTCCTCGGACGCGTCCACGCCGAGCCGCTTGATCTGATCACCGAACTCGACCCGCGTCGACGCGCGGTGGGCGCGCTGGCAATCGTCATTTTCATCCTCGTTTTCTCCCCCGTCCCGATGGTGTTCCTTGGTCAATAAACTTCTGCTTTCTGCCCTCTGCCTTCTGCTCGTCCTGTCCGCGTGCGCGACGCCTGTCGAAACGGTCACCCCGCCAAACGTCACGCGCGAGGCGAGCGCGACGGAAACTGTCACGCCCGCGCCAACGCCCATCCCCGTCAGCATGTTGGGAGTCGAGGCTGAGTCCCTGCGCGGCGCGGTCATCATGGCGTGGCATCCATGGTTCGGAGTCGAAGCGTCGCTGTTTGAAACGCAAGTCGCAGAATTTAATTCCACCAACGAGTGGGGCATCAGCGTGTTGACGGTGGGACAATCGAATTTTTCGGAACTGTTCAACAACGTGACGGACGCGCTGGCCGCGCCCGACAAGCCCAACCTTGTGATCGGCCTGCCCGAACACGCGCATTTTTGGAATGAACGCTCGGGCGTGGTGGACCTCGCGCCGTACGTGGCCGACCCGACCTGGGGACTCAGCGCCGACGAGGTCGCGTCGTATTCGCCCGTGATTTGGGAGCAGGACATGGCGGGCGACGCGCGCCTGGGGATGCCCGCGCAACGGACGGCTCGCCTCATGTTCTACAACGCAAGCTGGGCGCGTGAACTTGGGTTCGACGCGCCGCCCGCGACACCCGAAGAATTTCGCGAGCAGGCTTGCAAGGCCAATGAGATTTTTAAATCAAACGAAGATACAAAAGACGACGCGTTCGGCGGCTGGCTGGTGGACACCGACTCGATGACCGCGCTCTCGTGGATGATGGCCTTCGGCGGGGGCGTGCAGGAAGGCGAGAGTTATCGCTTCCTTAAGAATGAAAACATCGCCGCGTTCCGCTTCCCGAAGACGCTGTTCGAGGACGGGTGCGCGTTCACGCTGACCGACACGTCCGACGCGGACGCGTTCGCGAATCGCCAGGCGCTGTTTGTGACGGGCGGACTGGAAGACCTTGCCGCGCAGTCGCGCGCGCTGCTCACTTTAAATCGAATGGACGAGTGGACGCTGATTCCCTTCCCTGGCGAAACGCAGACGATGGCCGTGTACGGCTCTTCGTTCATCGTGATGCCTTCGGATGACGTGAAGCAACTGGCCTCGTGGCTGTTCGTCCGCTGGATGCAGAAGGCGGAGAATCAGGCGCGCTGGGTGCAGACGACGGGGATGCTCCCGATCAATTCGTTCACGCTCGATCTTTCGAGCGACCAGGCTAGGGCGTATCCGCAATGGATGGCGGCGGTGAAACTGCTCCCCTCCGCGCAGGGGACGCCGCGTCTCGCGACGTGGCGCGTGATCCGTCTCGTGCTGGGCGACGGCTTCGAGTATATGTTCCGCGTGAACATGCCTGTGGGACAAGTCCCCGTCATTCTCGCGGATATGGATAGGGCGGTGGGGGATTTGGTTCCGTGATTGGTAATTGGTGACCCACAGCTCTGAGCGGAGCGAGGCATCAGCCGAGCGAAGTCAAAGGGCAATTTGTGCGAAGTTTCTATCCCATTTTTTAATGTGAGGCGCGTCATGAAACTGATGTACATCAACGGACAGTTTACGCAAGGTAGCGCTACGGAATTCATTGAAGTGGCGAATCCCGCGACCGAGGAAGTGTTGGACGTCGTCCCGCGCGGGACGGCTCGGGATGTGGAGTCCGCTGTGAGCTCCGCGAAGGAGGCGTTCGAGTCGTGGAGGAAGGTCGGCGCGAACGAGCGCACAAATCTCCTGCACGAGGTCGCGAACGGGATCCGCGCACACAACGATGCCATCGTCCGCCTGCTGACGGAGGAGGAGGGCAAGCCCCTCTCTGAGAATCACGAAGAGTTGGATTGGGTGGCGAGCACGTTTGATTATTATGCTGAACTTTCGCGTCACGATCGCGGGCGTGTGATCCCCCCTGGCGAAGAATCGCAATTCAATTTTATTTTGAAGGAACCGTACGGCGTGGCGGCCTGCATTGTGCCGTGGAATTATCCGTTGCTGTTGCTGGCATGGAAAGTGGCGCCCGCGCTTGCGGCGGGGAATACGGTGGTCATCAAACCCTCGGAAGTGACGCCGCTGACGGCGCTCTACCTGGCCGAGCATTGCTTCGCTGGCCTGCCCGCGGGCGTGGTGAATGTGGTGACGGGTTACGGCGCGGAGACGGGCGAGCCGTTGGTGAAACACCCCGATGTGCCTGTCATCGCGTTCACGGGCAGTCTCGCAACGGGACAGCGCATCGCATCTCACGCCGCGCCGATGATGAAGAAACTGCATCTCGAATTGGGCGGCAAGGACGCGACCGTCATCGCGGAGGACGCCGATCCCGAGATCGCGGCGAAAGCCGTGGCCTACGCGGCGCTCATCAACGCGGGGCAGGTCTGCACCAGCGCGGAGCGCGTGTACATCCCGAAGTCGAAAGCGAAGAAGTTCACCGAAGCCATTGTGGAGCATGTTAAAACGTTGCGGCTTGGCAACGGTCTCGAGCCGACGACGGACATGGGTCCAATGATCGGCGAGACGTTCCGCGCTAAATTCGAGTCGCATATTGCGGAAGCGCACGCGCTCGGCGCCAGGATTCTGACGGGCGGCGGGCGACCCAAACAGTTGCAGAAGGGCTACTTCCACGAGCCGACCGTGCTGGCAGGCGTGGATCACTCGATGACGATCATGCGCGAGGAGACGTTCGGTCCCGCCATCCCGTTAATGGAGTACGCGTCATTCGATGAAGCCATCGCGCTGACCAACGATTGTCAATATGGCCTGGGCGCGGTGTTGCTCTCGAACGATCCGCAAAAGGTGAAGAGGTTCTTTGAAGATGTTAAAGCGGGGACGATCTGGATCAACGATCCGCTCACCGACAATTACGCAGGTCCCTTCGGCGGGATGAAACTCTCAGGCGGCGCGCGCGAACTGGGCATCGAAGGACTCGATGAATTCCGCGAAGTAAAACACGTGCACTGGGATTTCAAGCTGGAAGAGAAGAGTTATTGGTATCCATACGGAAGAGAGTAGACCCATGACCCAATCACAATACCGCGCGCGTGAGATGCGCGCAAAAACGCACGAAGTTTATGAATACGATCACGATGACGAAAAACCTGGCAAGCCCCTGCATCTCCTCATCCCTGGCGGGCTGATCGCGCTGGCCACGCTGGCGTTGATCATTTACCTTGCCTACCTCGTCTGGTTGGATGGGACAATGGAGCAGGGCATCGGCCTGACGTTGATCGGCATCCTCTCCCCGTTCTACGTGGGCGGCGTGTTCCTGTTCAGTTACGGCTACGAACTCTACAACATCCCACGCGCCATCCGCCTGACGGCCATCATCGTGTTCGTCACATTGGCGGCGGTGGTGATTCTGGCGGTGCTGTTCTTCCTGCTGGGAGAATCCAAGGGCGGATCGTCGAAATCGTCGTCGGGTTCCTCGTCCAAGTCTTCGGGAAAAAGTTCCTCCTCGGGGCGCGGCGGACTGAAAGGCGGACTCATCGCGGGCGCGGCCGCGAAGAAATCATCGTCGTCCTCGTCCAGCGGCGGCGACATTTGGATCAGCGGCGGAAGCGGTGGAACGCGCACAGTGACAAAAGAGGTTACGAAGGAAGTGGTGAAAGAAGTTCCGAAAGAGCCGATGCCGATCAAGTGTCCGTTCTGCTCGCGGTCGTATGTTCCCATGGATTTCAAATTCGCCTGTCCCAATTGCGGGGCGGCCACGCCGAAGGATTTGATCGAGGACTCGCAGATGCCGAAGGGATGAGATGTTCCCCCGCTATTCGTTTCCGCCGCGCAACGTCGCTGGTCTCATCGTAGACATGGCGTTGACGCGGCGGCGTTCGTTTCGGGAGGATGCGCGGGCTTGCGTGGGACGGCTAACCCCACAGGGGCGCTCCGCAGAGCCGTCACTACATGGAATTGGGGAGGAGAACATTCCGCAAAGAGGTCCGTGTGTCGTCACGTTCAATCATTATCATCGTCCCAACTTCAATGCCATCTGGATGGCGGTCGCGATCGCCGCGACGATTCCTGTGGAAATGCACTTCGTGATGACAGGCGAGTTGACCTATCCTGGCAAATGGTACGCGCCGCTGGGGATGTTCTTTACAAAGATCGTGTTACGTCGAATCGCACGCGTCTATGGGTTCACGACCATGCCTCCGATGCCGCCGCGCGCCAAAGACGTGGAGTCCCGCGCCCAGTCCGTGCGACGCGTTTTGGAGGTGGCGCGCCGTGAGAAAAATGTCATCATCGGTCTCGCGCCCGAGGGCGGGGATAATCCCACAGGTGAAATCACGATGCCCGCTTCGGGCGCGGGACGTTTCGCATTACTGCTCGCCGCGGCGGGAGTAAAATTTGTCCCCGTCGGCATTTACGAAGCAAACGGCGCGCTCTGCCTGAACTTCGGCGCGGCCTACGAGTTGACTGTCCCGCACAATTTATCCGCCGATGAAAAAGACAGAGCCGCGGCACACATCGTAATGAGTCGCATCGCCGCGTTGCTTCCAGAATCTCTGCGCGGAAAATTCAAAGAAAAGGAATCCGAAAGTTCTACTTTCGAGCAATCATCCTGAAGTAGAACTTCAGGATGCCAATTTGAGAGAAAGCATGAAAAAACTCACCCTCCCCCAACTTCTCATCCTCAATGCCTATTGGGTCGGCATCTCGTTCATGTGGAATTCCCTCCACCCCATCATCCTGCCTGCCGTCCTGCTCAACTTCATCCCCGACGCGAAGAAAAACACCTGGCTCGGCATGCTCACCTTCGCGGGACTCGTCATCGCGATGGTCGTCCAACCGCTGGCAGGCGCGCTCTCGGATAACTGGCATTCGCGCTGGGGACGCCGCCGTCCGCTCATTGTGATCGGCACGATCTTCGACTTTGCCTTCCTCGCCATCCTCGGCGCCGCGGGCGGCTTGACCTGGCTCTTCATCGGCTACATCGGCCTGCAATTCAGTTCCAACCTCGCGCATGGCCCCCTGCAAGGACTCCTCCCCGACCGCGTCCCCGCGCGCCAATTGGGGACGGCCTCCTCGCTCAAGACCTTCATGGACATGGCCTCCCTCGTCATCGTTTCGCTTCTCGCGGGACGTTTGATGGACTCCTCCACCCGCGACGCGACCCTCATCCTGGGCGTTGTCCTCGCGATCCTGGCCATCAGCGCGGCCATCACCATTTTTGGGACAAAAGAAGAACCATCCACTCCCGTTCATTCGGAAGTTGGACTGCCAAATGCCAGCGGCGCAACTGCTGGCGAACCTGGTTCACAACTCATTGACCTGCGCGCCCTCAGCCGCGAAACCTTCCGCATCAACTTCCGCGAAAATACCGCTTATTGGTGGCTCATCGCCGAACGCGCGTTGTTCCTGCTCGGCATCTACGGCATCCAATCCTTCGCACAATACTATTTGCAGGATGTCCTGCGCGTCCCTGATCCGCCCAAACAGACAGGCGACCTGCTGGCCGCGATCACCGTCGGTCTCGTCCTCTTTGTCGTCATCGGCGGCTGGCTCACAGACAGATTCGGCGCGAAGAAGGTTCTCTACGCCGCCACCATCATTACCACGATCGGGATGCCGCTCATGCTCCTCGCCCGCGACATGTCCACGCTGACCATTTTCGCGAGCATCGTCGGCGGCGGCATCGGACTCTTCCTTACCTCCAACTGGGCGCTGGCAAACGCGCTCGCCCCGTCCGATCAGGCGGGGAAATTCCTCGGGCTGACCAATCTTGCCACCGCGGGGTCGGGAGCGCTGGCGCGGCTCGAAGGTCCCGCGATCGACGCGCTCAACAACGCCGCGCCAGGTCAGTGGATGGGATATACTGCATTATTCATCTTCGGCGCGGTCTGCACATTCGCGAGTCTGTTTTTGCTGAGCAAGATCCAAACCCCGAAGGGGTGATCTGATTCTAGATTCGGATATCGTTCATCCACAACCCCGAAGGGGTGGCAATGTTAGTTGAATCATGTCATCCTTTCGGGATTTTGATTCGAGTGCATTCGCGCGTTACAATCATCCCATCCCTTCGGGATTGAAGTCTCCAACACCCATCTTTCTTCTTTCCTCTGTCATCTCCTCCATGAAAAAATTCCTCCTCCTCTTTCCCCTCCTCCTCCTCGCCCTCGCGGCCTTCGTCGTCTGGGGCATCCCCTACTTCTTCCAGACTCCCATCCCCGAAGCGATGAGCTCCCCGCTCGGCACGGGCACGGCCAAAGCCGAAGTGACCGCCATCCTCGAAGAAGGCGAGATCACCCTCGGCGAGACGACGCAAAATTACCAGCTCCTGCGCGTCAAAATGCTCGATGGCGAATACGCGGGCATCCCCTTCGACATTGATTATGGCAAACGCCAGATCACGCCGCCAGGCATCCGCTTCGACGTGGGCGACATGCTCATCGTCAGCGTCAGCCAGGGACCGAACGGCATCGTCAACGCGTACTACGCCGATTATGTCCGCACGCCCATGCTTGGCTGGTTGGCCGTCGCGTTCGCGCTCGCCATCGTCGTCACAGGCAAATGGAAGGGCTTTCGCAGTCTCATCGGCATGGCCTTCAGCCTCACCGTCATCATTGGCTACATCATCCCGCACATCCTCACAGGCGAAGACCCCATCCGCGTCAGCATCATCGGCTCGGTCATCTTATTGACCGCCACCCTCTACCTGACCTACGGCTGGACGCTCAAGACGCACGCCTCCACGATCGGCATGATCCTCGTCCTCGTTCTCACTGGGACGTTGGCCTGGGTCGCCATTTCGCTGACTCGACTCTCCGGGACGGCCTCCGAGGAGGCGCTGTTCCTCATCCAAATGTCCACCGTCACCATCAACCTGCGCGGACTGATGCTCGGCGGCATGATCATCGGCGCGCTTGGTGTGCTGGACGATCTCGTCACCACCCAATCCTCCGCGGTCTTCGAACTCCACGCCACCGACGAAACGCTCGGATTCCGCGCCCTTGTTGCCCGCGCCATGCGCATCGGACAGGATCACGTCGCGGCCACGGTCAACACCCTCGTGCTGGCCTACGCGGGCGCGTCCCTGCCGAGCCTGCTGATGTTCACGCTCAACCGCGGAGACTACCTCACCCTGCTCAACTTCGAGTTCATCGCCGAAGAGGTGGTGCGGACCCTCGTCGGCTCGTTGGGGCTCATCGCCGCCGTACCCCTCACAACGGTCATCGCGGCCGCGCTGGCTTTGTACAGTCATCGGCTTGGCGAGTGGCGTCATTGGTTGGGGCCGGAGGGAGAAGGTCACGTCCATTGAGAGGGATAAGCCGAATATTGCGTACTGCGTATTTCGTACGCAATACGTAATACGAAATACGCAATATATCCCCCGCAACTTCCCCCTTCCTCTCCCGTATAACAAGCAGAAATAACAAGGAGAATGCGTGAACGAGGAACAGACCTGGGTTTTCCAGGCACAAAAAGGCGACGATCAGGCTTTCACGCAGTTGGTAGAAACCTACCAGAAGCCTGTCTACAACCTGTGTTATCGAATGCTCGGCGACCCAAATGCCGCAGAAGACGCGGCGCAGGAGACCTTTCTGCGCGCCTTCCAGCATCTCGGACGCTACGACGCCCAGAGGTCCTTTGCCACCTGGTTGCTGTCCATTGCGGCGCACTACTGCATAGACCGCCTCCGCCGCCGCAAATTTTCCACCTTCTCGATTGACGAGGAGGACGACGACTCGCCCGCCTTTGAAATCCCCGACGCCGACGCGCCCAACCCTGAACGTGAGTCGGTGCGGCGGGAAGAGAAAGAAAAACTACACGCAATCCTGAAATCCCTCGACGCCACCGACCGCGCCGCCATCGTCATGCGTTACTGGCACGACTCGTCGGAAGCCGAAATCGCCGAGGCGCTGGGACTCACCGTCAGCGCGGTAAAAAGCCGACTGCACCGCGCCCGCCTCGCCCTCGGCAAGCGCTGGGAAGAATCCACAATGAAACAAGAACTCCAAAGGAGGCCCCATGAATCACCGGCCTTTTGAAGACTGGCTGGCGCACGACCAGCCTCTCACCCTCGAACAGAAACGTGACCTGCAAACCCACTTGAAGAACTGCGTCCATTGCTCGGCGCTGGCCGAAGTGAACCTGGAACTGCGCTCGGTGAAGATGACCGCGCCCGCGCCTGGCTTCACCGCCCGCTTCCAGCAGAGACTGGCCGCCCAGCGCGTCATCGAACGACGCAACCGACTCGTCGGCGTTCTCATCCTGACGTTGGGCGGACTCGCCCTCCTCGGCTGGTACGCGTCCCCGTACTTGATCCCGTTCCTCGCCTCCCCCGCGGGTTGGATCGCGTCCATCGTCAACTTCCTGCTCTCCCTCATGGACATGGGCCGCGCCCTCGGTGAAATCGGCTCCATCATCCTTCGCACCCTCCCTGGATTTATCCCGCCCTTTGGGTGGATGATCATCCTCTCCACCCTCAGCGGATTCGCCCTGCTCTGGTCGGTCTCGCTTTGGCGGTTTACCCGTTTTGTGAAAGGAACGCAACAATGAAACGCGCAACGAAACTCTACCTCCTGCTGGCGCTGATCGCGCTGGCATTCTTCCCCACCGCCTCCGCGCGGGCCATGGGACCCTTCGACGGCGGCCCCGTCATCTTTGGCGGTAGTTACACCCTCAAAAGCGGAGACACACTGAACGGCGACCTGGTCGTGTTCGGCGGCAACGTGACCATCGAAGAGGAAGCGACCGTAAAAGGGAGCATCGTCATCTTCGGCGGCACGATCAAGCTGGACGGCACAATGACGCAAGACCTCGTCCTCATCGGCGCGTCTGGCTCAATGGGCGAGAACGCCATCCTCGAAGGCGATTTGACGATGGTCGGCGGTTCGATGGCGCGCGCCGAAGGCTCGACCATCGAAGGCGAAGTCCGCGACAACCCCACCATCGAGATCCCGCCCCCCACTGTGCCCGAGGTTCCTGAAGTCCCCGAAGTTCCAGCCGTCCCTGAAGTTCCGACGGTGAACGAACCCAATATCACCATCAACCCGATCGGCTCGGCCCTCGGCGCGTTGGGACAGGCCATCATCATCGGCGCGCTGGCAATGTTGCTCTCGCTGTTCATGCTCCCGCAGATGGAGCGCGTCTCGCAGACCTTTGCCCGTCAACCGCTCATGGCTGGAGGCGTGGGCCTCGCGACCGTAATCGTCTCGCCGCTGGTGGCGCTGTTCATGGTCATCACGATCATCCTGATCCTTGCCATCCCGTTCTTTGCGCTGGGACTCTTCCTGGCCTGGCTGTTCGGCGTCATCGCCATCGGCCTGGAAGTTGGCGAACGCTTCACCCGCTCCGTGGGACAAAACTGGTCGTCCACGTTGACGGCGGGTTTTGGAACCTTCATCGTCGTGCTGATTTCGCAGGGACTGGGCATCATCCCCTGCTTTGG
Organism: Chloroflexota bacterium; assembly: GCA_016234485.1. Lineage (GTDB taxonomy): Bacteria > Chloroflexota > Anaerolineae > Anaerolineales > Villigracilaceae > Denitrolinea. Next base: position 16,177 of record JACRBL010000065.1, read on the forward strand.
CTGGCTGGCTCCGTTCCTGTTGGGATGCGCTGGCGTCGGAGCGGTGGCGCTGACCATCCTCGAAGGGAGGAGAACGCCCGCCACGGTCGCGCCCGCCTCCAGTCCGAGCGAGCCGCTGCCTCCAGCGTCGTAAACGTCCGTTGTGTTAGAATCCCGCCTGCTCCGTGAAAAATCGCGGAGCAGGTTTTTTGTCTCACGGAAAGGTTATGTATGTCTCCCAAAAAAGATTCACAAAACACGCCCATTCACCAAACGCCGCCGCCGCTTGTCCGGATTTCTGGGACGCACCGCGAGATGGGACGGCAATTGGGCGAGGCCGCGAAGAAACAGATCGAGCATAGCATCCACAACGCGCGCACATTGCTGGAACAGGCCTACTCCGAGCTCGCGCTGACGTGGGAGGGCGCGCAGATTCAGGCGCGCAAGTTCATCCCGTTCGCACAGGAAAAGTATCCGCAATACGTGGATGAGATTCAGGGCATGGCCGAGGGCGCGGGCGTGGTCTTCGATGAGTTGTGCGTTTTGCACGCCATGGAAGCCGTGACGATGGACGCCCTGCACCTTTCGCGTTGCACCAGTTTCGCGGTGAATGAACAGCGCACCGCGGACGGCCACGTGCTGGGCGCGCACAACGAAGACTGGCTGCCCGAAGACGAGGACGATGTGCTGGTGATCCACGCCACGCCGAAGGACGACCCCCCGTATCTTGCCATGACGTATGGCGGACTCCTGCCCAATATCGGATTCAACGCCTACGGCATCGCGCAGTTCTGCGACTCGGTCTACCCCAACGATTCGCGCATCGGCATCCCGCGCATCCTCGTCTCGCGCGCGGTTCTGGCCGCGAAGACTCCAGGCGACGCGATCCGCTCGGCGCTGGTTCCGCACCGCGCCGCGGGCTACAACCATCTCATCGTCCACGAAAGCGGAGAAATTTACAGCGTGGAAGTCTCGGCGCGCAAATTCGCGATTTTATACGGCGAAGACGGCTACATGGTTCACACCAATCACTTCCTGAACGAGACGATGAAGACCATCGAAAAAGACCCCGAAGAATTGATCTCCTCGCGCGTGCGATATTTCCGCGCGTTGCGACAGGTGAAGCATGAGGAGAGTCACACCATCAAGACCTTGCAGGCCATCCAGCGCGACCACGTCAACTTCCCCAACTCGATCTGCAACCACGCCATTGACATGAAAGCCCCGCTCGACCGCGAGAAGACCATCAACTCGCTGGTGATTGACCTGACCGCGCGCGAAATGCACATCGCCTGGGGAAACCCGTGCAAGAATCCGTATCACACGTTTCATTTAGACGCGTGATTTTCCAACCGCTAAGATCGCGAAGAACGCAAAGTTATTATTTCTTCGCGGCCTTAGCGCGCTTAGCGGTTAATAGGCAATTGTTCCTTCGGCAGCATCAACGCGAACATCGCCCCCACCAAAACCAGCCCGCTCGATAGAACCAACACAGAGGGGAATCCCTGCGTCTCGGCCATCGGCCCCGTCAGCAACATGCCCAGCGCGCCAGAAGAGAAAATGAATCCCAGCGCGAGTCCCGAGGCCAGCGCCATGCCGCCAGGCAGGAGTCTCTGCGCCAGCACGACAATGATGCTGAATACCGCGCCGGTGAACATCCCCGAAAGCGGAATCAGCAGGTATAGCCAGTCCGACCAACCGATTTTGCTCATAATGAAAATGGGGATGGACGCCAACAGCAGGGCTGTCGAAACCACGAATTTTTTGTTGTTGCGATCCCCTAAATAACCTCCAATGAAATTACCCAGCGCCGAGCCGCCCATGAATAACCCCGCCATGTTGCCATAGACGGCGGCAGTCAGCCCCATATCCTTGAAGTATTTCGGCATCAGGTTGACGATATTGGATTGCGCCCACGATTGCAGGGTGGCGACCACAATCAGCGCCAGGATGGCCCAGGAGGTGGCTTGTAGTCGCGGCGAGTTTTTTGACTTCTGCGCGGGATAAGGATGAGGTTTGTTGGCGCTCAATTGAACCGCCAGCGTGAACCCGATGGGAATGGCAACGGCGGAAAAGATGAACAGGCCTGGCGCCTGTAATTTGGCGAGGATCAAACCCGTGACGATTGGACCGATGAAGTGGCCGACCTGTCCCGATGTGAAGAACAACGACGCGGCAGTGGCCTCGCGTCCTTTAAGATGATCGCGTCCCTGCAACGTGGCTTGGACGGCGCCAACGGGATGGAACGCGGCCGATCCCAAAGCCGCGACGATGAGACAAATCAGCCCCTCATCGCCTGGCAGGAAGAGCGCCAGCGAATAGAAGACGGTCATCCACAGCACGCCGCCAGATGCCAGCCAGCGCGGACCGATGCGGTCCGAGACCCAGCCGAAGAACGGTTGCGAAAGCGCGGAGGCCCAGATGTAAATGGTGGAGATGAGGGCGATTTCAGTTTCGCTCAGGCCGAGATACGTCAACAAGACGGGGCGACTGCTGTTGAACGTATCCACCATCAAATGGCCGAGCGCGACGGAGGCGAAGAGGGAGTTGAGGAGGAGGGACATGGGGGATAGGAGATTGGTAATTGGAGATTGGAGATTGGGGATACTGTTGCGTATTGCGTGTGTACCTGTTTACTTGTTTACTTCCCTTCATACAACCGATGCTCGCGAATATATTCATACACCGCCCGCGGAACAAAGTAGCGAAATTCCAGTCCCTCTTTCACGCGACGGCGGATTTCGCGGGAGGAAATTTCGAGCAGGGGCGCATCCACGAAGCGGACTTTTTCGGCGAGACCGGGCAGGATTGCATCCAGCGCGTCGAGGTGGACGGATTCGCCCGGGCGACGCATCACGCCGATGGCGCGGCAGGCCCGCACGAGGTCCGCGGGGCGATGCCAGGTGTGGAGTCCGCGCAGGGAGTCCGCGCCCAGCAGAAGGGTCAGGTCGGAGGCGGGGTTTTGTCGCTGGAGAATCTCCAACGTCTCGATTGTGTATTGCGGCGCGGGGCGATCCAGTTCGAGCGTGGAAAATTCGAAGGCGGGTTCGTCGGCGAGGGCGAGTTTCAACATTTCGATGCGGTGACGCGTCTCGGTGATGAGGTTGCCCACTTTGTGCGGCGAGACGGGCGTGAGCGCCCACAAGAGGCGCGTGAGTTGCAGTTGTTGGCGCGCTTCGCTCGCGAGGATGAGATGACCAAGATGTGGCGGGTCAAATGTGCCGCCGAAGAGGCCGATATTGGGGGTCATGCTTGAAGTATATCTTACTGGACGGTTATAATGTTTTTCATGTTGCCGACCTCGCCATTGGAATCAATCGAGCCTCGCCTGCGCTCTTTGTTGCCCGCCGATCTCTACGCGGCGGCCTGGGTGGATCCATCGCCAACGACGCTGGAAAAAGTGTTTGAACATTTGCGGACTCTCCAGCGCATCCTGCACGATTATTCTTCGCGGCACATTTCAGACAATCCGCCGCGCCCGGGCGAGGTGCGTTTTTCGTGGCAACGCGGCTCGTTGATGTTCACCGACATGGCAGGCTTCACGCGCTTGATGGAAGTGAACGCGGCCTTCGGTCGGGCGGGCGCGCAGAATCTTTTGAAGGTGTTGAACGCGTACTTTTCCGCGATGCTGGAGATCATCAGTAAATCGGGCGGCGACCTGCTGGAATTTACGGGCGACGCGTTGCTGGCGCTCTTCCCCGCCGACCAGAAACGCAACGACACCGAACAAGCCGTGCGCGCCGGCCTACGGATGCAACGCGCGATGACGCGCTTCGCCGAGATCGAAACGCCCGAGGGACATCTTCACCTTGGGATGCGCGTCGGCATCCACAGCGGACGCTTCCTGATGGCGGACCTCGGGACGCCGCGCCGCATGGAGCATGTGTTGCTCGGGTCGGCGGTTCAGCAGGCCAAGTTGACGGAAAGCGCCGGCTCGGCGGGACGCGTCTGTCTTTCGGAGCAGGCCTTTCAGCGTGTGCAGACTCTGTTTAATTTTGAGGGCGGCAAACCTGGCTACCATTTCGTCACCGACAATTTGAGCGAAGAGCAACTGGGCGAGTATGAGATCACGCCGCGGCGCCGCATGGCGAGCGCCGTTCTATTCGAGCGCAGTGTGGCGGGCGTGATGAGCGAGATCAACGGCGCGTTGAAATCCATCGAGCCGCTGGCGAGTTTCCTGCCACAACCCGTTTTGAGCCTGCTGGTGGAAAGCGCGGCCGACCGTCGCATCCCGCCAGACTTTCCCGAGCCGACGGTGGTCTTCGTCAACTTCATCGGCCTGCCCGAGTTGGTGGATCGCGCCCTGCCTGGCGAGGAACTTAAAGTGGTGAGCAGTTTCTCGCGCGCCTTCGCCCAGATCAACGCGGCGGTGGAAGCGCGCGGCGGCCTGCTGAAAAAGGTCACGTATCACCTTTCGGGGTCGGACATCGTCATCTATTTCGGCGCGCCCACCGCGCATACCAACGATCCCGTGCGGGCCGCGCAGGCCGCGCTGGCGATCCGCAACATCATCGCCAACATCAAAGCGCCGACGGTGGGAGGCATTCAGCCCGAAGTCCGCTGTCAGATCGGCATTTCCAGCGGCCCCTGCTTCGTGGCCGAGATCGGCGAGCCGCGCGGACGGCGCGAGTTTAACGTGCTGGGAGATACGGTCAACACCACGGCGCGTTTGATGGATCGAGCGGGGAAGAATCAAATTTTGATGAGCGCGCGGGTCTACGAAGCCATCGCCCCCTATTTTGTGTGCAATGAATTGGATGCGATTTCGCTCAAAGGCAAGAGCGCGCCTGTGCCGATCTATGAGTTGGTGGAAGCGAAGTTGTAGCGCAAATTCAGTAAATCGCGGTTTTAAAGAAATACTACTGGCAATCGTCATTGCGAGCGTTCGTTGCGAAGCAATCCCCTCTTATGGCAAGGAGACTGCTTCGTCGGGAAGATCGCCCTCCTTGCAGTGACGGAGGATTCTGTGATTTACTAAAATAGCCAACCCGACCTACTTTTTTAACTTCTCATCCAACGACGCCCAAATTCCGCTGGCGAGCGAACTTCCAGATTTAGCGCGCAGGTTCACTTTGTAGACCGCCCTCGCGCCTTCGCCGAGACGCGTCAGCCAGGCTTGGGCCGTCAGGGTTTCGAGAGACCGGTCGAGGTCCGCGCGAGAGAGGCGTTCGGGTTCGGGCAGGCTGTCCACGGCCGCGCAGAGTTGGGGGTAGTCCATCCGTATTTGGCGAAGCATGAGTCGCATGATTTTTCGCAACGAGGGAGAGAGGTCCACGAGATCGAGGGCCGTGATGCCGCCTTGCTTATTCTTGTCTTCTATTTTGGTTTGCAACCGATCAAATATGCCAGTCATGTTTGCCTCCTAATACAACTCGGGCATGGAGATCGGTTCGGGTTGCGGCTCGCACTCGCCGCACCAGACGACATTCGCCACCGCCAACCCCTTGGGGACGTTGTTCGCGCCGACGAACATGGAGATTAAGGTGGACATGGTTTTGAGATGTTCCTTGCAGACAAATCGTCCGCAGAAACAACAGGCGGCGCGCGGCTCTTCTTCGCAATGCCAGCATTTCATGTTTGACTCCTGTCAGTACAGCGCAAAGTCAGTTCGCGAGCAGTTGCACTGCGAGCAGGATGCAGTCCAACTGCATCCAAACCAAGCAAAAAAACGTCACACTATTCCACCGCGAGAATGGCCTCGGCCACTTTGACCAATTCCCGCGACCAGGGGTGATCGGGAAAACGCAGGGAGAAGAGGTCTTTGCTGGCGTTATCGGCAATGTCAAAATTGAGCGGCAAGATGCCTGTGAGCGGGGCTTTGTAACTTTCTTCGATCTGTTGTTTCAAGTCGTTGTAATCGTATTTGTTGGGGACGGCCTTGTTCACCATTAAAAGAAGGTTGGTCACATCGAGACTGCGGGCAATATCCACGGTGACCGCGGTTCCTTGAAAATCCTGGTTGTCGGGGCGCAGGATGACGAGCAGGATGTCGGAGATGGCGATGGAGAGGAGAGTCTCTTCGTTCAGGCCAGGATGCGTATCAATAAAAAGGTAGTCGAGTTTTTTCTTTTCGATCAGATTTTGCAGGCCTTCGTTGAGACGGTTCACGTCGTAGCCTTCGCGAATGACGCGGCTGATCTCGCGTCCGCGAATGCTGGAGGGGATGAGCCACAGGTCTTTGCCCGCCAGTTTTTTGCGGCCTTCCCCATCCGCCGCTTTTTCGCCCACGCTGAAAGCCACGTCTTCGATCTCGCATTTGCCGTGCAGGAAATCGTTCAACGTGGCGCCCATGTTGGTTTCGTCCAAGCCAAACAAAACGTGGATGCCCGGCGATTGGATGTCGGTGTCCACCACGCCCACGCGTTTGCCGCGCAACGCGGCTTGAGCGGCCAAGTTGGCGGCGGCGTTCGATTTGCCCGTCCCCCCGCGGAAAGAATGGATGGATACAATTTTGCCCATGCGTTTCTCCTAGGATCGGTCTCTGCGTTGCGCGCGGATCTTCTGCGCCTGCGTCTTGAGTTGCGAATAAAATTCCGCGCTGGTCAACTCTTCCACTTCCTGCCTGCGTTTCGCCTCGTCAATTACGAGAGTCAATTTTTGCACCTGGCGCTCCAAACTTTCTTCGCGCTCCTTCACGCCTTTTGCCATTTTGAAAAACTCGAAGAGCATCTGCTCAGCTTTGTCTTCATCGGTGAGGGCCTCTGGCTGGTTTTGCTCCATGAACGAGTAATCGCCCTCGGCAATCTTCTTGCTCCACTCGGTGGCGGTTTGGATGTAAGCGCTGGCAAAACGCAAACGGGACGACAAACTGCGGATAAGACTGACCGCCACATCGGGATGCTGATTCAGCAATTCAAAGAAAGCCTCCCGCTTCAATTCCAGGACGTGGGTGGGGGCCGCGGCCACGACGCTGGCCGAACGCGGCTCCCGATCGAAGAGCGACATTTCGCCGATGGTTTCGCCCGCTCCGCAACGGTTGAGCGCCAGTTCGCCGCCATTTTCGTCCTCGCGCACGATCTTCACTTCGCCTTCTTCAATGATGAAGAGCGCTTGGGCGCTGTCGCCGCGACGGAAGAGAACCTCGTCTTTTTTCAAGCGCTGACGCGTGATCTTCTGCGCCAAAACTTTCAACGCCTCGTCGGGCAATCCCTGAAACATGAAGGCTTTCTTCAATCGGATAATTTCTCCGTTCATTGACCCTCGCCTTTTGGCATTGATTCTTTCACGCGTTGATCGAGCGTGATCCACAAGCCTTTGCCAGCCTCGCTTTTGGGAGTCGTGAGCGCCTGCATCACGGCATCGAGCCGCGTCCAAAGCGGGCTGACATCTTCGGGGAAAATGCTCCGCAGATAGGCCATGCGATAGGCTCCCAGTTTTTTTCGATTCACGTCCATGCTGGCGCGCAACTCCGCGGCCTGCCGCCCAGCAGATTGGCGTAATTCCTCGTCCTGCTGTTTTTCAGCGGAGCGTTTGTAGATTCCCATCTGCGCCTGCGCGAGCAGAATCTCTTTGGCAAGCGCGGCGCTATTTTCGCCGAAGCAATTCTTGAATCCAGCCAGCGCCTTGTCCACGGTTTCGAGTTGATTCACCACGTTGATCTCGTGCAATGTAATGGACTCTTCGTTCTGCAACTCCTCATCCACCCAGGCTTTCATGATTCGCAAGCCGCGTCGCATGATGACGTAAATGACAACGCCGCCGCTGCATCCGATCAGGATCGGGATCAGGATGGGAACGCCGCTGTTGACCAGATTGTTGAAGGCCATGTGCAACGCCACCGCCGCGAGGACGCTCGCCAGCAGGGTCAACTGTCTGCGGATGGAATCTGCACGCTCGAAGCGCGCCAGTCCCAGCGCGATGCCGATGGAGCCGCTGGCCGTAGCATGGATCAAGTTAGTGGAATGCGCCCGCAATACAGCCAACACAAGCGCCGAAGAGGGATTGGCAATCACATATTCAATGTTCTCGATGATGGCAAAACCGATTCCCACCGTGAAGCCGTAGATGGCGCCGTCCACGAAATAGGTAAAGTCGGCGCGGCGGATCAGATAGAGGAGGATCGCGCCCTTGAAGAGTTCCTCCAAAATCGGCGCGGCGAAGCGGACGACCTGGTCGCGCGTTAACAATTCGTAGGCGATGAAGTTCGATTGAATGATGGAAACGATGGCGTAGGCGATCATCCCCCACACAAAACAAATGTGGACAAGATAAACTTTGCGCGTTTCAAAGAAGTCGCGTTGCGAAACCCAAAGCAAATAGCCGATCGGGATGAGAATCGCAACAACCAGCGCCGATGTGGATGCCAGAGACATAAGTGGGATGATACCTTATTTAAGGCCGAGAGCGCGTGTCCCACCTGGAAGAAACGAATTGTAGTCGTGTAAAAACAAGTTCCATGTTCCTTCAGCAGTTGAACTGCTGAAGGCTCGCACACTGCCCTGGAGGGCTGTGCCAGGGGTGCAACTGCTCGCGAACTTTTAGATATTAACTTTACGACTTGCGACGCAACAACAGGAACAGGGCAACCAGCAAAGCGACCAGAGCCAGCCAGATGGCCGCGCCAGGGATGTTCGTCCCCGCGGCGGCGATGAGCGATCCGCTATTGGAAAACAGAACAGGCGCAGAGACGATTAAGATGCCCGCGAGAACCAGCATGGCAAAGGCCATGGCCGTTTGTGGACGCCGCGCCGGGGTGAGCCAATTTAACCGAAAGATCTGCGGCCAGCGAAGTCGCTTCCGTTCCTTGGCGCGCCATTTTTCGAGGACATCGGCGCGCATCCGTTTGACTGTGGCGGAGTCCAATTCCTGTTTGGGGAAGGCGCGCTTGAGTCGCAGGAGCGATTCGGCCAGGGTAAGCGCTTCGGCGTTGGGAGCGGCCGCGGGCGGGCTGTCCGCCTCCCCGTCCAGGATGGAATCGGCGAAGTCGGTCAGCCAGGTATCCTCTCGATTGGATGAGTCGTTTTTAGTCATAATGGCTTTCCAGTTTTTTTCTTAAAGCCGCAACCGCGCGGCGGAAAAGGGACTTGGTCGTTTCCAGATTGGAGTGCATGGTTTTGGCGATTTCGTCGAATTGCATCCCATCGGCAAAGCGCAGGAGGATCACGTCCTGATATTTTTCAGGCAGGGAGGCCAGGGATTTTCGCAGGGCAATGCGATCTTCGAGATGCAGGTCGGCGCTTTCGTCGTGGAGCATTTCCGCTTCGATGATAGGCGCTTCGCGCGGCATCTGTTTGCGATTCTTCCTGCGATAGTATTCGGCCACTTTGAAGTTTGTCAGCGCGTGCAGCCAGGTGCTGAAGAGCGATTCGCCGCGAAACGCGTTGAGAGATTTCATAGCCGCGATGAACACTTCCTGGGTCACGTCTTCCACATCCGCTTCGGGAATGACGTATCGCACGCGATTGAAGACGGTCGGCAGGTGACGTTCATAGAGCGAACCGAACGAGTCCAGGTCGCCTTGCTTGAAGCGTTGGATCAGGTGTTCGTCGCTGACCGCTGAACGGTTGTAGATGGATGCGTTGCTATTCACTTAGTTGCTGTTTGATTGTGAAATGGGTTGCATGGGATGGCTGGCAACCATGCGCCGCAAATATAACATAGTTGCCCAAAATCGGAAAAAGCGCGGCGAGGAAGGATAAAAACTGGCGGCTCTTCCTTAAAAGGCCTAACCACGAAGGACACAAAGTACACAAAGGGGGGAAAAGGCTAAAATTTTTAAAGGCGGTTTTCCTTTGTAACCTCTGCGAAGCGCCCTGCGGGTTGTGTCCTTTGTGGTTGAAAATGATTTTCCCGTTGATCACGGAAGAGCCATAAAAATTGACGTTCCCTGCGCAAAGGACGTATAATGGCGTATCGTTCAATCCATTAGTGGAGACCCAAGATGTCTAAAATTGTTTCCGTCCATTCCTTCCGCGGCGGCACGGGCAAATCGAACACCACGGCCAACCTGGCGTCATTGCTCGCCATGGAGGGACTGCGCGTTGGCGTGGTGGATACCGACATTGCCTCGCCTGGCATTCATGTGCTTTTTAATTTCGACGAAAATGAAATGGTGCATTCGCTCAACGATTATCTGTGGGGCAAATGCTCGATCAAAGAAACCGCGCATGACGTGAGCGGGCATCTCGGCGCGGAGATCAAGGGACAGATTTTCCTGATCCCTGCCAGCATCAAGGCTGGGGAGATTGCCCGCATCCTACGCGAGGGCTACGACGTGGGATTGCTCAACGACGGCTTTCGCGACCTCGTGAAGGAAATGAAACTCGACTTCCTGATGATTGACACGCATCCTGGCCTGAACGAGGAGACGCTTCTCTCCATCGCCATTTCGGACGCGCTCATCATCCTCATGCGCCCCGACCAGCAGGACTACCAGGGCACCGCCGTCACCGTGGATGTGGCGCGCAAGTTGGACGTACCGAAGATGCTGATGGTGGTGAATAAAATCCCCTCCTCATTGGACTTTGACGATGTACGCGAGCGCGTCGCGCAGACCTATAACACGCACGTCGCCGCGGCGCTCCCCCACTCGGACGAGATGATGTCGCTGGCCTCCTCGGGCATTTTCGCGCTGAAATATCCCGACCATCCCATTTCCAAGTCGCTCAAGGCGATTGTGGACGAGATTCGCAAGTAATCCAAAACTACAAAAAAAATTAACCCCGCTTTCGCGGGGTTAATTTTTGCTCGATTGTTGTTGCACGGTGTAGAGTTCTTTTCCGCCCCGTTCTATTTTCCTGACCCAGCCCTGTTTGATCAGGAACGCCAGGGCAACCTCGATCTGCGCTTTGGTCAGGCGTTTTTCTTCGGGCAGTTCTGCCACCTTCGATTCCAAATCCGCCGCGCTCATCTCGATGTGCCGCAAAAAGAGCCGCATCAAGGTCCGTTGCGTGGAAGGCATGTCGCCCAGAAGATCGAATGTGCTGACGCCTGACATGGTTCGAGTGTACTGTGATTTTTTTGGAGAGTCAAACGAGATTTCGCCGTTTAACAGATCAGCATTTTAGCGACGAAATTTCCAACACAAAACAACAATTCCCTTGGAGTTGGAAAAACGGAGAAAACAATGAAACAGTTGCTATTGAGCGCCATCTTGGCCATCCTCCTCGTCGCCTGTTCGACCGCGACCCCGCCTATTCCACAAACAGTTCCTGCAACCGTTGCTCCTCCCACCGCGGTTCCGTCGCCAACGCTCACGCCTTTGCCGAGTCCAACGCCTGCACCTGAGTTGCCCATCCGCGATGGCGGGACTATGCAACCTAGCGCGTCTCGCATATCCAAGAACAATCTTTCGCAATTGACCGAACTTGCCGTGTGGGGAAAGGGCGCAATCAAAGGAATCGGTTGGTCCGAAGATGGTCAACAAATTTTCATTGACACAGCGCTGGGGCGGTACGTCT
>JACRBL010000067.1 GCA_016234485.1 Chloroflexota bacterium
AAATTGCGCAGATGATCAATATGCAGCCCAGTTTGGTTAGAGCCTATGTCACATTGGCCACAAAGTATCATCCCGAACTGTTGCCCGAACAATCCAAACCTGTTCAAGACCAAAGGTGACAGGTGGCACTATCGCGGATTTGTTTTTATTGGAAGACACGTAGGGGCAGTCCTGTGTGACTGCCCTGATCTTTCGGGCGAACATTACAGGGGCGGACATTTAAGTCCGCCCCTACGATTATACGGCATTACTCTTTCTTGTCTTCGGCGGGCGCTTCCCCATGTGCGCGCTTGTGCCATTCTTCAAAAAACGGCGGGACGTTTTTCCCATCCATGCCATGCCGCCAGGGGCCGTGTCCGTGCATATGGTGTCCCCAGCGCGGTCCCCACATCGCGAAGCGGAAGGCCTTCATGGCGATGACAAAGATGACGAAGGTGAAGAAGATGCCGAAGCACCCGAAGCCCATTCCGAAGGGACGATGGAAGGGCATCCCGTGGCCGTAGGCGTAGGCATACGGCATGGGGAGGCTTTGTCCCTCGGGCGCGTTGATGGTGATCGGCGAGCCTTTGGCCACACCCGCGTTGAAGGCGAAGAAGGCGACCGCGGCGATGGCGGCAACCATCACGAGGGCGGCGAAGATGCGAAATACAAATTTACCGTTCATGGTTCACTCCTTTGTGAATTGAATTCTGAACGGAAGTATAGAAGCAGGTTGTGAAGTGAGTGTGAAGGCAGGATGGAGGGGTTGTAGCAGGAGAGGTTGGGTGGTTGGATCGTTGGATAGTCACTCAGTCGCTTGGTCACATGGTCGGAAAACCTCTGGGTCAACAAAACCCAAAGGTTATAATCTGAAATATTCAACCGACAGATCGCCCCTTTGGGGTTGGAAGATATAATCGCTCAATTGGCCTTACTGAAAACTGATCACTGATGACTGCCTCCCCCCTCCCTCATAAATTCTACAACCGCCCCACCCTCACCGTTGCGCGCGAATTGATCGGTGCGCGGCTGGTGCGGATTTGGGATGGAGTCAAACTTGTCGGTCTCATCACAGAGACGGAGGGATATATCGGCGAGGAGGATCAGGCCTGCCACGCGCGGGCCGGTCGGACGCCGCGCACCTTGCCGATGTATGGGCCGCCTGGACATGCATATGTGTATTTCACATACGGTCATCATTGGATGCTGAACGCGGTGACCGAGCAGGAGGGATTCCCTGCGGCGGCCCTCATCCGCGCGATCTGGCCGATCGAGGGCGCGGAGGTGATGTCGGCGCGGCGCGGGGGACGCGATACATTTGGGCCGGGGAAACTCTGTCAGGCCCTGGGGATCGGCAAAAGCGAGAATCAGGCCGATTTAGCCGCGCCCGCCTCCCGTCTATGGATCGAAGCGGGGGTGAATGTCCCCGATTCGGCCGTGACGATTAGTCCACGTGTGGGTTTATATACTGTGCCAGAGCCGTGGAAGTCGAAGCCGTGGCGGTTTTTGGTGAAGCGATATTCGGTATTCGAGACTCGATAATCGAATGACGAATATCGAATTATCAAATTTTCGGAGGCAACATGGGTTTACTCGATGGCAAGAACGCTTTAATTTTTGGTCTCGCGAACGACAAGTCTATTGCGTGGGGCATCACGCAGGCGCTGAAGCGCGAGGGCGCGAATCTCGGCATCAGTTACGCGGGCGATATGCTCAAGCGGCGCGTGTTGCCGTTGGCCGAAGAGATCGGTTGCAAGTGGGTGGAGGAATGTGACGTGACCAAAGACGAGCAGATCGCGGCGGTGGCAGAAAAAGCCGCGGCGCATTTCGGCAAGATTGACGTGCTGGTTCATTCGGTGGCGTTCGCGGGGCGGGACGAGTTGACCGGCCCGTATTACAACACCACCCGCGAGGGCTTCAAGAACGCGATGGACATTTCGGTCTATTCGTTCGTGGCGCTGGCGAAGGCCTTCCAGCCCATTTTAAATCCTGGCGCTTCATTGATGTGCATGACCTACTACGGCTCGGTGAAAGTCGCGCCGCATTACAACGTGATGGGCGTGGCCAAGGCCGCGCTCGAAGCGACAACGCGCTACCTGGCCTTTGACTTCGGCCCGCAGAAGATCCGCGTCAACGCCATTTCGGCGGGGCCGATCCGCACTTTGGCGGCCGCGGGTGTGGGCGGCTTCCGCGACATGTACAAGCACTTTGCGGATATGTCGCCGATGCGCGAAAACGTGACCATTGAAGACGTAGGTAACGCGGCTGTCTTCCTGGCCTCTGACCTCTCGAAGCGCATCACGGGCGATGTGTTGTACGTGGATAGCGGCTTCAACATCGTCGGCGTGCAGATGGGGGCGAAGGAAGAGAACAAAGAGTAGAGACCAGAGAACAGTCAGTGCGGCGCTCAGAGATCGCGAGCAGTTGCACTGCGAACCAGTCAGCAGTGCAACTGCTGACGAAACATGTCGGGGCGGACCTGCGCGTCCGCCCCTTTTTGTTTTAACGGTAAAATTACCTCATGTTCAAACGCAACACCCAACCAACCGAAACCGCTCAACCCATCCAAGCCGTGGAGCGCATCACGTCAGTGCTCGGCTCGGGCCTGATCTGGCACGGCTCCATCAACGGCGCGGGCGGCGTCCGCATTGAAGGCGCGTTCGAAGGCGAGATCGCCCTGCGCGGCATGCTCGTCGTCGGCGAGACGGGACGCGTCACCTGTGAAAACATCCGCGCCAACGCGGTCATCGTGGCGGGCGCGGTGAAGGGCAACATCGCCACCCAAAAATTGGAGATCCGCGCCACGGGCCGCGTGTGGGGCGACGTGGTGACGACCGCCTTCGTGACCGAAGAGGGCGCCTTCCTGCGCGGACAGATCCGCATGGAAGAGCGCGTCGAGCTGGACCTCGAGGCGGCTCCCGAGTCCACGCCTGCGGAGGCGGCCCAGGCCGAGTCGCTGGCCGCAACAGCTGCGTCCCTCCCCGAGGTCACGCCCGTGGCGAAGGTCGAACCCGCCGCGGGGAACGCGACGGTGATCCGCAAGAGAAAGTCAACGACCTAGCCCTCACCCCTAACCCCTTCGCGAAGCACCCCTGTGGGGCTCCCAAAATCGGGAGAGGGGAATTTACATCCCCATGAAATACCGCGACATCCACATCCAAACCCAACGCGAATTCCCCAACAACGCGCGGACAGAAGGCTTCGGCTGGCTCGTCCGCGCGGGGTATGTTACGCGCGAGAAGGTGTTGACTCCGCTTGGCGAATACGCGGTCAATCACCTGGGCGCGTTCGCCGAGCGAGACGAATCTTCTTTCATCTTTCATCTTTCTTTTCTCACTCTCAATTCTACAGACGAAACTTTCTTCCCCATTTCTACAGGCGACATGGAAATCATCCACTGCCCCGCGTGTGGATACACGTCACGTCGAGAATTAGCGGTTTTCAAAAAGACGCCATTTTCAAACGAAGCGCCCCTGCCGATGGAAAAAGTGTCCACGCCCGAATGTCCCACCATTGAGGCGTTGGCGAATTTCCTGAACCTTCCCAAAGAGAAGACCGCTAAAGCGCTGATGTTCACCCGCGTTTCGGACGGAAAATTCGTCTTCGTGGTCGTGCGCGGCGACATGACTTTAAGCGATGCCAAACTGAAGAACGCGGTCGGAGAAGTACGTCTCGCGACCGCCGAAGAAATTGTCCGCGCAGGCGCGGCCGCGGGATACGCGTCCCCCGTCGGCTTGAACGCGAAGCGCGCGCTCATTGTGGTGGATGATCTCGTCCCGCAATCATCAAATCTGGTAGCAGGCGCGAACGAGACGGGCTACCATCTGCTCAATACCAACTGCGGACGCGACTACACTCCCGAAATCATCGCCGACCTCGCGCTGGCCGATGCGACTCACGCCTGTTCGATGTGCGGAAATCCGCTCACTCTTCTCCCTGGCATTATTCTGGCTACGCACACGAATTTTTTCTTCGAGAATATCCTCCTCGCCCTCGCCGAAACCCATCACGACGATAAAGGCCTCGCCCTCCCCAAATCCGCCGCGCCGTTTGACGTATATCTCATGCACGTCCCCGGCAAAATGATGGACACGCGCGCCGAAGCGGAGAAAATCTACAGCGAATTGCAAGCCGCGGGCATCTCCGTCCTGTTCGATGACCGCGACGAGCGCGCAGGCGTCAAATTCAACGACGCGGATCTGATAGGGTGCCCCGTCCGAATCACAGTTGGGGAACGAGGAATGCAAAATGGGACGGTGGAGGTAAAAGCGAGGAAGGCGACTCAGGCGGAATTAATCCCTCTCGGAGAGATTATCCGTTTTCTAAAACAAAATTAGATTACAGCATATAAAAACTGGCGACCCAATGAACCGCCAGTTTTTTGTCGCTCTCTCAGTTGATCCGATTTTAGACAGCCCCCAAACCTTCCTTTTCATGCCTGCGTTTACAACAGCGTGAATTTATCGGGCTTCGCGCCGCAGACCTTGCACGGCTCGGTGGGCTTGCCCAACTCAATGTTGCCGCACACGGGGCAGAGATAGAACTCCATGCCTTCCAAGTCTTTGCCCTGCTTCACCGATTCGAGAGCCATCGTGTACAGTTTGGCATGCACAGCCTCTGTCTCGAGCGCGTACCCAAACATACGCTTCGCCTTGTGATCCTCGGCAACGGCCTTTTCGAGCATGGGCGGATACATTTCCTTGTATTCATGCGTCTCGCCCTCGAACGCGGCCACCAGATTATCGGCGGTGGAGCCGATCCCGTCCATGGCCTTCAAATGCCCCTCAGCATGGATGCGCTCCGCTTCGGCCGCGGTGCGAAAAAGTTTCGCCACATTCGGAAAGCCATCCTGCTCGGCCTTCTTGGCAAAGGCGCGATATTTTTGATTGGCCTGGCTTTCGCCCGCGAACGCGGATTTGATGTTATCAAGCGTGGTGGACATGGTTCCTCCTTAAAGTTTGTGAAACATAACGCAATTATAGTCCCCCCGAGGAACTACGCAAGTATTAATTATCACGACATCCAATCACGCGCGCCTGCCAAAAACGACTTGCCGTCCATGACCTTCTTCCCCGCGGGCTGGACTTCCTCGAGGAGGAGCGCGTCGTCCGCGCACATCACGGCGGGTTTATCTTCGACGATGAGGCGGGTTCCGCTCCTCGCGCGTTGACCTACGCTGACGGGTTTCGCGCGCGCCACTTTGAGCAGGTTCCCGTTCCACTCGAACCACGCGCCAGGCCATGGATTCATCGCGCGCACGCGCCGCTCCACCGCGTGGACAGATTCGTTGAAATCAAGACGGCCATCTTCTTTCTTCAACATCGGCGCGTAGGTGGCTCCATCCGCGGGTTGCGGAGTCGGCGTCAGTTTGCCCGCGAGATATTCGGGCAGGGTGTCGAGCAGGAGATCCGCTCCCAGCGTGGATAATGCCTGGGAGGCCGCGCCCGCTGTCACGTCGGGAGAGAGGCGCAGGGCGCGTTTGGCGAGCATGTCGCCTGTGTCGAGTCCCGCGTCCATTTGCATGATGGTCACGCCCGTCTGGTCATCGCCTGCCAAAATCGCGGCGTTGATCGGCGCCGCGCCGCGCCACCGTGGAAGCAGGGACGCGTGGACGTTGATGCACCCGAAGCGCGGCAACGTCAGCAAATCGGGTTTTAAGATTTGACCGAACGCGGCCACCACGATGAGGTCGGGATTCCACTCGCGCAATTGATTCATGGCTTCGGCCGCGCGCACTTTTTCGGGTTGAATGACGGGGAGATTTAATTCGAGCGCGAGAGTTTTGACAGGCGGCGCTTTCAACTCGCGGCCACGTCCCGAAGCGCGATCGGGTTGCGTGACCACGCCGACGATTTGATGCTGAGACGCGAGCGCGCACAGAGATGGCAATGCAAATTCGGGCGAACCCATGAAAACGATGCGGATGGACATGAGTCCTATTCTAGCATTATTTGGGGCGGGCGGATTATTTTGGAGTAAAATACGGGACATTAGCCAAACTCAAAGGAGAAAAATAAAATGACCGAACAACCTATATCACCCGAACTCACCAGCGACGACAAACTCTGGGCCATGCTGGCTTACATGCCGTTCTTCGGCTGGATCGTCGCGATCCTCGCGCTCTTAATGGAAGACAAGCGCGCGCGGTCGTTCGTCAAGTTCCATTCCGTGCAGGCTCTGTCGCTCGCAATCATCAACGGCGTTGTCTCATCGGTGTTGAGTTTCGTAGTCATTGGTATCTGCACGGCGATTGGCCTCACCATTTACATGATCTATCTCGGTATCAAAGCCTACAACGGCGAAACCGTTCCCGTGCCCTTCCTGACCGACTTCATCAAGCAACAGGGTTGGGGATAATCGTTTTCAAGAAATTGGGCTGTGCAAATTGCACAGCCCTTCTTTTTCCTCTTTCAAATGCGGAGTCGAACGTCTCCGACGTTCATTATCTAAAGTCACAGATATTGGACTCCGTTCCCAAAAAAACAAAAAATCATTGCAACCTTTGCGCTCATCGAAACGTATTCCATGTCAAAGAGGTGAACCATGAACATCAATAAAGCCATATCTTATCCATTTGAAGACAAGCAATGGATCAGCAAATTGGGGCTCGGCGCCGTGATCGGAATGATCCCCATCCTGAACTTTGCCTGGAGCGGATACCTTGTTGGTATCCTGCGTAACGTCGTCAGCGGCGCTGCAGAGCCGCTCCCCAACTGGGACAATTTCGAAAAGAAATTCATGGACGGATTGATCCTGTTCGCGGCGGGGCTGGTCTACGGCCTGCCGATTCTGCTGGTGGTGTGTCTGCCATTGGGCATCATGTCCGTCTCTGGCGCGCTCGCAGGGAGCGGAGATTTTCAGGATATTGGAAACATCCTCGGCGGCGTTGGCGGCGTGTTGGGTCTGTGCCTCGGCGGACTGTTCATTGTCTACGGGCTGTTCCTTTCGATTGTCTATCCTGCCATTCTGGTGATCTTCGCCCGCGAAGGGACGTTCGCTTCCTGCTTCAAATTTAGGGAAGTGATTGACCTGATCAGCAAGAACGCGGGGAATTTCTTCACGGCCTGGGGCGTCAGCCTGGTGGCCGCGCTCGGCGTCGGCTTTATTGCGGGCATCGTGGGCGGCGTTCTCGGCTGGATTCCCTGCGTGGGCTGGGTTGTTGCGCTGGTAGCCAGCATGGGTTCAACAGTTTACGCCACGGCGGTGTACGCGCACCTGTTTGGGCAATTCGGCGCTGAAGCCATTGTCTAGCAAATAGCCTTTTCCAATTCTCAGGAGCCTGTTCAAAGCAGGCTCTTTTGATTCCAGTCAGTCTTTTCCCTCACCCTACCCCTCTCCCAAAAGGAGAGGGGTAGGGTGAGGATGCAACCTTCACAACATCGCGGCGTATACCATCAAAGAATAGGAGAAAAAATGGAAAACACCCAACCCAAACCCTCGCTCATCATGGTCATCGGCTTGATGACTCTCGTGAACGGCATCTTCAACATCATTTGGGGCATCAGCATCATCGTCGGCACGGGCTTCCTGGCCTTCATCTGCGCCGCGCCCGTCCCGCTCTTCCCCATCATCCTCGGCGGCTTCGAGATCGCTTACGCCGTCAAACTGCTCGCCAATCCGCCGCAACCCGTCCAAGCTTCGCAGGCCATCGCCATTTGGGAGATTGTTGCCGTTCTCGTCGGCAACGTCTTCTCGCTGATCGTCGGCATCCTCGCCCTCATCTTCTACAACGACGCGGCCGTGCGCGACTACTTCGCCCAACTGAACGGGACTTTCACTCCCGCCCCGACTCCCGCGCCCGAACCGACGCCCGCCCCCGTCCCCTCGCTTCCCGTCGACCCCGAGCCGTTCCCCTCAACTCCAGCCGAATCCACGCCTGAGGAGACTGAAAAACCCAAACGCCGCCCGCGCAAAGTAGCGTAATCCTATCCTTTCGCCCAAGTTCACCCGCAGTTTAACTGCGGGTGAACTTGGGTGAAATTTAAAACCGATGACGTTTGTCCCTTGACTTCAACCTCCCTGCAACTTAAAATCACGTCACAATCGAACGGTTGCAGGGAAGAGACTCTTGGAGACCTCACAGGTCTCAAAGACCTGTGAGGTCTATCAACAAGAGCGCCGAAGGTGCAAATCTGGAACAGGCGAACCCAGACGAAACTCTCAGGCAAAAGGACCCTGCCCCCGAACATCCACTCTGGAAAGTCTCCGCAGAAAATCATTGCGAGAGACACCGACGGTGTAAAGTTAGTCGGCTAGTCGCCTAGTCTTCTGGTCTCCTAGTCAAATGGACTAGCAGGCTAGCAGACCAGCAGACCAGCAGACGAACCCAATCTCTCAGGTCAAACTACAGAGGACGCGCGATATTAAATTCGCGTGTCCTTTTTTGATTCGCCAAATCCCCAGTACCGCAAGATTTATCTTGCGGTACAAAATCACCCAGGAGACAATTCATGAACACCCCCGCCAATCTGAAATACACCAAGTCCGATGAATGGTTCGACCCCGCCACTGGCAAAATGGGACTGACCGACTACGCCCAAAACCAACTCTCCGACATCGTCTTCGTCGAAATTCTCGTGGACGCGGGCGACGCGCTCGAGGTCGGCAAGGCCATCGCCTCGGTTGAGTCGGTCAAGGCTTCGGCGGAAATCTTCGCCTCGGCTTCGGGCAAAGTGGCCGAAGTCAACAAAGGCCTCTCCGACAAACCCGAAACCCTCAACAGCGATCCCTTCGGCGACGGCTGGATGGTTAAGGTGGACGGCGGCAACTTCGCCGACGCGATGGACGCGGCCGCGTACGAAGCCTATTGCGCGGAGCGAGCGCACTAGCATTTAGCCATTAGCAATTAGCGATTAGCCAAACGCTAACTGCTAATCGCTAACCGCTTGGAGCTAAACATGACCTACATCCCCATCAGTCCCAAAGAACGGGATGCGATGTTGAAGACCATCGGCGTCAAATCGCTCGATGACCTCTTCGAGGCGGTTCCCGCTACGCATCGCTTCCCCCACCTCGACCTGCCCCCCGCGCTGACCGAAATGGAAGCCGCGCAGGAACTGGCCGACATCGCCTCCACCAATGAAAACGTGCGCGGCGACTTGATCTCCTTCCTCGGCGCGGGCATGTACAACCATTACATCCCCTCCGTCATTGACCACATGCTTCGCCGCGGCGAGTTCTACACCGCCTACACTCCCTACCAACCAGAAATTTCGCAAGGCACGTTGCAGGCCATCTTCGAATATCAATCGTTGATGACCGCGCTGACCGGCATGGAGCTTTCCAACGCCTCGCACTACGATGGCGCCACCGCCGCCGCTGAAGCCGTGAACCTGGCCTTCGCGCAATTTCGCGGCAAGCGCAAGAAAGTCGTCATCTCGCCGACGGTTCATCCGCAATATCGCGCCGTCATCCGCACGTACACGCAGGGCATGGAACTCGAACTCGCGGGCGACGACGGCAACGCAGACCTTGACTCGAAACCCGAAGAACTCGCGAGTTTGATTGACGACAACACCTCCCTCGTCATCGTGCAATATCCCGATTTCTTCGGACGCATCTTCGACTACACCAAACTGATCGAGACCGCCCACGGCAAAGGCGCGCTCGTCTGCGTGGTGGCGAATCCCACCGCGCTGGCCATGCTCAAGACGCCCGGCGTAATGGGCGCGGACGTCGTGGTTGGCGAGGGACAGCCGCTCGGCCTCCCGCTTTGGTACGGCGGACCCAGCCTCGGCTTCTTCACGACGCGCAAGCAATTCGTCCACAAGATGGCGGGTCGTCTCGTCGGCGAGACTGTGGACAGTCGCGGCCAACGCGCCTACGTCCTCACCCTGACCGCGCGCGAACAGCACATCAAACGCGAACGCGCCACGTCCAACATTTGCTCCAATCAGGGTCTGCTCGCGCTCGGCTCGGCCATCTACATGAGCGTTCTCGGCAAGACGGGCATGCGTCAGGTCGCGGAACTCTGCTACCAAAAAGCGCACTACGCCGCAGAGCAACTCAGCCAGATCGAAGGCATGGGCTTGTGCTTCAGCGACCCGTTCTTCCACGAGTTCGCGCTGTGCGTCAATCGCCCCGTCGAAGAGGTCAACGCGCATTTGCTCGAACACGGCATCCTCGGCGGCTACGATCTCGGCCAGGATTATCCCGCGCTCAAGAATCACATGCTCATCGCCGTGACCGAAATGAACAGCAAGGAAGAAATTGACTTACTCGCCGAAGTTCTCGCGGAGGTGTCCCATGACTGACGTTAAGATTGTCGAACCGACCATCTTTGACTTGTCCTCTCCCGGCCGCACCGGCGTGACCATGCCCGCTTCCGACGTCCCCGCGGCGGATCTGCCTCCCCAGCATTTGCTACGGGCTGACCTCCCCCTCCCCGAACTCGCCGAAGTGGATGTGGTGCGTCACTACATGCACCTCAGCAAATTCAACTACTCGGTGGACAGCGGCTTCTATCCGCTCGGCTCATGCACGATGAAGTACAACCCGAAGATCAACGAAGATACCTGCCGACTGCCGGGCTTTTTGTTCACGCATCCTCTGCAACCCATTGAAACCGTGCAGGGAAACCTCGCGTTGATGTACACCATGCAGGAATGGCTAAAAGAGATCAGCGGTTTCGCCGCCGTGACACTCCAACCTGCCGCGGGCGCGCACGGAGAATTTTGCGGCGTGTTGATCATGCGCGCCTATCACAAGTCGCGCGGCGACCACAAACGCACCAAAATGATCGTGCCAGACTCGGCGCATGGCACCAACCCGGCTTCGGCTGGCATGTTGGGCATGAGCATCGTCGTCATTCCCTCGGATGAGCGCGGCAACGTTGACTTGGAAAAGCTCAAAGCCGCCTGCGACGATACCGTCGTCGGCATGATGTTGACCAACCCGAACACGCTCGGCATGTTCGATGAGCATGTGGAGGAAATTATCAAAATCGTCCATGACTGCGGCGGCCTGATGTACGGCGACGGCGCGAACCTGAACGCCCTGCTCGGCATCGTCCGCCCCGGCGACCTGGGCTTCGACGTGATGCACTTCAACCTGCACAAAACGTTTGCCGTCCCGCACGGCGGCGGCGGCCCGGGGTCGGGTCCCGTCGGTGTCGCGGAACGCCTCGCGGACTTCCTGCCCGAACCGCTGGTGGGAATCATCGAGGAAGGCGACGAGGAGGAACCTCCGCTGTTCGGCTTCGTCAAGCCCGAGAAATCCATCGGACGGATGAAGGCCTTCCACGGTCACTTCGGCGGCGGACTTGTCCGCTCATTCACCTACATCGCCATGCACGGACCCGATGGTCTCAAGGATGTTTCGCAGTACGCGGTGTTGAACGCCAACTACCTGCAAGCCAAGTTGCGCGACACGTACACGATTCCCTACGACCGCATCTGCATGCACGAGTTCGTGGCCGAGGGACGCTTCGAAGGCTCCGACGTCCGCGCCCTCGACATCGCCAAGCGTCTGATGGATTACAACTTCCATCCGCCCACAAACTACTTCCCGCTCATCGTCCACGAGGCGCTGATGATCGAGCCGACTGAGACCGAAAACAAAGACTCGCTGGATGCCTTCGCCGACGCGCTGATCAAGATCGCAGAAGAGTCGAAGTCACAGCCCGAGTTGCTCCACTCCGCCCCGCACATCACTCCGTTTGGAAGGATGGATGAAGTGAAAGCGGCGAGAGAGTTAGTGCTCTGTTGTTGGCTGCCTGAAAACTACAGTGATCAGTGATCGGTAATCAGTAAGATGAAGCCCCGTGGAGAAAAGTCCACGGGGCTTTTTTGTTTGCTGTTTATTCAACGATCCTTCGCTTCGGCTCCCATGTCCCCAACAAGGGGACTCTTGACTCTGTTCGCGTTGGCGCGGACGGACGAGGTCTCGACAGGCTCAACCCAGCGCCTGCCGAGGCTTGTCCTCCCGATAGAGAATCGGGACGATATGAGCGAACTCACTGTATTGTAAATTTCCACACTACCGACCAGGCGCTGAATTTGCCTGCCGCATTGAAGGCGCGTACCCGCCAATAATACGTGCCTGGCGTCAACGCGGTTGTGGGCGTGAAGATGGATACGGCGATATTATTGTATTTCACCACGCCCTGGGTGAAGGCGCTGTTCTTCGCGATCTGCAATTCGTAGTGATGCAGATCGGGCTTGGAATCAGACCAGTTGAAGGTGGGCGTTGTATCCGTGATATTGGCATTGTTCGCCGGGGCAGAAAGGATCGGCACAGCGGGGATGGAGACACAGCGGTAGACGCGAACATCATCTATATACCAACCAGTAACAGAATAAATCTGATCGGTTCCAATTTGCCAGCGAAATTGAACTGTTTTTCCTGCGAGTGAGGAGAGGTCATAACGCGAGTCCACATATCCATGACTATCCCCCACAAATGCTCGATTATTGTTTAGGGGATTTCCGTAGTCTTCACTAATCAAGCCAGAATAACTTTCGCCTGCGCTAAATAGAGGCTCGGAGTCTACCCACGTTTGACCAGAATCAACGGAGTATTCAAGAATCCCGCCATCATAATAAACCTGTCCTACAGTTTCAAAGGCATAGGCGTGCGAAAAATGCATAAAGACTATTGATTTTGCAGGAATGCGAATCTCATCACTAATGGCAAACGAATCTGAAAAACCGTACGAATCGTCAGCCCAAAGGGAATACTGACCGCTTTTCGCATTAGAACCAGAGTGTCCCCACGCAACTTCGCTCTCGACAGATCCCAATATCCACTCGTCCAAGCCTGATTCAAAGTCTTCAACGAACACTTCTGGAACAACAGGATGAGAACCAGAGGGACACAAGGATACGTCAGGATTGAAGTTTTTAGCGGGCTGCAGTCGCATTTTAACTGCGATGCTTGCGTTTCTAACTTCGCGACAATCTGCTTGACCAATTCCACTGATATTTATTTTATTCAAACATGCCTGATAAAGTGCATTGTAAAGATCAAGATAGTCTGAACCTGATGTTAATAAATTTATTTGAGCTTCATAATAAATGACGAGGGTTTTCTTCCAACCCAAAGGCTTTACAGTCTTACCATTAAAGGTTCCGCCGTCCACCAATAAGTAAACAGCCTTGTTGTTAACTCCGCTGTTCGTATGCACCCCACCATTATCATTCAAACAGTCTCCATTTTTACAATAATGGGAACTGATCATCGAGTCTGGATCTTGGAATTCCGTTGGATCAGACATATTGCGTATTGCGCCCAAACCATTAACGCCTTCTCCTATAAACCATTTCACGCTGGCCGCGTCATTGCCAAGACCATTGGCTTGATCTATCGCTTCGCCCCACAAATCCGACAAAGATTCGCTGATCGCCCCAGATTGATACCAGTAAAACAAATTAGAAGCGTACTGGGTAACGCCATGCGTGAATTCATGAGCCACAACATCGTCCGCGAGAGGAAAACCATACCCATCCCCATATACCAACATGTGACCATTCCAAAAAGCGTTTTTATATTGTGAACTGAAATGCACAGAAGAATTGATCTGCATGCCATGATCATCGAAACTATTTCGACCATGCCATGTTTGAAACCACTGGAAAGCGCTAAAGGCATACTCATGCGCTTTTTTCGCGTGAAGATCACCAGTCGGACAATTACCGTCATTGCTTTGACAAATCAAAGTCTTCGCCAGTGATGAGGAGTTGTCAGCGCTATACGTGACAACTAATGCTAAAGGCGGACTGGATGGAAAATCATATTCAACCGCGCCAATATCGCAGTACCGCCCTAACGGACGCGCTACGCCAATCTGATCCTTCCATAGACATGCAGCGTCAGAGCTTCCAGGGAACGCGGTACTTCCCCTGTCAATTGCGAGGCTACCCACTCTAAGCGGATAATAATATTGGCCTGTTATTGGAGCTTGCGATAATGTATCGGCTAAAACATCTGTAGCAAGGATTGGATTAGCATGATCGCCAAGGATATCTGAACCAAGCCAATCAGCCCTGCAAGGATAAGCGTCACTAACGCCGAGCTTACCGATATTCCCGATTAAATTATTACCTCTTGATACCAATACACCCGTGCAGTCTGGGCCGTGGAGTGGCCCTAAAGTCGCGCGATTCCCCACCACGATTGTATTCGCCAGGGAAACATTACCATAAATTCCACCTCCTTCTTTACCAGTATTCCTAGCAATCGTGGAATTATTAATAAAAGTTTCATTGACATAACTGTAAATACCAGCGCCTACCGTACTATTGGGATTTCCATTGTTAGTAATAGTAGTATTGATCACCGTCAACGTACCGTACGTTGCAACAATGCCGGCCCCATAAGTGGTTCCTCCTTTGTTATTCCGAATTGTAGAGTTGGATATCGTTACTACACTATGATACGAATTGATAGCTAAGCTATAACCCTGAACGATACTATCTAAAATTGTTAAATAACCATGATCTACACTTATACCTTCCCGGATTGGTGGTTGGTACCCCATCGTCGAAGGAAGAAGTGAAAAATGGCTCAATGTGACTACCGCACCGTCACGAATTTCGAACCGCCCAAGCATTTTTGTAATGCCGATATTATTAGTAAATGTAGCATCCCACCCGCCTATTAATTCTACTGAATGCATTAGAGAGATGGGAAATTCTCCTAACTCCTGAGTTTCGTTAGTGATCCAAACGCTGCTCAAATCAGTAAAATCATCCCGATAAATCACTCCAGCTAATGTTTTGCAGGGCTCTGATGGAGAACGACAATCATTGGAATCGTTTCCAAAAGTAGAAACATACCAAACCTCAATCCTAAGATTATAAACCAATGAACCGATCGAGCTCACAATCGCTTTCACGGGAAATATGCCAGTTTGATCATTTGCAATAAATCTCGAAGAAGATGCGATCCCGCTTGCGCTTGTCTTAACGACCATTGTATTAGTACCTGTCTGGCTAAAGGTCCCGCTCGCGCCACTCAAAGGAGCAGTAAATCTGACTGGCACGCCTTGAACAGGACTGCCGATTGCATCCACAACCAAAGCGACAAATGGATCGAAATTTTTCATCGGCCCTACATGTTGAGCGTCGCCTTCGATAAGATATAAATATTTCGCTGCACCAGGAACAGTATATTCATATGCGCCAATATCGCAATTTACTCGGTCAACGCCTCGTTGGTCTTTTACTGGGCAACTTGACCCATTGCCGGCGTCAATTGCCGGGCTTAAAGCCAACAATGGGTGGAATCCATAGGATGGCACTACAACCCCTAACTGTGGATCAACATTAAACTGATCGCCAGTAGTAGCCGAAATTGTGCATCCTTCAGTTGATCGAATTAAATTGAAGCCGAGCGAAACAATCTTTCCAAAACAATCTTGTTTTGAGTAAGATTTATCGTTATTAGCCACAATAGAGTTCTGTAATTTAACTGAAGTATTCCATCCTGTACCTTTCGACAATCCTACTCGCCCATTATCGCCAATGGTGGAACTAATAATAGTGGCTGGCACAAAGCTACTTACTCCAACGCCAATGCCTGTATTTTGGCTTATCGTTGAATTGGAAATTTTAACTGAGCGCGAGGGGGTCATAAGAGACTCAAAGTAAACCCCATGACCTTTATTATTATAAATGGCAGAATCGACAATTTGCATAGATTCATCAAAATTATATATAGCACTACCAGTACTATCAGAAATAATAGCGTTATTATTACGAATAATGCTTCTCGACAAAATCAAATTAGAGCCGTTATTAATGCCGCTTCCATCCCGAGCGTATCCATTTTCAACAATAAATCGATCTATGGTTACTTTTGGGCCAGGAATTCCAACAAAAGGTATCATGATGCCCACGCGCGAAAATTCGCCATCAACGGTCGAATACCCAACTTGAGTATCATATGAGGCGTTCCACCCTCCCAGCAACTTCACACTTTTCTGGTAGATATACACAACCTCACTTCCTGTACCCGTATAAACTCCTTCTGCAACGCCAATAATGTCACCATCAACGGATTGAATGACTGCCTGATTAATCGTAGCGCATGGATTGGCCACATCCGAACAGTCATTACTTCCTCCATTATCATTTCCTGTTGCTGCCACAAATCGATCCAAACTGGGGTCTGGAATCCCAATTGGCAACTCCGTCCCATGATCAGGCGAGCGAACAAACTGGGATTCGGCTGCGTATTCATCAGGCCTTACCTCGTTAGCCCATGCTGTGTCAATCTGATTAAAATGCAGGCTTATTTTTCCCGTTTGAGCATCAACAAGCGTCAACTCACGCAGAGGCATAACATCGGATGTGATCTCTATGCGCCAAACAAGGTGCGGTGGCATGGTATCTTCCCCATTCATTAAACGAGCGTCATAGACCCATAACTCAGGAACGGACGCAACTAACTCAGAGATTTGAAGGTTATAGATTTCAGCAACCTCACGCAAGGTGATAGTTTGCGCCTGCATCGCATCAATACTCGGAGTAACAGAAATGCGCAAATCTGGCGACACTTCGCCATTGATGGACAACAACCCGCCCTGCCCGTTCGTGTTGACGATCAACTCGCCTGCCATCACGGGGATACCCTGATACAACTGCTGATACTTCGTCGTCCCGCGGCCTTCCGCCTCACGCGTCGACGTCAAGCGGAGTTCCTCCTGCGGATTCTTCAACCCAAACTGAGGCCCATACCTATCCAGAATCGCCATCCCGCGACCTTCTGCCGAAAGATCGGCGCGCATCGCCGTATCCACGCGGATCGGGCTGGACGGGTCGGCACCGAGGAAGCTCAACTTCCCCGTCTGCGGGTGGACGCTCGTCCGAACGCCATCACCGTCCCCAAGTTCAGTGGACGCGGAAACCAGGTTGGGTTGCGCCGCGGAAAGCAAAAGCGTCATCCCAACCAACACGGATACCAGCACATTCAGAAAGTTCGGTTTGCGATTCATTTTTTAATCCTTCTCTCTTGATCCCTGGGCAAGAGACCCATTGCGGAAAATTTTCCCGCTGTTGTCTTCATTAGGCTAACTATACAACAATTCAAATCACAGTCAATAGACAAAAATCACATATTTTTCCATGATACCCCACCGCCTTCCACTCCCTGCTCTGTGACAACTGACATCCGTCACTTGTCACATCCCGAAAATTATATATAATATCTCCATGCCCCGCGCCAACAGCCAACAACGACAATCTTTGCGAAACGAGACTTTCGATAACCTGCATAAACGCGTCATCGCGGGCGAGGTTCAGCCGGGCGAATGGCTGAGGCAGGAGGACATTGCCTCCTCGCTCGGCGTGAGCATGACGCCTGTCCGCGAGGCGCTGGATATGCTGGTGGCTTCGGGACTGGCTGAACGCATCCCCTACCGCGGCGTGCGGGTGATCGAACTCTCGCACGAGGAGATGCTGGACGCCTACGGCCTGCGCTTCTTGCTGGAACCTTTGGGGGCCGCGCGCGCGTCCGAAGCCGCGAGCCCGCGCGAAGTCAAGGAATTGAAGCGGCTGTTCGTCGGGATGTCGAAGCTGGTGCGCCTCGAGGATATGTCCCGATTGCGCGAGCTGTCACGTCAATTCCACGTGCAGGTGATGACGATGAGCGGAAGTCCCTTGCTGACGCGTTTATATGAAATCGTCTCGGCTAAATTTCCCGATTGGATGCTTTACGAAGCCATGTTCCGCCACCCCGAAGCGCTGACCGAAAGCCTGCGCGTCGAACAGGAACAACACCGCGCCATGGTGAACGCCATCGTGGCGCGCGAGGCACAAGCCGCCGCGCAAGCCGCGCGTGAACACATTCTCTCTCTCGGAAAGGACTTGGAAATTTATTTGGGAATATCACACGAACGCATCCAGCAAGTTGAAAAACAGGTTTTGATCAAATAGTTTAATAGTCGAATGGTCTTATGGCCGTTCGCGACTATCAGACTACCCGACTATCAGACTATGAGACGAACAGACTATCTACAAGGAGAACCCTATGTCCCAAGAACTTTTGAACAAAATGGCCCAATCCATCATTGACGGAGATTCCGACATCTCCGCCGATCTGGCGAAGGAGGCGGTCGCGCTCGGGATGGATCCGCTGGACGCCATCACCAATGGCTACGTGATCGGCATCAACCAGGTCGGCGACGCCTTTGCCGCGGGCGACGCTTTTCTGCCCGAACTCGTGATGGCAGGCGAAGCCATGAAGGCCGCAGTCGCGATTCTTGAACCCGAATTGATAAAGAAAGGCGCGGCGCGCAAGACTCTCGGCAAGGTGGTGATGGCTACCGTCGAAGGCGACATTCACGAGATCGGCAAGTCGCTCGTCTCCACCATGCTCGGCGCATCGGGATTCACTGTGGTGGACATGGGCGTGGACAACCCCTCTGACAAGATCATCGAAAAGGCGCTTGAGATGGACGCTGACATCATCGGCCTCTCGGCCCTGCTCACCACCACGATGATCCGCCAGAAGGAAGTGATCAACAAGTTGGACGAGAAAGGCCTGCGCAAGAAGATCCGCGTCATGGTTGGCGGCGCGCCCGTGACCCGCGAGTGGGTGCAGAAGATCGAAGCCGACGGCTACTCGGAAGACGCCATCGGCGCGGTGCAGATCGCCAAGCAGTTGATGGGCGAGGAGTAGTTACGAAATACGCAGTACGCAGTAATTCCTATTGCGTATTTCGTACTTCGTAATTCATCCTTCATCCGTGAGGTTGCCATGACCAAATCCATTAAATCCATCTCCAATCCAAAACTGCGATTGGAAGTCCTCACGCCAGAGGAAGTGAAAAAGATTCACGACGCCACCCTGCACATCATCGAAAATGTGGGCGTGCGATTCCCATCCAAGCGCGCCCTTGAAATTTGGGCGGCCAACGGCGCAGACGTGAACTATGAAAAGAAAGTCGTCAAAGTCAAGCCGCACATCATCGAAGAAGCGCTGAAGAAGGCGCCGCCCGTCTACTCGCTGGCGGCGCGCGACCCGCAACAGGATTTGCCCCTGGACGGAAACCACGTCTTCGTCGGCACAGACGGTTGCGGCGTGGAAGTGATAGACATCGAGACGGGCGTCCGCCGCATGTCCAAACTGGACGACGTGCGCGACATCGCCCGCGTGGCCGACGCGACCGAGGAAGTTGGCTTCCACTGGGTTCCCGTCAGCGCGCAAGATAAACCCGCCGAGACGCGCGGCCTGCACGAGATCAAGACCATCTGGGAAAACTCCACCAAGCACGTGCAGACCGAATCAATCTACACCGTCCACGAAGCGAAAGCCGCCATCGAGATGGCCGCGCTGATCGTGGGCGGGAAGGAGAATCTCCGCAAGCGCCCCGTCCTCTCGCTGATGCAATGCACGGCGCCTCCGCTCGGACATGACGGCGGTTCGCTCGACGCGGCCCTGCTCGCGGCGGAAGTGGGCATCCCCACCGGCTTTATGACGATGGCCGCCTGCCTCACCACGGGACCCGCGACGCTCGCGGGCAACCTGGCGGTGGGCAACGCCGAAGTGCTGGCGGGGACGGCGCTCCTCCAACTCGCGTTCCCTGGTGCGCCCGTCTTTTATGCCGCGGCGCAGACTGCCTCGGACCTGCGCTCGGGCGCGTACACGGGCGGCGGCCCCGAAGACTTCCTCTTCGGCGCGGCCACCAACGTTCTCGCGGATTACTACAACATTCCGCTTTCGATGGGATCGTTTGCTACAGGCGCGAAGGAACCGAACTGGCAGGCGGGCATCGAGAACAGCCTGTCCACGTTCATGGCGAGCATCGTCATGTCGGATATGTTGCTCGGGTTGGGATTCCTGCACGGCTCGCGCATCTGGTCGTTCGCGGAGATGATGATGGACGCCGAGATTTTCAGCATCATCCACAAGACCATGCAAGGCATCGTGGTGGACGACGAGAATCTCGCGCTCGACGCGATTGCCAACGTCGGCCCAGGCGGAAATTTCCTGGCGCAGAAACATACCAAGAAGCACATGCGCGAAATCTTCCTGCCGCAATTTATGGACAGGCGTCCGTACAACGCCTGGGAAGCAAAGAAGGACGATGCCCGCGATTGGGCGCTGGCAAAAGCGCGCAAGACGCTCGCCGAGCATCAACCCGATCCCCTCGACCCGAAGATCTCTGCCGAAATGGCGAAAATCATCGCGGCAAACGAGCAGAACAATTAACCGCGAAGAGCGCGAAGTTCGCTAAGTTTGTTTATTTTTTCTTCGCGCTCTTGGAGCGCTTCGCGGTAAGAAGGAAATGAATATGCGACCAAAACTTGAACTCCTCACAGGCTCCCAGATCGGACAGATTCTGGATGAAGCCTTTCAACTAATGCAGAAGCCGGGCATCAAGGTGCAATATCCCGAAGCGCGGCAATTGCTGGCGGCCGCGGGCGCCGAAGTGGACGAGGCGACCGAGATCGTCCGCATTCCAGAGAAACTTGTGCGCGCCGCGCTGGAAACCGTCCCGACGCGGTTTTTTCTCCACGATCGGCGCGGCCAGCCCAAGGTCCAGTATGGAGGCGAGGCGGTGCACTTCGACCCAGGCTCCTCCGCTGTCCACATCCTTGACCCTGAAACGGGCGAGCATCTGCCGTCTGAAACGAAGGATTTGGCGCGGCTCGTGAAAGTGGCCGAAATGTTGCCGCAGTACGACGCGCAGTCTACGGCGGTGGTGTGCAATGAAGTGGCGAAGGAAATCGGCGACCTGTATCGTTTGTACGTGGTGCTGATGCTCTCGGAAAAGCCGATCGTGACGGGCGCGTTCTCGAACAAGAATCCGCAAGTGATGTTCGACATGCTCTCGATTTACGCGGGTGGACGCGACGCGCTGGCCGCCAAGCCGATGGCCATCTTCGACGTGTGCCCCTCCCCGCCGCTGATCTGGTCTTCGTTCGGCGCGGGGAACTTGATGCAACTCGCGCGCGCGGGCGTGCCTGCGGAAATTGTCTCGATGCCGCTGGCGGGCGCGGGTGCGCCTGTGACGTTGCTCGGTTCGATCACGCAACACGCCGCCGAATGTTTGAGCGGAATCGTCATCCACCAACTCGCCAAACCTGGCTCGCCCATTGTTTGGGGCGGCGCGCCTGCCATCTTTGATATGCGGAAGGGCGGCACGCCCATGGGCGCGGTGGAGACGGCCATGCTCGACGCGGGGTACGCGCAGGTCGGCAAATCGCTGGGGATGCCCACGCACGGCTATCTCTGCGCCACCGACGCGAAACTGGTGGACACGCAGGCCGGACTCGAAAGCGGCATGACCGCCCTGATCGGCGGACTGGCGGGCATCAACATGATCAGCGGCGCGGGAATGATTGACTTCCTCGCCTGCCAAAGCCCCGAGAAACTGGTGATCGACGCGGAGATCATCGGCATGGTGAAGCGCATGAATCAGGGCATGATCGAGCATACCGATCCGTTTGCCACCACCTTCTACGACGGCATCAACTTCAAAGCCGACTTCCTGAAACAGAAGGTTACGCGCGAACTCTTCCCGAAGGAACAGTACATGCCCTCGCCCGTCATTGACCGCGACTCGATTCGCGGCTGGCAGAACAGCGGCGCGATGGACACGTTCAAGCGCGCCAAAGTCCGCGCCGACGATCTGGTGAGCAAATACCAGCGTCCCGAGTCCGCGCTCGCGCACGAGAAGGAACTGGTCGCGATGGTGACATCCCTTGCGCGCGAGGCGGGAATGGATACGTTGCCTGCGTTGGCGTAACTGTTGCGTACTGCGTGTTGCGTATTGCGTACTGATTTCTGAAGGACGCAATACGCAGTACGAAACCCGAAATACCAATCTTCCAAATCTCCAATTACCAATCTCAAATCCCCATTTACCAATTACCACTTACCAATTACCATTTACCAATGAACTTAGAAACCCTCCTCCGCGTCCCCGATGTGGAAAACAACCTCGGCCACGATATTTCGCCTGATGGTCTGCGCGTTGCCTTCGCCTGGAATAAAACTGGCGATTGGCAAATCTACGAACTCACCATCCCAACCCCCAACCTACCAATTCCCAATTTACCAATCCCAAATCTACCAATTACCAGCGGCCCTGGCGGAAAAGTTTTCCCGCGCTACTCGCCCGATGGAAAATTCCTGGCCTACGCGTGCGACCTCGACGGCAGCGAAAACTTCCACATCATCCTGCGCGATCTCGCCAGCGGCCACGAACGCGACCTGACCCCCGACATCGCCTTCACCATCCAACCCTCCTTCGCCTGGTCGCCCGATTCCAAACAAATCGCCTACCTCGCCGACCAAAGCGGCAACTTCGATCTCTACATTCTCGACGTTGATTCCCCTCTCCCCGCGGGAGTGGGGTTAGGGGTGAGGGTGTTCTTCTCCTCCGGCGGCCCCGCCCATTACGTCCGCTGGTCGCCCGATGGCCGCGCCATCGCGGTCGTCACCGAAATGGAATGGCAGTCCGACGGCGTGTTCGTCGTCCCGCTCGATGGCGGCGAGGCAAAACGCGTCGGCGGGAACGCGGCCCCCATAGACGCCGACCAGCCCGCCTGGTCGCCCGATTCGTCCAAGCTGGTCTTCGCCTCCAACGAAAGTGGCTGGACACAAATCGGAATCTACAACCTCATGGATGAATCCATCGAATGGATCACGGACGACGAAAGCGACAAGGCGCATCCCACCTGGTCCGACGACGGGACGCGCATCGCCTGGGTGTCGAACCGAGGCGAGACAGCCTGGGTGGAGGTCCGCTCGATGGACGGGACGCGGCAGAGGGTCCAGACGGACGCGGGCTTTGCCTACTGGCCGATTTTCACGCGTGACTCGCGGGCGGTGGTCTTCGTCCACGAAAACCCGCGTCGCCCCTCTGACCTTTGGCTGGCCGCGCTCGACGGTGGGCCTCTCCTACCGCTGACCGAATCCCTGCCCGCCGACGTTGACCTGAGCGAGTTTGTCACGCCCCAGGCGGTGACGTATCCCTCGCTCGACGGAACGCCCATCCCCGCGATTTTGTACAAACCCAAAAACGCCCGCGCCGACTCTCCCGCGGTGGTGGTGATTCACGGCGGCCCCGCCTGGCACATCGCCTTTTACTGGAACCCGATCATGTCGCACATGGCCGCCCGCGGCTGGACAGTGATCGCGCCGAACTATCGCGGCTCCACAGGCTACGGCCGCGACTGGCTGGTATCGAACCGCTTCGAAATCGGCCATCTCGACAACGATGATTGCGCCGCGGCCGCGCAGTATCTCATCCGCGAGGGACTCGCCAACCCGAAAAAAATCGCGGTGACGGGACGCAGTCACGGCGGCTACCTGACGATGACCTGCATGACGCGCCAGCCCGAGTTGTGGGCGGTCGGCTCGGCGGTTGTCCCATTTTTGAACTGGTTCACAGGCCACGAAAACTCGCGCGAAGATTTGCAATATTGGGACATCCAAAACATGGGCGATCCCGAAACGCATCACGACCTGTGGCATGAACGCTCGCCATTTTTCTTTCTCGATCAAGTGCGCGCGCCCGTCCAATTCATCTGCGGCGAAACCGACCCGCGCTGTCCGCCCTCCGAATCCACCGAAGCCCATCAGAAACTGCAGTCGCTCGGCATCCCTAGCGAGTTGCTCTTATACGAAGGCGAAGGTCACGGCTTTTTGAAGATCGAAAACGTGCTTGATTCGGACGTGCGGCGCGTGGAGTTTTTGGCGAAGGTTTTGGAAAGTTAGATAGTTGGTTAGTTTGGTAGTTGCGTAGTTCGTATTGCGTACTGCGTAACTTGCGACTATGTAACTACATAACTACGTAACTGGAAAAACTATGTTCACCTTCCTCTCCCCCCAATCCATCGAAGCCATCCACAACGCCACGTTGCGCATTATGAACGAGACGGGCGTCGTCATTAACCACGCGGGCGCGCGGGATATGCTCACTGCCAATGGCGCGCGCATTGAAAAGAATCGCGTTTTGATTCCGCCTGAACTCGTGGAAAAGTGCATCGCCAGCGCGGGGAAGAAAGTATCCATTCGCGGACGCGGCGGGGCAACCAAGAATCTCGGCGACGGGAATCTCTACTTCCACAACCTCGGCGGCGCGCGCGATGTGCTGGATCCCGTTTCGGGGACGAAGCGCCTCGCCAACGTGCAAGACGTGGCCGACGCGGCGCGCCTGCTCGACGCGCTCGAAAACTGTCACACCATCACGCCCTTCTTCACGCCCTGCGATGTGCCTGGCGATCTGATGTCGCTCGCCATGTACCGCCACGCCATGCCCAACACCGTCAAACCGTTGCAAGGGCCAGGCGTGCAATATCCCGCAGAAACACGCGCGGCCGTCCGCATGGCGGAGGTGATCGGGACTCCATCCGAAGTGTTGACGCTCGCGGTCTCGCCCGTCAGCCCGTTGACGATTCCCAACCACGAAGTGGACGCCATCTTCGAGATCGCGCGTCTCGGAATCGCTTTCGGCGCCCTCCCCTGCCCGACGGCGGGCGCGACCGCCCCCATGTCCATTGCGGGCGCGCTTGCCCAGCAAAACGCCGAAACGCTGATGTGCGTCGTCCTAACTCAACTCGTCAACCCTGGCCTGCCCATCATTTATTGCGGACGTCTCGCCATGATGGAAGCGCGGACGGGCGTCTCGGTTTGGGGCGGCGCGGAACTCGCCCTCGCCTCGGCTGGGACGGTTGGGCTGGGTCACCGCTACGGATTCGCGGTCAACGTCTACGGCTTCTCCACCAACGCCCACAGCCTCGACCTGCAAAACGGCTTCGAGCGTGGACTGAACGCGGCCATCCCGGCCCTCGCGGGCGCGGACGAACTCTCGGGCATCGGCGAAATGGAAGCGGGCATCAGCGGCTCCTTCGCGCAGATGGTGGCCGATAACGAATTCGCGGGCAGCGTCCTGCGCATGAAGCGCGGCTTTGATGTCAACGACGATTCGCTGGCGCTCGAGCTTTTCTCCCCCGTGATGGACGGCTCGCGCAACTTCCTTGGCCAGAAGCACACCATGAAATATCTGCGCGCGGGCGAAGTGTTCCTCACCAAATTCTCCGAGCGCGGCACATGGGAGACCTGGGAAAAAGAAGGCCGTCCCGAACTCGCCAAACGCGCCCAAGCCGAAGCGGAACGAATCCTGCGCGATCATCGCGTCGAACCGCTCGAAGAGAAGCAGGAAAAAGAATTGGATAAAATTTTGGTCGCGGCAGAGGAAGAGATGAAGAAGAAGTAATTGGTAATTCGTGTTGCGTAGTGCGTATCCCGAATCGTTCAACACACTGCCCTGAGCGAAGGGTACTCCCGAAGTCGAAGGGCAAGTCCACGAAACAACACTTGCACATGCGAATCGTCCTTCGACTACGCTCCTCGAAGAACACTCGTCGCTCCGCTCAGGACAGCGAGTTATCATAAAAAGGAATTTACAGGAATGCTCAAACAATCCAATGCAATCACAGAAGAACTGATCGAATGGCGGCGCGACTTTCACATGCACCCTGAAACGGGATTCGATACGCATCGAACCTCGGCCAAGGTCGCGGAGGAACTCGAGAAGATGGGCTATCGCGTCACGCGCGGCGTCGGCAAGACGGGCGTGGTGGCGGAGATCGGCGAGGGCAGTCCCGTCGTCGCGATCCGCGCCGATATGGACGCGCTGCCCATCCTCGAAGCCAACCAGACCGATTACGCCTCGCAGATTCAAGGCAAGATGCACGCCTGCGGACATGATTCGCACACTTCGATGGCGTTGGGCGCGGCGCACCTGCTCACGAAGGAAAAATTCAACGGGCGCATCCGCTTCCTCTTCCAACCGTCCGAGGAGACCGCCGACGACGAGGGCAAGAGCGGCGCGATGCGCATGGCCGAAGACGGTTGCATGAAAGACGTGGACTACGTCATTGCACAACACGTGGACCCCAGCGCGCCCGTCGGGCAGATCGGCATCAGCTCGGGGCCTGCATCCGCGGGTGTGGACTCGTGGTTCGCGGAGATCCGCGGCGTCGGTGGGCATGGCGCGTACCCGAACAAGACCATTGACCCGTTCGTGCTGGCCGCGCACGTGATCATGGCGTTGAACACCATCGTCTCGCGTCGCGTGGATCCGTTCGCGCCTGCGGTGGTCAGCATCGGTTCATTTCATGGAGGCTTCACCGAAAACGTGATCCCCGAAAGCGTGAAGATCACAGGCACGTTGCGGTTCATGGATCTAACCGTCCACAAGGAATTGCGCGCGGAACTCCATCGCGCCTTTGAAGTGGCGCGTACGCTTGGCGGCGATTACACGCTCAAATTCGACTATGGCGGCCCGCCCATGATCAACGACGTGCACGTCTCGGCCATGATCGAAGAGGTGGGCGTGGACTTGCTGGGGCGGGAGAACGTCCACGAGTTGCACAAAAGCATGGGCGCGGAAGACTTCGGCGCGTTCATGGAACATGCCCCTGGCGCGATGTACACGCTCGGCACGTGCGGAGGAGAAGAAACGGGGTTCGCGCTCCACCATCCGCGCTTCGATATTGACGAGCGCGCGATGCCGTTTGGAACGGCGATTCTCGTGGAGACGGCGCTGAGATTCTTAAGAGCGTAGACAGGTACAAACATCTCGCGCCATGTAAAACACAAAACGGAATACGCAACACGAAATACGCAGTACGAACTACAAGACCACGTAACTATCAAACTACAAAACCATCGGAGGGCACACATGCACACGATACTCAAAGGCAAAGGCAAGGATGTCGTCATCGGCATTGACAAACCGTTCGTGATGATCGGCGAGAAGATCAACCCGACGGGCAACAAGAAACTGGCGGCCGCGTTGAAAGAAGGGAGTTACGATTTCGCGCTCGAGCTCGCAAAACGGCAGATCGCCTGGGGAGCGGAAGTGTTGGACGTCAACGTCGGCGTGCCGATGATAGACGAGGTGGAGGCGGTTAAAAAGATCGTGGAACTGCTCGTCGCCAACGTGGACGCGCCGCTTTGCATCGACTCGAACAGTCCGCAGGTGCTGGAAGCGGGACTCAAAGCCACGCCCGGCAAGCCGCTGGTCAACTCTGTCAGCGCGGAGGAAAAGTCGTTGAGCGCGATCCTGCCCATCGTCAAGGATCGAGGCGCCGCGGTCATCGGTCTCACCATCGCGGACGGCGGAATCCCCAAGACGCCCGAAGAGCGCGTGGCGATGGCGGGGAAGATCATCGAGCGCGCCGCGCAGATCGGCATCCCGATCGAAGATATCATCATTGACCCGCTGGTAATGACCGTCGGCTCAGATAGCAAGGCCGCGCAGGTCACGATCCAGACCATCGAGATTTTGCGCCGCGAGTTCGGCGTGAACATCAACCTGGGCGCGAGCAACGTCTCGTTTGGCCTGCCCGACCGCCAGACCGCCAACCAGACATTTTTAGCGATGGCGATACAGACGGGCGCGACCTGCTCGATCACCGACCCGATCAAACTCGGACAAACCATCCGCGCCGCCGATCTTCTACTCGGCAAAGACGATTTCGCCATGCGCTACATCAAATACTTCCGCGCCGCGGAGAAGTTGAAGGAAGCGGATGCGGTGAAGGCGTAAGGCCTGTTGCGTATTTCGTACTGCGTATTGCTTAACGAGAGATTGGGGCGTTACGCAATACGCAGTACCCAGTAATTTAAAGGTATCCTCTATTCATGCAAACTTTCCACCTCGACCTCCAACCCATCGGCAAACGCATTGACGTGCCAGAGGGGACAAATCTTCTCGACGCCTGCCAGCAGGCGGGCGTGGAGCTTGTCGCGGTTTGCGGCGGCGCGGGCGTATGCGGGACTTGTCGCGTGCGCCTGCTCAAAGGCAAACTGACCGACTACTCTATGACCGAACTCGATGAACTGTCCGACGAAGAGCGCGCCGCGGGACTCCGTCAGGCCTGCCAGGTGGAAGTCTTGTCGGATATCGTTATCGAGATCCCGCCCGAGTCTTTGAGCGCGCCGCAACGTCTCTCTATCGAGGGGCGCGAAGCCGACTTCGAGTGGGAACGCTCCATCATCGAAGCCTACGACCTCAAAGTGGAACCCGCCACGTTAACCGACTTGCGTCCAGACACAACTCGAATCCTCGACGCTCTCAAATCCCGGCCGACGGAGGTCGGCTTCGCAACCGTTGCGGCGACTTCAGTCGCCTTTGATTCCGAAGCCGTCAAATCCCTCGCGCCCCTCCTCCGCAACAACGACTGGCGCGTGCGCGTCGTGCTCCGTAATGAGAGGGAAGTGGTCGCGATCCTCCCGCCCGAGCGGCGCGTCTACGGGCTGGCGGTGGACATCGGCACGACCAAAGTCGCCGCGTATCTCGTGGACATGGAAACGGGCGAGACGGTCGCGAAGTCAGGCGCGATGAATCCGCAGATCGCCTACGGCGAAGACATCATCAGCCGCATCCGTTGCATCAACGATCATCCCAATGATGGGCTGAAAACGTTGCAGGGACGTATCATCGAAACGCTCAACAACCTCATCGTGGAATTGAGCGTGGAAGCCAAGGTCAAGCGCGAGCAGATCGTCGAAGCGGTCATCGTCGGTAACACGGCCATGCACCACATCTTCGCGGGTCTGCCCGTGAAGCAACTCGGCGACTCGCCATACATGGCGACCGTGGGCGAAGCGATCAGCATCAAGGCGCGCGACGTGGGACTGAAACTCGCGGCGGGCGGGACCGTCTACCTGCCGCCCAACATCGCGGGCTTCGTCGGCGCCGACCACGTGGCCATGCTCGTCGGCGCGGGGTTGTTCAAAGTGGACGAGACCATCGTCGCGCTCGACATCGGCACGAACACCGAACTCAGCCTCTTCCACAAAGGCCGCCATTGGACGTGCTCCTGCCCGTCGGGGCCAGCCTTCGAAGGCGCGC
This sequence comes from Chloroflexota bacterium, assembly GCA_016234485.1. Classification (GTDB taxonomy): domain Bacteria; phylum Chloroflexota; class Anaerolineae; order Anaerolineales; family Villigracilaceae; genus Denitrolinea. The sequence goes on from JACRBL010000067.1 coordinate 28,796, forward strand.
ACATCGAAGACGGAATGCGCGCCGCCCCAGGCGCGGTGGAACGCGTTCGCATCGAAGGGGACGAGGTGAAGGTCCACACCATCGGTAATGCCGACGCGGTGGGCATCTGCGGCTCGGGCGTGCTGGACGCGATCGCCGAATGTCAGAAAGCGGGACTGCTCACCCCCAAAGGCGGATTCACAGGGACGCATCCTCGACTGCGCGGCTCGGGCAGCGCGGCCGAATTTGTGCTGGTGCCCGCCTCCAAGTCCAAGACGGGACGCGACGTGCGGATGACGCGCAAGGACGTCAACGAGATCCAACTCGCCAAGGGAGCCGTCCGCGCGGGCGCAGAAGCCCTGCTCGATGTGGCAGGCATCAAGGCGGCAGAACTGGATCAGGTCATTCTGGCAGGCGCGTTCGGAACCTATCTCGACCTGGACAGCGCCATCGCCATCGGCATGGTGCCGCGCACGGAACGATCGCGCTACCAGCAGATCGGCAACGCGGCAGGGACGGGCGCACGCCGCATGTTGGTCTCGCGCGAGCAACGCGAGATCGCCGAGACAATCGCCCGAGACGTGGAGTTTGTGGAGCTCGCCAAACATCCGACGTTCACGAAAATTTACTCGCAGGCGTTGTTGCTACAGGGGTAGTTTATCGGGATGTTGCGTATTTCCTATTTCGTGTTGCGTGACTCATCTTTAGGAGTATCGTATGACCACCTTCGTTCATTCCACCCAATCGTACCTGCAAGGCTCGCGCACGTTACCGCGCGAGCGTTTTGTTTCCGAAGAAAATTTCGCGCGCGAGCAGAAACGCATCTTCGGCCAGAGTTGGCTGTGCGTCGGGCGCGCTGAGCAAATCCCGAACGCAGGCGATTATTTTGTATTCAATAGTGGCGCGGAAAGCCTCATCATCCTTCGCGACAGGCAAAATGTAATCAACGCGCATTTCAATGTCTGCCGCCATCGCGGGACGCGCGTCTGCGAAGAGGCCAGCGGAAAATTTCGCGGCTCGATCCAGTGTCCCTACCACGCGTGGACGTACGACCTGCAAGGCAACCTGATCGGCGCGCCCAATATGGACAAGGTGGAGAATTTTCAAAAAGAGAATAATCCCCTGCACCGCGCCGCGTTGCGCGAGTGGGAAGGATTTCTCTTCGTCAATCTTTCGTCCGCGCCAGAGCCATTCGAGCGGGTCTTCGCGCCCCTGCTCGGAAAATTCAGCGAATGGCAAATCGCGAATCTACGTTCGGCGCGCCGCATCGAATATCACGTGCACGCCAATTGGAAACTCATCGTCCAGAATTATTCCGAGTGCAATCACTGCGCGCTTGTCCACCCCGAACTCGTCAAAAAATCTCCGCCCACCAGCGGCCACAATGACCTCACCGCAGGTCCCTTCCTCGGCGGCTACATGGAACTCGATCACGCCGTCGGGAGCATGACGATGACAGGACGAATTAGCGCGCCGCCGATTCCCAGCCTCAGCGGCGAGAATCTCAACCGCGTCTACTACTACTCGATCTTTCCCAACATGCTCCTGAGCCTGCACCCCGACTATGTGATGTACCACACGCTGACGCCGCTCTCCCCCTCCGCCTCACGCGTGACTTGCGATTGGCTCTTCCATCCGGACGCATTCGCGCGTCCCGATTTCCATCCCGAAGACGCCGTTGATTTCTGGGACATGACCAACCGCCAGGATTGGCATGTCTGCGAAATATCGCAACTGGGCATTCAGTCGCGGGTATACCAGCCCTCGCCCTACGCGCCAAACGAGTCCCTGCCCGCGGCCTTCGATCGGGAATATCTGCTGGCAATGGAAACAGATCGTTAATCCACAAAGTTTTTCATACTTGCCTTTCGGCGCAATTCATCCTAGAATAAAGCATACCAAGGAGATGAAACCATGGCGGCAAAAAAAGATAAGTTCGACGAATTGGCTGAGCGGGAACTACTTTCTGAAATCATTCTCACCATCAAAAACGGGGACGACGACGCCCGCAGGGTTGTCATTTACGAAAAGATGAAACTTATCGCGGATAAAAAGAAACTGCGCGATGAGTTGATCAAATTGCTAAATTTTGGCTTGACGGAACAGGAGGAAAAATCGCGCAAGAAAAAAACGGATGACCTGGAAGAAGAGACCAGCGCCATTCACTCTGAAATTCGCAGTTGGGGGACGTCAGCCATCGCGCACTTGTCCAAATTGATAAAAACCAGCGATAAACTCTCCCGCCAGGCGGTGATCAAATGCCTGATGCGCGAGACCGAACCGACTTCTCGGTATTGGATGTTGCTGGCCGCGTACGAGATGGATACGCCGCTCGCCGAACTCAAGCCTGTGGTGTACAGCATTGCCCAAAAGTATCGCGACGCCATTTCCAACAAAAAATACGACCTGATGTACGAAAGCCCCGACGAGGGCAACGACCGCGTCGCGCCGCTGGCAATCGCCATTCAGGCTCGGTGGGGCGACGCAGGCGCGGTGGAATGCCTGAATACTTTGATGAGAAGCGGGATATTTGGCCCCATGTGGTCCACCTGCCGCGCGCTGGAAGTGGTTGGCGTGCGGGATATGCTCAGCACCCTCACGGAAGTTGCCTCAGACAGGCGCACCTGGCCTGACATCCGCAATCGTTGCATTATTGCGATTGGCGCGATTGAAAGTCCTGCCGCGGCTCACGCATTAAGCGGAATTTTGGGGATTGAACGCGACCCAATCCTGAGGGAATCTGTCATTCAGGGTTTGGTCAATTTGGGAACCATACAAAGCGTTCGCACTTTGATCGAAAAATCATCCAAAAAAGAAAAATCATCCTACTCAATTGCCGATAGCATGCTTCCCGCTCTGCTGGACGAGAATGCCCAGATCCGTCATCGCGCCGCGGAGGCCTTGTTAAAAGTGGTCGGCGAATTGATTGACGACGAGCAGGATGACGAGAAAAAGAAAATCGCGGACGAAAACGCGCGAAAAGGCGCAAGCGAAAAGATCGTGGCTGAGTTACTCAAAGAAAAAGTAGACGCTAAGGATGGAGTTCCGAAACTCGTGGATGCATTACGCGCGGTGGATCCGCCGGAGGCGAACATCGCGTCAACCGTCCTCAACCGCTACCTGTTCGACGAGGACCTTTCCATCAAACAGCGCGCCCAACACGCACTCAGACTACTTGGCGGTGAACGGGCCGTCCAAACACTGGCAAGCCAACGGTCTGAAGTTTTGGCGGCGTATAATAACCTGCTCACGAAAGCCGACGAACCCATCCAAAAGCTTTTTGAGGAGACCATGGCACAGGCGCGCCAGAGTTTCCTCATCAGCCAGATCATGAGTATCGTAGTCTTTGTAGTCGGTATTGGAGCAATCATCACGGGTTTGTGGTTTGCCTTCACAGGCGAGGCGGGGACAACGGAATCCATCTTCGGCGCAGGGACCACCATCATCGGCGTGATCGCGGTCCTGCTGGACCTGATGGTGCGCGACCCGCACAAGCGCGTCCAGGAAGCGACGAGCGTCCTCCTGCGCATCAAGGTCATCTTCCTCGGCTATCTGCGCCAAATCCACCAGATCGACGCGACCTTCAAACACGAGTTCATCGAAGGCGGGGCGGACTTCGGCCAGAAGGACGCGGAACAGACCACCCGTCTCATCAACGAGGTGATGAACACGACCATGACCTCCATCGGCCAGAATCTGCCCATCCGCAAGACCGAACAACTCGCGGTGGATGAGACGCTGAAAAAATGGAAAGAGTCGCTCAAGCCCATAGTGGAAGCGGCGAAAGAAAACAACGCCAAAAAAGAGGCGGAAGAAAAAGGGGCAAACGAGGGACAGGGTTAAGACAATTCCGCGCGACGATTGAGGTGGCAAGAGTGTTGAATCAGATGACGCTGGCGCGATCGTCAGCGTCATCTTTCCAAATTATGCAACGCCAAAGGAGAAACCATGCAAGCTGGAATTCGAAGATCGCACGTTGCGGCTGTCATTCTGCTCGTTGTCATGGCAGTCGGCTTGGTCGCAAGGCCAGAGCCTTTCAAAGAGTTGGCGCTGGAAATGCAGTTCGAGGGACACGCCAGAATTCGCGAAGGCGGCGCTGGCGGGCCGATCAACGTCTCGCCGCAGCAGCCCGCGTCCGTCCCGCCCACCGCGCCGACAGGCTTCACGCCCCAGACGCGTCTCGGCTTCCCCGTGGATAACGAGTGGGAGCCTGCCATCGCCGCGGATCGCTTCGGTCATGTCTACATGCTCTACGCCCAATACACGGGCGTGCCAGGCTGTCCCAATTGTGCGAATCCATCACAGATCATTCAGATCAGCGCCGACCACGGCGCGACGTGGGGCTCGCCCACTGTCATCTATCAGGATGGCGCGCTCGCGGGCGGGCAATGGGATTCGCAGATCTCGGTGGATCCCGTGGACGGGCGCACCGTTTACGCTTCGTGGATGCAAAACAACAAGAGCGACATCATCGTCGCCAAGTCCGTGGATTTCGGCGCGACGTGGACGTACGTCACCGCGGACGCGACCAACGCTGGCACCGACAAGCCCATCCTTGCCGTGCGCGGGCAGGACGTGTACGTGGTCTACAATCACGCGCAAACCATCTGGTCGGCCAACTCGCACGACGGCGGGCAGACCTTCACCGAAGTGAAGGTGAACCAAAACGGCAAACTCGGCTGGTCGCTGGCGGGCGGCGGCACGGTCACGCCGAATGGGGAGGTCTTCTTCGCCTGGGCTGGCTATGAAGGGAGCGGCGGCGCGAAAGCCAACGTGAATCTCTACATCAGCAAATCCACCAATGGCGGCGCGACGTGGACAACCAAAATGATAGACACATCCAAGTCGCCGCCCGATTGCTCCGCCTACGTTTGCGGCTGGGCCTACCTCGGCGCGCAGATTGTGATGACATCGGACGATGCTGGCAATATCTACGCGTTGTGGAATGCAGGCTCGGTGGCGAAAGGCCCCGAACGCATCTACTTTGCCAAATCCACCGATGGCGGCGTCACCTGGAGCGCGAAGCAGGATGTATCCACCGCGCCCGCGGGGACGCATCACAACTTCCCCGCGATTGCCGCGACAGGCAACGGGGATGTCCGCATCTCGTGGATGGACGCCCGCGCCGCGAACGGCGGCATGGACAAGTGGAACGTCTACTACCGCTCCTCGACCAATGGCGGCTCTTCCTGGACCTCGGAGGTGGACCTCTCCACCTTCGTCAGCGGCATCCCCTACATCTTCACCGACGGCTTCCGCTTCCCCTTCGGCGATTACTACGAAATGGACATTGACGAACAAGGCACAGCCCACCTCATCTTCGGCATCGGCTACAACTACGACTCGCCTGGTTCGATCTGGTATGTGAAAGGCAAATAAGTCAAATCAAAAACCAGGTTTCTTCGAGAAACCTGGTTCTTGATTCTTGGGAGCCTGATGGGTTTCGAACCCACAACATCCACATCCACAGTGTGGCGCTCTGCCATTGAGCTACAGGCTCCGTGTTGCCTGTCCCGTTGAGTTTTCGGGGAGCGGGCAATATTTTATCACAAAAATTTCGGGCGCTCAGCGCAACTTCAACACCGCCAACACCTCGTCGCCGATCATCGCGCCCGTTTCCGCGAACCCGCAATTGGCATATAGTTTTCTCGCCACATCATTTTCCGGCTCATAACTGATTCCGACTTCCTTTACACGCGCATCGGTGCGAAAAATCTCCAGCATTTTCTCCATCCCAAAACGGCCAAACCCCTGGCCTTGGAACTTTTCATCCACCATCAGGCGGGTGATAAAAGCCTGCCGCGCGGGATGCGCGAGATTCAACCCATACATCAAAAATCCGACGGGCGTATCATTATCGTAGATTCCAAAAGCAAGGTAGTCCCAATGACCTTCGAAATCGAACCCGAACTGCGACTCGGCAATCGAATACAAATTCGACGCGACAAATTCCTTCTGCGCCTCGTGAACATCCAACTTGATCAGCGCGCGCCAATTGGCTTTGTCAACAGGGCGGATCTCAGGCATTCAACATCAACTCCCGAATTTTCTCCACCGCCGCATCGCGCGTGACGTTGACCTGCTCGCCCGTCCGCAGACTTTTTACCGCCACTTGACCGTTCGCCGCCTCTTCGGGACCAATCGTCAGCGCGACCTTCATCTTCATTTTGTCCGCGAATTTAAATTGCTTCGGCAATTTGGCAGGTTCGGGATAGACCATCGCGTTGATGCCTGCGCGGCGTAACTCCGTCGCGAGCGAGAGGGACTGCAATCGCAGGTTCTCGTCGAACACCGTCACCAACACCAAAGCGGGGCTGGGCTGGAATTCGGGGACGAGTCCCGCTTCTTGCAGGATGATGCCGATCACCACGTCGCCCATCGCGAAACCGACAGCGGGGAGAGGCTGTCCGCCCACATCCGCGAGCAGGTTATCGTAGCGTCCACCACCGAGGATAGCGCGCCTCACCGAGCCACTCATGTCGAAGGCCTCGAAGACCGTCCCCGTGTAGTACAACAATCCGCGCACAATGTTGGGATCAAACTTGACGTACTCTTTCACGCCCAACGCATCAAGCGCAGCGAACAAGCGGACGAGTTCCGCGCTTTCTTTCCACAGTTCATAGTTACCGAGAATGGCTTTCAATCCATCGAGCTGACTCTGGGTCAGGCCGATTTCGAGCGCGTACGCGTCCCATTTATCCGCGTCCATTTTGGAGCGGCGATCCACGAGATTAGACACGTCCATTCGTTTTTCGGGGGGGACGCCGAGCGCGTCGAATTGAGAAATCATCAGTTTGCGATTATTCACCGAAACAGTCGCCCGCTCCGGGGTAAGTCCGACCGAGCGCAGGAAGGTAGCCGCGACCGAGATCAGTTCCGCGTCCGCTTCAGGGGAGTCCGCGCCGAGCAAGTCAATGTTCCACTGGAAGAATTCGCGCGAGCGTCCCTTCTGTGGCGACTCGTAGCGCCAGAACGGGCCGAACGACCACCAGCGCACGGGGAAGGTCAATTCGCCCTGTTTGGCCGCGATCATGCGCGCCAGCGATGGCGTGAGTTCGGGGCGGAGAGTCACTTCGTCACCGCCGCGATCGGTGAAGACGAAGGATTGCTTCTTGACGAGTTCCTCGCCCGATTTGGCCGCGTAGAGGCTGATGGGTTCGATGTAGGGCGCGTCCCATTCCACGTAACCGAAGGCCTGCGAGGCTGCGCGCACCTTGTCGTTAATGAAGTTGCGCAGGGCCATCTGCTCGGGGTAGAATTCGCGCGTCCCTTTGACGGGTTGGATTTTTACGGACATGGTTGCTCCAATATGGTCTCGACACCTGCACTTGCGTGCTGGTGCAAGTGTACAGCGGCGGTGGTCGAGTAGCGCAAGTTGCGTACCGAGACCCGCCGCCTACTCGACCAGCATCAAAATTCAATCGCTGAATTTTAACGCAATTTTGGTATAATTTTCGCGAGACAGGAAAAGAGGTTGAAATGAACTCTCGCGCTGTTCAGGTCACTCGGATCTTTTTTTACATCCTGGCCGCTCTGTGGCTGGCGGTCAGCATCGGATATATCGGCCAGAGCGATGGCCGCGTTTTCTTTTATGCGATCGCGGCGTTAATGTTCCTCAGCATTTTCGTTTTCATCCTGCTGGGAATGAACATCACCAAAAAGCCAGCGTATTGGATCGGCGTCGCGTTTCTCGGCCTCTGCATCATCCTGACCATTTTCGATCAGTTCGGCCTTGCCGATCTCATCGCGATCATCCTCTTCGCCATTCCGCTTGTCATCATGCTCACAAAACGGAAAGAATTTCTCGCGGCGTAACGCGAAGGCGGGTTGCCAACCCGCCCCACATCTCAAGGAGACTTCATGGAAATCAACTATCAGGAAACCAGCAAAGATCTGCTCACCCGCATTGACATTCACGAAAAATACGGCTCGGCCAATATTGACGTTTGGACGAATGAACTGCTCCAAACCAAACCTGGAATGAATATTCTCGACGTTGGTTGCGGCGCGGGAAAACTGTGCTTCCTGTTCGACGATTATACTAAAGGCGCGGCCAAAATCACGGGCGGCGATTTTTCAGAAGAATTGCTAGAAAAGGCGCGCGCCAAAAACGCCCAACGCGGCTCGAAGGTGGACTTCCAATTCCTGGACTTCAACAAGCCCTTCGCCTTCGCGGACGGGACGTTTGACCTGTGCACCTCAGCCTTCGCCATCTACTACGCCTCCGATCTGGACTTTACGTTTGGCGAGGCCCACCGCGTCCTCGTTCCTGGCGGACGGCTCTTTGTTTCGGGACCGCTTCCCGAAAACAAGCAGATGTTCTACGACATCATAAAAGAGGCCACGAACGCGACCATCCCGCCCATGCCTGGCTCCAGCCGCTTTAAGGGCGACATCTTCAACACGATCAGCAGAATCTTTGCCAAGACCGAACTACACAAATTCGAGAACCACCTCACCTTCCCCGAAGTCGCGCCTTTCATTGACTACGTCCGCGCCTCGTTGAGCGAAGACCGCAAACTGTGGACATCCATGTTCAACGGCAAGGACGAGTACGAAGCGCTGATCGGCAAGATCGAAGCAGTCGCGAAGAAATGGTTCGACCGCGATGGGAAACTGGTGATGACGAAGGTCGTTGGCGGAATTTTGGCAACCAAATAGCTTTTACCGTCATTGCGAGGGCGTACCCGCCCGAAGCAATCTCCTCCATTGCGCGGGGATTGCTTCGTCGGGAAAACCACCCTCCTCGCAATGACGCGGAGATGAAATGAACTTCTTCGGCAAACGCGTTCTCTTCCTCGGCGCGCACCCAGATGATATCGAGCTGGGATGCGGCGGCCTTTTGCATCACATCGCCAAGCAGACGGATGTCCTGTGCGTTACGCTCTCGGACAACCAGAAGAATCCCGACCTGCATAACGTGGTGGACGAGCACCTTCGCTCGATGGCGATCCTCGGCGTTCCCAGGGAAAGCATCGTCCTTGGGCCGTTCACCACCCGCATCTTTCCCGACGCGCGGCAGGAAATTTTGGAATATTTCCTCAAACTCCGCAAGGATTTCAAGCCCGACCTGATTTTCGTCCATTCGAACAAGGACGTGCATCAAGACCATCTCACCATGACAGATGAAGCCCTGCGCGCTTATCGCGGCATCACCGTGCTGGGATTTGACGTGGTGCGTTCCTCCTACGGCTTCTTCCCCCACTTCATCGTGGAAATGTCCGAGGAAGATGTGAACAAAAAGATCGAAGCGCTCTCGCAATACGAAACCTACCGCGACCGCTACTACTTCAACGCCGAATTGACGCGCTCCATCATGGTACGTCACGGCGCGTTGGCGGAATGTCCCTTCGCGGAGGGGTTTGATATTTTGAGGATTGTGGGGAAGTTTGAGAAATAATCTTTGGCAACACGCTCTGATGTCTTTGGGAGCGCTTCAGCAGGGATGAATACCCACGCCAAGCGAGGTGGCTATGGATTACTTGGTACGGCAAATAGTAGGAGAATATTCAGCAGAATGAGAAATTTGAAGATCGCTGAAACTCTGGTTCTAGGAACTATCTGTTGGTCAATTGGGTTTTCATTCCCATTAGCCGTGGTTAATATTCTCATTCCAAAATATGCGGCTGCAATCTCATTCGCGTTCGGTGCGTTCTTTATAGAGCGTGAAACGAGGAAACGAAAGGGACAACGTGTCTATCCGCTGATTTCCTGGTTTTTATTGTCCATACTGACTGTGCTTATAACATATGGATTAACGTCAGGAATCTGCTCACTGGCATTAATATGGTCGGTATCACAAAAATATTGCTTCAAGGAACTTTATGGCGAATTAGCGGTGATTGAAGGGGTGATGCTAATGCTTCCATGGCTTTTCCTTTTATTTATGTTTCTTTGGTACAGGGTTGTTTTTAGGAAAAAATATTTCCCGGAATAGTTATCGATTTTTCATTTAGACATTCCTGACAGCGCGGATACCATGATATAAAATACCAATCAAACCCTTTTACTGGAGTCAATCATGAATTACGAGATTCTGTTTAAAGAATTGAAGAACAGCACAGAAGTGATCCGTTCCCTGCTGACGGGGATTTCACAGGAAGAAGCGCAGATCAAGCCAACTCCTGAGGCGTGGTCTATCCTTGAAGTGACTTGTCATCTCTTCGACGAGGAGCGCGAAGACTTTCGCGAGCATTTGGATTTCATCCTTCATCGCCAGAACGAAGAGTGGCACGTCATCCATCCCAAAGAATGGGTGACGGAGAGGAAATACAACGAGCAGAGTTTCGCGGAGATGCGGGAGAGGTTCTTTGCCGAGCGATTGAAGTCTTTGGAGTGGCTCAAGGGATTGGCGGATACGGATTGGGAAACAACGTACACATCTGAATACGGTTCGGTTTCGGCAGGAGAGATGTTCGCCTGCTGGGTCGCGCACGATAACCTGCACATCCGTCAACTGGTGGAGTTGCGGCGGGCATATATCGAACGGATCACCCAACCCTACCCCATCGGTTACGCGGGAGATTGGTAAGTTGGTAAGCGAAGGTAACATAAGTTACAGAGGCGCGAGCGTCTCTCGGCTAAAATCAACTCATGCGAATCTTGGCGATCATTTCTGGCGAATATGGCATCCGTCATGTGGACAACGTCCGCAAACACGCGCCCGAAGGGTGGACAATCGAATCGTGGAAAGCGCCCGCGGCCTTTCCGCTCATCATGGATTACCCCGAAGATTTTCTGCCGAAGGGTTTCGCGCCCGCAGACTTGATCCTTTCGTTCGCGGAGAGCAAGTCGGTGGCGGAACTCATCCCTGAGATCGCGGGGATGACGGGCGCGCGCGGCGTGATCGTCGCGGTGGACAATGAAGCCTGGCTCCCGCGCGGGCTGGCGCGTCAATTGACGGGATGGCTGGCGCGCATGAACGTGGCCTGCGCGACGCCCAAGCCGCTCTGCTCGCTGACCGAACGCGATTACAAAGTGACGCGTCGCGAGCGCGAGGCGTACGAGAGCGAAATCATCGCGGAGTTCGCGAGACATTTCGGCCAGCCCGATATCCGTCTCAGCGTGGATGAGGCTTCCCGAACGGTATCCCGCGCGGAGGTCCGCGTGGACGCGGTGTGCGGGTGTGCGCGTCACGTCGCGGAGAAGTTGATCGGTCTGAATGTGGATGAAGTCGAGGAGCGCGCGGGGTTGTTCCATCATCATTTCCCCTGTTTGGCGAGCATGGTCAAGTTGAACGATTACAATCACGACACGTTGATGCACGAATCGGGACATCTGTTGCAGGAAAATCTCGCCGAGCAGTTGAAACCGTTTGTGCAGAAAAAATACATCACCCCTGGAACGAAAAGCGAAGGAGAATTTAATGGCTAAATATCGCGTGACTTATTGGAAGGAAATCCCCACGTCGTTTGCGGTCGAAGGCGATGGGCGGACGGTGAAGAAACAACTCTCTCAGAAGATCCAAAACCTGATTGATGCGTACGCGATGTCGCTTGGGTTGACTTCGACCGAGGATTACAGCGCGCAGTATCGCCGCGGCGCCTGGACGGAACGCGAGGGCGCGCCCGATGAGGTGGCCGAGGCGTTGTTGGCAGAACTGGAAGCGGAGTTTGGGAAGTTTCCGATTCCGAAACGGGGGTAAACGCCAACCGAAAAAAGATTGACATTCCAGCGTTACATAGTATAAATATCCCCAACTAGAGTCTATTCGAGAACTATCTCATCTGTCGCGCAAGGACACATCTTGCGGGTGGCGTGAGATAACGAGCAAGACGTTCTCGGATAGGTTCTTTTTATATTTTAACACCTGGAGGTGTGAGTGAACGCGACTTTGAAATTGGGAGAGCATTACATTTTTGATCTCTCCAACTGCAACCATGAGATTCTCATGGATAGCGAGGGAGCCTACTCGCTGTTTGCACAAGCCGTCCGTGAAAGCGGTTTGACGGTTGTGGATGAGGGCTTCTACAAGTTTAGCCCCCACGGCTTTACCTGTTTTTTGCTCCTCGCAGAGTCGCATGCAAGTTTGCATGCCTGGCCTGAATACGGATATTGCGCCATTGACCTGTTTACCTGCGCGATCGGCAAAGACCTTTTGCCGTTGATCCAGCGCATCAAGGAACTGCTCGGCGCCGACAATTTCACGCTCCGCAAACTCGACCGCGATGCCGAGATCGAAACACGCATCCCCATCGCGGTGTAACATGAGCATTTGGTTTACAGAAGAACTGCACCCCTACTATCGCAAGGGCATTCGCGTCAAACGCGTGCTGGCCGATGAACAAACCCAATACCAGCATTTGCAAGTTGTCGAAACGGAGTTCTTCGGCAACGCGCTCATTCTAGACGGTATCATCCAACTGACGGAACGCGACAATATGGGTTACCACGAGATGCTCGTCCACGCGCCAATGCTGGCGGTGGACAATCCCAAGCGCGTGTTGATCGTCGGCGGCGGCGATGGCGGATCGCTCCAACAAGCCCTGCGATATCCTTCGGTGGAAGAAGTTGTCGTGTGCGAATTGGATCAGCGCGTAGTGGACCTCTCCCGCGAACATTTCGCTTCCTTCGGGGACCCTTGGGCGGACCCTCGTGCCAAGCTACTCATTCGGGACGCGTTCGCCTATCTCGAGGAGAATCCTGGCCGCTTCGATGTGATCGTCTCCGACACCACTGACCCCATCGGCATGGCAGAGCGCCTCTTTTCGGATGAGTTCTACCAACTGATGGTACGCGCCTTGACTCCTGGCGGCGCGGCCGCCACCCAATGCGAACAGCCCTACTTCGACACCGAGTTGATCAAGCAGATCTACAAATCCGCCAAAGCGCTGACGAAAAATCCCGCCTACTACTACGCCAACATCCCCACCTACCCCGGCGGTGGCATCGGCTTCATGTATGTTTCCGACACGCCGTGGACGGAAGGCCTGAAAACGGCTTATCCGCCTGGCGTAAACAACTATCTCAACCCAGAGATTCACAAGGCCGCGTTTGCCCTGCCAGAGTTCTTCCGAAGAGAGTTGCAAGGTTAAAGCACAGGTCACGCTTGAAGCGTGACCTATTTTTATTCGTCAAAGACGTCCATTTGACCTCTTGCAAAAGTCAAAATGTTCGTGATCAGAATTATTCCCTCACCCCAATTTTGATGCCTTTTTATTCCGACGACTTCCCCCTCTCCCGTTGGGAGAGGGCAGGGTGAGGGTGTTTGACCAAAAATCATGAAAATCCAATAGAAGGCGTCAACGTGGATTACTTATGCAAGAGGTACATTATTCTTTTGGGATTCCCACTTGTAGCATGTCGTTCACCACGCGGACGGGATACGCGGGGATGTCCACCACGGCGGGCATTTGCATCACCTTCCCCGTGCGGATGTCAAACTCCGCGCCGTGACGCGGACAGACAACGTTGAAGCCTTCGAGGTCGCCATCGCCCAGCGGACCGTCATCGTGCGTGCAGACATCGCCAATGGCGAAGAACTGTCCCGCGATGTTGAAGATGACGATCGGGCGGTCGCCCACGTCCACGAAGAGGCGCTGGCCATTGGGGAGTTCGGTGGCGGGGGCGATTTCGATGAAATCCAAGTTGTCGGTTGGTTGATTAGTGTAGTTGTACATGGGGGAAAACGTTTTTACTCAACCAGCGCATCGCTCGCCTCCCCCAACCCATACACGCCTGCCTTCAGCACTTTCAACGAAAGCAGGGCGCATTTCAAGCGGACGGGGCCGAGGTCAATGCCGAGCATTTCAAGGATGGAATCCTTGTTCAGTTTTTTCACTTCTTCGAGCGGCTGGCCGATGATGGATTCCATCAGCAGGTCGGCGGAGGCTTGCGAGATGGCGCATCCGTGACCGTCGAAGCGCGCGTCCGCGACTTTGCCGTCCGCGTCGACGCGCAGGTCAATCTGGATGTGGTCGCCGCAGAGGGGATTGTTGTCTGCAAACGTGATGTCGTGCGGGTCCAGTTTGCCGCGGTAGGAGGGATTTTTGTAGTGTTCGATGATGACTTCGCGATATAAATCGTCCATGGGTCTTGTAGTCTCGTGGTCTTGTAGTCGAGTGGATTCTTGGTTTGGCGGTCATGTGGTCGGATAGTCGCGAAACAAGCCAACCATGCGACTACGCGACCAAGTGACCAAACGACTAACTAAACATTTTTTTGACTTTGTAAATCCCGTTCACCAGCAAATCCACTTCTTCTTTTGTGTTGTACAAATAGAACGAAGCGCGGCTGGTGGCGGGGATGCCGAATTTTTCGTGGAGCGGTTGCGCGCAGTGATGTCCCGCGCGGACGGCGATCCCGTCCTGGTCAAGAATCTGCGCCACGTCGTGCGGATGAACGCCTTCGAGCGTGAACGCCGCGACACCGCCTTTTTTATCTGCCGAGGGACCGAAGACTTTCACGCCAGGAATTTCCTCGAGACGTTCGAGCGCGTATTCGGTGATCTCATGCTCGTGCGCGGCGATCTTGTCCATGCCGATTTTGGTCAGGTAGTCCACCGCCGCGCCGAAGCCGACGGCCTCTGCAATGGCGGGAGTCCCTGCTTCAAATTTGTGCGGGAGCGTATTCGGACGGAAGGAACGCAGTTTCACTTCCTTGATCATGTCGCCGCCGCCGAGGAATGGCGGCATGGACTCGAGCAACGCGGCCTTGCCATACAACGCGCCGATGCCCGTCGGGCCGCACATTTTGTGGGCCGAGAAGGCCAGGAAGTCCGCGTCGAGGGACTGGACGTCCACGGCGAGGTGCGGGACCGACTGAGCCGCGTCCACGAGGGTGACCGCCCCCACGTCACGCGCGAGGCGAATGATTTCCGCGGCGGGGTTCACTGTCCCTAGCACGTTGGACATGTGGGTGAACGAAACCAGTTTCGGGTCACGCGCGAGAAGCGAGCGGTAGGCGTCGAGGTCGAGCAGACCATCCGCCGTTACGGGGATGAAGTCGAGTTCGATGCCGCGCTCGGCCGCCAGCATGTGCCACGGCACAAGGTTGGAGTGATGCTCCATCTCGGTCAGGATAACGAGGTCGCCTGCCTTGAGATTCGCCCGCGCCCACGAGTACGCGACCAGGTTGATGGACTCGGTGGTGTTGCGCGTGTAAATAATTTGGCGGGCGGACGGCGCGTGGATGAACTCGGCGATTTTCTCGCGCGCATTTTCATACAGCGCGGTGGACTCTTCCGCCAGCGTGTGAACGCCGCGATGGATGTTCGCGTTGGAGCGGCGATAGAAATCGCTCATCGCTTCGATGACCGCGAGCGGTTTCTGCGAGGTGGCGGTGGAATCCAAATACGTCACGCGCGCGCCGCTGGCGGTGACGCGTTCGAGGATGGGAAAGTCTTTGCGGATGAGATCGGTATTGAGCATGGGGAAAATAATCGTGTTTTGTCGGCAGTTGGACTGCCGACTGCTCGCTAACTGCGAAATTTAATAGTCTGGAATATCCTTCCGCCCCGATCTCTTCGCGACGGGGCGAATGTGTTCGGACACGAGCGGATACCAAAGGATGCGATCGGGAACCATCCAACCGTCGGTGAGAAAGACGTTGGAGCGGAATTGCACGGCCACCATTTTGTTATCCACTTGCACGACGATGCCTTTGATCCAGCCTCGCACGCGGTCGTTGTTTTTTTCGTGGTCGCAGAAAACTTCCACGGTGTCGCCCACTTCAAAATTGTGTTCCACCCCAGGCGCTTTCATGTAGGAAATTTGCGCGCCGATTCGTCCAGCCCGAATCGGGCGGCGCTCCAAAACAGGCGCAGATTTCGTCGGCTTGGCCTTTGGTTTTGCTTTTGGTTTGGGTTTCGATTTTGTTGTTGTAGCCATAGGTGTCCCTTTTTTCTCAGCCCATCTTTTGCGTGATGGCCTGTTGAAATCGCTCCCGTACGCCCTCGAACGGGATGCGTTGCATGATGGGATCGAAAAATCCCTCGACGACGAGACGTTCTGCTTCTGCCTGTGGGATGCCGCGCGACTTAAGGTAGAACAGCGGCTCCTGCTCCAACTTTCCGACGGTCGCGCCATGCGTACAGCGGACGTCATCCGCGAGGATCTCCAACCCAGGGATGGAATCGGCCCTCGCCTCCTCACTCAGAACGATGTTGCGGTTGGCCTGATACCCGTCCGTTTTCTGCGCCCCAGGCGCCACGTAGATCATTCCCTGCCAGACCGAGCGACTCTTGCCTTTGAGCGCGCCCTTGAACAGCAGGTCGCTGGTGGTGTGCGGAGCAAGGTGATTCTGTTGCGTGTCGTGATCGAGATGCTGACTGCCGTCGGTGAAATAGAAGCCCGACATACGTCCCTGCGCGCCTTCGCCGACGAGATCGAGGTCGGAGAAGTTTTTCGTCAGGCGCGAGCCGACCGCGCCGAAGATCCAATCGAGGTTGCCGCCGCGATGGACGCGGGCGCGCTCGTGCGAGAAGTTCCAGACGCCGCGTCCCCACGACTGCAATTCCACAAAGCGCAGGTTGGCGTTTTCGCCGACGTGAATTTCCACCACGCCCGCGTGCATGGCATGACCCGTCTCATCGGGCGAGGCCGCCTCGTGGACATACGTCACCGACGCGCCATCGTCCACGTAGACGATGAGGTGCGAGAAATACGCCAGGTCGGAGCCGGGTCCCCACAGCACGGAATGAAGCGGGGCTTCCACTTGAACATTTTTCGGAACGTAGAGCAAAATGCCATTTTGCGAAAGCGCGGAAACGAGCGCGGCAAATTTTCCATCTTCGGGCTTAACGATCTGCCCGATCAATTTGGCGAGCAGGTCGGCGTGATTTTTCTCTGCCGTGCGGAAATCGGTGAAGACGACGCCTTTTTTCGCAAGCGCATCTTCGAGGAAAATTTGCGAACCGCCCGCGAGCAGGGTGATCTGTCCACCGTGCTGATCGCCAACGAGGGGCTTGAGCAATTCATCGGGGACGGGAGGCAGGTCTTCGTGCGCGCCGAGTTTGGGGAGTTTGAAATCGGGCGCGGGGAACAGGCGCAAATCCGTGCGACGCCAGGCCTCGTCGGTCGTCAAGGGGATGGAACGCGTCTGAAACGCGGACCAGGCCGAGGTCCGAAATGAAGCGAGGGCCGAAGCAGGTACGTCCGCCGCGGTGAAGGTAAAGTCCCGTGCGGAAGAATCAGTCCGCCGCTGTCTTGAAACAACTACTTTTGGTTTTTCTTGCATAATCATCCTGTTGAACGTTAAACGTTAAACGTTTAACCGATGCTTCCTTCCATCTGAAGTTGTATCAAGCGATTCATTTCCACCGCGTATTCCATCGGAAGTTCTTTGACGAGCGGCTCGATGAAACCAGAAACGACCATGCCCGTGGCTTCTTCCTCGCTGAGGCCGCGCGACATGAGGTAGAACAATTGCTCCTCGCCCACCTTGCTGACCGATGCCTCGTGGCCGATGGAGACGTCGTCTTCGTCAATCTCGATGGAGGGATACGTGTCTGATCGGGATTTGGGGTCGAGCAGGAGCGCATCGCAAACCACGTTGGATTTGACGCCCTTCGCGCCTTTGTACACTTTGACGAGGCCGCGATAGGAGGCGCGTCCGCCGTTTTTGCTGATGGACTTGGATGTGATCTTGCTGGTGGTGTTCGCAGCGAAGTGCACCATCTTGGAACCCGCGTCTTGAATCTGACCTGCGCCCGCGAACGCCATTGAGAGCATTTCGCCGTGTGCGCCTGGTTCCATGAGGTAACAGGAGGGATATTTCATGGTGAGTTTGGACCCCAAGTTACTGTCCACCCATTCGTGCGTGGCATTCTCGAAAACTTTGGCGCGCTGGGTGACGAGGTTGAAGACGTTGGTTGACCAGTTTTGAATGGTCGAGTAACGCGAGCGCGCGCCTTTCTTGACGACGATCTCGATCACGCCAGAGTGGAAGGAGTTGGTGGTGTATTGGGGAGCGGTGCAGCCCTCGACATAATGCACCTGCGCGCCTTCATCCACGATGATGAGAGTGCGTTCAAACTGGCCGACATTCGCGGTATTGAGACGGAAATACGCCTGCAGAGGTAAATCCACTTTCACGCCCTTCGGCACGTAGACGAACGATCCACCCGACCAGACGGCGGAGTTCAGCGCGGCGAATTTGTTGTCCTCGATCGGGATGACCGTGCCGAAGTATTCGCGAAATAGGTCGGGGTATTGCTTTAATCCATCTTCAATTGAGAGGAAGATGACGCCCTGCTTCTCAAGGTGCTCGAGGATGGAGTGATAGACCATTTCGGACTCATATTGCGCCCCCACGCCCGCCAAAAACTTCCTTTCGGCTTCGGGGATGCCCAACTTATCGAAGGTTTTCTTGATGTCGTCGGGGACGTCGTCCCAGGATTTTTCGCTTTTCTCGGTTGGCTTGACGTAGTAAAAGATATTATCAAGGTCGAGGTTTGAGATGTCGGGTCCCCAATTCGGCATGGGACGCGCCAAATAATGCTCCAGCGCTTTGAGGCGGAATTCGAGCATCCATTGTGGTTCGTCTTTCATGCGCGAAATGTTTTCGACAACTTCCTTGTTCAAACCTCTTTGTGATTTGAACACGTAGTTATCGTCGCGGTCGTGAAAACCGTATTTGTAATCGCCAATATCTTCGAGAATTTTTGCGTCGTCGCTCATGATTAAGTCTCCAGAGGGCAGAGATTAGAGAGTAGTCAACCAATAACTGTTCTCTGCTCTCCAATCATCTACTCTCTATTCTTCTATTTTTTCGCGAATCCAGTCGTAGCCATGCTCTTCGAGATGAAGGGCCAGTTCGGGACCTCCGCTCTCGACAATGCGCCCGCCCATCATCACGTGGACGTGGTGGGGCTTGATGTAATTCAAAAGACGCTGATAATGCGTGATGACGAGCACTCCCAGTTCGGGTCCAGAAAGAGCGTTGACTCCCTCCGAAACAATGCGGAGCGCGTCGATGTCCAGGCCTGAATCGGTTTCGTCGAGGATCGCGATTTCGGGTTTGAGGGTCGCCATCTGCAAGATCTCGGCGCGCTTCTTCTCGCCGCCAGAAAAGCCGTCGTTGAGATAACGGCCTGCAAAGGCGTGATCCATTTTGAGCATGTCCATTTTTTCCTTGAGCATCTTGCGGAACTCGGGGATGGGCATGCCCTTGTCTTCGGCATTGGCCGCGCGTCGGCGCGAATTGATGGCCGAGCGCAGGAAGTTCGCTACCGTCACGCCAGGGATGGCGACGGGATACTGAAAGGCGAGGAAGATACCCGTACGCGAACGTTCATCAGGCTCGAGTTCGAGCAGGCTTTGGCCTTTAAAGATGACCTCGCCCGCCGTGACGGTGTAATTGGGATGCCCCATCAATGTGTAAGCCAGGGTAGACTTGCCCGTTCCGTTTGGCCCCATGATGGCGTGAATTTCGCCTTGATTGATCGTGAGCGTGAGACCTTTTAAAATTTCCTTGTCTTCGATGCTGACGTGTAAATTCCTGATTTCCAACTGCGACATGCGTACAACTCCTGTTAAGCCATTGCTGGCGTTTTTATCAACTCGTCGGCATTATAGCAGGGTCGCTGGGATATGTCAATATTTATGATATTTTTCTAGTATATTAATCCAGCGCCCCCCACTGACATTACATTCAGGGCTTTCGCTTATGCAGGCAAGAAAGCCTGAATTTGAGGCGCAGCCAGTTCGGCGCGTAAATCACTGAACAAATCATCTTTGGTTTGGTAAGTGTTTTACCCAAAGACTTCGGAAGTCTACACCCAAGAAGTACCGGGCAGATCACATTCGTCCTTTCATTTCCCCATTCCTGGAAGGTTTCTCCGCCCGCTAAAGCCCATTGCCATTTCCGTTCAAAATACATTCCACTTTCCGCATTATGCTATGATAGAAACCATGGATGCTCCATCAATCCTCTTCGCTGGGCCGAAATTATCCGCTTTAGAGATTCAGGCTTTGGTAGATCGATGTGGTGAGGGGAAACAGACGGGAGTTATTGCAATGGAGACGGAGGGGGGAAAAACCCTGGTTTTGTTCATGAAGCGGGGCGAATGCTTGTCCAACGACCCCTGGAGAGACGAAATCGCTTCCCTAACCAGCGCACAGACGAGGTGGATTCCGTTATCGGCGCAGGGAGCATTGATGGTCAAATTGTTGATGCAAACTACGGGAGGAAAATCGGAGGCGATCGCAATTCCTTTCGACGTAAACAAAGTTCTCGAACGATCGAAGAAAGCCGCGCCGATTTCGCTGGTTCGATTCGAGTGGGAGTCCGCGCTGGGCGCTGTCCTCTTCCACGGGTCAGACGAAAAGCCTTACTCTCTCTATCTCACAGCAAAGCAAGTGGAAGAGCAGATGGGAGTGACTTCTCCGCTGGTAATGTCGAACAGCCAAAATTGCATCGTAACCGCTTTCGCGGCCAATTTGTCTATCGCGGTATGGAAGGAATATCTCCTTCGTCGCGCGTTCGCGGATATTTGCGAGGGAGTCCTGTCTCAATTTCAGGCGCTGGTCGGCCGCGCGCTGGCCGACTCCCTGATTCGATTAGTTTTGGTATTTGCCGCACGCCGCCATTTACAAATCAGTTTCATTACGCGAAAAGTAACGGATGAGGAGTACTTTGCGTCTCCGCAAGAGGCGGCGGAACAATATCGTTCCCTGCTGAACGAAATACTGGCGCACTGCTCGGGCATCACAGGCTCGCGCCTGCTTTCTTCCGCGCTGCATGAGATCGTCAACAAACTGCCAGAGCAGGAATGCGCGATCATTAATGAGTTTTCGCTTTTGAACAAAGGATACACCTATGAAACCAGCAAATAAGGGGCGCAGGCAAATGGCGTTGATTCACGCGGTTATTTATTCGTCAATTTTACTGGTTGGGTATGTCGTCATCTATCAACGAATGCCATTCCCAGAGCCCTGGAACACTATCGTCCTGAACATTGCCACTTCGCTTTCGGCTGGGTTCGCGGCTTTGATGGCCACCTTAATTTTGAAATATTTCGAGAAAGATGAGTCCCCCCACAAGGTTTGGAAAAACCTGATGATCGCCTGCTGGTTATGGTTCGCGGGCGAAGTATTGTGGAGCATGTATGTCCTGCTCTATGGTGTAGCGCCGCTGGGGTTGTTCGATATCACCTGGGTCGTTGGATTTATTTACTTTACCCTTGCGTTGTATCAGCAACACGCCATCCTTTTTCCCGCGAAAAAAGTTTTTCTTCGCAACATCTCCATTTTTATGTGGATCATGGTACTGCTCCTGCCAATTCCCGTTGTGCTCCTCACCGAAGGGGCCACGCTCAAAACCTATATGGATTTCTTCTATCCCTTCGCTGACCTGGCTGTTGGGGTCGCGGGAATTTTGTTGCTCTTTTCCTTTCAGGGAGGCGCGATGATGCGTCCCTGGATCGGATTGGTGGTATTTGGAGTCACCGATTATCTTTATGCCTGGGCCGAGCAGACGGGCATCTACGCCTGGTCGGTGGATAAAGGTAACCTGCTAAGCCTGTTCATAGATACAAGTTATACTGCGGCATACATCATCCTCGCGCTTGGTTTCCTGGCGCATTGGACTTTGCTTCGTTATGGGATTAACGAAATTCAAATCCGTAAATAACTCACCTTATGCACCCACACCCTAACCCTCTCCCGTTAGGAGACTCCCTTCTCCCTTCGGGAGAAGGGCAGGGGATGAGAGTGAATAATTGCGTAACATCCGCAAATAAATCTGACTTTCAATTGGAGACTCATGCCCACCTACCCCCCTGAACCGTTCCGCATCAAAGTGACTGAACCGATCCGCCTCATCTCTCGTGAGGCCAGGGAGGCCGCGCTCAAAGAAGCGGGCTACAATCTCTTCGCCGTGAAGGCCGAAGATATTTTCATTGACCTGCTGACCGACTCTGGCACGGGCGCGATGAGCCAGGATCAATGGGCGGCGCTCATGCGCGGCGATGAATCGTACGCGGGCGCGCGTTCTTATCTCAGACTAAAACAGGCGGTGGAGGACATTTTCGGCTTCAAGTTCTTCGTCCCCACGCATCAGGGACGCGCGGCGGAAAACATCCTGGCGGCCTGTCTCGTGAAGCCTGGCATGTACGTGCCCAGCAACATGCACTTCGACACGACCGACGCCAACATCCGCGCCCGCGGCGGGCGTCCCACCAACCTGGTCATTGACGAGGCCTTCGACCCGTCCAACCCGCATCCGTTCAAGGGCAATATGGACATCGCCAAACTCAAGGCCTTCATCGAAAAGATCGGCGTGGAAAAAATCCCCTTCGGCATGATCACCGTCACCAACAACGCGGGCGGCGGGCAACCCGTCTCGATGGCGAATCTCAAAGCCGTGGCTGAAACCTATCGCTCCTTCGGCCTACCCTTTTTCATCGACGCGGCGCGCTACGCTGAAAACGCTTACTTCATCAAGACGCGCGAAGCGGGCTACGAAAACAAATCGCCCATTGAGATTGCCCGCGAAATGTTCAGCCTCGCCGACGGCATGACCATGTCCGCGAAAAAGGACGCCATCGTCAACATCGGCGGCCTGCTGTGCGTAAACGATGAAAAACTCTTCGGCAACGTGAAGAACGAACTGATCCTGCGCGAGGGATTCCCGACTTACGGCGGACTCGCGGGCCGCGACCTAGACGCGATGGCGGTCGGACTCTACGAGGGGCTGGATGAGGCCTACCTGGGCCATCGCCTCGCCCAAACGGCGTACCTCGCTTCGCGCCTCAACGACGCGGGGATTCCCACCATCCAACCCGCGGGCGGACACGCCGTCTACCTCGACGCGCACGCCGTCCTGCCGCACATCCCCAATTATGAGTACCCCGCCCAAGCGTTGTGTGTGGAAGCGTACCGCGAGGGAGCCATCCGCGGCGTGGAGATTGGCTCGGTCATGTTCGCCTATCCCGACCCAGATTCGGGCAAGATTATCTATCCCAAATTGGAACTATTACGGCTGGCGATTCCCCGCCGCACGTACACGCAAAGCCACATGGATTATGTGGCCGATTCACTCATCCAAATCAAAGCGCGAGCTGAGTCTATTCGAGGGTACAAGTTCACGTACGCGCCCGAATTGCTGAGGCACTTCACCGCGAAGTTCGAGCCACTTTAAAAAAAAGAGAGCCGTCGCCTTCAAGGCGACGGTTCTCTTTTTCTACAAATTATTCAGTCATGGTTTATATGCCGCGATGATAAAGCGGTTCACGGTTATCGTTGACACGCCAACAACGTATACCCGGGCATTCTTGATTGCTACAGACTTAAGGTAATCCCCCCCGCCCCAGTCTGTGACGACAATGCCTCCCGCGCCGAACCCGCTATCCAAACTCCCGTTTGCAGTGAAGCGCACTAGTAACGCGTCGCCACTCAACGCGTCTGTGCCGCCAACCACAACAATCTTGCTGCCTTGCATGGCAACGGATTGAAGCATGGCGGAAGGGAAACCAAAATTGGCCTTCAATTTGCCGTCCCCGCTGAAGGAGGGATCCAAAACACCGGTGGCAGTATATTGCACGATGGCAATATTATTGTCTGATGCGCCTACAACAATCACTTTTCCATTGGAGACAACCACTTTGGTTGCCACATCATATCCACCCAGGCTGGTTTTCACTTTACCGTCCCCGCTAAAGGTAGTATCCAATGTGCCGTCTGCGTTGACGCGTGCGGTAATGAAAAAATCGGGATTCGCATAAGTTGGGCCGCTTTGGCCTACCACGTAGATTTTCCCGGAATATTGGGTGATCGCTAAGAACAAATCATCCTGGCCAAAATTGGCAGGCAAAATCCCGTCTCCGCTAAAGGATGGATCAAGGCTGCCGTTCGCGTTATATCGGTACACCGCGCCGTTGTAGTTGGTTCCATCTTGCAGGTATCCGCCGATCACAATTTTGTTGCCTTGCAGGACAAGGTCAACCCCGCCATTATCTCCTCCGTCAACATCGGTGACTACTTTACCATCCCCGCTAAAACTGGCATCGAGGGAGCCATCCGAGTTCAACCTTATCAGGGCAACGTCGCAGGAGAGGATGTTGATATCACACGTTTCTCCCCCAACGACGATCCTGCCATCTGTTTGGATGGCGACTCCAAAGGGTTGATCCAACACCCCGACGTTGACCACCTGCCGCCCATCCCCGCTGAAAGTAGTATCCAGGCTGCCATCGGTGTTGTAGCGGGCAATTGCAAAATCCCTGCCAATACTTGTAAATTTTTCCCCCACCGCCACCACTTTGCCATCCGATTGAACGGCAACATCCAATCCAGTATGAGCGACGCCGCCAAAACTCTGAATGATCTTTCCATCCCCGCTGAAGGTGAGGTCGAGATCGCCAGAGGCGGCCAGCGCGATGGTCACTGTTAACAACGCCAGGATAATGGCAAGCGACAGGGAAGCGCGAAAGGGATATTTGAATGGCTTCATTTCAATCTCCTTTTATGACGAAAAAAGTATCGCGCTTTCAGAAACCATTTCCAAGTGATGATTGTCATAATTTCTAATAAAAAAAAACCAGCCGGGAGAATATTCCCGGCTGGCAGATTTTCTTGCGAGACGTTCCAATCTCAACTATCGCGACATATCAATCGTGCCGCCTCCAACTTCGACGCCCGGCGCGGCCATCACATCCTGAGCGGGATCCAGGAGCGCGGCGTTGCTGGCCTTGGCCCAATCCACGCTCAACGTGCCAGAGACGGAATTGCGATAGAACCCAACGCCCAACTGGCCGATGATCAGCGAATCGTCCGACCCCGACCAGACGAGGACGTTGTTGATATAAAACTTCAATGACGAACCGACCACGATAACTTTCAGCGTGTTCCAGCCATTCGGGACGATCGCTCCGCTGGCGGTCCATGCTTTCTTCACCTGTTCCGCGCCGGCAGACGTGTATTCATAGACCGAGAATGTCCCATCGTTGGCGTATTGGAAATAATAGGCGGGCTTCCACTTGTTCTCGACCAGTTTGTTTGGATTGCCGCGCAGGATTAACCGATTGGCGCACGTGGCGCAGGAACCTGTGCGCTTCAACTTCACCTCAAAAACGACATCGCCATACTGACCGTTGTGCGCCGCCGACGCGCTGTTGTTCGCAAGGCCAGCGCTGCGATACGTGGCCCCGCCCGCAATCGCCCACGTTCCTGTGACGGCATACCAGCCAGCCGAGGAGCCGTTGAACGACGAGTTGAAGTCGTCGCCGACAATCTTTGTGCGGAAATTTGCAACCGTGAAGGCGGTGTTGTTCAACGCGAGGTAGTTCTTCGTGGTCACTGTGCCGATGGGAACGCCGCCAAAATTCTTCGCGGGGTTGGACCAATATTGAATGCGCGTGCAGGAAGTGTACGGTGCGGTATCTGCGCATTCGTCATTGTAGGCCATGATGGTGCGCCAGCGCGAGGGGAGATAGACAAACCCATGCCCGTAAGAGAAGGGCAAGTTCTCTTGGTCAACGTAAACGTCGTGGCGCGCGCCCTGCAAATGTCCGAACTCGTGGCCGAAGGAATAGTAACCCGTGGCACAACCGCGTTGAGTCACCTGGAAGGCGCTGGAGGCATTCGCCAAAATCGCGGCGGCCAACCCACAATAAGCGCCGCCATTTTCTACGATCAGGCTGACCATGTCTGCCGCGTAAATATCGCGGATGTCGTGAACGGTATCAAAGAACCCGTCATCTTTCCCCATAAAGCGTTCCAAGTCTTTCCCCATATTGCCCGTCTCGCCGTAAGGAAATTCCTTCACGTAAACAAGACGCAGGCGCGGCGTGACGCCAGAATTGGCATAGCCGATGTTGGTCTCATTCAGCGCGGTCAGGATCGTGGCCTTCATCGCGGCTGTGCCGCCGGCCGCGGCGCGCGCGTCGTCAGTGTAGGCCACCATAACGTCAATGACCGAGCCGGTGTCTGCCTGGGGGCCGAGCGCATCCAGGGAGACGACCGTCCCCGAAGGCAGGAATGTCGCGGCGGGATTGTGATCCACAAATTTAGACTGGTCAATCTGGACGGCGCGATACTGACCTTCGGCCGTGAACGCCACTTCATAGACCCCGCGCGGGGACGCGACATGCGCCATGACCGTGCCATCCACCACCGTCAGGTGGAAGTAGCCGCCCGGGACGCCGTTTAGCTTCCCGGTCCAGTACGCGCCCCACCCATCCTGCCAGGCGCGGGTGACGCGGCCCGTAAACGCGGCGTCGTCAAAAATGTTCAGCGTAATCTCGGGCAACGCGCCCTTCCCCAGCGCTTTGCCATCCATATTGAATAACATGGCCGTATTCACTGTAACGTAACGCGCCCGCGTCACGTGCGCTTCGAGCGGACGCGCGGCTACATCATACGCGGGTCCATCGTCAAATAATTCCGTTCCGCCCGCGCGCGCGCCGTTCACAAATAAACTACCCAACACGAGAGAGGCGAGGATTAGCGCTCCAAGCACAACCCGCCCGGCCCTCGCAAAGAATTTTTCCCGATGGAAAATGCTCATTTTTTGCTCCTTTTAAACTTGGTTGTTTGGAGTATACACCAAACCAGCCGGGACAAATGTCCCGGCTGGTTGGCGTTCAAACTACCGTTAAGGAGGATTTAATTTTCAGCGCTATTGCGACATGTCCATTGAGCCGCCGCCGATCTCGACGCCCGGAACAACTTGCTCGTTCGGGTCGAAATCTGCCGTGGGCGTGTTGTAGGCTGAAGCCCAATCCACCTGGAGGGTGCCAGCCGCGGGGTCACGATAGAAGCCGAAGCCGACTTTTCCAACCTTGAGAGAGCTATCGGTCACAGTCCAGACCAGCGTGCCGTTGATGTAGAACTTCAACGAGGAGCCGACCGCCACCACCTTGAGGGTGTTCCAGTTGTTCGCCACGATGGCTCCATGAGCAGTCCAAGCCTTCAAAGCCACAGTCGAGCCGGCGCTGGTCACCTCGTAGATGGAGAACTGTCCATTGTTCCCATACTGGAATACATAGGAGGGCTTCCACCAATTCGTCGAGACCAGGCTAGTGGGCGTCCCACGGATGATGATGCGATTGGCGCAGGAGGTGCACGAGCCGGTGCGCTTCATACGCACTTCAAAAGTTACATCGCCGTGCGTGTTGGTATGCTTCGTAGACGCGCCAGTGTTGGCTAAACCGCTGGACTGGAAGTAGGTTCCGCCTGCGAGCGCCCAACTACCCGTAACTGACGACCAGCCCGCGGATGAGCCAGCGAAGGAGCTGTAGAAGTCTTCTCCGATGATCTCGGTGCGGAAACTCGCCACGGTGGTGTCGGTGTTGTTCAACACCAGATAGTTCTTGGTGCTGGCAGTGCCTGTCGCCGCGCCGTGATAGGTCTTGGCGGGGTTCGAGAAGTACTGAACGCGCGTGCAGGAATAGCCGAGCGAAGAGCACTTATCATTGTAGGCCATGATCGTGCGCCAGCGATTGTAAGCATCCGCGCCGGTGTGGACATAGCCATGTCCGTACGAGTAGGGCGTGTTGCTCGGATCCACGTAGGTATCGTGGCGCGCGCCCTGCAAGTGGGCAAACTCATGCGCGAAGGAGTAGTAACCGGTGGCACAGCCGTTGTCTGTAATCTGGAAAGCGGTGGTATCGGTAGCCATGATGGTGGAAGCCAGGCCGCAGTACGAGCCGCCGTTCGCCACGATCAAGCCGAGCATGTCCGCCGCGTAGGTGTTGCGCAGGGTGTGGACGGCGTCCATATAACCGTCGGCGGTGCCGCGGAAGCGCGAGAGATCGGTGCTCATGTTGCCTGTTTCGGCGTAGGAGTATTCCTCCACATGCACTAGGCGCAGGCGGGTGGTCACGCCCGAATTGGCGTAGGCCGCGTTGGTCTCGTTCAAGGCCGTCAGGATGAGGGCCTTCATGGCGGCGGTGCTGCCGGCGGCCGCGCGGGCATCGTCGGTGTAAGCCACCAGAATGTCTATGCGTGCGCCGCTATCTGCGCTAGGGCCGAGCGCATCCTCAGACGGGATCGCGCCAGAGGCTTCAAAAGTCGCGGCGGGGTCGTGATCCACGAATTTGGACTGGTCAATCTGAATGGCGCGATACATCCCTTCGGGCGTATAAGCCACTTCATAGACTCCCTTCGTCGAAGCGACGTGAGCCATAAACGCTCCGTCCACTGCCGTCAGGAAGAAGTATCCGCCCGGCACACCGTTCAATTTGCCCGTCCAATAGGAACCCCAACGATCCGTCCAGGCGCGGGTAACGCGGCCGGTGTAATTGGCGTTTTCGAAAATGTTCAACTTGATTTCAGGCAGAGCGCCCTTGCCAAGTTGCTTCCCGTCCGCGCCGAACAGCATGGCGGCGTTCACCGTCACGTAGCGGGCGCGCATCTGATGCGATTCGAGCGGGCGGGCGTTCACATCATAAGCGCCAGCATCGCCAAACAAACTTCCGTCGCCATCCTGCGCGAACGCGGTGGCGCTAAAAGTGAGGGAAAGGATCAAAACGATGGTCAAGAGGGTCATCTTGACGCGACTCCGAGTAGTCATTGGATTCTCCTTATTAAGTCAATGTTGAGTTGGCTGATAACTGTGACATTTTTTTATTGATTGATTACCCTTCACCTCCTGGAAATTTACTCTGATCAATTTGGATCACGCGATAGATATCGTCTCGCGCAAACGCCGCCTCGTAAACTCCAAGCGGGCTGGCAAAATGCCCCATAAACGCGCCGCTCGTATAAACCATTGTAAAATAACTCAATTCCACGCCCTTAAGATGACCCGACCACGAAACCACATCCCCCGCCTGCTCCACCTGCTCGATTACCCCAACGTACGTCACATCGGGGAACAGGTTGATCGTAAATTCCTTCACAGCGCGCGCCTGCCCCGCCTCATCAATCAAAAGCGCGAGATTGATCTTCACCGCCCGCCATCGTTCCACATGCCCGTCGGTGGACGCGGGTAGCACGGCATCGGTATCCAGAAAAATCGAGTGATTATCGGAAGTTCCCATAATAGATGTAGGTTGAGACACTGCGAAAGGCTCGACTGCGTTTGCGGGTTCCCCCTTACAGCCAACCAGCAGAAAGATCAACACGCATAAATGAAATGCACGCTGTACTTTCATTTCTGTAAGGTGTTATCATTTTACACTAAACGTGTCCTAATTGTAAATACAACAATTCCTTAATTTGGATGGCACAAAAGGACTACTCCTATGATTCAAAAACGACTGACACGCTCGCTGGCAATCTCTTTTTGCTTCCTCCTACTGACGACCTTCGGCGCTTCGGGCAAAACGGACTTCGCCTCCCTCGCCAAAGCGACCCTCGCCCAAAGACTCGCCGTCCCCGCCCCCACCCTGACCCTGGCCGGGCGCGCCGCCACCGTGCGTTACCCAACGCTGGGGCTGGTCATCCACGAATACAAATTCGTAGACGCGCGCGGCTCCACTCATGCCATCGCGCTCGACGAGCAGGGCAACCAAGTCAACGTGGACGAACTGGACACAGCCGAACTCGCCGCCTACCAAAACAAATTCGGCAAAATGGATCGCGAACTACTGCGCGCCCTCGCGGGCAAAACTCCCGACGAACTCATCGAAGTGAACATCTGGCTCACGCTGACCGAACCAGACGCCGCGCCCGCCAAGCCAGAAATCATCCCACCCGCGCAGGCTGGGACAAGCGACATGACCCGCGCCGAAAGGGACGCCATCCAGCGACAGTTCGCCTCCGCTCCCAACGCATCATCCTTCGACGCCGCGGCGTGGGAGGCTAAAGAGACAGCGAATCTCATGGACGAGTCCGCGCGCGTCGAAACAGTCACGCGGCCGATTGTCGAGGAGATGCGACGCGCGGGGTTTGAGGCGTCGGCCAGCGCGATCGCGCCGCTGGTCAACGTCCGCCTCCCCGTCCGAATGATCCGCCTGTACGCCCGCCGCGCCGAGGTGGAAATGATCCATCTCGCCGCGCATCCCGCGGACGAAATGAACGTGGCGCGCAAAGCCATCGGCGCGCACATCGTCCAATCGAGGGGCATCACGGGCGCGGGATCGAAAATCGCGGTTCTCGAATACAACGGAATGCCCAAAGCGAGCAATCCATTTTTGCAGGGCATCACGCGCGATAACTTTGTTGCCTGCCCCATCAGCGCGCACGCCACCGGCATCGCGGGCATCATCCGAAGCCGCGACACGACCATCAAAGGCATTGCCCCCGACACGAGGCTTTGGATGGGTTGCGGCATCACCAACGCCGACATGCAAACCATGACCAACCGCGGCCTGGACTGGGGCGCCGAGACCATCAGCCTGAGTTGGTATAGCGGGAGCAATCACGCGCCCGGCGCGCTCGATAAATTTTACGACCGCGTGATGTTTGTGTTCCACGACCTCGTCATCAAATCGGCTGGCAACCGCGGCGCAGGAGACGGCTGGGTGACGCCGCCAGGTTTGGGCTACAACACGCTCTCGGTCGGAAATTACGACGACAAAAATACAGTCTCCGCATTGGACGATTTGATGCAAGCCGATTCAAGTTGGAAAGACCCCACCTCCGCGCGCGGCGACCGCGAAAAACCAGAGGTGGTCGCGCCTGGAACCAACATCAAATCCACAACCATCTCATCGCCGTGGACGGGGGACATCGGCACAGGCACAAGTTACGCCGCGCCCATGGTCACGGGCATCACTGCGTTGATGTATCAGCGCAACCCCGCGCTCAAGGCCTGGCCTGAATCCACCAAAGCGATCCTGATGGCGACGGCCAACCAAAACAAGGAAGGCGATACGCGTCTGAGCGACGTGGACGGGGCGGGCGGCGTTTGGGCGCCGGGTGCGGATACCGTGGCGCGCAACAACACCATCTTCGGCGGCTGGGGCGGCATAAACTACACCTGCGCTACGCCCACCAATCTCGATATTGCCACCATCTATCTTTATCACGGCTTCAAAGCGCGCATCGTAATCGTGTGGGATCAAAACACAAGTTATCCATCGTACGCGTTGAAACCCAGCGCCGACCTGGACATGCAAATTTACAGTCCAAGCAATACGCTCATTGCGAGTTCCTACGGCTGGGACAACACCTTCGAAATCATCGAGTTCACGCCAACGTCCAGTGGAAATTACCGCATCCACGTGGACTTCACGCGCTGTAACCTCTCGCCGCGCTATCTCGGCTGGGCGTGGTCGCAACCGTAATCGCGCAAATTCCATAAAAGACAGCCGAGGCGGCGCGCCTCGGCTGTCTTTTGTTTACGCTCGTGAATACTCTTTCAGCGATGGGTTTACGGCCCGCGCATATCGTCTCCGCCGACAAGTTCAACTCCGGGTGTAACCGCCTCGTTGGGGTTGAAATCGGCTGTGGGGGTGTTGGTCAGTTTCGCCCAGTCTATATACAACGTGCCGGCCGCGGCGTCGCGGTACATGCCAAGCCCCACCTTTCCAGCCAAAAGGCTGGTATCTGTGCCAGACCAGACCAGCGCACCATTGATGTATAACTTGAGCGAAGAACCAACCGCAACTACCTTGAGCGTGTTCCAGTTGTTCACGACGATGGACGCGCTTGCGGTCCAATTTTTCAAGGCAACCACGCTGGCCCCGTTCACCTCCCAAATCGAGTATTGACCCGCGTTGTTGTAGGCGAATTTATATTCCCTGTTCCAGCGCTTCGAACCATCGAGCGGATAGGGAGCGCCGCGAATCGAGATGTGATTCGCACAAGAAGTGCAGGTTCCTGTGCGCTTCATTTTGACTTCAAACGTCAGGTCGCCGTAATTGCCAGTGGGCGCGGCCGAACTGAAGAGACTGGCGAGACCGGTGGTCCGATAGTAAGCGCCACTACTCAAGGCCCAGGCTCCCGCGATCCCAGACCAATCGTCGTCTGTGTCAATGAAGTTGGAGGTGAAATTCCCGTCAATGACGGATGAACGGAAGTTCGCCATGGTGTAGGCCGTGTTGGTCAACGCCCTATGGTCCTCGGATGTACCCACCACGCCCATTACATCTCCAAGATAGATGTAGTGGGGGTTGGACCAATATTGCAGGCGGGTACAATTGTAGCCCCACGAGGAGCACCGGTCGTTATAAGCCATGATGGTGCGCCAGCGTTTGTTCACATCATTGGTTTGCGGGTGAACGTATCCATGCCCATACGCGTAAGGCGTATTGGTGGGATCCACATAAGTATCGTGCCGCGCCCCTTGCAGGTGACCAAACTCGTGGCCGAAGGAATAGTAACCCGTGGCGCAACCGCGATCGGTCACTTGAAAGGCCGTGGTGGATGTCGCCATGATCGTCGAGGCCAGGCCGCAATACGCGCCGCCGTTCTCCACGATCAGGCCGAGCAAATCAGCGCCATAGGTGTTACGCAGGCTGTGAATGGTGTCGAAGAACCCATCTCCACTAGTGCGGAAGCGGGTTAAGTCGGTATTCAGGCTCCCGGTCTCTACATAGGCGTACTCCTCCACATGCACCAGGCGCAGACGCGTAAGAACGCCAGAATTGGCATAGGAACGGTTCGTCTCCGCTACCGCGAGAGCGATGCGCGATTTCATGGCGGCTGTACTGCCTTCCGCGGCGCGGGCATCGTCTGTGTAGGCCACCATAATGTCAATGAAGGAACCCGAATCTGCTGTCGGGCCGAGGGAACCAACGGGCAGGATCTTGCCTGACTCGGCGAAAGTCGCGGAGGGGTCGTGATCCACGAACTTCGATTGATCAATCTGGATCACTTTATAGAGTCCATCTCCCGCCCAGGAGACTTCGTAAACGCCGCGCGGCGAGGCGATGTGCGCGATGAAAACGCCATCCGCCACCGTTAGGTAGAAGTAGCCATTCGCCACACCCTTGAGCCTCCCGATCCAGTACGAAGCCCAGCGATCCATGTAGGCGTTTGTCACTACGCCTGTGTACGTTGCGTTGGAAAACAGATTGAGCGTAACCTGCGGCAACTCCTTTTTGCCCAGGGATTTTCCGCTATCGCCAAACAAGATGCCGGTGTTCACAAACACATATCGAGACCGAATAACCTGTGCCTCGTTCGGCCTGACCAAAGCGGGACGCGCGTCTCCCGCGTCGCCAAACAAGACCGGGCCATCTGCCAGCGCAGGCCCGACCGAGAGACCGCTCAATGCCAAAGCAAAAATCGCCACAATGGCAAGCGGAATGGTCAGGACCCTTTTCGACTTGCTTCCAAACATGTTTTTCTCCTTTCACGAGAAATGCCTGAGCGCCAGGCTGGAAAACAAAAATGCCGCTGCCAGCAAGACAGCGGCGACAACATTATTTTGATTGAAATCCGCGCGCAACGTTCTCTGCAACGGTTAATTTGTCTGTAATTATTATAGTGATTTAGAGACAAGTTACAAGAGGGAATCTTGACAGCAACCTCCCAACACGATACCCTTGCCCTATGACTCGCTGGATTGATCCTCCTCCCATTGACATCCCCGCATCGTTGGAGGAATTAAACCTCCCCCCGCTCCTCGCGCGGACCTTGGCGGGGCGCGGCCTCACCGACGTTTCCTCCGCCCGCGCCTTCCTCCACCCCGATGAGATTCCGCCGACGCCGTATCCAAACATTGAATCAGCCTCGCAAGGAGGAATTTCCGAGGCCGTAAATCGTGTCAATCTGGCTACGCGCAGAAACGAAACCATCTGTGTCTGGGGGGATTTTGATGTGGACGGACAAACATCCACCGCCCTGCTTGTGCAAAAGTTGCGCTCGATCGGAGCGAAGGTGGTGTATTACGTTCCGATCCGCGGCAAGGAGAGTCACGGTGTCCATGTAGAGAGTCTCAAGCCCATTATTGACAACGGCGCGACGCTCATCGTCACTTGCGATACGGGTATCACCGCGCACGAAGCGATAGATTACGCCAACTCGCGCGGCGTGGACGTGATCGTCACCGACCATCACGATCTGGGCGAGACGCTCCCGAACGCGCAGGCCATCATCAACCCGAAGATGCTGCCCAAAGATCATCCGCTCGCGAATTTGGCGGGCGTGGGAGTGGCGTATAAGTTTGCGGAGGCGATATTCGATACTCGAACATCGAACATCGAACATCGAATATCGAATATCGAATTACTAGATCTTGTTGCCCTCGGTTTGATTGCGGATGTGGCGCTGTTAAAGGGAGAGACGCGGTCGCTGGCACAAAAAGGAATCCAGAAACTGCGCGAGACGAAGAGGCTTGGGTTGCGCGTGATCGCGGATCTGGCGGGCGCGAGCATGGACACGCTGACCGAGGAAACGATCGGCTTCACGTTTGCGCCGCGGCTTAACGCGCTGGGGCGGTTGGGAGACGCGAATCCCGCGGTGGAATTGTTGCTCACCAATGATCCGCCGCGTGCGCGCGTGCTGGCCGCGCAGATCGAGGGGCTGAACGCGCGGAGGCGTATGCTAACCAGTCAAGTTTACGAAGCGGCGGAGGCGAAATTGCGCGCCGAACCTGCGTTGCTGGAGGAGCCTGTCATCGTACTATCGCATCCCAACTGGCCTGGCGGCGTGGTGGGAATCGTGGCGAATAAATTAGTGGATAGATATCACAAGCCCGCCATCCTGTTCAGCGAATCGGACGATGGCATCTTGCGCGGGTCGGCGCGCTCGGTAGAGGGACTCCACATCACGGAGGCCATCGCGACGCAGAAGGAGATTCTGCGCGGCTTCGGCGGGCATCCCATGGCGGCGGGGATGTCGCTGGAGGCGGCGCGGTTGGCGGAGTTTCGCCGCGGGTTGGGAAAAGCCGTCGAAGGGCAACTCGGCGCAAAGGTCAGAGAAGAAGCGACGTTGCAGATCGACGCGTGGGTCGGGCTGGAGGAGGTCACGCTTGAGTTGGCCGATCAGTTGGAAATGCTCGCTCCGTTCGGCGCGGGGAATCCCGAATTGACGTTGGCGGCGCGAGCGGTCACGTTCAAGTCTGCATCGGCGATCGGAAAAACGAAAGAGCATCTGCGGCTGAACGTGGAGGATGAAAACGGCGCCGCGCAGAGTTTGTTGTGGTGGGGCGGCGCGGGCGGAGAGTTGCCCGAGGCGGGGAGCAAAGTGGACGTGGCGTTTACGGTGCGCGGCAGTTCGTATCGCGGGCAGAGACAGGTGACGACGCAGTTCCAGGAATTTCGGTTGGTGGAGGAAAAGGTCATCGAAATTCGATCATCGAAATTCGATATTCGAGATATGCGCTTACAATCTTCAACTTTAAACCTTCAACCTTCCACTTTAATTTGGGCGGAGGGTCCCGACCGAGCGGCGGGAGTGACGCGCCTGGAATTGAAGCCCGCCGACGAACTGACGATCTACACCACTCCCCCATCGCCTGCGGAGTTGCGAAAGGCGCTGGAGATCGTACAGCCGAAAATTGTGTACGTGTTTGCGAAGCGCCCGCTGGAGCAAAGACCCGATGAGTTTCTAACGTACCTGGCGGGGCTGTGCAAATATGTCGTCAATCAACGCGGCGGAAAGACGACGGTGAGCGAATTGGCCGCCGCGTCCGCCGCGCGGGAGAGCGCCATCCGCGTGGGGTTGGAGTGGCTGGCCGCGGGAGGTCAATTGAGCGTGGAGGTGGATGAGGATGATGTCACGTTGACGAAAGAGGCGCAGGAGAAGAATCCATATTTGCAGGCGGAGTTGTTCGTGGCTCTGCGCGGGATTTTGAATGAGACGGTCGCGTATCGGAAGTTTTTGTCAACTTTAGAAGACGTAAAAACGATGTTTAATTCCTAAATATTTTTCCCTGATACAATTTCCGAATGCCCAAACCCCTTATCATTACTTCTAACGATCTCATCCTCGAGAAACTTCCCTTCAAACCCTATCGCGCCGCGAGGGAACGCAGGATGATTCCGTTTCTCCCCGAAGAGGGACAGCCGCAGACGCGCGTCATCGAGACGCGGAGCGGTCGGGTCTTAACCGTCAAGCGCGGCGATATCCTCATCAGCGAAATGGACACGCCAGAATTCGTCTGGCCTGTAGACGCGGCGATCTTCGAGGCTAGTTACGAGGTGATCCGCCCTGGCGTGTGCATCAAGCGCGCCATCTCCTGGCTGGCTCCGCTCACCGAGTTGACCGACGGCGACCCCGATCGTGAGGTGACCGTGGTGAGTCTGGAGGGCACGAACACCGTCCGCGCGGGGGATTATTACCTTGCTAAAGGGGTGGCGGGCGAGATCTGGGCGTACGATGCAAAAAAAGTTGGCAAAATAATGAAACCCGTCGAGTGACCATAAATTCCGTCACTGCGAGGAGGGTGATCTTCCCGACGAAGCAGTCCCCTTGCCATAAGCGGAGATTGCTTCGCAAAGAGCGCTCGCAATGACGGAATCCACTATTATTTTCGCAAACCTTTATCTGCAAATTTTAGTTCGTTGTCGTCGGCGCTTCTTGCGGGGGAGTTTCTTTCGGTGCGGCGGATTCAGGAGCTACTGCTTCCGCCAGTTCTATCAGGGTTTGCGCCACCGTCTGGACTTTGCTGGTATCCACCACCCTCGCCTCGGGGATGGGGACTTCGGACGCGCTTTCCGCGGCGGACGCGTCCTCGCTCTCCTGCGCGTCCATCGACTCCTGGATGGCGCGGTCAATGACTCCCGAGCCTTTCTCGAACGCCGACTCAGTGATGGCGGCCTGCATAGACTTCACGTATTCGGAATTTTGCGACCAAAGAATATTTTCGGTGTAGAAAACCATCTTGAAAAATTCCGAGTTTGTGCGATCATAGGGACTCAAATTCTCCCAGTGGCTATGAATGATGGTTAATTCGATCACGACCTTGCTGAAGTTTCTGATGATCGAATCGAGATTTCGCAGTTGTTGCCAGGAAAGAAATCCCGCCGCGATCGAAGACGTGAGAGCGACCCACAAACCAAGCGAGGGTCCCAGCGGCCAGGCCGCCAGTAGAGATCCCGCGCCGCCTGCCGCAAGAATCAATACTTGCAAACGCTTTCGCTCAAACTGATAACGAAGAGTCTTTTTGTTGTGCCATTTCAACTGATCGAGCAGGCGAAGCTTGAGATATTGATCGCCATTTAAATCATTGAAGCCTTCATCGTCTTCGGGATCGTTCGGGTCGTAACGCGGCGGCACTCGGCCTTGATACTGCTCCATCACGAATTCCCCGCCCATACTGCGTTGCACGCTCCGCAAAATATCGGCGAGACGTTGCTCCAACCACGCGCGGCGGTTTGGATCGTTTTTGAGGATCGTTCGGAAGGTGTAAATTTCCTTCTTGATTTCCTCTGCGCCCGCGCGCATCACCAGCCAATCGCCCTTGCCAAAAAATTTATTGGAGTAGGCCGCCAGCATGGAGCTTGCAATCGGAACAACGATCAATAATACTTTGATGGCGTCGTAGCCGAACCCCGGCCAATTCTCCGGATACACTTCGGTCAGGATGGCGAACAGGGTGGCAAAGAAGCCCAACAAAATCACCCAGCGGTATACGCGCTTTTGCGTATCTGAGCGGGTTTGTTCGCCCTCGTCCAATTGGGCGTAGTATCTCCAGGCGAGGTCCAGGATGGAGGTGGGGGATGGTGTGTTTTTTGTCATGGGCAGATTCCTCTTTTTGCTGTTTCATAAATCGCAAGTTCCTCCGTCATTGCGAGGAGGGCGCTTTTCCCTACGAAGCAATCTCCTCTCGTGGCGCGGGGATTGCTCACCTGCACTGCACCAAACGCAGTGCGGTGCAAGTGTCGCGAAGAGCGCTCGCAATGACGGGTGGTGGGCAGTAGCGAAATTAATTTCCAATCGGCAGGTCGGGACAGATGGGCTGGTAGGATTCGTTGAGGAAGAGTTGCGCCCAAATCGTGTTGTTTAGATTTTCGGTCAGGCGGCGGCAGGCGGTTGAGATCAGATCGTCGGCGCGGGTGAAGGGGATGGAGGCGACGTCCCAAAATTCGACTACCTTGCGCGCGGCGGTGACGAGGGTTTTGCCGTCAGACGAGAAATCTACGCTGGTGACTTTGTCCACATGTGGGAGGCGCGCGACTTCCTCGCCACGCGGAAGGTCGAACAGGTAGGCGAACGCGTCCGAACTGCCAACCGCGAGATAGTCGCCACTCGGGCTGAACGCAAGGGACATGGCCTGCCCGTTCACGTCAAAACGGAAAGCGGGCTGACCCTGCTCGGCGCTGTCCACATCCCAAACGTAGACCGAGCCACTGGCGCTTCCCGTGGCGAGCCAGGCGCCGTCCCGACTGAAACGGCCGGAGATGAGGTTCCCGCCCTGGGGTAAGGGTGACGCGATGAGTTTTCGGGTGGAGAGGTCCCAGAGCGCGGTCTGGTCCGTCCCGCCGACGGCCAGTCGTTTTCCGTCGGGGCTGAACGTCATAGAGTAGACGGGGTCGGATTCGAGCGTGAAGAGTTGCATCGGCTCGACGTTGTTCCAAAGCGCGGCCACGTCCCAAATGGTGACGCCGTCATCGCCCGTGGTGGCAAGCCATAGGCTATCGGGGCTGAACGCAATTTCGTGGAGGCCGCCGACCGAGTTGATGACGAGCGGTTCTTCTTTCGGAGCGGTGAGGCTTTGCAGAATCACTTCGTTGTTGTTTGGAATGGCGACTGCGACCCACTCGGCGTTGGCGCTGATCGTCATCGAATAAGAGAGGTCGGGAGTTGAAAGAACCGCCTTGCCGCTGGCGCCCGCGTGATCGGTTTGGCTTTTTTCCGCGCCGACCAGCCAGATTTTTTTGTCGTCCGTGTTGACGAATAGCGAGTTTCCGTCCTGGCTGAAAATTGCCAGCCGCACATATTCGGGAAATTCGAGGTAGCCCACGCGCGCCGCAAGCGAGGAGACGTCCCAACGCTGGACGTTGCCTTCGTCGTCGGCGGTGAGCAAAATTTTTCCGTCGGCGCTGAAATCCAACGCCCAGCCCCTGGCTGAGAGGGGAATCTCCAACGCCTGCGCGCCCGTGGCAACCTCCCAAACACGAACGGTTTTGTCTTTGCCCGTGGATGCGATCCAACGCCCGTCGGGGCTGACGTTGACGGCTTGCGCGAAATCGGCGTGCGCCATGCGGCGGATTTCTTTGCCCGTGGCCGTGTCCCACACGCGCACGGTGTTGTCATCCGAGGCGGTGACGAACCATTTGCCATCGGGCGAGAAGGCAGAGTCTTCCACCCAGTCGCCATGCGGCATGATAAATTTTTGTCCGCCGTCCACCAATTGAGCGAGACGCGCGGTGCTATCTGCCCCAGAGGAAAGAGCGAATTGATTGTTGGGGCTGAACGAGATCGTGAGGATCGCGTTCTTGTGCGAAGGCCCCACCGTATAAAACTGTTCCTGTAAATTCCAATAGCGGACTTCGCCCGCGGCTGTGCCGATGCCCAACCATTTGCTATCGGGAGAAAAGACAGTGGTGTACACGCTACTGGACATCGTCACTCGGAACGGCTGGCGGTCGAGATCGGCCAGGATATAAATGTTGACCACGCCGCTATCGAGTCCGACCGCGAGCCATTCATTGTTGGGGCTGATCGCCAAATCCCAAACGGGAGATTGGTAATCGAAGGCGCGGACAGGCTCGCCAGTGTCGGCGCTCCAGACATTCACTTTTCCATTTTCGCCACCTGTGAAAAGGAATTGATCGTTCAAGCCGAAGCGCGCGATGGTAACAACGTCGCCATGCTCCACGCAATATTTTTTCGAACCATCGTCCGCGTTCCAGACGCAGGCCGTCCCATCCTCGCTGGACGTGACAAACACGGAACGGTCGGCGCTAGCGCCGATGCTCCAAATGGATTTTGCCTGTTTCTGTTGAGAAAGCGGCGCGGTCAAAAAGCTCAGGTTGCGACGAAGAATATTTCCCGCCTGACTTTGCACGCCCGCGGCTTTGGATGCCTCCGCCCGCTTCCACGCGTCGACAGCGAGCAGGGTACTGATATCCAAAAAGCCGCCGCGGCTCTGATAAATTTGCGCGTTCGCCACACTGCGTTGGGCTTTGGCGGTGGCTTCGTTTCGTTCTGCAACGGCGCGTTGTTCTTCCGCAATCCCCTTCTGTTCTAAAGCAAGCGCGCGCTGTTGTTCGGCAACTTCCTTCTGTTGTTGAGCGAACGCGGCATTTTGTTCGGCCAAAATCTCATTGGCAATTGCAAGGTTTCTCTGCCCCAGCGCGACCAACCCCAGCGCGATGCTGACCACGAGCGCGACGCCGATGCCGATGATGATGTTGCGTTGACGCTGTCCTGCCGCCTTTCGGCTGGCCTGGATGAATTCCACCTGCACAGGCGAGACGCTTAACGCCGCCGTCATCGCGGACGCGCCCAGCCAGCGTTCGCTCTCTTCGATGTCGGAACCATAGAGAAGATAACTGGAATTCCGCTTTTTCGCGTCCCACTCCAAGGCGCGTTGCAGGATGCGGGTATGTTGGCGCACCCACTCCAGGTCCGTGTTGATCGCTTCCAAAAGGGCGCGGAAGGCGTCGTCGTAAGTGTCGGTCGGACGCATGTAAATCCAGTTGGGGACGCGCAGTCGCTTGTCCATGGGCGCGCCGCTGGGCAAAGGCACGATGACTACGGGAATCAATTTCTTGTTGTGCTTCAGCGCCCATTCCAGCTCTTCCCCGCAAACTTTGGACGTGATCGAACCTGGGCTGAGAAGAAATAAAAACGCGTCGGCCGCTTCGATGGCGCGTTTGACCTCGGCGCGCCAATCGGCGGCGGGAGGGATATCCTGCCAGTCCACCCAGACATCCATCTCCTTTTTTATCAAGCCATCGTGAAACTTGCGTACAAATTCCTTCTCCTCGTGAGCATAGGAAATGAAGACGTGCGTTTTATTGGC
Organism: Chloroflexota bacterium; assembly: GCA_016234485.1. GTDB lineage: Bacteria > Chloroflexota > Anaerolineae > Anaerolineales > Villigracilaceae > Denitrolinea. Next base: position 69,461 of record JACRBL010000067.1, read on the forward strand.
GGATGGGTTGTTTTCGGTCATCACCTGATCCTGTAACAATAAAGGTCGGCGATTTACACCTGCCTTGGTACGGCTTAAGCCGCACGGCGCCAGGGAATCGCCTCAACGGTTACAAAGTCCCAGAGGGATGCTTCGCGATCAGCCTGCGCTGACTTGATTGCCTATAAATCTGATGCATTATATCTTGTTTCCATTGCCCGAAAGGTTTTTTGTGCACGCAAAGGTTGTCAGCACGACAAGCAGCCCTCCCCCGGCCCCCTCGCGAAGCGCCCTGTGGGGCTCCCAAAAATCGAGAGAGGGGAGATACGAAAAGCCCCAAAGGTCTCGTGAACCTTCGGGGCTTCTCATTTACATCGTCAATCCCAACTCTTCCAACTTCTCCTTCGTTGGCCAGCCTTTCTCGTCCCAGCCGCGGAGTTGATAGAACTCGGGCAGCATCTTGTCGAGTTCCACCACCTTGCCCTTGGCGGGACCATCGGGGAGCGGCTCGTGCAACATGCGGTACGGAAGGGTGTCCTCCGTGGAGCCGGCCTTGAGAACGAACAAGCGCTCAATGTTGTAGACGCGCTCGGCGGCTTTCATGATCTCTTCGGGCGTGTAACCCGCGCCTGTGGTGAAGTTCATCATCTCGGAGAGTCTCTGCGGGAAGATCAGGCGATCCTTGCTGAACACGTAACGGATGGCGACGAACACGCACAGCCCCGAAGAGTCAATCAGCGCGAACGCGTCCTCGAAGTGCTTGACGAGTTCCGCCTTGCCATCGGTCGAAAGCGGATTCTCCTTCACTGGCACGCCGAAGACTTCCTCGTAAGCCACATCGCCTTCCATGTGCGACGCGCCCTTGTTGGACGTCGCGTACAACAAGCCCATGCCCTGCGAGCCACGCGGGTCATAGCCAGGGAATTCCTGTTTGCGCGTGGTCACCGCGATCTCGGGATGTCCGTACTTTTCGCACAGGCGATAACTGCCCATCGCGAGATCGTTTCCAAAACCTTCGCGATGCGCCATCTTCTTGATCATGTCGATCATCGCGTCGTGGTCGCCGAATTTCAGCGGCTGGCCGATCACGCTTTCGGGGATGTAGCCCTTCTCGTACATTTCCATCGCGGCGGCGATCGTCATGCCCGTGCCGATGGTGTCCATGCCGTATTCATTGCACAGATAATTCGCCTTGACAAGCGCGGCCAGGTCATGCACGCCGCATCCTGAACCGAGCGAGGAGATCGTCTCGTATTCGGGACCTTCACCCTTGCCCTTGTACTTGCCATCGGGCACCTCGGTCAACCGTCCGCACGAAAGCGGACAGCGATAGCATGGCGTGTGACGGATCAAATATTGATTCTTAAGCGCGTCGCCGTCAATGTTTTTCGTATGCTCAAACGTGCCCTGCTGAAAATTATTGGTCGGGAAAATGCCGAGCGTGTTGGTCACCTGCGGCACGTACGACGTTCCGTAAATGCGCATGTTCGAGCCCTTCTTCACATCCGCGCCCACATTCTTGGACGTATCCACGCTCACATCGCGCATGGCGGTCGGGTCGTGAAGGTCGGGATTTTTATTTCCCATCGCCACCACGGCTTTGAGATTCTTGCTCCCCATCACCGCGCCGACTCCCGAACGCGCCGCGGCGCGATGCTTGTCGTTCATGATGGCAGCCATCAGCGCGAGATTCTCGCCTGCGGGACCGATACATGCGACGCGCGCCTCGTCAGACGTCTCCGCCTTGAGGATGTCGGTCGTCTCGTGCGTATCCTTGCCCCAAACATGCGCGGCCGCGCGAACCTCGACGCGGTCCTCGTCCACCCAAACGTAGACTGGCCCTTCGGCCCTGCCCTCGAAGATGAACAGGTCGAATCCCGTGCGCTTCATCCAGGTGGGAAACTCGCCGCCCGAATTGGAATGCGCCAGCGCGCCCGTCAGTGGGGACTTGGTGACGACCATGTAGCGATTCCCCGTCGGGGCGGGCGTCGCGGTCAACGGTCCCGCCGCGAAGACGAGTTTGTTATCAGGCGAAAGCGGATCCACCTGCGGGTCCACTTCCTTCGAGATGTACCACATCGCCACGCCGCGTCCGCCAATGAAGTCGCGGCAGACTTGGGGGTCAATGGTCTCGATGGAGGTCGTTTGGGTCGTGAGGTTGATGCGTAGTAATCGTCCGTGCCAGCCGTTCATGGAATCTCCTTACATTTTATTTTTTACGTTTTATTCATCCTCCCGCAATCGCCGAAAACGCGGCGACAGTATCGCCTTCGGAGACGGGGGTGTTGAGGTCAACAGTCAAGCCGTTCAGGACGATGACGCTCGTATCGTCCAGTGGAACGCCAAATGGGGTGAGAACCTGCAAAACAGAGATGCCCGCGGGGGCTTCGAGCTCGATGGTATTTCCAATCGTCCCAGCAGGAAGCAGACTTTGGTAGTTGGCAATCAATTTAACATTAATTCGCATGATGTGATTCTAGCAGTCTGCGGGCAAAACTTCAATGTGAGAAACATCCTTTTAAATTCTGACGGGAACTTTCAAAGAATCCAAACCGTCAGCAAAGAAGGAAAGAAATCCCCAAGGAGACTAACATGAAACGAATCATCCCCTTCCTATTGGCTCTCGCGCTTCTCGCGGCCTGCGCCCCCTCTGCCAGCGACCCTAACCAACCCGTCGTCAGCGATGCCCCTACCGCGCCCATAAAATTCGACAACACCATTCCGCGTCCGCAGGATAAAGACCTCCTGCAACAAAACGCCTTCATCACGTCCACCGACCTGCTCACGATGGAGAGTTTTCCTCTTCAATTCACTCTGGTCGTCAACGGCGACCTGCCCACGCCCTGCAACCATCTGCGCGTGAACGTCAACCCGCCTGACAAGGAAAACAAAATCCTGATAGACCTGTATTCAGTGGTCGCGCCCGATACGATGTGCGCGGAAGTAATCCAGCCGTTCTCCGAAAACATCCCCCTCGGCAGTTTCCCCGCAGGGCATTACACGATTTGGATCAATGGGGAGAAGGTGGCGGAGTTTGACGCGTAGGGACTTTTCTACGTGTCTACGTTTTACCTACCTCCGCGAACCGCGCATTCACCAATTTCGCCAGCACGCCCACGCTGAGTTTGATGTTGAGGCCGCGCTGTCCGCCAGAGACGTTGATCTCGCCCAGCGCCTGCGCGGACGAATCGATCACCACCTGAAAGCCTTTGTTGATCAGCGCGAGCGGAGAGATGCCGCCCGCCTGCAACCCAGTCAACGCTTCGGCCTCCCGCTCGGTGGGAAGAAAGACCTTCTTCTCGCCGAGCGCGGCGGCCAGTTTTTTTAAGTCCACTTCCGAGTCGCCAGGGACGACGACCAGCAGGGGCTTCTTCGGTTTCTCGCGGGTGACGACGATCGTCTTGAATACGGAGGCCGCCTCCACGTTCAGGATGCGAGCCGTTTCGAGCGCGCCAAGTTTCTCGGCGGGAACTTCGTAGGCCGTATAGCGAATCTTGCGCGCGTCCAGCAGTCGAGTCACGTTGTTTACGATGGACATTTTTTCTCCCGTGCAATACAATGAGGCGATTTTACATCATCGGAGGCAAAATGATCACCAAGGAATCGCTGGCTAATTTCGACCTGTTCAAAGGGGTTCCCAAAAGCGTATTGGAGGAGGTTGCCAAACTCTGCGAGGAAGTTTTCGTGCAAAAGGATGGCTACGTTTTCCGCGAAGGAGAGACGGCGAATAAATTGCACCTGCTTGTGAAGGGAAGCATCGCCCTGCGCGTCAACCTGACCTCGCGGCCGGAATCTGTCACCGTGAGCATTGTCAGCCGCCCAAACCAGACGCTGGGCTGGTCGGGTGTCGTCGCGCCGAATCACTACACCGCCTCCGCATTTTGCGACGAAGACAGCCATCTCGTGGCCATTCCTGCTGATAAGTTCATGCAGGTATTGGAGGCGAATCCCGAAGCGGGATTCAAGGTGATGCTCCGAATCACCGAGATCATTTCAGACCGTTTGAGGAATAGCAGACAGGCATTGCTAAAGACATTGTAGCCCTCACCCCCGGCCCCTCTCCCACTTTGGGAGAGGGGGGAAAGGCGAAGATGAGCAACGAACAGGAACGACTTAAACGTTTACGCGAGCGGCAGTTGACCGACCGCGACCCGCTCGTGAAGCAGAGGGAATTTCAGCGCACGACCGCACAAAAGGAACGCAAGGCCAGCAAGAAGCGCTACACGCTTGGCGAGGCCTGGCGGACGATCCCCCACATTTACCGCAGTCCGTTCACCGGGTTGGTGTTTGGCGTGGGCGTGATGGTTGTTTTACCGATCCTCTGGGATTCGGAATGGGCGTTTTGGGTGGCCGTGGGCGTGACGGTGTTCGCCATCATCCTCGGCCTTGTCGCTGGCCGCGCCCAGGACATCCGCGACGAACTGCGCGACGCGATCAAACACTAACCTATCTCCATCATTTTCACAAACCAGGTTTCAGCCACGCATCCTGAAACCTGGTTTGCGTTACAATGATTGCCATGAAAACAGCCCTCGATATCCCCGTCATCGAAGACCTGCTCAAAGCGCTACCCGACACCTACTCCGTCGCGGATCGCGAACTGGTGGCGCGCGCTTATCGAGTGGCAGAAGAGGCACACGCCGAACAAAAGCGCGTCTCGGGCGAACCGTATGTGACTCACTGCATCGCGGTGGCGCGCATCCTTTCGGACTTGAGTGTGCCGCCCGAGGTGGTGGCCGCGGGATTGCTCCACGACACGGTGGAAGATACGCATATCACGCTGGACGATCTCCGCGTCGACTTCGGCGAGACGATTGCCACGCTCGTGGACGGCGTGACCAAGCTGACGAAACTGCCGCGCGTTTCGCGCGACGACCAGCACGCCGAAGAGAAAAATGACGGCTCCACCTCGGATGGGACAGCGGACGCGGCGCGTCAACGCAAGCGCAAACAGGATCTGGCGTCGGAAACGCTCCGCAAAACCTTCCTCGCCATGGGCGAAGACGTGCGCGTCGTCCTCATCAAACTGGCCGACCGCCTGCACAACATGAAAACCCTCGGTCACATGCCCGAAGCCAAGCGCAGGCGTATCGCCCAACAGACTCTTGATATTTTTGCGCCGCTCGCCAACCGCCTGGGCATCTGGCAAATGAAGTGGGAACTCGAAGACCTGTCCTTCCGCTATACCAACCCTGAAAAATATCGCGAAATTGCCGACCAACTGGCCGAACGCCGTCCCGACCGAGAGGCCAGCATCACGTCCATTATTGAAGCGATTCGTGGAATGCTCGAAAAGCACGGCATCAAAGTCGAGGCAAGCGGGCGACCAAAGCACATTTATTCCATCTACAAAAAAATGATCCGCAAGGATAAGCCCTTTGAACTCGTGCGCGACATCCGCGCCGTGCGCCTCATCGTCCCCGACATTCCGGCGTGTTACGCCACGATGGGCCTGATCCACACTTCCTGGCGTCCGCTCTCGGGCGAGTTCGATGACTACATCGCCGCGCCGAAGGACAATTTTTACCAGTCTCTGCACACGGCGGTCATCTTCGACGATGGCAGGCCGGTGGAGGTGCAGATCCGCACTTCAGAGATGAATCAAAACGCGGAGTTGGGCATCGCCGCGCACTGGCGTTACAAGGAAGGCAAAGCGCGCGACATGGCCTTCGAGCAACACGTGGCCTGGCTGCGCGCCATGATGGATTGGAAACATGACGTGGAAGACGCGCAGGAATTTGTGGACGGGATGAAGTCCGACGTGTTCATGGATCGCGTCTACATCTTCACGCCGAAAGGCGACATCATTGACCTGCCGGCGGGTTCCACGCCGATTGATTTTGCGTATCACGTCCACACCGACATCGGTCATCGTTGCCGCGGCGCGAAAGTGAACGGGAAACTCGTCCCGTTGGATCAGGCCTTGAAAACGAGCGACCAGGTCGAGGTCCTGACGGCGAAGCGAGGCGGGCCGAGTCGCGACTGGCTAAACGTCAATCTCGGCCTCGTCCGCACACAGCGAGCGCGGTCAAAAATCCGAGCGTGGTTTAAGAAGGAAGATTACGAAAAGAATCTTTCATCGGGACGCGACCTGCTCGAGCGTGAACTTCATCGGCTGGGGATGGGCGAGATCAACTTCGAGACGCTTGGCCGCAACATGGGCTACAAGCAACCCGACGAAATGTACGAGGATATCGGTTGCGGTGACCTTTCGCTGAGTCGCATCGTCAACTTCCTGTCCGAGTCGCAGGATGGCAATGACCTGCTCGAGGCGGCCGCACCCACCAGCGAGGCGGTGTCCACAGAATCAATCAACGTGGTTGGCTTGAAGGGTTTGCTGACGACGATGGCGAAATGTTGTAACCCCACGCCTGGCGACCAGATCATCGGATTCATCACGCGCGGACGCGGCGCGTCCATCCACCGACAGGATTGCCCCAACATCCTACGCATCATTGACCGCGAGCGGCTGGTGCGCGTCTCGTGGGGCGAGCACGTGCGGACGTATTCCGTCCCGATCAAAATCTCGGCCTATGATCGCACGGGTCTGATGGGCGACATTTCCAATCTGCTGAACACCGAAGGCGTGAACATCGCCGACGTGGGCGTGAAGGTGGCCGACGGCATGGCCGACCTGCGCCTGATCGTGGAAGTGAAGGACATCAAGCAGTTGAGCCGCATTTTGACGCGGATCGAAAATATTTCGAATGTGCTGGAAGCGCAGAGGGTGAAGCCGGGGTGAGGCAGTGGGCAGTTTTCAGTAATCAGTGAGTAGTTTTTAACAAGCAATTTATTTACTCCCTTTTCGCCGAAGGATTTTTTTCATGTCACGCTCCCGACTCTTCCCCACCATCTCGGCCCTCTTCTCCGTCGTCATCTGGGGCGCGACCTTTGTCGCCACCAAGATCGCACTGACGGAAGTCTCGCCCGCGACGATCATCTGGATCCGCTTCGGGATCGGCGTTCTCATCCTTGGCGCGACGGTTCTAGCGCGGCGACAGTTCGCCATCCCTGCCGCGAGCGATCTGGGGATGCTGGCCTTGCTTGGCTTTGTCGGCGTAACGTTCCATCAATGGTTGCAGGCCACGGGACTCCAGACAACGCGCGCCACAAACACAGCCTGGATCGTGGCGACCATTCCCGTTTTCACCGCCCTGCTCGGTTGGCTATTCCTAAAAGAAAAAATGGGATGGTTCCGCGTGGGCGGAATTGCGGTTGCCGCGTTCGGCGTGTTGTTGATCGTCAGCGACGGGAATCTGGCTTCGCTGTTCACGGGCGGATTCGGCGCGATCGGCGACCTGTTGATTCTCATCAGCGCGCTCAATTGGGCGGTGTACACCATCCTCTCGCGGCGCGAGTTGGCGCGTCACCCCGCGGCGCGGATGATGTTCTACGTGATGCTCTTCGGCTGGCTATTCACCTGCATTTGGATTTTCACCATCGGGCCAGGCCTGGGCGAAATCCCCGCGCTGACATTCAAAGGTTGGATGGCGATCCTGGCGCTTGGCATCTTTGGTTCGGGCTTCGCCTACATTGCCTGGTACGACGCGTTGCAGGAAATCCCGGCTTCGCAGTTGGGAGTCTTCATTAACATCGAGCCGCTCATCACGACCATTCTGGCCGCGTGGATGATCAACGAGCCGATCACGTTAATCACCCTCATCGGCGGCGCGATCATTATTTTTGGGGTGTGGCTGGTCAATCGGGGGTAGTCAAGTGGTCGCTTAGTCTGATAGTCGCTTAGTCTGATGGTCGGTTACAGACCATGAGACCAGGCGACTATCAGACCATGAGACTAGCCAACTAAATCTTTCCCGCTACGTAATCCAAAACATCAATCTTCGTCAAAATTCCGATCGGCTTGCTGTGTTCCACCACGATCAACGCGTAGCCCGCGGTGAGCGAAGGCATGGACTCTTCCAGCGAGGCCTCGGGTGGAAAGACCGCGCCCGCGTTTTGCACGAGCGAGTCAATCGCTTCATCGTGGCTGTGACCGTCGTGTTTTTCCAGCATGTGATTCAACAAGTCCACTTCCTCGAGCAGACCAGCCAGCGCCCCATCCGCGCCGACGACGGGCATTTGCGAGACGCCGTGCTGATGCATCACCGTCACCACCTTGCGGATAGAATCGCCCAGCGTGGCGGTGTGCAGGGTCTTGTTCGGTTTGGCGAGCAAAAGATCGCCGAGGGTCATCTCACCAAACTCTGTCGCAAGGAATCCAAACTCGCGCATCCATTTGTCATCGTAAAATTTCGAGAGATAGCGCGAACCCGAATCGGGGAAGATAACCACGGGCAGGCGATCGGCTGAAAGTTTGCGACAATATTTCACCGCGCCTGCCATCGCCGAGCCAGACGAACCGCCCGCGAAGATTCCCTCCTGGCGCACCAACTGCCGCGCCCACAAAAATGACTCGCGGTCGCCCGCGCGCTCGATCCAATCCACCACGCTCAGGTCGGTGGCGGACGGCAAAAAGTCCTCGCCGATGCCTTCCACTTTGTAGGTCTTCGGGTACGCGCCCTCGGGAATTTTTCCGTTGTTCTGCCAAATCTCGGTCAGGATGGAACCTTCGATGTCCACACCCACAATTTTGATGTTGGGATTCTTCGACTTAAGATAGCGCCCGACTCCGCTGATCGTTCCCCCCGTCCCCATGCCTATGATGACGTCGGTCACGCGACCTTCGGTCTGCTCCCACAACTCCGGCCCGGTGCTCATCTCGTGCGTTTTCGGGTTGTCGGGATTGTGGTACTGGTTCGCCAAAATCGCGTTGGGCGTTTCACGGACAAATCGCTTCGCCACCTCATAATACGAGCGCGGGTCTTCAGGCGCGACCGCCGTCGGCGTGATGACCACCTTCGCGCCATACGCGCGCAGGAGCAGAATCTTCTCATTGCTCATCTTATCGGGCATGACGAAGATGGTCTTGTAACCCTTCAACGCCGCCGCGATCGCGAGACCGACGCCCGTGTTGCCAGATGTGGCCTCCACGATCGTCCCGCCGGGGACGAGTTCCCCGCGCCACTCGGCCCCCTCGATGATGTTCGCGCCGACGCGATCCTTCACCGACCCGCCTGGATTCATAAATTCCAGTTTCGCGTAAAGTGGACAGGGCAGGTCGTGCGCGATCCGTCCTAAGCGGACAAGGGGGGTGTTGCCGATTGCCCCGAGGATATTATTAAATACACGTTTGTTATTGGATTCAGATAAACCTGTCATTTGTTCTCCTTTGGTGGAGCGTATTTTACTTTAATAGATTGGTAATGACTGATCCACTTCCCTCGCCCAGGCATTGATCCCCCCCTTCAAATTTTTCACCTTCTTAAACCCCGCGCTGACCAGCAACTCCAGCGCGCGAGCGGAGCGCGTCCCTGCTTTGCAGAAGACGACCATCTCGCGGGCCGAGTCCAACTCCGAAAGGCGCGCCGCCAGTTGACCGAGGGGAATGTTCGTTGCGCCGCGCAGAGCGGAGATCGCCAGTTCGTGCGGCTCGCGCACATCCAGCAGGAGCAGGCCAGAGGCGGAGGAGACCCGCGCGCGCAGGTCGGAGGCGGAGATGTCCCAGTCCGCGCCGGCGGAGCCGTCGTCCTCGTGGTCGTGACCGGGAACGCCGCAAAATTCCTCGTAGTCAATCAACTCGGTCACGTCGGCGTTGGGACCGCAGACGCGGCACTTGGGATTCTTTTTAAGAGTGACAAAATCGAACGACATGTCGAGCGCGTTGTAAAGCAAAAGTTTACCGATGAGTGGACTGCCGATGCCAAGCAGGAGTTTCAGCGCTTCGCTAGCCTGGACGCTCCCGATGGTGGCAGGGAGGACGCCCAGCACACCGCCCTCCGCGCATGAGGGGACAAGACCGGGCGGCGGCGGTTCGGGGAAGAGACAGCGGTAGCACGGGCCTTCCTTCGCGAAGAAGACGCTGGCCTGCCCATCGAAACGGTAGATTGAGCCGTAGACGTTTGGCTTCCCGAGGAAGACACACAGGTCGTTGGTGAGGTAGCGGGTGGGGAAATTATCCGTGCCGTCGATCAGAATGTCATAATCTTTGGCGATGCGGATCGCGTTTTCAGAGGTGAACGGTTCGTTGAACGCTTCCACTTGAATGAGGGGATTGAGATCGAGAAGCCTTTGCTTCGCGCTTTCCACTTTGAGCTTGCCGACCATGCTCGTGCCGTGAATGACCTGTCGTTGCAGGTTGGACGAGTCCACCACGTCATAGTCCACGAGGCCAATGCGACCGACTCCCGCCGCGGCGAGGTAGAGCGCCACGGGGGAACCGAGTCCGCCCGTGCCGATGACGAGCGCGGAGGAGGCTTTTAGTTTTTGCTGGCCTTCCAGTCCCACTTCGGGGATGAGGAGATGGCGGGAGTAGCGGAGGATTTCTTCGTGAGAGAGTTCCATGTGTCAGGTTTCAGGTGTCAGGTTTCAGGTGTCGGAGTCCAAAGTCTCTGACTTTGGATGCAAAATCGGAGGTTTTGCACTCCTCTTTATTTCAAGAAGCGAAAAGTTTTTTTCTTCGTAGAATAAACCTTTTTTGGAAAAACAAGAAAATACGACGAAGTGCCGATTTTGCTTTTCTCATCGTTCCCCGCATCCATGCCAAAGAAGCATTCTTTGCGGATCAATTTCCCATTTCTGTTATAGCTCTCAATGACTGTAATCCCGCCCAGGTATTTCTCGCTAGACTCTACCACCATATCAACAAGCGACTCATCCGCTTCAGGATTGCTATGACACTCGATCTGCTCTCCTTCTGCAAAAGCCAATATACAATACTGACTTGAAGCGCTTAAGGATAGGAGAGGAATATTTACATCAGCAGGCACAATCGCCAATCGCAAAACCCAATCACCCCTTTCATTGCTTATCTCAACTTCGCTACTGTCATCTAATTTAGCCGCATCCAGTCTTTCAAGAATAGGCTCCAGTTTATTAAGTATGGCTAGAACATACGCCGAAAGGTTTTGCACATTATTCAAACTAGAAATATTTAGCATTTGACGCTCCACAATAATTCACCCGCCCGCGGCAGAAGCGAGGAGGATGAGTTTGTCGTCGGGGTTGAGTTTTGTGGCGAGGCCGTCCAACTCACGGATGTGGACGCCATTGACGAAGACGTTGAAGTGGCGGCGCAATTTGCCATCCGCATCGAGCAGGTGAAACTTCACGCTGGGATAGCGCTCGGCCAGCGCGGCCAGCAGATCGATCACAGAGGAGGCGGGGATGTCCAACTCGCTGTGATTGTCCATGTAATATTTAAGCGCGGCGGGGATGCGAATGACAGGCATATCCAAATTATAACCCCCACCCTTGCCTCCCCCAAATCTGAACTTCAATTTGGGGGAGGGTTGGGAGGCGGTGGTAAAATCAGCCAGTTTTCGGAGGAACCCGTGACCGACCCCATCAGCAACGAAACCCGCTTTTTGCATGCCATCGAAATGGGACTGGGCGCCTGGCAATTTGGCGACCGCGTCTTTTGGAGTTTTGGACAAACACACAACGAAGCCGACATACAGGCCGCCTTCAACACCAGCCTGGCCGCAGGCATCCGCTTTATTGACACGGCGGAAGTTTATGGCATGGGGCTTTCGGAACGCTTCGTTGGCGAAATGCTCAAGGCCGCGGGCGAGCCTGTGTTAGTGGCGAGTAAATTTTTTCCGTACCCGTGGCGCGTGCATCGCTGGTTCATGCGACGCGCGTTGGAAAACAGCCTCGAGCGGCTCGGCCTCGAAAGCGTGGACCTCTACCAGATTCACTGGCCCACGCCCATCGTCCCGCCCGAAACATTGATGGACTGGATGGCGGAGTTAGTAAAAGAGGGACTCGTCCGCACGGTGGGCGTCTCGAATTTCAATCCCAACCAGACCGTGCGCGCCTACACCAGTTTGGCGCGGCGCGGCATTCCGCTGGCGTCGAACCAGGTGGAGTATCACCTGCTCAACCGCGCCGTCGAAAAGAACGGCCTGCTCGAACGATGCCGCGAACTCGGCATCCGCGTCATCGCCTACTCGCCCATCGCGAAGGGATTTTTGACGGGGAAATATTCCGCCGAGAATCTCCCGCCTGGGCCGCGCGCCGTCACCGCCGCGGCGACGCTGGAGCGGGCGCGTCCCCTACTCAAAACGATGACCCGCATCGCGCAGGATTGTGGCGGCAAGACCCTCGCACAAGTGGCGCTAAATTGGTGCATCTGCAAGGGGACGATGCCCATCCCCGGCGCGAAGAACGCCGCACAAGCGCAAGAGAACGCCGGCGCGCTCGGCTGGCGATTGGCTCCCGAACAGGTGGCCGAGTTGGACAAGGCCAGCGATGAGGCGGTGTAATATCTCTCCCACTCACCTCATCCTATCGGTATGAACACCCGACCCATCTCCCATTTAATCGAACCACAATACGCGCTCGAAGGCGCGGGCGTTTTACTGCGTCGCTCCATCGCCCCGCTCGCCAGCAACGAATTCGATCCCTTTTTGCTCTTCGATCATTTCGCCTTCAACGATCCGCTTGAAGGCCCTATCCGCGGCTTCCCCATGCATCCACACCGCGGCATCGAGACCGTCACCTACATGCTCGAAGGCTCGGTGAGTCACCGCGACAGCCTCGGCAACGCGGGCCTCATCAGCGCGGGCGACGTGCAATGGATGACCAGCGGCCGCGGCATCCTCCACGAAGAGATGCCCCGCCGCAGTGAACAAAGCGGCGTCATCTACGGCTTCCAACTTTGGGTGAACCTGCCCGCCGCCCAAAAGATGGGACAGCCGCGCTACCAGGAAGTGAACGCTTCGACGATTCCCAGCGTGACGAAAGACGGCGCCACCGTCCGCGTCGTGGCGGGGACGTGGGAGGGGACGCGCGGCCCCGTCACCGAAATCTCCGCCTCGCCTCTTTACCTGGACGTGAGGCTGGATCCTGCTTCGAGATTCGTTTGCCCTGTCCCAAGCGGACACACCGCGCTCGCGTATGTGTTCGAGGGCCGCGGAAAATTTTCCGGCGCCGAAGTAGAATCCGTCCGCATGATCGAGTTCGGCGACGGAGACCAGATCGAGGTCCAGACCGAAGCGGAGGGCGTGCAGTTCATGCTCATGGCGGGGAAACCGTTCAAAGAGCCGATCGTCCCGTATGGGCCATTCGTCATGAATACGGTTGAGGAAATTCAACAAACACTGATAGAATTGCGAAATGGCACGTTCATTAAATAACGTAAAGACCAGGCAGTTAGAAACGCCTGGTTTTTCATTGATCGGAAAATTTGGAGAGATGCTCATGCAAACACAGTGGAAAAGATTAACTGGCTGGATCGTGGCCGCCGCGCTTTTTATCGTTTTGGCATATACCCCGCTCTTCGCACCCGACCAGATCATGGACGCCTTCGCGCGCGAAGATTCCATTTTTGAAACGCTTTCGCCGCTTTACCTCTTTACGTGTTCGGCGTTGTTCGGCATTGCCTGGTGGCGCGCAAAGACTCCCGCCGCGCCGCATCGCTTTTATTGGTTCTTTCGCCTGAGCCTGCTTGGATTGGCGGCGGTGTTCTTTGTGGCCGCGGCCGAGGAAGTGAGTTGGGGACAGCGCGTCCTCGGCATCGAGACGCCCAACCTGATCAAAGACGTAAACGTGCAGGATGAACTCACGCTACACAACTTGATTCTGTTTCAAGGCGAAGACCCCATCCTGCCTCTCAACTTTGACCAACTCTCTGCGGGCTTTTCGCTTTTCTTCGGGTTTGTGTTGCCATTCGGAAATTGGTTCCTCAAACGCTTCAAACTTGGGCTGGATGCGCTCATCCCGATTGTGCCGCTCGCGGTTGGATGGCTGATGCCGTTGAATTACGTTTTGCAAAAATCGTTCATGCACTTGTTCCGAAATTTCCCGCAGCTATACCTGCATTCCGAAATGCACTTTTCACAACCTATCTACGAGATCCGCGAACACAACTATGCCTTCGCGTTGATGGTGTGTGCGGCCTTCTATTTCATCTTGAATTTTTCAAAAACACAGAAACAGTGATGCGGAGTCGAACGTCTCGGACGTTCGTTCTCCAAAGTCGAAGGCTTTGGAGTCCATCATCGCCCCATCTGTGGCTAAAAAAGGACTCAATGCAATGACGCAAATCATCTACGGAGAGCGGCTGGGGCGCGAAGGAAAAATTCGGCTGGGATGTTCGGCGGCCATCTTCAACGATGAGGGGAAAGTCCTGCTCACGCGTCGCCAGGATAACGGACAGTGGTGCATGCCCAGCGGCGGGATGGAAGCGGGCGAATCGGTGGAGGAGGCCATCCTACGCGAGGTATTCGAGGAGACAGGACTTCACGTCCGCTTGACGCGATTGGTGGGCGTGTACAGCGATCCAAATCAACTCGTGGTCTATCAAGATGGCAACAAGGCGCAAATCGTGGCGCTCCACTTTCAGGCGGAGACCATCGGCGGGACGCTTGGCCTGAGCGACGAGACCAGCGGCTTTGGCTATTTTTCATTGGAAGAAATGGGGGGAATGGAAATGCTCGGCAATCATAAGAGGAGGATTGAGGAGACGGTGGCGGGGAAGGCGGAGGCGGTTTTTCGTTGAGGCAATCCTGAAGGGATAAAGTGATTCTCCAATCCATGTCACCCCTTCGGGGTTTTTGATCGTCCTTTCATAAACTCTATAATCATCCCATCCCTTCGGGATTACTGGACGACAAAACTAAAAATTGTATTATTGCCTCCCCCACTTCGCGTGGACTGGTTTGCGGCGCGGCGTGCGTGACGGGAATGATCAGATCGCGCGCGGAGGGATGGCGCGGGGTGGCGGTGATTAAGTCTCGCGAGCCCCAGATAAAAAGCGCGGGGATGTGATCGGGGATGACGATCGGGCGCGCGCCAAAATCGGGGAGGGAGCGCAGGGTGGCTTTGAGAACGTCCACGGGCTGGGATGAGATTTCGCGGAACCAGGCGGGGACGCGCGGGTCGCGTTGCATGTTGAAACCGAGCAGTTGAATGAGGAAGCGAAGTCTCCAACCTGAGAGAACCCAATTCCCCAGCGCAGGAAAGTGAGCATCTACCAAGCCGGCTACGCGCAGGCCGTTCGCCTTCGCTGAGGCTGTCTGGGCGGAACAAAGGAAGATGGCGCGGGAGACTCTTTGCGCGTGGGAGTGGAGGTAGGCCTCCGCGACGCGCGTTCCTGAGGAGTAGGAGAGAATATCCCAGCGCGGGAGGGCGAGATGCGCTCGAAGGGCCTCCAACGCGTCTACGGCCGCGGGCAGATAAAGGCTTGCACTGAGCGAAGTCGAAGTGTCCGGAGGAAGCGGGGAGAGTCCAATGCCGGGGAGTTCGACTGTCACCAACGTGAAATGGTCGCGCAGGAGGGGGGTCAGATTTGTCCAGATGTTGAATGAGATTCCAAACCCGTGGAGGAGGAGAAGTGGCGGGCCGTCGCCATCTATGCGATAGTTGAGCATCGGCGGAATTATACCCGTCGCGCGAATGCGTCGCACCTGCCAGCGAGGAAAACCGCGTCGGGTGAGGTGCGACGCATCCACAACCAAAGCGCGGGGTTTTGATTGAAAATCAACTTTATCGGAGGAACGATGCTTCAAACTATTTCGGGCAAGTTTCAGGCGTGGACGAAAGGCTGGCTGGTTCTTGTTTTGCTGGCGCTGGATATGTTCTTTATGACGATCGTGATGCCGTTGACGGGCGCGCTGATGAAGAGCGGGACGGGGCTGGAGAAACCGCTGGATTTGATGTTCCTGGCGACGCCCGACAAGATGTTTGCGATGATCGAAATTTATGGCGAGTATGGCCGTCCGTTTTATCGCACGGTGGAATTGACAGTGGATATTATTTACCCGATCATTTACCTGCTGGCGTTCGGGTTGACGATCTCGTGGCTTTTTCAGCGCGGCTTCGCGCGCGATAGCAAAATGCAAATGCTGAATACGATGCCCGTCGGGATGTGGCTTTTTGACCTGTTGGAAAATCTCGGCATCGTGACGATGCTGACGATGTGGCCGAGTCAACCTGTGGTTGTGGCGTGGCTGACGATGGTCTTCACGGCGGTGAAGTGGATGTTCGCGGGCGGGAGTATGTTGTTGATGGTGGTGGGGTTGACGATGGCGGCGAGGAATGGGTTTAGGAGGAGAGAGTAGAGAACGGTAATTGGTAATTGGAGATTGGTGTATGACGAAAAAGAGTCGGCTCGGATTTGAGACGGCTCTTTTTTTATTTTCCATTTTTCACTCAGGCAATTCATCCAGGGCCAGTTTCATGGATTGACGATACGCCTGGAAGGCTTTGCGTCCTTTGGCGGTCAGGCGTAACATCGTCTGCGGACGCCTGCCCTTATAGCCTTTTTCCACTTTGACGTAGCCGCCTTCTTCGAGTTTGGTCACGTGCGCCGAGAGGTTGCCCCAGGTGAAGCCCGTCTGTTGCGAGAGGAAGACGAAGTCGGCGCTATCCAGCACGTAGAGCAGGGCGACGATCTGCAAGCGGGCTGGCTCATGGATGAGGCGGTCAATGTCGGCGAGCGCGGCCAGGCTATCGGACATTTCAGGTGTGGTCATGGCTACACCTCCCGCGGTGGAAGGGGATGCTGGCGCAGGAAGTTGACGAAGATGACCAGTCCAGGCAGAAGGATGAGCGCGCCCGCCGCGATCATCGGGACGGTTGTGTCCAACCAGATGGTGAAGAAGAAGCCGAGCGCCATCAACAGTCCGATGTAATAGCCGCGTGTGAACTCTTTGAAATAGGAAATCACGATGGTGGAGAGTCCCGCGATCAAAGCCGAGATGGTGGAGACAAGGACGCGTCCCTGCGAGGGGGCAAGACTCAAGTCAATATGCGCGTCTGCGTTCCAAACATACAGGCTAAAGAGCAACACCGCAAGCGTGACCAGCACGAAGCCTCCCATGATCCACGCCAGCGTGATCTTGCGCTTCTGACGTTCGGCGCCGAAATTCACCTGTCCCATGCGCGGCACGGTGATGTATTTCTTGCTCAACTGAAAGAAGGCGAACACAATCGTCACGCCCAGCAAGGCCAGCGCCATGAAGGTCGGTTCCCCCTCCCCGCTTTCGGGGATGGCGAAAAACAGGGAGAGAACCAGCAACAAGCCGCCGAGGTAGATGTCCCATAACCCATCCTGGTGGACAGAGCGAAAGGCCTTGCGTTCCAGGGCTTTGAGGTCGAGATTCTGAGACATGGGATTTTCCTTTCTTTATTTTGCAATTTACTTTGTATTGCAAAGTTATTTGCATTATATTCTCTTCCCGCCAATTGTCAAGAGGCGAATCAAAAAGCCGCCTGCTCCCAGACGGCTTTCCATCCTTTATCCTTGCATTTCCTTCCACCACACTCCCGTACACTCTGGCAAAACTATCCAATTATTTTTCGCTACGTTGTCCCCCATCTCGTCGCCAAAGAAAAAGCGCGCGAGATATTCGGCTTCTTCGAGCGACTCGAATTTGTAATCGGTGCGAATCCACGTGTTTTGGAATCCGACTTCATCGAGCCAGGGATAAAAATTGATCAGGTGCGGAAGGCGGAAGGGCGACTCGTGACCCGTGCCGAGCGATTCAAACAGGACGATGGGCTGGCCGCGGCGGAGGACGCGTTTCATCTCGCCCATCCATTCTTCGAGGCTGGCGCGCCAGTTTTCATTGCCCCAGACCGCCAGATAACTGACGCTCCAGCCCGAGACGACGATGTCGGCGGAGGCATCGTCCACGGGGAGGTGGCGGTGGTCGGCGACTTCGGCCTGCCAGTTGACGAGTCCGCTGGCGGCGAGACGGTCGCGGCAGACCCGTAGCATCTCTTCGGATTCGTCGAAGGCGCGTACAAATTTTACGCGCGGGGCGAGGAGACGCGCGATGCGGCCGGTCCCCGCGCCGAGGTCCAGGACGACGCGTTGGTCGAGGTTGGGGACGATCTGTTCGAGAGTCCGCAGGATGTTGCCCTGATAATCTTCGCGGGCGATGAGTGCTTCGTAGCGGTCGGCATCGGTTTGGTAGATGAGGCGTTGAGGGTCGGTCATGGGGGGATTTTACTTCGGATTGCGTGTTGCGTGGTTCGTGTTGCGTGTTCCGTCAGCAGTCCAACTGCTCGCGAACATCAAAAACAATGAGTTATGTTAAACTTGGCCGCATGAATCCACTCTCCCCCTCTGCACAGAAAATTCAAAACTTGTTGAAGGAACTCGGCTACGATTATGTTGTGATCGAACGCGCCGAGTCGACGCGCACCGCGCAGGAGGCCGCCGACCGCGCGGGATGCGAACTGGGTCAGATCGTGAAGTCATTGATCTTCAAGGGAAAAGATTCCCACAAGCCGATCCTTGTTTTGACCAGCGGCGCAAACCGCGTGGACGAGAAGCGCATCACCGCATACGCGGGCGAACACATTGTGCGCGCCGATGCGGAATTTGTGCGCGCGGTGACGGGTTTTGCCATCGGCGGCGTGCCGCCCATCGGCCACGCGCAAAAAATGGAGACGTATCTCGACGAGGACTTTTTGCAATATGCCACCATCTGTGCCGCGGCAGGGACTCCCAACGCGATCTTCGAATTGAAAACAGAAGATTTGCAAAAGATGACCGCTGGAAAAGTGGCGAGGGTGAAATGAAAGAAATCTTCAATTACCTGCAACTGACGGAAAAGTTATCGAGCAGCGGAATGCCAACGCCTGAGCAGTTGCGCGAGATCGCGGCGGCGGATGTGAAATTCGTGGTCAATCTCGCGACGCCAAAATCGGAGGGATGGATGCCCGAGGAAGGCGACGTATTCCAAAGCCTCGGCGTGGATTATCTTTCGATCCGCGTGGACTGGGAGAATCCCACCGCACAAGACCTGGCGCGCTTTTTGGACGCGATGGCCGCGCACGAGGGTCAACGCGTGCATGTGCATTGTCAGGCAAATTTCCGCGCGACGGCGTTCATCGGGTTGTATCGCGTTTTGCGTCTGGGCTGGGAGAAGGAGCGCGCCTTTGAAGATGCGCGAAAGATTTGGAAAGTGGAAGAGTATCCCGTGTGGCAAAAATTTGTGGACGAGTCCCTTACCCAGGCAAAATGAAATTTCCGATTCAAATCCTCAGCGCGGGATGCGCGCTCGCAATCGCGATGTTGGCCTGTGCGCGTCCGCAGGGTCCGCCCACGCCGCGCCCGCCCGTGGACTCGGTCCGCGCGTTGACGCATGACGGGCAGGAACGCAATTATCACATCCACATCCCGAAGGCGGTGGATTTGACGCGCCCCGTCCCGTTGGTGATGGTTTTTCACGGCGGAGGCGGCAAGGCACAGCAAGCCATCCGCACGACGGATTTCAACGAGTTGGCAGACGATGATGGTTTCATCGTGGTCTACCCAAACGGGACGGGGCCGCGCGACGTGGAGGTGTTCACCTGGAACGCGGGGATATGTTGCGCCAACGCCATGCTCGAAAACGCGGACGATGTGGGCTTCGCGCGCGCCATCCTGAAAGACATGCAGACCATCGCATCCATTGACCCGAAGCGCGTCTACGCGACGGGGATGTCGAACGGGGCAATGATGTCGTATCGGCTGGCGTGCGAGGCGGCGGACGTGTTCGCGGCCATCGCGCCCGTGGCGGGGACGCTGAATTATTCGCCGTGTGCGCCGTCCGAGTCTGTGGCGGTGATCCACTTCCACGGGACGGATGACCAGCACGTGTTGTACAACGGCGGCGCGGGGCCAGAGTCGATCGTGGGGGTGGATTTCGCGTCGGTGGCGAGTTCGATCGGGTTCTGGGTCGCGTTCAACGGGTGCGCGTCCCAGCCAGCGATCAGCCAAATTGCGGATGTCCGCCGCGAGGTCTGGGGTGGATGCAAGGGCGGCGCGCCCGTCGAGCTGTACACCATCGTCGGCGGTCAACATGCCTGGCCAGGCAGTGAAGGTCCAGGCTGGGTCGGAGGCGATGAGCCGAGTCAGACGGTGTCTGCGACATTATTGATCTGGGATTTTTTCAAGGCGAATCCGAAATAGGGCGGGCTTGTTCAACGCGCATTGCCTGATGCAAAAATAAAATGGTATGATTCGCGTATGACAATTGCCCAAAGAAACACGTTTCGTATTCTGCTCTTAATCAGCGTCGTTTATTTTTTCGCTTTTGGCATCCCCAACAATACGGGCGCGAAAGACGAGATGATGGTTTCGCTTTTCGAGCCAGATGAATTCGCCCAGTATCCCATCGTGGTCAAGATGCTGACGCCCCACGAAACGCTATCCGATACCGTTTTGAATTTTGTGGCGTACCGACATTATTACTATGGTTCGCCTTTTTATTTTGGCAGCGCGGCGGTTGTCTTCTTTCCAAAAATTTTCGGGGAGTGGAAAAATACCCAGCTTCATCTGCTTCTTTTGCGGCAATTGATCAGCGTCCTGCCGATGCTGGGCGCAGCGCTCCTGCTGACCTACACACAGACAAAATTTCGCTCGCGTTGGAAATCCATCGGACTGCTGCTGCTTCTCCTTTCCGTTTCCGCTGTGGTGGAGAACAACATGTGGTGGCATGTGGACAGCCTGGCTGTCTTTTTCATCGCGTTGACGTTTTATTTCCTCGACCAGGATGAACTCCGCTTCGGACGCAACTTTCTCCTCGCCGCCGCGTCGGTCGGACTGGCGACGGGGACCAAGGTGATCGGCCTTTTCTTCTTCCTGACGATTCCCACCTACCTCTTGATTGGCGTGACTCGCCAACAGATTTCGTGGCGCAAAGCATTCCAGTACGGAGCGTTATTCGTCGGCGTGATGGCGGCGGCCATTGTCGCCAGTAACCCGTTCCTGCTTATCCCGAGTCAGTTCACTCGCATGGTCCGCATCCTGTCACAGCAGTCTGCCGCCATGTCCGAGGGATGGACGCTGGCCTACGCAAAAGGCCCAGGCTCGTGGCTGCACATCATCGAGGAGCTCTACGGGAAAGTGATTTTCATCGCGCTGGCGTTCCTCGCCCTGGGGCTGGGAATCTGGCGGAGCGCCAACCGCACGCTTCACATCCTGATTGCCACGTGGGCGATCCCGTTCGGGATATACGTGCTTTTCGCCATCGCTATCAAACCTACGCATTTCTTCCTGCCGATTCTGTTGCCAGTGTTCAGCAGTCTCGTGGTCTTGTTTGAGTTTCCGCCTTTTGTCAAACAACCGTCCAACCGCGCCGTCGCCTGGATTTTCGGCGCGTTGACCGTGGCGATCATCGCCTATCAATTTGTGGCATACATCGGCAAAGATGTGACGATGGTTCGTCAGGTCGTCACCCGCGAGCAGACGGAAGAGTCGTTGTTCTTTTACCGAACGCTGGAAAAAGAACACCTGCCTCGCATCCAGTCGGACGAAAAGTTGGTGGTCTTCCGCGACGTGCGCATGTACTTCCCCGAGGGGCCGCAGTGGAAGATCCGCAGTTATTGGAATAGCGGCTATGATGTCATCGAGGAGATCAGGCCCGATCTTGTCATTCTGTGGGCGCAACGAATTTTGGATTACACCCGCCCAGGCGCGCAGGAAAACGCGGTGGACCCGGCCAAATTCCAGGACACGTATCAATTTTACGTGGACGCAGACGCCGACCAATTGCGCGGCTATCGTCTCGTGTATCGGAACGAGGAGGGATTGTTCTTTGTCAGCGAGGCGATCTATGAGGAGTTTTTCAAATGAGAAAATCGGAGTGCGGACTTGAATCCGCTTAGGGTTTGTAAAAAAATAAGTTCCCTCGTTTGGATGCAGTTGCACTGCATCCTGCTCGCAGTGCAACTGCTCGCGAACAAAGTAACAGGGAGTTTTTTATTTACGGTTCCTCAGCGTGGCGGACTAAAGTCCGCGCTCCGAAAGCTATCATTGCCGCTTTAGCTCCTGAAGCCTCTTTGCCAGTTCGGCTTGGATTTCGGCGTATTCCTTTTGTCCCGCCAGGTTCTCCAATTCATAGGGGTCGTTGACCAAGTCGTATAACTCCACTTCGCCTGTGCTGTATTCCACGTATTTCCATTCTGCGGTGCGGACGGAATAAAACTCGGGGATCATCGCGCCAACGCCCTCTTCGGTAGGCCAATGCTCCAGTAGGAGCGCGTCCCGCCAAACGGTGGAGGGATCGGTCAGGAGCGGGACCAAGCTCAGCCCGTCCGCGAAGTCGGGAGTGGACGCGCCCGCCCACGTCGCGACAGTTGACGCGAGGTCAATGTTCGCGACGAGGCGCGAGTCCACGCGCGGCTGGTAATATCCTGGCGCGTAAACGATGAAGGGGATTTTGACGCACGCCTCGTAGGGACAGTTTTTCGCCGCGCCGAAGCGATGATCGCCCAGCGTCAAGCCATTATCGGACAGGTAAACGATGATCGTGTTTTTATCCAAGCCCGTCTCTTTCAACGCCTGCAAGATCGAAGCGACGCCATCGTCCACAGAAAGCAGGGAGCGGAGAATCTGCTTGTGAGCAGTGTCCACCTGGGTTTCGGAGAGGGGCGAGAGTTCGGCAAGATAGTCTGGCTTGTCGTTTATATCCTGCTCGTTAAAACTCGGCGGGCGATAGGGAACCCAGTCCCAATCGGCGCCCGCGCGAAAGGTATCCTTGTGCCGCGGCGCGGCGACATAGGGCGAGTGCGGGTTGTAATATCCCAGCATCAGGAAGAACGGATCGTCGCAGGTATCGCGGATAAAGTTCAGGGCGGAGCGGGTAATGACATCGGCGCTGAAATTTTCCTTCGACTTGGGATACGTCACGGTGACGCCGTTCTCGGACATGCTAAAGTCGGAATAGAATTGCAGACTGCCCACGTCATCGTCGGCGGTGAGATTCTTTTCGAGGAATGCCTTCCAATCATCCCAGCCAGGAGGGACAACGCCCAGGGGCTCCAATTCATCATAGCCGTTGAGGTATTTTCCATAATAAGCCGTGCGATATCCCGCCTGTTGCAACCAGACCGACATGGACGTGGAGTCGTCGAATTTCTGCGCGCCGCCCAACGGCATGCGGTCGGTGTACACCTCATGGTTGTGGACGTATTGCCCCGAAAGCATGCTGACCCGACTCGGGCAACATAACGGCGTGGTGACGAAGCCGTTCTCGAAGGTGACGCCATTCGCCATCAACTCTCCCTTGACCGTCGGCATGTAGTCCACGGTATGGTAGGGCTGGTCGTCCGTGAGAATGACAATGATATTCGGGCGCGAATCGCTGAGACGCGCGGCGGAAGCGGGCGCGACAATCTCCACATCGAAGATCGTCGGCGCATGATTGATGATGGGCGTGGGAGGCGAATAGGGAGTCGCGGGCGGCGGCGTTGTGCAAGACGCGAGCAGGATCAGAAGCAGGAGGAAGCGCTTAGGCATAAACATAACCTTTTGGGGTGATTTTACATTACTTCTTCGGCGAGAGAAAAAGCCGCCGCAACGCCTTCGCACCGACGGCGTTTTAATGGGCAACACCATCGTCCAAAGGAGAATCGCATGGGAGAATATTTCACCCCCGAATACACAGGCGCGCCGTTCGTGTTGTTCAATAGGCCGCATCTGGCCGCGCTCGGCGTGATCTTGTTGATCGCGCTGTCATTCATTTTTGCCCGCAAATTATGGAGCGAGGACGCGCGGCGCAACTTCCGCTATTTTCTGGCGGGCTGGCTCGTCGTGTGGGAATTGAGCTGGCACATCTGGAACTTGGTTTACGGCACGTGGACGATCCAAACCACGCTCCCGCTTCACTTGTGCAGTATCTTCGTCTGGTTGAGCGTGGTCATGCTCATCAAGAAAAATTATCCCATCTACGAGATCGCCTACTTCCTCGGCATCGGCGGCGCGCTGCAAGCCCTGTTGACTCCCGACGCGGCGCAATATGGATTTCCGCACTTCCGCGCCTTCCAGACCTTCGCGTCGCATGGCGGCATCGTGCTGGCATCGCTTTACATGACCGTCGTCGAAGGCTATCGTCCCACGCTGAAATCGTTCAAGCGCGTCATCATTTGGACGAACATCTACATGGTCTTCGTCTTCTTCCTCAATCTCGCCATCGGGAGCAACTATCTCTTCATCGGCCACAAGCCCGAATTCCCCACGTTGATAGACATGCTCGCGCCCTGGCCGTGGTACATTTTGGAATTAGAAGTGATCGCGTTCCTCATCCTCGGCGTGATGTACATTCCCTTCCTCATCAAGGATTGGCGCGCACAGGCACAAACGGCGACACAAGCGTAGCGACACAAAAACCAGGTTTCTCTCAGAAACCTGGTTTTTCATTTGGTAAAATCCACTCAAACTACTACTCGCCGCATCCGTCACACCTGCACTGTACCAAACGCAGTGCGGTGCAAGTGTTGCGAGCGTTTGTTGCGAAGCAATCCCCTTCTCGACCAGCAGATTGCTTCGTCGGGAAAACCACCCTCCTCGCAATGACGGTAAACGACCAGCCAAAGGAGATTTAAAAATGACAGCCCCAGCCAAAACTGAAGAACGAGCCATCACCGAGGAAGGCGACTTCCTGCAAATCAAGTCCGTGGACCATGTCCATTTTTACGTGGGCAACGCCAAACATGCGATGTATTACTGGTGGAAGGGATTCGGATTCACCCCTGTCGCGTATTCGGGACTGGAGACGGGCAACCGCAAATCCGCATCCTACGTCCTTCAAGCGGGGAACGCGCGCTTCGTCGTTTCCGCGGCCTACGCGCCTTCGTCCGAGATCGCCGCGCACCACATGGTTCATGGAGACGGGGTGAAAGTCATCGCGTTGGAAGTGGACGACGTGGAGAAATCCTGGAAGGAGACCACGTCACGCGGCGGAAAGTCCGCATGGACGCCGCGCGAGGAGAAAGACGCGGACGGCATCTATCGCACGTCCGCCATCCACACCTACGGCGAGACGTTGCACGTCTTCGTGGATCGAAGCGATTACAAAGGCGTCTTCGCGCCGACCTACCGCCCCATCAAAAACAAGGTAGCGGATTCGACGGGGCTGGCCGCGGTGGATCATATCGTGGGCAACGTCCAACTCGGCAAGATGAACGAGTGGGTCAATTTCTATCATCAGGTAATGGGATTCCGTCTCCTGCGCCACTTCGATGACAAGGACATCTCCACCGAGTATTCGGCGCTGATGTCGAAGGTGGTGCAGAACGGCAATGGCCGCGTCAAGTTCCCGATTAACGAACCTGCCGAGGGAAAACGCAAAAGCCAGATCGAAGAATATCTTGATTACTATCTCACGCCTGGCGCGCAACACGTGGCGCTGATCACCAAGGACATCATCGGCGCGGTCAAGAAACTGCGCGACAATGGAATCGAATTCCTGCGCGTGCCCGATACCTACTACGAAGTCCTGCCCGAACGCATCGGCAAGATCGCACAGGATTACAAAACCATCCAGGAACTCGGCATTCTGGTGGACCGCGATGACGAGGGCTATCTCCTGCAAATCTTCACGCGTCCCATTCAGGACAGGCCAACGATGTTCATCGAGATCATCGAACGCCACGGCTCACAAAGTTTTGGCAAGGGCAATTTTAAGGCGCTGTTTGAGTCGATTGAGTTGGAGCAGGAACGCAGAGGGAATCTTTAGTGATTGGTCACCCGTCATTGCGAGCAGGGTGATCTTCCCGACGAAGCAATCTCCCCCACGAGGAGGGGATTGCTTCGCCACCTTGGTCTCGATACGCCTACGGCTACTCGACCAGCGGCGGCTCGCAATGACGAGAAACAGAGCAATTGGAGGAGGAGAGCATGGGTATGAATAAGTGGAACGCCGAAGGATATGACAGTCACTTCAAAAGTGACTGTCATATCGGGGTCAAAATCCTGATTGGGGTAATTGCCTTGCTTTTGCTCGCGGCCTGCGGAGGGGTGACGCCCGTCCCAACGCCCGCGCCGACGAGCGCGCCTACGTCCACGGCAGCGCCGACAGCCACGCCGAGGCCAGAGTGGACGACGCCGCATCCCATTTTGAGCGATGTACGCGTCCGCCGCGCGATTGCTTATTGCACAAATAAAGATGAACTCATCCAGTCGGTTTATCCCTTGCTCACGCCTGAGGAGAGGGAGAGTTTGGTGATGGATAGTTTCATTCCCAAAGGGCATTGGGCGTATGCAGGGGAAGAGAACATCGAGTCATATACGTTTGATCCAAGTAAGGGAAAATCACTGTTGCAAGAGACGAAATGGAAGGTGTCAATTCCAAACCCAATTCGCGAAAATGCGAATGGGCAACACTTATCACTCGGCTTGCAGGTCTCTTCGGCAAAATTCCGCCAAACATGGGCGAAAGTGTGGATAGAGCAAATGAAGTTTTGCGGGATTGATATTACTCTCAAACCGTCACTAGGTTGGATGGATTTTTCCCCACGAGCAATGTTTTATCGTGATGTTGATATGAGTGCAATGGCCTGGATCACTCAATCCGATCCTGGCGGAAAGTTCCTCTACGCCTGCGACGAAATTCCGCGTCCTGGGAATGACTGGAGTGGCCTAAATTACATGGGGTGGTGTAATCCACTTGCCAGCGAGAACATCATCCGCGCAGAACAAACCTTGTTGAGGCAGGAAAAAATTGACGCGTATCGCATCTTCCAGCAAGAATTTACAAAGGACATGGTCAGCCTGCCGCTCTTTAATCGAATAGAAATATACGCAATGAACGCGGAGTTGCAAGGAGTGGAACTTCGAACAGGGGATTGGGATCACTACTACACATGGAACATCGCCAATTGGGAAATTCCAGGCAGAGATTTGATCACGCTTGGATTCACTCAGGAACCCGCCTCACTATTCACCATCATTGAAGACGCTTACGTAGCCAATCTTGCCGTATCGCTGGTCGAAGGCGTTAGAACTATCAGCCCAAGCTATGAATTATTACCTGTTATGCAAAAACAAATACCCACTCTTGAAAACGGGGTGGCGGTGAATGCGGTTGTGATCGTGCAGGAAGGTGATATTGTTTACGACAGTGTGTCGGATCTCGCCGTGCTGGAACAGAAAACGATCGTGATCGATTCGGAAGGGAAATTGGTCCAATACACCGGGCAATCAATCTCGATGAATCAACTCACCGTCAAATATGAGTTTGTGGATGGGTTGAAGTGGTCAGATGGCGTTCCTGTCAGCAAGGCCGATTTCGAGTTGTATTACAAAATCGCCTGTGACGAGGAGAGCGGAGCAACTTCTTTCATCATTTGCGATAGCATTCAAACAATCGAGTTCACCGACAAAGGGTATACCATCACCTGGGTTCCAGGAATGCTACATTCGTATTACTTCCTCGCGCCATACGGCTTCTTCCCTGCTCATCGCGTTCTTTCAGATGGACGCCTGCTGGCCGACTTGCCCGCCAAGGAATGGGCAACCACCCCTGAAGTGACGCGCAATCCCATCGGTGCGGGTCCGTACGTGTTGAAAGAATGGATTCCAGGCGACCGCATGGTCTTTGAAGCCAATCCGTATTATTACGGCGGAACGCCGAAGACCAAAACCATCATCATCAAGTTTCTCGACCCTGCCATTGCCGAAGCCAGTTTGATTGTTGGCGATATTGACTTTTTGGACTCAACAACGCTGGTCGGTGTCAGCGAAGCGCTCCGAAACGCAGAGGAGGCAGGGTTGGTTAAAATCGTCGTCGTCCCAAGTTCCACCTGGGAACACATTGACATGAACCTCTACATCAAATGAAACTCGCAACCATTTCCACCTCCCAGCACAAATCCGTTCCCGCCCTCTTCCAAGACGGGCTGTATTACCCGCTTCCCTATCCCGATATGCGCGCGGTCATCGAGGCAGCCCCCCTCCGTGTCCCCCCCAATTTTTGAAAAAAGGGGGGGGAGCAAGAGGGGGGTGTTCCGGCAGAAAGCATCCTCCCCCCCCTTCTCCCCACCACGCTCCGCGACGCGTATGCGTTTGAACAGCACGTGAAGACCGCCAACCAAAACCGCGGGCGCGACGTGCCTGAGGAGTGGTACGATTTCCCCGTGTTCTACTACACCAATCCGCACAGCATCTTCGGGCCAGGAGACGTGATCCCCTACCCCGCCTACACGTCCGCGCTGGATTATGAATTGGAGATCGCGGTCGTCATCGGCAGGGCAGGGATGAACATCAAAGCCGAGGAGGCGGAGGAACACATCTTCGGCTACACCATCTTCAATGACTGGTCCGCGCGGGATGTGCAACGCGCCGAGATGAAGGTGGGGTTGGGTCCCGCCAAAGGGAAGGACTTCGCCTCGTCGCTGGGGCCGCTCATCGTCACGCGCGAAGCGTTGGCGCCTCGGGCAGTGGGACGCGCGGGCGTGTACGAGCTCGAAATGCGGGCGAGAGTCAACGGCGTGGAAATGTCCAAAGGAAATTTGAAAGATATCTTCTGGTCATTCGGCGAAATCATCGCGCGCGCCTCGCAATCCACGCTGCTCCTGCCGGGCGACGTGATCGGTTCTGGCACGGTGGGCACGGGTTGCCTGCTCGAACTGACCAAAGCAAATGGGCCATGGTTAAACGCTGGCGATGTTGTAGAATTGGAAGTGGAAGAGATCGGCATCCTGCGAAACACGATTGGAGAGAAAGAATGAAAAAGATTTGGATGATTCTCGCGGCGGGACTTCTGATGCTAGCGGCCTGCGCGCCAACCCCACCCGCCACAACGGACGGCCCCAGCGTGGACGATATCGTGGCCGCGACGATGCAGGCCCTGACCGCGGCCGCGCCGCCGCCAACATCCACGCAACCCGCGGACGGGATGGCGATTTCGTTCCAGCACGTGCGCTTCGTTATCCCCGATGGCCTCGCGACGAACGCGCTGGCAGGGACTGTGCCAGCCGTGAACGAAACCGAAGGCCCCATGATGGCGAACGCGCCCGAACACGTGAAATTCGAGTTTGATAATTACGCGCTCTCCAACATCTTTCACGACGCGCAGATTCTTATTTTCCCTATGCAAGAATACGCGGCGATGAACGAGGGCGCAGCGGGCGACATCGCCAAATTACAGGCCATCATCAACGGCACGGCCGCGGCAGACGCAGACAACCTGCCGCATATCTCCATCTTCAACGCGGCGCAGGTGTTCGCCGCGCAGATCCAGACGGTTAAATTCGCGAACGGTTCGGGCGTGCGCTACATCACCGAGTACGCCCAGTATGTCGCCACCGTCAACAATGCGGACATGTTCTACTGTTTTCAAGGGTTGACGAACGACGGTAAATATTACATCCTTGCCATTCTGCCCATCTCGCACCCACTTCTGGCATATGACGCTAACCCCGAAACCGTTATACCCGAGGGCGGAATCCCCTTCCCTGGCTACGACAATACCGATGCCAGCGCCTTCGACGCGTATTACGACAGCGTCATCGCCCTGCTCAACCAGCAGGCGGCCAACTCGTTCATGCCCACGCTCGTCAGCCTCGACAAATTGATCGAGTCAATCACCATCGCCCCGTAGGTCAGTTTGCCAACCCGACCTACATTTGAGGAACAAAACATGCTCTCACAGCCATCCTCCCCCCGCCCCGAGATCTACGACGAGACCGTCTTCAAATTGTTGATGGATTACGAATTGGCGCGCTCGCAACGCTACGCAACGCCTGTTTCACTTCTTCGCATCGGACTCACGCTGATCAACCCCACCCACGCCGAAGCGGACAGCGCGCCCGCCGCGCTGGCATCCATGCTCAACCTGCGACTGCGCGGCGCCGACATCCCCGCCCGCATCGGGAATGAGTTCGCGATCCTGCTTCCCAACACCAACGAGAGCGCCTCCCGCGCGGTCTGCGAACGTCTCTTGCGGATTACGCTCGGCACGCAACACACCCCGCTGGGATTCAGCACGCGCGTCACCATCTGCATTGGCGCCACCACCCGCAACGGAGGCCAGCCCGCCACCGCCAGCCAGTTGATGCAGGAGGCCGAGTCAGCGCTCAAGAATGCCCGCGCCCGCGGCCCGCAGACCTTCCACCTTTATTCCGATACCGCCCTGCGCGGGAGATGAAAAAATTTAACCAGAGATGAACGGAGATAAACGGTCATTCTTTGGCACATCAAAAAATTGACTCCTTGCATAACTCTGCAAGTATGCCGATCTCAGCGATTTCTTTGCCACAGACACTTGCACCGCACTGCGGTTGGTGCAGTGCAGTGTTTCACAGATTAGCGCGGATTTAAAAAACCAAATCTGTGTAATCTGTGGCTAAAAACACTTTTGCAAGAATTCTAATCAAGTTTATCTCGTTCATCTCCGGTAAAGCGATTTCGAGCTTTAGAGGTTCCATGTCCAACACAGATCAAGTCGTCCTCGTCCGTCCCAGCCAAACCCACCTCACCAAACAACAACTTCCCAACTTCGAAGGCATCTCGGCGCGCAGCGCGGGCGCGCAGGGACTGTGCATGCACATCGTCGTCATCCCGCCTGGGGGAAAGGCCGTGGCGCATTACCACAACGGCTACGAGACCGCGCTCTACGTCATCGTAGGACGCGCCGAAACGCGTTACGGCGCTAACCTGGAACATTCCATCATCAGCGAAGCGGGCGATTTTCTCTTCATCCCGCCCAACGTGCCGCACTATCCCATCAACCTGAGCGAGACCGAGCAAGTCATCGCGGTGGTGGCGCGTAATGATGCCAACGAACAGGAAAGCGTGGTTGTGTTGGATGACGCCGTTAGATAAAACATCTTAGTATCCGTCATTGCGAGGGTGTTCGTCCCGAAGCAATCCCCCGCTGGCGAAAGGAGATTGCTTCGTCGGGAAGTGCGCCCTCCTCGCAATGACGGAATTCACTTGAATTGAAATCAACCATTAGGAGTATCCCATGCCCTTCTATCATAAACTCGGACAAATCCCCCACAAGCGTCACGTTCAATTCAAAAAGCCCAGCGGCAAACTTTATCGCGAAGAAGTGATGGGGCTGGAGGGCTTCTCCTCCATTCAATCCATCCTCTATCACCACTTCCTGCCTCCGCGCATCATGAAGACGGAAGACTTGGGACCAGCCGCGCCCGACTACGTGAACTTCGGCCCCATCCGTCACCGCGCCTTCCAAACGGTCAACCTGGACCTCGGGGCGGACGCGGTCGCCTCGCGCGTTCCCCTGCTGGGAAACCGCGACGTGATCCTCGGCGTGGCGCGTCCAACAAAAAGCATGGACTACTTCTACCGCAACTCGCAAGCCTACGAAGTCTGGTACGTGCATGAGGGCAGTGGCACGCTCAAATCCGTGTTCGGCAACCTGCCCTTCCGCAAGGGAGATTACATCGTCATCCCGTTCGCCGTCACGTGGCAGATGCGCCTCGATGGCGAATGTCGCTTCTTCACCATCGAATGTCCCTCGCAGATCGTCCCGCCCAAACGTTATCGTAACGAATACGGACAACTGCTTGAGCACGCGCCCTACTGCGAACGCGACATCCGCGTCCCCGAAACGCTGGAGACGCACACCGAGCGCGGCGAGTTCGACGTCCGCATTAAAGTCCGCGACCGATTGACGCGCCACGTGTTGGATTATCACCCCTTCGACGTGGTCGGCTGGGACGGCTATCTCTACCCATGGATCTTCAACATCGAAGACTTCGAACCCATCACAGGGCGCATTCATCAGCCGCCGCCCGTCCACCAGACCTTCGACGCGCACAACTTCGTGGTCTGCTCCTTCGTCCCGCGCCTGTTCGACTATCATCCCGAAGGCATCCCCGCGCCGTATAATCACTCCAACGTCCAATCAGATGAAGTGTTGTATTATGCCGAGGGCAACTTCATGTCCCGCAAAGGCATTGACCGTTGCGACATCAGCCTGCATCCCTTTGGCCTGGCGCACGGCCCCCAACCCGGCATGACCGAAGCCTCCATCGGCAAAAAAGAAACCGCCGAACTGGCCGTGATGGTGGATACGTTTAATCCGCTTCAACTCACCAAACAAGCCGCTGCGCTCGAAAAACCCTACATGGAAACGTGGTTGGAAGGTGACGGAGAATGACAACTCAGATCACAGATAAATCGAGACCGGCTACCATCTGGAAAGGCGATGGGGGGCAATCGTTATATGCCCTTTCAAAAGTGTGCGCGTCCGAAACCTGGACACTCGAAAAGCATGATAAAAGCGGCTAAAATACAAGCATGTTCCTACGCCGCCTCTCCATTCGCAATCGCATCCTGGTTTTCGCCACCCTTACAGGGATATTTGCCCTTGCGCTCTTTGGCGCTATAGGCATGAATGCTGTGCAGAGGGATGCAGACCGCGCCCTGGACGAACGTTTGCAATTGGCGCAATTGATTGCCCTCCATGTTGACGACCATGTCGCTCAAATTTTGGCCGTGATGAAAAACGTTGCCCAGATGGATGGGCTGGACCCCGCCAATGGCAGCCTGGCGACGAGAAACGAAGCGTTAGCCACGTTGCGACTGACCGGCTTTTTCTCCTGCCATGTCTCTGTGACCGACCAGCACGGCATTGTGCTGG
The DNA here is from genome assembly GCA_016234485.1 of Chloroflexota bacterium. Taxonomy (GTDB): domain Bacteria; phylum Chloroflexota; class Anaerolineae; order Anaerolineales; family Villigracilaceae; genus Denitrolinea. The sequence goes on from JACRBL010000067.1 coordinate 101,827, forward strand.
CCAGCGAGCCTAACATCCCAGCCTTGATAGGCTCCGACCTTTCGGATCGTCCCCACATTGCCGCCGCCCTGCAAACCGGGGAGCCGCAGATATCCAATCACTATGCCTGCCCCTTTGCCGAAATCCCCAATAACATCGCCTTCACTGTACCGATCAAAAACAAACGAGGGGAGATTCTCGGCTTGCTAAACGGCGTGACTGACCCGTCTTCATCTACCTTCCAGTTTGTGACAGGTAGTCTGCCGGCAATCGAAGAGGGTCACCTGGATATCATAGACTCAAACGGCATCATACTTGCCGGCACCGATGGGAATTCTGTCGGCAAACCCAGTCATCATTCCGGCCTAGCCGAACTGATCATCCTGGGCCAACCGGCGATCTGGCACAACACCTACACCAAAGAGGGACAGACCCAGGAAGACAGCCTGCTGGTTTTTGCGCCGCTTCAGAACGCCAAATGGGGGTTGATCATCGCCCAACCCGAGCGAGTGGCGCTTGCCAGAGTTTCCACGTTGCAATACCAATTGGTTATCATGGGATTGGCTCTCGCATTCATCGCGATCATCGCCACCTTCCTGACAGCCAAAACGATCACAGACCCCATCCATTTGCTGTTGGCTGCCACACGCCGCCTTGCAGATGGCGATCTAAGCACATCCCTGCCGGTTACCGGAAGCGACGAACTGGCCGAACTTGGTCGCGGGTTTGAACAAATGCGTGACAAACTGGCAAGCTGGGGCAGCGAACTGGAAGCAACCGTCAGGATACGCACGGCAGAACTCACCACCCTGTTCGATATCTCCACCGCCTTGCGAAATGTTGGCCCGGTGGATAAGATATTCGCTACCGCCATCACAAAAACGATGGAGAGTTTACAGGCTGAGACAGGCGTTATTTTTCAGTACGACCAGCACACAAACCAAATGGTGATTCACGCCGCGCAAGGGCAATTGGCAAACCTGTTGGGCCTGCGCATGGAACGCGCGGAGGGGATTTGCGGCCACGTGGCCCAGACGCGCGCCCTGTACTCCTTTCCCAACCTCGCAACCGACCTGCACACCAGCGAAAAAATATCTCCATTGGTCCGCGGTGTAAAGAGCGGGATGTGCGTGCCCCTTGAAGCACGCGGGCAATTGGTCGGAGCGCTGATGATCGCGTGCTATCATTCGCGTTCTTTTACAGACAGTGAAGAACATCTCCTGATCGCCATCGCCGACATGGTTGCCATGGCCGTCCATCGCGCCGGCCTGTTTGAAGAATTGGAACACCGTGTTAAGGAATTGGACACCCTTTTCGACATCGGAAAGTCGCTCACGTCAACACTGAACATTCAGGAAATCCTGAGCAAGGTGGTGATTAGCGCCTGCCGCGCCATCCCCGCAGAGGGTTGCTGGATTCATCTGTGGGACGAGAAGCGGAAACAACTTGTGTTGAGAGCAGTGGAAGGATTTCCATCTGATCTGGTGGGGAAATTCACCTACCAATCAGGAGAGGGGTTGACCGGCTGGGTCTTTCGGAAGGGCAAGACAGCGAATGTGCCTAATCTTGCCAGCGATCCAAACTGGAATCATGAGCCTCATTACGAATCTGCCCTGCCATCCAAGGAGGCGAAAAACGCGCTGGTTGTACCACTCACAGCAGGGACAAAAACCCTGGGCGTTTTGGGAATCGTCAACAAAATTGGCGCGGACGCGTTCTCTGAAAGAGACTTGTCTCTTGTTGACGCTTTGGCTGGCGAGGTCGCCCTTGCAATCGAGAATGCCTGCCTGTACGAGGATATGTGCGCGCTCTCTGTTGAAACCGTCCGCTCGCTGGCGGTCGCCATTGATGCCCGCGACCCATACACGCGCGGCCATTCGGAGGGCGTAGTCCAATTCTCCCTGTGCCTGACGCGTAAACTTGGTTGGAGCAAACCAGACCTGGAGCTGCTTGAATTCGCGGCCCTCTTGCATGATGTGGGAAAACTCGCTGTCCCTGACTATATTCTCAGGAAAACAGAACCATTGAACGACGAGGAATGGGCGATCATCCACAAGCATCCCGCTCAGAGCGCGCTCATCGTTAAGCCGGTGAAATCATTGAAGCGCATCCTGCCCTGGATCAATCACCATCACGAGTGTTGGGATGGCAGTGGTTACCCGGATGGGCTGAAAGGAAAAGCAATCCCCCTGGCGGCCCGCGTCATCGCCATTGCCGACGCCTATGATGCCATGACAACCAATCGGCCATACCGTCAGGCGCTCCCCTCCGATCAGGCCTGCCAGGAACTCAAGCGCGGCGCAGGCACGCAATTCGATCCAACGCTTGTGGACATATTTCTGAAAGATGGATGCGTTTCCACATAAATTCCTTCCCGTTCTCTCCATCGTCATCCCTCTTGGACCCCTTGGCATCAAATCCATGGAAATCAACCCGAACGAAATTTCCCACCAATCCGTCTACAAACTGCTGACGGGAGCGATTCTGCCGCGACCGATCGGCTGGGTCTCCACTGTGGACGCGGACGGCCGCCCGAACCTGGCCCCGTTCTCGTTCTTCAACGCGGTCTGCTCCAACCCGCCGACGGTGGTGTTCTGTCCCATGATCCGCGGCGTGGACGGGAAGACCAAAGACACTTTAAACAACGTCCGCGCGACGAATGAGTTTGTAGTGAATATTGTCAGCGAAGACCTGGCGGAGGCCATGAACCTCTCCTCGGTGGAAGCGCCGCCAGACGTAAACGAGTTCGAATTCGCGCGGGTGACCGCGGAGCCGTCCGCAACGGTGCGACCGCCCAGGGTCAAGGAAAGCCGCGTGCATTTCGAGTGCCGCGTCCGCCAGATCGTGGAGATCGGGTCGGAGCCGGGAGGCGGTTGCCTCGTCATCGGTGAAGTCCTGCACATCCACGTGGACGACACGGTTTTGACAGGCGGCGATAAAATTCTGCTGGCGGCGCTGAAACCCATTGGAAGGCTGGCGGGCGGAGGCTACGTCCGCGTGACGGATGTGTTCGAGTTGGAACGACCCAAACCCATGTTAAAAGGATGAATGCCATGAAAAAATTGTTGTACGCGCTCGCGCTGTTCGCGTTGACCCTTTCGGCCTGCAACATTCCCGTTGCGCAGGAACCAGGCGGGCTTTCTGTAGGCGACCAGGCCGCCACCCTCGTCGCGCAGACGTTGACCGCCGTCGCGCAGGAAAATCAGGTTCCGCTGGCCTCGCCCACCGCGGGAGAGAATCTCATTCCGCAGGCCACGCCCACGCTCGCGCCGAACTCCACGCCCACCGCGGGCAACATCGCCGTCACCCTCACCGCCGGGACGCCGAACGCCACCATCCTGACCGTGGACGCCAACACCAACTGTCGCGAAGGCCCAGGCACAAGTTACACCATCGTGATTCAACTTGTGCCAGGCACACAATATCAAATGATCGGGCGCACCGCCGATAACAAATATTGGATCGTCACCGAAATCGGCAAGGCCACGCAATGCTGGGTTCCCGCCGAATTTTCAAACGCGTTCGGAAACGTGAACCTGCTGGCCGTCGTCACCCCATCCGCGGCCACCTCCGCGGCTGGCACATTGCTCGCGCCGACCAATCTCGCCTACGAATTTGAATGTGTCTTCAACGGCGTGAGCAGCGACATCACCGTGAAACTCGGTTGGACTGACCGCTCAAACAACGAAGATGGTTTCCGCATTTATCGCGATGGCACGTTGGTTGGGCAGGCCGCCCAAAACGCCACGTTCTACTCCGAAGTATTCGCGGGCGGAGCTTCGATCGTCTACAGTTATTATGTAGCGGCCTTCAACGCGCAGGGCGAGGCCTTCGGCGGCACAATCTCATTCTCCTGCCAATAGGTGACACATGCTTACAAAACTCATCACAAAGGCTTCCGAGTTTCTTGCGCACCGCAAGGGTCTCCTGCCCCTGATTGGCTTGCTGTTCATTCTCGCCAACCTCCTCCTGCAATTCCTACCCTCGCTCGGCTGGCTGAGCGCCAGTCACCTGCTCCTGCACATCGGCCTCATCATCGCGATCTTTGGGCTGATGCTGGCCTGGGCGTTGTAAAGATGCCCAACATGACCGTCACTTCGAAAAGTGACGGTCGTGTTGGATGAAGATCAACGAAGAAGGATAAATTATGCAGAAAATTCCTCCAAAATATTTATATCACTACACAAGCATAAGCAACCTGGCTTTAATTGTAAAGAACAGGACCATTAAATTTTCATGTCTAGAAAATTTAAACGACCTAAACGAAGGAATAACTTCAGATCTCGGTAAATTTGGAAAATATGTCTTTGTAAGTTCATGGACAAAAGAAGCAAGAGAAAGTATCCCGCTTTGGAGCATGTACACACCTAACATGACAGGTGTAAGAATAAAACTGCCATCAAATCCATTTAAGAGCTATGGAAATGTACAAATCCAAGGAACCCGAACTTTTAGCGGCATATTCCCAAACAGCATTGTTCCTGCAGATGAAATTGTGGGAAAAAACTATCTTGTTTTTCCGACGTCTTATAAATTGACACCAATTAAGTACACCGAAGATGTAAATCTCTTACAACCCAAAATTCGCACGGAAAACGACGATAAAAGAGTTACTTACCTGCTCAAACTGTTAGGGATTCACAAAACAACTGCGTGGAAATTCGAGTTGGAATGGAGATATATTTTATGGATACTACCATCAGCGCCATTTGACAATAATGATATTAATTATGATGACAAAATGGTGAGCGCATTAAGAGGAGTGGGAGAAAATGTATCTATGCCGTTTTCGCACTATTTTTTATCGCTTCGCGAAGATACGCTTGAAAATATGGAAATTGTTATTGGACCGAAATGCTCTGACGGGGATTGGGCTACAGTAAAGGCAATTGTAGAAATGTATAACCCAAAAGCAACAATAAAATCAAGCACATTAAAAATTCGGTAGAAAAGACAACATAAAATTTTCTGCTGTAGCCTGACATTAAAATCAATTACAATTTCCCCATGCCATTGACAAAGCGGATTCGCCTGTGGACTCTTCTCTTGCTCCTGGCCGCCTGCCAACCCCAATCCGCTTCGCGCGTGACCTTGATGGTGGACGGCCAGCCCCGCGCGGTCGCGTCGGGAGACCTCGTCCCCGCGCATTTGCTGGCGGGCGCGGGCATTGCCTTTTCGCCCACCGATCGCGTTCTGGCGGACGGCGTGTCTGTGCCGCTCGATCAGGCTCTCTCGCAACAGGCGCAGATCGTTTTGCAGTTGCGCCGCGCGGTCAATGTGACGTTGATCGCGCCGAATGGACAGATCACCGTCAGCACGGCGGCGTTCACTGTCGGCGAGGCATTGCAGGAGGCGGGGGTGAATCTCTTCGTGAGCGACCGCGTGGAACCAGACGCGGCGACTCCGCTCGCGGACGGGATGACGGTCACGATCACGCCGGGGCGCGAGGTCAATGTTCAGGCCGCGGGACAGACGGTACGAGTCCGCTCGTCGGCGATGAGAGTGGGAGAGGTATTGGCCGAGGCGGGGATTCCGCTCATGGGGCTGGACACGGCCCACCCGTCGGAGAATGAACCGTTGCCCGCCGATGGGCAGATCCGCATCGTGCGCGTCACCGAGTCGCTGGCAAGCGTTTACAAGGTCATCCCGTACGCCACCGAGTTGATCGTCACCGCGGAACTTCAGCCGCCCGCGCAGGATGTATTGGACGCGGGCGAGGTGGGCATTTCGGTCAGCCGCACGCGCGTCCGTTATGAAGACGGCGCCGAGATCGCGCGCGTGGTGGAAAACGAGAGCGTCATCCGCCTGCCGCGCACGAGGGTGGCGCGCAGTTCGTTTTGGGCCGCCAAGGAAATGTACGCCACGTCGTATTCGCCCTGCAACTCTGGCGTAGACGCCTGCCTTTATGGCACGTCGCTGGGCATCCCTGTGGCGCATGGCGTGGTGGGGATGATCCGTGAGTGGTATCTGGCGCTGAAAGGCGCGCAGGTGTACATCCCTGGCTACGGCTACGCCATCGTGGCGGATGTGGGCGGCGGCTTCCCCGATGGCCGCGCGTGGATTGACCTGGGCTACAGCGACAGCGATTACGTGGGCTGGAGCAGTTGGGTGACGGTGTATTTCATCCCGCCCGCGCCGCCCGAAGTTCCGTGGTTTTTGAAGTAGGAATTTCACGATACAAATACAAATGGCTTCCGTCACTGCGAGGAGGGCGCTCTTCCCGACGACCCTGGCGCCGTGCGGCTTAAGCCGTACCAGGGCAGGTGAGCAGTCTCCGTCCCCAAGGAGGGGATTGCTTCGGGAAGATCACCCTCGCAACACTTGCACCGCACTGCGTTTGGTGCAGTGCAGGTGTGACGGATTAAAGTGGTGTAATCATTCATGTCATCTCGTTTCCCCAAACCTCTCCCCCCTCTCAATGCCGCGCAGATTTTGAAGGCGCATGATTTACGCGCCGATAAAGCGCTGGGACAAAATTTTTTGCAGGACACGTACGCGCTGGAACGGATCGTCAACGCGGCGGAGATTCTGCCGACCGACACCGTGCTGGAAGTGGGTCCTGGCCTCGGCGCGTTGACGCGTCACCTGGCGAACGCGGCCAAACAGGTGATCGCCGTCGAACTGGACGGGAGGCTGTTGCCGCCCCTCCATGAAGTTTTATCGGGCTGGACAAACGTCGAAGTGATCCACGGCGACATGCTGAAACTCGCGCCCGCGCAGATCGTCCCCGTGAGCGATTATCTCGTCGTGGCGAACATCCCCTACTACATCACGTCCGCACTTCTGCGGCATCTGTTGGAGACGACTCCCCGTCCGCGCCGCGTGGTGATGACCGTCCAAAAGGAAGTCGCAGATCGCATCTGCGCCTCCCCTCCCGATATGAGTCTGCTGTCGCTGTCGGTGCAGGTGTACGGAGTCCCGCGCGTCGCCACGATCATCCCTGCGGGTGCGTTCTACCCCGCGCCGAAGGTGGATTCCGCGGTGGTGCGGATTGACCTATCCCCCGCGCCGTTCATCCCCTACGCGTTGTTGAATACTTTTTTTGCGCTGGCGAAAGCGGGTTTCAGCCAAAAACGAAAGACGCTCCGCAACTCCATCTCAGCGGGGATGAGAATGCCCCCTGCGGAAACCGAGTCCACTTTGCGCGCGGCGGGGATTGATCCCATGCGGCGGGCGGAGACGTTGTCACTGGAGGAGTGGAGGGAGTTGACGGCGAGGATGAGTGGGTAACTCGCCCGTTACGGAATAAATTTTAGACTGCTGAGAAAATAGTCAAATCCCTGATCAAATTCGCCACCGCGATCTTTTTCTGCAACTGAATAAAGGATTTCATAGAATTGACCATTAATGACAAAAAATATCCTTCGTGCAAACATGAGTGAAGTGTAGTTTTCTGGATCATCCATTTGATACTCTAACACAGTGGCATAATATCCATCGATTGTGATTCTATAGTCACCCAACAGAGTCATCCAATTTGTTTGGCTGTAATTTCGCTTAAGTAATTCAAGTTCAGTATCTGCGGTTTGATTAGGCTTACTTGGAAAAGTCCACACATCTATAATTCCATAGTTATGTCGTGGTCGATATACATAATTTGGATCTTGAGTCTGGATTGGAAGAGTAAGGAATTTAGGATCCTTCAAAAAAATACTTAGCCACCCCACTTCATTAATGTGTTCACTGAGCAACCAGTTGCTTGGATAGTCAAAATCTAAGTGAAAAGTAAAACCCGCAGATGGAGTGTAGTGAGTATATTTTGATGTGGCAGATGTAGGAAATTCATTGTGGTATGTTGGCATTGGCTGCCAATTTATTGTAGGCGTGGCAACTAATGTATTGTTACTACATCCAGAAAGAAGCAACACTGCTGCACCGAAAAAGAAAACAGCACGCACTATTGATTTTTTCATTCAAGCCTCCATTAGATTACTACAATTTTTGTTTACCCACTCGACTCCAATAAAGCTTGATTCGTTCCTGCTAGCTAACCCTCGCGCTCTTCCCCAACTTCTTCAAATCACGGAAATTCCACAACACCTGCCAAACACGGAAGGCGGCCTCGGCCTGGATCTTGAACGACATCTTCGATTTTCCCCAGCGGCGGTCGGCAAAGTAGATCGGGGCTTCGCCAATTCTGAATTCCAAACAATGCGCCAGATACGCCATCTCCACGAGGAAGATGTAGCCGTTCGATTGAATCCGTTCGAACGGGATGCTCTGCAAGGCCTCGCGCCGCCACCCTCGCCGAAAGAATCCGAGCGGAAAATGGAATAGCCAAGGCTGTAGAGATAATCGAACAGCGCGCCATAGAGTACAACCAAGATAAAATGTCCGCATGGCAACCGATTTTCCCTTTCACAGGATCGTCGTCATCGGCGCTACCAGCTCGGGCAAGAGTACGCTCGCGAAGACTCTGTCTGAGCGGCTCGGGCTGGAGGACATCATTGAGCTGGACGCGATCTACTGGCAAGCCAACTGGACGCCGATCGAACCCCTCGAGTTTCGCGAACGCGTCGAAACGGCCACCCGCTCCACGTCATGGATTGTGGCGGGGAATTATCGCGTCGTCCTCGATATCGTCTGGTCGCGCGCGCAGGCGGTCATCTGGCTCGATCTCCCGTTCCACGTCGTCTTCTGGCGGTTGTTCACGCGCAGTCTCCGCCGCGGGTTGAAACAGGAAGAATTGTGGAACGGCAATCGCGAACGATTTTGGCCGCATTTAAAATTCTGGTCGGAAGATTCACTCTTCCACTGGCTGTTCAAAACCTATTGGCGGCGCAAGCGCGAAATCCCATTTTTCTTGAACCTGCCCTGGCACGATCACCTGCAATTATTTCACTTCAAAACCCAGCAAGAAGTGGACGAGTGGCTTGCAAACCTGAAAATCGAAATAACAAAATCGTAAATGCGCGCGGGCGCGTTCGGCGCTAACATGACAACGTAACACAACCGATAAAGGCAAACCCGGCGAAAGCCGGCGACGCAAAGCCATGGGTCTAACTCCGCAAGGACACGACTGCCAGGCCGCCGAAGTTAACTCGCAGAATGTTTTTCCGCGGCGGTCTGGAATTTTTTCCAGACCGCTTTTCGGTTGTGCCAGAACTTTCCAATCTTTGAACGATAAAGGCAAACCCGGCGAAAGCCGGCGAGGCAAAGCCATGGGTCTAATTCCCGCAAGAGATACGATTGCCAGGCCGCCGAAACTTCATCGTCTGCACGCGCATCCTCATTAAAGGATTCGCGCGTCGGGGCGCCTTTATCAAAGGAGAAATCCAATGGCGCTCCGAACCAAACCCGCTCGTGTTCTTGTCAACCTGCTCGCGCTGATGGGGCTGATTTTTCGCCCCGTCTCCGCGCAGGCGCTCGCCTTACCACCCTCCCTGCCCGACCTGGCTTCGTTTTCCAAATCGGTCTACGACGGACAGGTTGGAGTTCTGCGCGGCGTATACGTTCAAGATGTGCTGGCCTACCCTATCGTCCAGCAACCCAGTTACAACGCCTCCTTCGTCTCCAACACCGACGGCGTCGTTACCGAATTTACCCCCGCCACGCAAACGGGCAACGTGGGACTGCTCGCCCATAACACGCTGGCAGGCAAAGCCTTTGCCAATTTGAAACTCGGCCAGCAAGCCACCGTCATCTACGGCGATGGCAAAACCGAAACCTTTGTCGTCACAAAAATTCTGCGCTTCGCGGCCCTTTCCCCATACAGCGTCAAAAGCGAATTTAAAAATCTCGACACCAATCTCACCATCTCCGCCACCCAACTTTTCAGCGACGTTTACAACGGCCCGCGCCACCTCACCTTTCAGACCTGCATCGCCTACAACGGGAATGACAGTTGGGGACGCCTCTTCATCATCGCCCAGCCCGTGAGATAACCCCGCCTCATTCGGACCTCGCGCGGGGTCACTGTTTCTCTGGCCTTTTCCTCCCCCAAACGAGGCCCGTTCCCGCCGCCCCCAGCATGGACAGGTACGCCAGCGTCTCGGCGTAAACCTCCCACCAGTAAATCATCCGCAACAGCGAGTAGACCAGCCCCGCGCCTGCAATGAATCCGATGCGAAGCAGATGTCGCCGCGCCACCTCCGTCTTTTCCTCCGGCGCCGAAGCATCCAAGCGATGTTTAAAATCGGATAGATCCCAGGCAAACAGCGCGCCCATCGCGCCCGCAAACATCCACGAAGCAGGCAGGCCGATCCAGATGCCGTAGCCCGCGCAAGTCAACGCGGCGAAGAGGCCGATCAGCGCGAACCAGCGCCAGCGACTCATCTGCGCCGCGATCCACGCCGCGCCGAAATAAAGAATCCAACGCGCGAGATCAACTTGTCCGCCATCCAGGTAGCCCTGAGCGAGCGAGGCTGTTCCTGCAATTAAAGAAATGTAAAGCGGAAATTGAAGCATGAGCAAATTTTATCATTGACGCATCGCATTACCATGAGTATAATCCGCCTTCGGCTAATTTTCTGATACACACACAGGAGCGCGATATGACTGAGATAATCGAAACAGCGCCTGCCGCAGCGCTGGGACTAAAAACCAAACTTGCTGGCAAAATTGTGAAGATCACCCTGGCGGGGGCATTGGTGGACGTGGGACAAGAAGTTCCCGGCGTACTCCATATTTCGCAGATACAGAAAGACCCCATCAACAAAGTGGAAGATGCACTCAAGGTCGGCCAAAGCGTGGATACGTGGGTGAAACGCGTCAAGAAGGATCGCATCGAATTGACGATGATCGAACCCCTCGGCATGGACTGGGGCGAAATCCAGCCTGAGATGACCGTCAAGGGCAAAGTCGTCCGCCTCGAGACCTACGGCGCGTTCGTGGACTTCGGCGCCGAGCGCCCGGGTATGGTGCACGTCAGCGAACTGACGCGCGGCTATGTCAAGACCCCCAACGAGGTTGTGAAAGAGGGCGACGAGGTGGAAGCGATGGTTCTAGAAGTGAACCGCAAGAAGAAGCAGATCCGCCTTTCAATGAAGGCCCTCATGCCCGAAGTCGTGGAAGAGGAAAAACCTGCCCGCGAACATCACGAGCGAAGCGAACGCAGTGAGCGTGGCGGCGACCGCAAGGGACCCGGACGTGGCGGCCCCAAGCGCGGCAGGAAGCAGGAAGATACTTACTACGAGGTCGAGGATTCGACCCCGAAGGAACCTGAACTGACCGCCATGCAGATCGCCTGGCAGATGGCCATGGATCGCGCTGGCACGAAGGAAAAGACGGTGAAAGTGAAGGCCGTTAAGAGCGCCTCGTCTGAGCAGGCCGACATCCTCAACCGCACGCTGGAAAAGCAAATCCCCACTGGCGGATAAAAGCAAAAAGCGGATACGTTACAGAACGCGTCTCCTGCCGAATGCAAAAAGAACTGCCCTCGATTTCTCGAGGGCAGTTTTGATTCTATTGGTTCGCTTCCAATTCCTTCATAAACTTTTCTTTATTGGCGGTGCGCGCCACTTTTCCGCTGGACGTTTTTAGCACCCACTTCGGCCCCACCACGCGCACGTAACGCACGGCGATGGCGGAGTTTTTGGTGACGTGCTTACGAATCTCATCGGAGATGCGCTCATGCTCGGCCTCGTCGTTACTGTCCACTTCGGCGATGATGACGACCTCTTCTGTGCCTTGCGTCTCGTTAAACATGCCGAAGGCCACCGTCCGCCCAGGGTGAACGCCAGGGACTTCACAAGCCAGCGTTTCCAAATCTTGCGGATACACATTCTTGCCGCCGACGATGAGCATGTCCTTCTTGCGGCCCGCCACGAAAATCTCGCCATTGAACTGGTAGCCATAATCGCCCGACATGTACCACCCGCCTGGGAGGAAGGCTTTTTTGGTGAGATCGGGGCGGTTGTAATATTCGTTCAACATGCAGGTGGATTTGAGGACGATCTCGCCAATGTGACGTTCGGGCAGGTCGTGACCTTTATCGTCCACGATGCGGATGACGGTTTCAGGAATGGGCTGTCCGCATGACATCATTTGGATAGCGGGTCGCCCTCCGTAGGCCGGACGCGCCACACGGTCCGTGGTGAACGATTCGCGGTCCACGTCCTCCACGTAGGGGAGTTTGCTCAGGTCGTTCTGCGTCGCGGCGAAGACGTTTTCGGCCATCCCGTAGGAAGTCTGAAGAGTTTCGAAGCGCAGGCCAAATCCCTTGAAACGCTCGAAGAACATCTCATGGCTTTTGAAACGCACAGGCTCCGAGGTGTTGATGCTGGCGCGCCACGAGGACAAGTCCAAGCCTTCGAGGTCGCGGTCGCGGATTTTCTGCGCGCAGAAGTTGTATGCAAAGTTGGGAACCCACGTGAGCGTGCCATGATAATCGCTGATGGCGCGCAACATGCGGTAAGGCGCGCGCACCCAATCGAAGGGCGACATCTGGACGACGGGAACGCCGCGCAAAATGGGCAGGAGGAAACAGGCGATCAAGCCCATGTCGTGATAGAGCGGGAGCCAGGAGACGATCACATCGTCGCGCGTCAGGTTGATGGACGCGCCGTAGGAATTCAGGTGATTGAAGATGGCGCGGTGAGAAAGCGCCACACCTTTTTGCAAACCCGTTGAGCCGGAGGAGTGTTGCAGAAGAACGACTTCATCCTCCTTGGCTTGCGCGCCCGGCAGGGATGCGAAATCCACTTTTTCCTGGAGCGGGATGCGGTCGGCAATGAACACGTGGCAGGAGCCCTCATGGTCGGCCACGAGCGCTTTCATGTCGGTTTCAAATTCGGGATAGGTGACGACGCCCGTCGGGTGGCTGTGCGAGAAGAGCGCGGCCAGGTCAGCGCGATAACGCTCGGGAGAGAGTTTCTCGGTCAGGAAGGGCATCATCGAGGGGATCGCGCCCAGCAGGACCGCGCCCCAAAACGAGTAGACCAAATCCTTGCCATGCTGGAGAATGAGAATCACCACGTCGCCGGGTTTGACGCCCATGCGCGCATATTCGGCGGCGTAGTCGTTCGAGCGCTCGATCAACTCGCGGTACGAAATATGAAAATCGGGCTGGTTCGGATGCTGAAGCGTGATCGACACTCGATCGGGTTCGCGCTCGTAAAAGTCCCGCAGGACGCTGGTGAAAGTCGTCATACTATTTTTTCGAAGCGATCAGGTTTGCAAGTTGCTCGATCGAGTCGAAGGCGTTGGCGTTCAGTTCGGAATCCGCGATGCGGACGCCGAAGGTATCTTCCACGAACAGGGCCAAGTCCACGAGGCTGAACGAATCGATCAACCCGCTGGAAATGAGCGCGTCGGCGGGATTGATGACGCGCTTGGGTTGCCTGAGAATCTTCTGGGCAATGAATTCGGCAATTTGCTGGTGCATTTCGGCAGACATGAGTGACTCCTTGAATTAATCCACGTAGTAACGACTCTGCGTGCGCCCTGAAAGGGTTAGTCGTTCATTTTCGAGAACGGCATTATGCCATAACATTTCCAATTAAGGACAGGAAAATTGCCCGATAACAGGAGCGAGCAGGTTCGCCAAACGCGCCTCCCCATTCGGGTCGCGGTGCGCCATATCGTTGGAAAATTCTTCTGCGGGAAGCGCGTCCCAAAAATCGAAGAAGGGATAGTTGTGCGCCGCCATCCATTCGGCCACGGCTTGACGGTAGGCATCGTACGCCCAGCGCGGATAGACGTGGTTGTAACGCTTGTCGCTGTTTTTACCAGAGGCGATGAAGATCGGTTCATTCACGACGATGACGGGCGCGTCGCCCGCGACTTCGTGACCCACGCGGACCGCGTCGTAAATCAACGAACGGGCGAGGGTGGGCGCGTCCGCTTCGGATTTGAACTCAAAATAGGCGATGTTCGGGTCGGTATCCTGCGGAAAGACGGGATGAGTCTTCGAGAGGCCGTTGGAATTGTCCACGCCGGTAGCGGCCCAGGCGAGACCGTATGCCTGATTAAGGAGAAGGTTCTTGAGTCGCGCCCGCTGGCCGAAAATGGTTCGATCCCAAAACGTGGTCGAGACATCCTGCATTTCGTAAGCCTTCGGCAATTGCAAGCCGTAGGTTTCGATGACTTGATTCAACTCGTCCACGTGCGGGAGCAGGAACTCGCGGTCGGCGGGCTTCTTTTCGAAACTGTGGAGGGTCACCAGCCAGAGAACCATATCGGGATCGTAGCGTTTGGCGTAATCAAGGAAGAGGACATCGCGCAAGAGCGAAGGCCAGGGATAGCCGAGATCGTACGCGACCACGCGGCGGCCATCGCAGGAGGTGAGGCCGAGGGAGTTGATCTGCGCGGCGAGCATGTCTTCGGGCGAGACATGTCCGCCCCAGGTGGCGGAATCTCCCAGCAGGAAGATGCGATACTCGTCCACGGGCTTGGGAGCGGCGGAGAGGATGTGCGCGCCGAACATCGCGTCAAAATCCTGGATGACGGGGGCGTTGTAGTCCAGCGCGTAGAAATTGGGTGATTCAGAATAGGGGAAGCGGACGCGTCCAGGCCAGAGGGAGTTGTAGGCGGTGAGGCGCCCAAGCGGGGGATTGAGCCACGCGAAGAGGAGGTTGAAGACCACAAAAAGCACGAAGGCTTTGACAAGGACGCGCAGGGCGTTGACGGGTTTTAGCATATCAGGAAATCCCGAAGAGTTTCAAAAGGGCTTGCCATGAAAGCTGCGGCGTGGACAGGGCGAAGAAGGCCATTCCAAGCGTGAAGTAGCTGAAGGTGAGCGCGACGCCCAAAACGTGGAAAAAGCCCCTCGCAACGGGACGCGCGGAAAGGTCAGGAAGGAAGCGGCGGGCGGATTCAGTCCAGCGGTTTTGGACGAAGAGTCCCAGCCCGTGAAAAATTCCCCACAGCGCGTAGTTCCACGTCACGCCATGCCAGAGGCCGATGAGGAGCATCGTGGAGACTTGCGTGAGGAGGATCATCGTCCACGCGGGCAGAGGGCGTTGGGCGGAGCGGAGTGAACGGTTGAGCGGGTTGAAGAAATAGGCGCGGAACCATTGCGTGAGGGTCATGTGCCACGCGTTCCAGAATTGCGAGAGGTTGGGTTTGAGGAAGGGCGCGTTGAAGTTTTCGGGAAGGCGGAAACCGAGCAAGCGAGCCGTGCCGATGGCGATGTCGGTGTAGCCGCTGAAATCAAAGTAGACGCGGAAGGAATATGCGGCGAAGACGAGCCACAGCCAGCCCGCGCCGCGCGTCTGCGTGACGAGCAGGTCGTTGGCAGAGATGCCCGACAGAATATCGGCGACGAAGAATTTTTTGAAGAGGCCGAGCGCGAGACGGTGCCCCGCGAAAAGCCAATCGTCGTTTTTTAAGGGAAGCGGCTCGCGCAATTCTTTGACGAAACGTTCGAGGCGGTCAATGGGTCCCGCGGTGAAGGCGGGGAAGAAAATGACGTAGTCCACGTACTCGGCGAGGGTCACGGCGGGCAGGACGCCGCTTTGACGGTCGCGGATGGTGTGGAGGATGCGGAAGGCCACGTAGGAATATCCCAGCCAGGCGAGGCTGAGCGTCGCGACGGGGTCGAGTTCACGTCCGCGCAGTTGTGCGAGGAGTGTGAGCGATGATTCGGAGAGGAAGGGAGATTTAAGAAAAACGAAAACCGCGAGCAGGGAAATTGCAAACGCGGCCAGGAGAAAACGATTTTCAGATTTGAGATTGGCAAGCCACGCGGACAGGCCGACAAAAACCGCGAGCGCGAGAGCGACGAATCGAAGCGAACCCGAAGAGGGAAAATTGATGACAGGCAGGCGGCTCGCGACTGCGACAAAGACGATCACGCCGACCAACACGGCCAGCGCAGGCCAGTTCTCGCGCAAGGAGCGCGCTTCTTTCGGCGCGGTCAATGCCCAGGCGAGGACGGTGACGAAGATCGTCAGCGTCGGCCACCAGAAGGCGAGCATGGGAAAGGTCTCGCCGACGGGTTGAATCCAATAGATGACGAACGCGCTAAAGCCGACCAGCGCGAGCGCACGTCCGCGGCGCAAAAGGCCGAGGAGCGCGGCAAGAACGGCGAGCGCGAGGATTTGGAGCAGGGTCATCTAGAAGCCTTGATAAATCCACTCGGGCGTCGCGTCCGCGCTGAAGATGACCAGCGCGATGACGATGAGCGCCAGCGCAAGCGCCAGCATGTTCTCTCGTGAGAAGATGAAGGAGATGATTTTTTTTAGCATGGTATTCGCAGGTCACGTAGGTCGGAATGGCATTCCGATCTACTTTTTTCCAGGATTCGTCTTAAGATACGACTCCATGAACGCGTCCAAATCGCCATCGAGAATGGCTTGGGTGTTGCCGCGCTCGAAGTCGGTGCGGTGATCCTTCACCATTTGATACGGATGCAACACGTACGAGCGTATCTGGCTTCCCCACTCGGCCTTCGTATACTCGCCGCGCAGGACAGCCACTTCTTCATCTTTTTCAGCTTTCTTGATTTCGAGCAATCGCGCCCGCAAAATCCGAATGGCAAACTCGCGGTTCTGCGATTGTGAGCGTTCATTTTGACAGGTGACAACGATGCCCGTCGGCAAATGCGTGATGCGGATGGCGGTGGAGTTTTTCTGAACGTTTTGCCCGCCCGCGCCAGACGAGCGGAAGACATCCACTTTGATCTCGCTCGGGTCGATCTCGACCTCGGGGTCGTCCATCGCGACCTGGGGCAGAATCTCCACCAGAGCGAAGGAGGTGTGTCGGCGATGCGCCGCGTCAAACGGCGAGAGGCGCACGAGGCGATGCACGCCTTTTTCCGAGCGCAGGTAGCCGAACGCGTATTTGCCGTTGACGGCAATCGTCACCGATTTAAGTCCCGCTTCTTCGCCATCGGTGCGATCCAACACTTCGGTCTCGAAGCCGCGCTTCTCGGCCCAGCGCAGGTACATGCGCTCGATCATGGCGGCCCAATCCTGCGAGTCCGTGCCGCCCGCGCCCGCGTGGATGGCAAGAATGGCCGAGTCGTCGTCATAACGGCCAGAGAGCATGGCCGTAAAAGAACGCTCATCCACTTCATGCTCGACGGATTCGGTTTCCGCAACCAAATCGGCGCGCATGGACTCGTCATCCAAATGCGAGAGTTCGAGCGCGTCGTGCAGTTTACGCTGGAACGCGCGCCAACCGTCCACTTCATCGCGGAGTTTGGCGGCCTCACGGCTGACGCGTTGCGCCGCCACAGAGTCGTTCCAGAAATCAGGCTCGGCGATTTTTTTGTCTAATTCAGCAAGTTGGGATTCTTTGGCGGGAAAGTCAAAGACGCTCCAGGATTTGGTTGACGGTTTCCTGTGCGTGCGTTAAGCGATCAATAAGGTCTTGCATGATTCCTCCAGAGGGTCGCGGACTCCAATGTCTCTGACGTTGGGACTCCGAAGTCTCCGACTTCGGAGTCCGAGTCAATTAACTTTGTAATATTCCATCCACAAATGAGTCAGGGTCAAATGGCGTCAGGTCTTCGGGTTTTTCGCCAAGGCCTGCGAACAGAATCGGGATGCCAAGTTCCTTTTGAATCGCGAAGGCCATTCCGCCGCGTGCCGAAGAATCCAACTTGGAAAGGATGATGCCCGTCACGTTAACGGTTTCTTTAAATTTGCGCGCCTGTTCGAGCGCGTTCTGTCCCGTGGTCGCGTCCAGCACGAGCCAGACGTGATGCGGCGCGCCCGCCAGGGCCTTGCCCACTACGCGATGGACTTTGCGAAGTTCCTCCATCAAATTGAAGCGCGTCTGCAAGCGCCCGGCCGTGTCCACGAGCACGATATCCATGCCGCGCGCGACTCCCGACTGGACGGCGTTGAACGCCACCGCGCCAGGGTCGGATTCAGGCGCGCCCGCCACCACCGGGACGTTGAGGCGATCTCCCCAAACCTGGAGCTGATCCACCGCCGCGGCGCGGAACGTGTCCGCCGCGCCGAAGAGGATGGATTTGCCCTCGGCGTGGAAGCGCTGTCCCAGCTTGGCCGCGCTGGTGGTTTTACCCGAGCCGTTCACGCCGACGAGCAGAATCACTGTCGGACGCGCGGAAAAATCGAGCGCGGGAGGCGTGTCGAGGCGGGCGCGGAGTTCCGCCCGAAGCGAGGATTTAAGTTCCTCGGAGCGAAGCAGGCCGCGGTCACGCGTGATGCGTTTGAGGGCGTCGAGTACGCTGGTGGCGGTGTCAATTCCCAAGTCCGCTTGAATGAGGAGCGCTTCGAGTTCGTCCCACGTTTCGTCGGTGATCTCGGTCGCGCCAAAGAAGGATGCGACGCGTCCAAAGGCGGCTTTGCCCGTTTTGGAAAGTCCCGCGCGCCAGCGGGATAGGATATCAGTCATGGGCGGCGATTATATCATGGGGGCTTAATGTTTTATGTTATACTCACCGACTGGCTTGACCAGGAAGGGTCATGCAAATTTCCAAAGAGGTAAAGAAATGATCGAAGAACCTGTTCACGTTACCGATGCTGCGTTCGAGCAGACCGTTTTGAATTCGCAACTTCCCGTTGTGGTTGATTTTTGGGCGCCGT
This sequence comes from Chloroflexota bacterium, assembly GCA_016234485.1. Classification (GTDB taxonomy): domain Bacteria; phylum Chloroflexota; class Anaerolineae; order Anaerolineales; family Villigracilaceae; genus Denitrolinea. Next base: position 120,243 of record JACRBL010000067.1, read on the forward strand.
GGTGCGGGCCGTGCAAGATGGTGGCCCCCATCCTCGACAAACTCGCCAAAGAAAACGCCGGCAAATTGCTGGTGGCAAAAGTAAATACAGACGACAACCCCGAATGGGCGGGCAAGTTTGGCGTGCAAGGCATCCCCACCATGCTGTTCGTTTCGGGCGGCAAGGTCGTTCACCGACAGGTGGGCGCGTTGCCCGAACGCATGTTACGAGACGTTGTGACCCAGTTTATGGAAGTGATCGCGCAGGCTTAAGGCCGCGGGAGGTCCGCATGAAACGATTAGCGCTGGCAAGTCTGGTTCTGTTCCTGGCAATGATGGCGTGTTCGCCGTTCGCCGTCCCCATTTCTGCGGCAGATTCGCGGGCCACCTCAATGGCGTCGATCGAGACGCAAGCCGCGCTGACAATGGCCGCCAAGCCCACGCAAAAGCCCCCCAGCGCTCCCGAGCCGACGGCCACTTTGCTGACGGTTCCAAGCCCGACCTCGACGGGCCTCGCCAGCGAAACTTCCGCCGCCACCGCGGACGGGTCCGCGAGCGCGACGCCCACCATGACGTTGACCGCGGGCGGGCCGACAACGACCGCATCCGCCACCGCGAGCGCCACGGCTTCGGCCACGGCCACCTTCTCTGGCACGGTTACAGCCACATTCACATTTACGCCCGGCGTCCTTACTTATGGAACAATTCCGCCCGATGTTCCGTATGGATATGTGACGCTGAAGAACCTGTCCAACGACATGGCCTATATTGCCTTCCGCTGTGCGATGACAAACGGGCTTACTTCCCTGCTCGAATACCCCGTTTACTCGGTAGTGAAAGAAAAGCTACCCACCGGAACCTGTCAGTGGACCGCCTTCGTGAAAGGCCAGGAATTCAAAGGCGAGTTGCGCGTGAAAAAGTTTGAAGAGTACACATTTACCTTCAAACCGAAGAAAGTAATCGTCAGCCAACCATAACAACAAAGGAGAAAAAGGAGTCTCTCGAATGAAAAAAGTTTTACCCTTAATCCTCGTATTGACAGCGCTGCTCGCGGCGTGCGGCCCTAAAGCCGCGCCGACGATTGACGCCGCCAGCGTACAAGCGTCGGCAGTGGCGATGGCCTACACCATGGCCGCGCAAACCCAGGCGGCGATGCCGACCGCGACATTCACGCCTTCCCCCACCGCGACCTTTACGCCTGCGCCCCCCACCCCCACCTTCTTCGTGTTGCCCACCATCCCGACCGTTCTCGCCAGCCCCACCAAAGCCGGCGACGGCCCATGCTGGCACGCCATGATGCCCAATCCCCCTGGACGAAAATTCACCGCCCGCGTTTGGAATACCACCGGAGCCCCTGTCAACGGTAACATCTGTCTTTACTGGGACAGGAGCGGCAATGAAGTGACCGGCGTCATTGGAATTTCGCTCGGCAAAAACGCGGACGTACGCCTCGAAGTTCCTCAGGGATGCTACTCATCCTTCTTCTATGTGAACAACCCCAAGAAACAATCCACGGCCTTCGGCACGGCATTGTGCGCCAACAACGGCGATAAGTGGACGTTCAAAATCACCCCCAATTCTGTTGTGATGCTTCCCCCCTAAAATGAGCTAAACATGTTAAAAAAAGCGGACGCAATTGCGTCCGCTTTTTTGTTGCCTATTCCTTCTCACGCGTAATCTTCGCGCCGAGCGCGCGTAGTTTTTCATCCACGCGTTCGTAGCCGCGGTCAATCTGACCGATGTTGCGGATATCGGACTTCCCATCTGCGGCGAGGGCGGCCAAGAGGAGCGCCATGCCCGCACGGATATCGGGGCTTTCCATCTTTTCGCTAAACAGGCGATTCGGTCCCTGCACAAGACAGCGGTATGGATCGCACAAAATGATGCGCGCCCCCATGCCGACGAGTTTATCGGTGAAGTACATGCGTCCCGAATACATCCAATCGTGGAAGAGAACCGAGCCTTTGGCCTGCGTCGCGACCGTGATGGCAATGCTCATCAAATCGGTGGGAAAAGCCGGCCAGACGTTCGTTTTAATTTCGGGAATCACGCCGCCCAGATCAGGTTTGATCTCCAACGATTGATCGGCGGGGACGATCAGGTCGTCGCCTTCCACCTTCCAATTGACGCCAAATCGGTGAAAGACCTGCCCGGTCATTTCGAGATAACTCACGCCCGCGTTACGAATACGCACCTCGCCGCGCGTCACCACCGCCGCGCCGACCATGCTGATCACTTCGAGGTAGTCCGCGCCAACCGTGAACTCGCCGCCGTGCAATTTGTCCACGCCTTCGATGTGCAGGGTGTTCGAGCCGATGTTTTCGATGCGCGCGCCTAATTTATTTAGGAAGCGGCACAATTCTTGAATGTGCGGCTCCGAGGCGGCGTTGCGAATCACGGTGATGCCTTTGGCAAGGACGGCGGCCATAATGGCGTTTTCCGTCGCGGTGACGCTGGCTTCGTCCATCAAAATGTCCGCGCCTTTGAGTCCACGCGCCGAAAATTCGAGCGTGCGGCCATAATTCACCTCCGCGCCCAGGGCTTGCAACGCGAGGATATGCGTATCCAAACGGCGGCGGCCAATCACGTCTCCGCCGGGAGGCGAGAGGCGCAATATCCCCGCGCGCGCGGTCATTGGTCCCGCGAGCAGAATCGAGGCGCGAATGCGGCGGCAAAGGTCCGGGTCCAGGTCGGCCGGCCGAAGGGTCCGCGCGGCGATGCGCCAGGAATTGTCGCCCAAGTCTTCCACCTGCGCGCCCAGGCTCTCCAACAGGTGTCGCATGTCGCTCACGTCGCGGATGCGCGGCACGTTATGCAAAATGATCGGTTCGTCGGTGAGTAGGCACGCCGCCAAAAGGGGCAATGCCGCGTTCTTGTTCCCGCCCGGTGTGACCTCCCCGCGCAGGGGGTGTCCGCCTTCGATAACAAATTTTTCCATGTCGTCTCCTGTGATTTCCGCCATTCTACCAGATTGACAAAAACGATAAGGCGCATTACAAAACGCTTACATCGCCTTAATGATCTACACTTTTGACTATAATGAAAAGATGGAACTTGGATTAATCCTCGCTTTACTCATTGGATGGGGCGGCGGCCTGCTCGCAAACTATCTGGCCGACGTCCTGCCGCACACGCGTCGCTTAAGCCAGCCTGCCTGCCCCCACTGCGGCTCTCAATTTTCCTGGGCGGACTACTTTCTCTTTCGCGCCTGCCGCGCCTGCGGACGAAACCGCTCCCTGCGAACCTGGCTCGTGCAAATCTTCGTGACCGCTCTCAGCCTATACATTTGGACTTCACCCCCGAAGAACCTCGGTTACGCTTTGGGGATGATCGTCCTGCTATACTTTACAATGGACTTCATCATAGACGCGGAACATCGCCTGATCCTGCACCCCACCAGCATCTTCGGCGCGGCCCTCGGACTTTTGGCCGGGTGGCTGCGACAGGGGCTTTCGTCCACACTGATAGGAGGACTGGTCGGCTTCCTCGTGATGTTCTTCTTTTACATCCTGGGAGTCGGCTTCGCCAAACTCCGCGCCCGCAAAATGCGCGCCCAGGGACTCGCGGCCGACGACGAGGAAGCCCTCGGCGCAGGAGACGTAATCCTCTCCACTATTCTCGGTTTCTTCCTCGGCTGGCCGCTTACTTGGTTTGGCCTTCTGCTCGGCATTTTGCTGGGCGGCGCCATCAGTGTTCTGTTGGTGATCGGCTTGTTCGTCACCCGTCAATATAAAGAAAAGGCCTGGATGGTTTTCATGCCATACGGGCCGTATTTCCTGCTTAGCGCGTTCCTGCTCATTTATTTGCCAACCTGGATCAAAACGGTAGTACCTAAGTAGGATTGGACATTTGTTCGGCAACGTCTAAACTGGATTCAGGAAAAAACGGATATGAAACACCTACTTTCCCTCCACAAACCCAAAAGCAAGGCGCAAGCCATGGTGGAATTTGCCCTGGTCTTGCCCATCTTGCTCTTGTTAATCTACGGCATCCTCGAAGTGGGACGCCTGATTTTTGTTTATAGTAGCGTTGTCTCCTCGGCGCGTTCGGCGGCCCGCTACGGCGCGGCCACCGGTCTTAACGCCGGGGGAACCGCCCAGCGTTATCAAGATTGCGGGGGGATGCGCGATGCCGCCCAAAGCGTGGCCTTCCTCAACGAAGTGACGGACGCGGATATTACTATCTGGCACGATCAGGGAGAGGGCGTCAACACGGTTGCCTATTGTGCGGCTGGCTCAGCTACTGATCCATCTCTTACGCAGGCAATGATCCTCGGCAACAACATCCGCGTGCGCGTGGAAGTGGTTTCGCAGTGGACGCCGATCGTCCCAATCGTCCCGCTCGAGCCGCTCGAAATTCGCTCCGTGAGCGCGCGCACCATCCTGGCAAATGTTTCCATTGCCGTTACATCCCCGCCGCAGAGTTGGAATCCAACCGGCACGGGAGTCGCTCCTGCGTCTGACACGCCAACGGCCACACCTTCACCCACCGCGACTTTGACGCCAATTTTCACTTTTACGCCATCGCACACGCCTACGCCATCCAGAACGCCCACCAAGACAGCTACTTCTCTGAGTTGCGATCTGCGCCATAATGCGTTAAAGACCTCGCCGTTTGGTATGACGATTTACAACAACGCGTCTATTTCAGTGACCGTATCCAGCATTCAGATCTATTGGAATCCATCCTCACCCGCAGGACAAAAATTAAAGACCATTTACCTTGGAGGCGCACTTATCTGGTCTTCAGAATCAACCGTGAGTCCCTTAACGGTCAGCGCCTTTATTGGCGATATTACCATCCCAGCTGGCTCTAACGAATTATTACAAATTAACTTCGAGAAAAACTACAAAGACAGCGGCTCCGAACAAATTTTGGTGACCTTCGCCGAAAACGGATGCCCGATCGTGGATTCCTCGAACTCAGGTCAACTGCCATGAAAACGAAAAAACGAATCCATCTTTCCACCGAAAAGGGCCAAAGCCTGGTGGAACTCGCCCTCAGCCTGACCTTCATCCTAATCTTGTTGGCGGGCGTCGTCTACTTTGGCATTGGACTCTTCTATTACATCGCCATGCGCGATGCCGCCCAGGAAGGCGCGTTGTATGGCTCGATGAATCCTGATGATGTTGGTGAGATCGAGAGCCGAGTCGCTAACGCCTCTGGTGATGGACTGATTCAGATCCTGCACACTGCCGGCGACCTGGATGTCGCTGTTACATACTCAGGCGCTCACTGTGAAGGAAATGGCATTACGGTCACCGTTTCGCATGATTACTCGCTAGACTGGCTTCCGATTGGCTCCTTCATTTCCCCGTTCATCGGCTCCAATGTTATCGAATTGCGCGCAGTTGCAACCGACACCATACTTACGCCGACCTGTCCTTGATAAAAAATCGCACACCCATGAAACAGCAAAAAACGTCTGAGAGCGGTCAGGCCATCGTCTTGATCGCGGTAGCCCTCGTGGCGCTGATCGCCATCGTCGGCCTGGCCGTGGATGGCGGTATGGCATACAGCGATCGCCAGCAGGCGCAAAACGCCGCCGATGCGGCCGTGATGTCCGCGGCGTTGGCGCGCGCAGGCGGCGGCGGTAATTACTCCACCGCCGCGCTTACCATGGCCGCGACGAACGGATATGACAACGACGGGCAGAAAAGCATCGTAGACGTTCACCTCCCTCCCATTAGCGGGCCATATGCCGGCAACAATCAATACATTCAGGTGGTCATCACCTCGCGCGTACGCACATTCTTCGCCGGGCTGATTGGGAGATCCCAAATCACAAACACCGTGGAAGCCGTGGCCCGCGCAAAGCCCGCCGAGTGGAAGGAAATGCTAAACGGTCATGCCATCGTCAGCCTGGCGCCGCATAGCGACTGCCAGAACACCAAAGCCTTTTGGGTGCATGGCGAGGCCACGCTCGAATTACAGGGCGGCGGCATCTGGATCAACTCCGACAATCGCGCCTGCGCTTTCATGCAACAAGGGAACGGAAGTGTCGCCATCACCGACGACAGCATGTTCTACATTGTGGGCGGCGCCAGCCTGCACAAGCCTTACCTCATCAAGCGTCAATCGCCTGGCATCGGCTACATGGTGCGAAAAGAGGAAAGCATCGCCCTCCAACCGATCGTCGGCGCAGTTCCCCTTCCCTACCCGCCTCCCTTTGTCATGCCAAAAGTTTCCTGTGGAACCAGCGTCGCGACCGTGAATGGCGATACGATGTCGCCTGGATTTTGGGACCCGACCAATGAAGAACCGACCTTCCCACCCAAGGGAGTGAAAAACCTCAAGCGCGGCATCTACTGCATCGGCGGAGACGTGCGCGTCCACGGCAACACCGAATTGCACGGGACGGGTGTGTTGCTCATCGTGGATGGTTCCGTCCATTTCGCGGGCGATGCCACCATCAACCTCGAAGCGCTGGGCGGCGGCCCCTTCCAGGGATTGCTCCTCTACCTTCCGCTTGGGAATCGCAACACGGTCGTATTGAACGGCGATTCGGAATCAACGTTCCGCGGCTCCATCCTGGCCCCCTCCTCGCTCATCCGCATCAACGGCAATCACTCCAATTACGGTTTCCACAGCCAAATCATCGGCCTGTTCATTGAAGTGAACGGCAGTTCCAATGTCCTCATCAACTACAAAGACGAACAAAATTACGACGCCGCTTCCTTCCCCTCTGTTGAATTCATCCAATAACATAGATTACCCACCGCGGCCGGCCGGACCTTTCGGCGGGCTCCTGTTTAACTTGGGTTATAATCCCGCCCGCACATTTTGCCCCAAGGAGGTTGCCCGACATATTTTTCACGGGAAAGAGCGCATGGACTTGTTAGCCTGGTTGTCAGATGATCGAATGGTCTGATAGTTGGCTGATGAGTTGACGAGGACGAGGGTTCTCCATCGCGAGATGGAGCCAATTGCCTTACCTGCCTACACTTCCTTCTCCCGAATACGGGAGAGGGTCAGGGTGAGGGCGGGCGAAGGCAAAAAAATCGAATGATCAGCGGATGCCCTCCGGGCTTGCCAGGCCCGATACCTTTCCCTCCAGAATAGAATTTTCGCGAACAACGCCGCGCGAGCGATCGCACGGACAAAACGCGGGAACGGCAGGAAAAGTGTCAAGTGATCCAGTGTCAGGTGTCATGCTTCGCGCAAAGACACCTGGCACATGACACCTGACACGTGACACTTTGAACCCTGGAGGATCCCAACCATGTGTGGCATCGTCGGATACATCGGCAGTCGCGACGCGACCCCGATCATTTACAACGGCTTAAAGCGGCTGGAATATCGCGGTTATGATTCCGCGGGCATCGCCGTATTGCAAAACGGACAGATCGAAGTCCGCCGCGAGGCGGGCAAGCTCTCCATGCTCGGAGACCTGCTCCGTCACTCCCCCATCGAAGGAAATTTCGGAATTGGACATACGCGTTGGGCCACCCACGGCGCGCCCAGCGCGCGCAACGCGCATCCGCACCTCGGGCAGACGGGACGCGTCGTCGTCGTGCAGAACGGCATCGTGGAAAACTTTCTCGAACTGCGCGAAGAACTTTCCGCGGAAGGCGTGGAATTCAAATCGGATACCGACACGGAAACCATCGTCCACCTCGTGGAGCATTATCTCGCCAGCGGACTCGACCTGGTGGAGGCCGCGCGCAAAACCTTCCAGCACATCCGCGGCGCGAACGTGGTGGTGCTGATCTCGGCGGACGAACCCGATAAGATCGTCACCGCGCGCATCGGCAACGCGGGCGGCGTGGTCATCGGCTACGGCGAAGACGAGATGTTCGTCGCGTCGGATGTGCCGGCCATTCTCGAACACACGCGCCGCGTCGCCTTTTTGGAATCCCGCCAAATGGCGGTGGTGACGCGCAGCGGCGTCAGCGTGGAAACGCTCGACGGAGGCCGCGTCCAGCCCCAAGTCCACGCGGTTTCGTGGGATCCCGTGGCGGCGGAAAAGGGCGAGTATCGTCACTTCATGCAGAAGGAAATCCACGAGCAAGTTCGCGCGCTGACCGATACGCTGGCGGGCCGCATTGATTTCGAGCATGGAAAAATCCGCCTGCCCGAATTGAATCTCACGCCCGATCTCGCCAAGCGCATCCAGAAAATTTACATCACCGCCTGCGGCACCGCGGCCTACGCGGGCATGGTCGGAAAAACGCTGATCGAAAAAATCGCGCGCGTGCCTGTGGAAGTGGTGATTGGCTCCGAGTTCCGTTACAGCGACCCGATCGTGGACGAGAACACCGTGGTGATGTCCATCACGCAAAGCGGCGAGACGGCCGATACGCTGGCCGCCATGGAAGAGGGGCGGCACAAAGGCGCGACCATCTGGAGCATCGTGAACGCCATCGGCTCGCAAGCCATGCGCATCGCGGACGGTTACATCTCGATGCAGACTGGCCCCGAAATTGGCGTGGCTTCAACGAAGGCTTTCACCGCCCCGCTCGTGGATCAATACATGCTGGCGATTTTGCTGGCCGACCTGCGCGGCGTTCTGGACGAGAAGACGCGTCACGCGCTCGTCTCGGACCTGCGTCTCGTCCCCGATCTGGCCGGACGCACCCTCGAGCGCGAAGCCGACGTGGAAAAACTCGCGCACGCGCTGAAAGATATTCGCGGCTGTCTCTACCTCGGACGCGGCATCAACATGCCCATCGCCTACGAAGGCGCGTTGAAATTGAAAGAGATTTCATACATCCACGCCGAGGGCTACCCCGCGGGCGAAATGAAGCACGGCCCGATCGCGTTGATTGACGAAGAGATGCCCGTCGTTTGCCTCGCGCCCAAAGACCCCTGGCACGAAAAAATGATCTCGCAAATTCAGCAGGCCAAAGCGCGCGGCGGCATGGTGGCCGCGGTCGCCACCGACGGCGACGACCTCGTCGCTTCGATGGCCGACCACGTGATGTGGATTCCCGAAACGCCGTGGATGCTCTCGCCCATCGTCACCGTTCTGCCGTTGCAACTACTGGCCTATCACATCGCCGCCATCCGCGGCCTCGACGTGGATCAGCCGCGCAACCTTGCGAAGTCGGTCACGGTGGAGTAAAGTGACGGCATGAGCGCCTACGCCGTACAGCAACGTCGCACGTTGATTTTCGTTGTTGTGTTCTTCGTGCTTCTCACGGCCACCATCGGCGCTGTCGGCTACACATCCTACCGAAACTTCGAAACCCAAACGCGCGCCGAGACCGAACGCTGGCTCTCCGTGGCGTCTGAAACCAAAGCCGACGCGGTGAGCGTATGGCATAACGATCTGATGGATTACGCGGCCCTGATCCGCGAAAACCAAACGTTAGCCAGCGCCGCCGCGTCGCTTCTTAAGGATCCGCAAAACGCCGAAACGAGCGCCCTCCTCCGCGACGATCTGAATAATTACAAAAAACGCGACGAAGTCAGCGCCATCGAACTGCTCGACCCGAGGGGGAGCCGTCTCATCTCGATCCCATCTGAAACAACCGCGCTCGCCCTGCCCGCTGTTGAAAAAATTCCGCAAGCCATCGCCACCGACCAGATCATCCTCGCGGACTTTTACCGCGACGCCGCCTCGGGCGACATCTACCTTTCCATCCTCGTCCCCATCTCAAACGGCGTGATCGCCCTGCGGATTGACCCACAGACGCGACTCTATCCCCTGCTCGCGAAAAAAATGACGGATACCCCCTCGCTTCAAACCTACCTCGCGCGGGGTGAGGCCAGCGACGCTCTTTTCCTCAGCCCCCTGCCCTACGACCCCAATTCGCCTCTGAACCTGCGCGTCTCTCTGCAAGAAAAAGACTCGCTGGAAGCGATGGCCGTAAAAGGCAAGATGGGAATCATCGAAGGGACAGATTATCGCGGCGTTGCCATGCTCGCGGACGCGCGCCCCGCGCCCGAAGGTTGGACGCTCGTCACGCAGACCAGCATCGTCAAAATGCGCGACACGATCACCGTCTACTTTGGGCGCACCGTCGTCGTCACAGGGACGATCGTCTTCTACACGGGGCTGGGCCTCGCCCTGGTCTGGCGTCAACAACTGCTGAAACGCTACCAGCACGAGACAAAGGCCGCGCAACAACGCGCCGACGAACTTGATGGAAAAGTCCGCGAACGCACCGCAGAATTGAGTGCCTTATCGCGACAAATGGCCGATATGCACGAAAAACAAATTCGCGATCTCGCGCGCGAATTGCACGACGGCGTGGGTCAAAACTTGACGGCGATCAATCTCAATTTGAGTCTGTTGCGCGAAACGCTTCCCGCAGATGAAGCTGAAACATCAAAACCGATCCTGGCAAACACAAGCCACCTCGTGGAAGAGACCGTCGCCCGCATGAGAAATGTGATGGCCGATTTCCTCCCGCCGATGCTGGAACATTACGGGCTAACGTCCGCGCTCAATTGGTACGCAGAACAGTTTGCCCAGCGCGCCAACCTGCAAATCCACGTGAACGACGTGCGATCCGACCAGGCACGTCTCGATCCCAAAGAGGAAGTCGGCTTGTTCCGCATCACGCAGGAAGCGTTGAACAATATCGCCAAACACGCGCGTGCCTCCCAAGCCGAGATCGAACTGAGCGACGAGGACGACACCATGCAGTTGACGATCCGCGACGACGGCGTAGGATTCGATCCGCAGGCTATCCGTCCCGATGCCACTCATTGGGGATTCGCCATCATGCGCGAACGCGCCCGCGCCTTGGGCGCGACCATTGAAATCACGTCCGCGCCAAACGACGGGACGCAAATCACCTTGCGGATGCCGAGGAAGCAATGATCTCCGTCTACCTTGTGGACGACCAGCGCATCCTGCGAGACGGTTTGCGCGCCCTGCTGGAATTACAGAGGGACATCCGCGTGGCAGGCGAAGCGGCTGATGGACGCGCCGCGCTCGAAGGCATCCTCGAAACAAAGCCCGACGTTGTCTTGATGGACATCGCCATGCCAGATTTGAACGGCATAGATGCAACCCAAATCGTGACCCAAAAAGCGCCCGAAACCAAAGTGATCATCCTCTCCGTCCATTCCGATTCAGAGCATGTTTATCGCGCTTTTCAGGCGGGCGCGGCCGGCTACTTGCTCAAAGAATCGGCGGGATCGGAAGTGGTCGAAGCCGTGCGCGCCGCCAAACAGGGCGTCCGATACGTCAGCCAGAAGATCGCCGATGCCCAAATCCTGCGCCGCGACAAGCGCAGTCCCTTCGAATCGTTGAGCGTGCGCGAGCGCGAGGTATTGCAACTCACCGTCGCTGGCGCCACCAGCGCGGCCATCGCGGAAAAGTTGAATCTCTCGCCAAAAACGGTGGATACCTACCGCAGTCGCGTAATGGAAAAACTGGGAGCGCAGAACCTTCCCGAACTGGTGCGAATGGCGATCAAACATGGCCTGACACCTGCCGAGTAAATTGGCATAACAATTTTGAAAGACTCTTGTTGAGAATTCCTGACAGACTTCAAGCGGGGCAAATCCTATAATGCGGGTGGAAAAAGGAGAACACTATGAAACATAACAAGAGTGAGAAAGGTCAGGCCATCATCCTGATCGTTGTAGCGATTATGGGTCTGCTCGTGTTGACGGCGTTGGCCGTGGACGGAGGCATGGCCTATTCGGAGCGTCGCCAGGCGCAAACCTCGGCCGATTCTGCCGCGCTGGACGCAGGTCTGGCAAAAGTGCGCGGCGGCGACTTGGCTACCCTGGTGACCGAAGGCATGGCGCGCGCGGCCAGCAATGGGTTCGACAACAACGGCACAGACAACATCATCACCATCAACAACCCGCCTCAGGATGGATGCAACGGGCCAAGTCTATACGCGGGCAATGATGAATACATCCAGGTAATCATCCGCACTGTCACCAAGACCTACTTCGGCGGCGTGGTCGGCGTCAACGAGGTGAGTAACTGCGTGGACGCCGTGGCGAGGGCCGTCCCCGGGACAACGGCAGAAATGGTCTATGGAAACGCAGTCGTGAGCCTTGCTCCAAGCGGGTGCAATCGAATGTGGGCGCATGGAAACCCAGACATTGATGTTGTTGGGGGGGGCATATTTACAAACTCAGCTGACCCTTCTTGCGCTTTCCTCCAAAATGGTAGCGGTAGCATCACTGCGCCTTCCATTACGGTAGTAGGCGGCGCGTCATACAGCAATGGACATGTCTCGCCTACGCCCACCACTGGCGCGGCGGCCGTCCCATATCCTCCTTTTGTTTTGCCAAACCCCACCTGCTCTGGCACGGCCCAGAAGAGCGGAAATACGCTCAGCCCTGGAACGGTTAACGGGAATTTCCCCCCCAACGGCGTGGATGCACTAAATCCAGGGATTTATTGCGTCACTGGCGATTTCGATTTGCATGGCAATGCCACCCTCACGGGCTCAGAAGTTCTGATCGTGATGCTTAATGGCACGGTTACCTGGAACGGCAACTCCACTGCAAACCTGAGCGGGCCAACTTCTGGCCCTTTCAAAGGCCTGTTGCTTTACCAGCCCATCACCAACACCAATGTCGTCACAATTAACGGCACGACATCCATGCAACTGACGGGTTCCATCCTCGCGCCAGGCGCGACGGTCAGGCTTCTCGGCACAGGAGACGTGAACAGCTTTAATAGCCAGGTGATTGGATATGAGGTTGAATTCGGCGGGACGGGCAATGGCACGATTCGCTATGACGATGACGACAACTTCGACGCTGCAATTCCCCCTCAATTGGAACTAGTTGAGTAGACTGTTTCAATAAGAAAAAGATGGACGGCCATCACCCGTCCATCTTTTTGATTCGTTTCATCTACAGTACATCCTTCATCGCCTTCCTCGAAGTGGCGAGTTCTACTCGTATTGGTACAGCAGAGAAACCTCGCCGCTGACTTGATTTCGAAAAGCGGCGCGACAGGCGAAAATCCCTGTCGCGCCGCTTTTCTTTGAACAAAGCCATAACTTTTGCAGGCAACCGACGACAAAAAATTAACACTGACAGGAGAAATGCCTTTCAAAAATGATTATGCATTTTGACCGTTTGTCGCTATAATTTATACAATTCGTCTCACTTTTTTCCTTTTTCACGTTTGGAGGTAACTATGTTACAAAGAAAGTCAGAAAAGGGTCAGGCCCTGATCCTGATCGTTTTTGCGATTCTGGGGCTAATCGCATTGACCGCCCTGGCAGTGGACGGCGGCATGGCCTATTCGGAACGCCGCCAGGCACAAAGCGCCGCCGATGCCGCTGCGCTAGATGCAGGGCTGGCAAAAATCCGCGGAGGCAACCTGGCTACTCTGGTGGCCGAAGGCTTGGCGCGCGCCGCAAGCAACGGGTTCGATAACAACGGCACAGACAACACAGTTACGATCAATAATCCGCCCAAGGCAGGGTGCAATGTAGCGGGTCAATATGTAGGCAACAATGAATATGTGCAGGTTATCATCAACACCCGCACAGATACATTCTTCGGTGGCGTAGTCGGCGTCAACGAACTGGAAAACTGCGTCGAAGCTGTGGCGCGCGCTGTCCCCGGGACGACCGCGCAATTGCTTCCCGGATATGCTGTCGCAGGGCTTGCCCCTAGCGGATGCGACGCCGTCTACATCGCAGGTAATGGTCAACTCCAGACTTGGGGCGGAGGCGTATTCTCGAATTCAACGGACACCTGCGGTCTGCACTTCCAGGGTAGTTCGCAAACGCAAACCCACCAGGGTAGCGGCGGGCTCAATATGGTCGCCAACAGCTATCAAGTGACTGGCAACCCGTCCATCCAGACACATGGAGAAGGAAGCCATGCGAATATGCCGCAGATCGCATATCCGCCCATTGATCTTCCCAACCCGGTCTGCATAGGTACAGCCACAAAAGTGGGTAATACCATGACGCCTGGGAGTTATAGTGGTACATTCCCGCCAAGCGGCGTAAATACCCTTAACTCCGGTATCTACTGCCTTTCGGGGAGTTTCAAAATGAATGGCAATGATAAACTCACTGGCAACGAAGTGCTCATTGTTCTCGAAGTAGGAGGTTCGCTGGATTGGAACGGCGGCGCCGAAATCAAACTCAAGGCGCCGAAAAGCGGTCCGTTCAAGAATCTACTCATCTTTGCACGCCTCGGCAACCCGAATTCCCACCCGAAGATGTACATCAATGGCAACTCGAACTCCGAATTGACTGGCACAATCTACATGCCTAGCATTGAATTGATCATCAACGGTAACAACACACAACTTCAGAAAACCGATTCGCAAATCATCGCCTACAACGTCAAATTCAGCGGTAGTAGCGATACGCAGATACACATGAACGCCAACAATCAATACAAAGCGCCGCAATCCCCAATCTTACAATTAGTTGAGTAATTTCGAAAGCATTTGCTCAAAAAAGATGGACGGTCCCCCGTCCATCTTTTTTTGATTCACCCAAAAATCTATTTCGCGCTATCTGTTACAATGTAAAAAACATCCGCGCTTTCACTCTGGCGTCCATCCGCGACAAGGAGAGTCAAATGGCTAACGCATCCGGTCCCGACATCAGTTTTTACCAGGATAACTCCACCACGCCCCAACACGTGGACTTCGTAAAGATGAAGACGATCTCCGACTTCATCGTCATCCGCGCGGGACAAAATCTGTGGAGTGACCGCGACTTTAAATACAATTGGGCCGAAGCCAAAAGAGTGGGATTGCCGCGCGGCTCCTATTGGTTCTACGACAGCCGCGCCGACCCCAAACAGCAGGCCGAAAAATGGATTGAAACCCTCGGAAGCGACACGGGTGAATTACCCCTCTTCGCGGATTTCGAAGAATCCTACAACGGCCCACACGCCGGCTGGCAAAAATGGTACGACTTTCTAGAACGTCTTAAAGCCTTGGCGAACGGAAAAGAAATCAGCATCTACACAGGCTACTACTACTGGACGCCGAACGCGCCCAATCCCGTCACCCAGCCGAGCAGTCTCGAATATTTCCATCAATATCCCCTCTGGGTCGCCAATTACAAAGTCACCAAGCCGCGCATCCCCGCGCCATGGAAGGATGACGAGTGGCTCTTCTGGCAATATACCGAAGAAGGCGACGGCCCGGCCTACGGCGTGGAATCGCTGGAGATTGACTTGAACTATTTCAACGGCGATCTGGCCGCGTTCCGTCAACGCTTCAATCTCGGAACCGCGCCCTCAGACAAATACAAAGTGGATTTAAGTATCCGTTCCGGCGCGGGCGCGTCCTTCAGCGTTCTCGGCCAGTTAAAACAGGATGACGTGCTGGAGAAGATCGAAACGACGACCGACTGGACGAAGATCAAACGCGAGAGCGACAACCTCGAGGGATGGATGCTGAACTCGCATCTCGTGACCGTATCCGCGCCGCCTCCGCCCCCGCCTCCGCCACCCATGTCCGACTACTACCGCGTCACCACCGCCACCTTGAACATGCGCGACGGCGCAGGAACAACCTACAATGTCATCGGCAAAATCTACCTGAACGACGTGGTCAAATCCATCAAACTCAGCGATGACGGCCTCTGGCTCAATCTCCGCCGCACAGATGGGCTCGAAGGCTGGTCGAGCATGGACTACCTCGAACCCGCCAGCGCGCCTCCGCCTCCGCCCGCCACGTCAAAGTGGTACAAGGTCAACACCGCCTCGCTCAATGTCCGTGAGGGACCCGACACCACCTTCAAAGTCCTCGGCTCGGCCAAATTGGGACAGATCGTCGAAAGCGACGCAGCCAGCTCCGACGGGAAGTGGCTCCACATCAGACGCTTCGACGGCCTGATTGGCTGGTGCGCGGCGGAGTTCATGCTCGCCCTCGGCGACACCGCCCCCGCCGACATGACCTTCACGATATTCACGGGCGTTACCTATCTGCGCAAGCAGACCGCCACCCCGCGCAACATCGTGGTGCATGTCCTGTTGGTGGATACCAAACTGGCGGGGATGCAATTCCTCGTCACGCCGCCCAGCCACAGCAGTGGACTGGTTTGCTCGCGCAAAACTTCGCAGTTCATCAAAGACTTCGGGATGAAGATCGGCATCAACGGCGACGGCTTCTCGTATCTTGACCCGACTCAATACCCGCCGCAGACCTACTGTGTGACGGGCGGCGAACCCCTGAAAGTTTTCAGCTACGCGGCCTCGCGCGGGACGGCGTACGCGGCCAAACTTCCAGACCGGCCCGTGCTTTACATCAGCCAGACGAATGCGGTCCAGTTCGACACGCCCAGCGGAAATCTGTATAACGCGATTTCGGGCGACCGCTACCTCGTCAACAAGGGAATCGTGCCGGCCAGCCTCGAGAGTCAGAGCATCGAACCGCGCACTGCCATCGGGTTGAGCCAGAATGGACGCACCCTCGTCCTGGCCGTGGTGGACGGGCGCCAGCCAGGTTACAGCGAAGGCGCGACTTTCCCCGAAATGGGCAACATCATGAAAGCGCACGGAGCCTACAACGCCATCAACATGGACGGCGGCGGTTCGTCCACCCTGGCGATCATGGGCATCTTGGGCGTTCCCCACATTCTGAACTCGCCCATCGAAGGCGGCATCCGCGGAAATGAAGCCACGGTCGCCAACCATTTGGGAATTCGCGTGAAATAGCGCGAAAATTTGTAGGGCAAAATGCCATTTTGCCCCTCTCGTTCATCCAGCAGTTGCAATGCTGGGAGGCGGCACGATTTGTCGGCCAAATCGAACTGCCGCCAGAACGGTGTTGCACTACAACCACGCGGCGCGATGCGGACGGTAAAAAGCCCGCCTCGCGCCGCAAAAATTAAGATTGGATTAGAGGTTAGACAACTTACTTGACTTTGCCTCTCAAATTTTGTATAGTATTTCTCGATGCACCCCACATCCAATGAACGGCACGGCCACGAACAGCGGCGTGCCGTTTGTTTCGCTCATTTCACGGGGAAGGAGTTTCCATGATTCGCGTCGAAGAGTTGACAAAAGATTATGGTTCGCGGCGGGCCTTGCATGGCCTGACCTTTGAAGCCCGCCAGGGCGAGGTGGTTGGATTCCTCGGCCCGAACGGCGCAGGTAAAACCACCACGATGCGTATTCTGACATCGTACATGCCTCCCACTTCGGGCGAGGCCATCGTGGCGGGATACAACGTCGTGTCCGAATCGCTCGAGGTTCGCAAGCGCGTTGGCTACCTGCCTGAGACCGTTCCGCTTTACACGGACATGGTGGTCTTCGACTACCTCAAGTTTATGGCCGACCTGCGCCACCTGCCCAATGCGGATGAACGCGTCGGCGAGACGTTGGAAATGGTCGGCCTGCTGGACCGCGCCAATGGCTACATCGGCGCCCTGTCGAAGGGGATGCGTCAGCGCATTGGATTGGCCCAGGCCCTCCTCCACCGCCCCGAGGTCCTGATTTTGGACGAGCCGACCATCGGCCTCGACCCCGGCCAGGTAGTGGAAATCCGCCACCTGATCCGCGAGATCGGCAAGGAGCGCACCGTCTTGCTTTCGACGCACATCCTTTCGGAAGCGCAACAAATCTGCGACCGGGTACTCATCATCAACAAGGGACGCATCGTGGTGGAAGACACGCCCGAAAACCTGCAATCGCGGCTGGTCGGCGCGGAACGCGTCATCCTGCGCGTCGGCGGCGATTCAGACGGGTTGGCGCCACGCATCGAAAAAGTGAAGGGCGTCCAACAGGTGAAATCCAATCCCGATGGCTCGCTGGAATTCCAATTCCTCCCCGCGCAGGACGTGCGTCAGCAGGTGGCAAAGACGGTGATCGAAGCGGGTTACGACCTGATCGAGATGCGCGCCGTCGGCTTGAGCCTGGAAGAGATCTTCCTTGAACTGACCAAGGAAGAAGAACCCGATAAGAAAAAGAAAGCGCGTTCGTGAGGTGAAACATGCGTAATATTTGGACAATTGCCAAACGCGAATACGATCATTATTTCATCAGCCCGATTGCCTACGTGGTGGCCTTCACCATCCTGCTCGTTTTGGGAATCATCTTCGCGCTGGTGATCTGGTCTTACTCAGGGCAAACCTTTTTTGGCGGGGGCGCGCCTGATATCAGCCCGATCGTCGGCTCTTTCGCCTTTTTGATGGTCCTCTCCACCCCGGCGCTGACCATGCGCCTTTTGGCGGACGAGAACCGCATGGGGACGATGGAACTTTTGCTGACGGCACCCGTGCGCGAATCGGAACTGGTTATCGGCAAGTGGCTGGGAGGCATGCTCTTCATCCTCACGGTCATCGCCATCACCCTCGTCTATCCGATCATTCTCAACAATCTGGTGGAACCCGGCATTGACCAGGGAACCCTGCTGACCTCGTACCTTGCTTTGATTTTGGTGGCGGCGGCCTTTCTCTCTGTGGGCGTGGGTGTTTCGGCCCTCTTCAGTAACCAGGTGGCCGCGTTCTTCGTGACAATGATCGCATTGGTGACGCTCTACTGGTTGATGGGTTTCCCCGCCGATTACGTGCAGAGCGGCGCGGAATTTTTCCGCCACATGAACTTGCAGACGCATTTCTACAATCTCACCAGCGGCCAGATCAACTTAACCGACCTGGTTTATTTCTTCAGCCTGATCGCAATTGGCCTGTTCACCGGCTCGATGGCGGTTGAAACACGGAGATGGCGATAATGAACAATCAACAAACACCCAATCCATACTTCAAAATCCCGTTGTGGGTGGCCTGGCTCGGCTTGCTGGCCCTCGTTCTCGCTGGTTTGGTGCGCGGGACGGTGGCTCTTGGCATGTATACGCCGGAGAATCCCGACACCCTGAACCTGATCCTGTCCATCAGCGCGGCGGTGACCGTGCTTGGATTTGCCGCCTACGCCATGCTCAACCCCGAAGCGATTCTGCGCTTCCTCGGCGGACGTCAGGCGCGCTACGGCTCGAACACGCTAATCATGACCCTGGCCTTTATCGGCATCATCGTCGCGGCCAACATGCTGGCGATCAACGCCCCCAAAGATCAATTGGTGGACCTGAGCGAAGATAAATCAAACACGCTGGCGCCAGAAACGATCGCCGTTCTTAAGTCACTGCCCGAGAAATTGTCGGCCACTGGTTTCTTCTCCGCACAATATCCCGCCGACGAGGCCGAGAAACTGCTCTCCAACATGCAGGCCAATAGCGACGGCAAATTTTCCTATCGCTTCATTGACCCGGTCTCCAACCCGCTTGACGCCAAGAACGCAGGAGTGACCGGCGACGGCAAGATCGCCCTCAAAATGGGCGACCGCAGTGAAATCGCGGACTACGCCGACGAGACCGAATTGTTGCGCGCCATCAATCGCCTGCTCAATCCCGAAGAACGCACGGTTTATTTCATTACGGGTCACGGCGAGCGCAGTATTGATGCCTCTGGCGCCACCGGTCTGAGCCGCGCGAAAGAAACGCTCGAAAACAAAAACTACACCGTCAAAAGCCTCAACCTGCTGGCGGATAACAAAGTTCCCGCGGACGCGCGTGTGGTCATCATCGTCGGCCCCACCAAGCCGTTGACAGCCACCGAAGTGGGCCTGCTCAACAAGTACGTGCAAGGCGGCGGCTCGTTGATCGTGATGGAAGACCCCGTCCCGTTGACGGATTTCGGCGAAGCTTCTGACCCACTGGCGGATTCGCTCGCGCGCGTTTGGGGCGTCACCCTCCGCAACGACTTCGTGCTGGACGATACCAGCACTACCCCGCAAAACGCCATCGGCGCGAATTACAGCTCCTCACATCCCATCACCAGCGCCATGACCACCGCCACCATCTTCCCGCTGGCGCGCAGTATTGCAGTCCAGCCTTCGGGCGAACTTCTTTCCATTTCTGAATTGGTGCAAACCAGCCCCGAGTCCAACTCCTGGGGTGAGACTGATTTCTCCGCACTCGAGGCCGATAGCGCCATGGTCAAGATGGACCCCACTACTGACACGCCCGGCCCCGTCACGCTCGTGGCCGCGGTCGAAGACCTGGTCAACCAGGGACGCATCGTGGTGTTCGGCAACTCGCTCTTCATCAGCGATGACGGCTTCGACGCCTACGGCAACGGCGACCTGTTCGTGGCCTCCGTGGACTGGGGCGCGGGCGACGACGCCCCGGTGGACATCACCATCACCCCGCCCACCGAGCGCACCTTCCTGCCGCCCGGCGGTTTGAAATTGGTCGCGATCCTGCTCGGCTCGGCCTGCATCATCCCACTTCTTGTGTTGGGCGCGGGCGTGGCCACCTGGGCCGCGCGCAAACGCCGAGGCTAAGACATGATTAAACGCAATACCTGGGTCCTGCTGGTTCTGTTCGCTGTGCTGGTTGGATTCGCCCTGTTTCAAAAATACAAACCGCCGACGGAAAAACCCGACGAAAACGCGACCCCGACAGAAACGATTGCCCCCGTAGAATTCCTCTTCCCCGCCGAGGAGGGAGTTGTCATCAGCATCCTCATCGAAAGCAAAGAGGGAGAGGTCATCAGCGTGGAACGCGGCGACGAAGGCTGGCGGGTGACTCGGCCCGTCGAAGCGAGCGCGGATCAAGGTCCGGTGGAAGCGGCGGCCAGCCAGTCCACGGCGTTGAGCATCCTCGATCGTCTGGATATTGATCCAGCCGCGGCCGGGCTTGAGTCGCCGACGTATACCATCACCGTCGGTTTCACCAGCGGAAAGGTTTTCACCGCCGAAATCGGCGATGAAACGCCCATCGGTTCGGGATATTACGCCCGTAAGGATGGCGGCGACGTTCTCGTCATAACCAAGGACGGGCTCGACGCGCTCTTGAACCTGCTCTGGTATTCGCCCGCGCTCGCCACCAACACGCCCCCGCCGAGCGAAACGCCCACCCCCACTTCGACGCCGAGTGAAAGCACAACGCCCGAGGCAACCACCACGCCCACACCGTAACGAATCCGTCACAAACGGGTATTGTATTTCAATGAAAAAGATTGTATTCTAGTATCACAGCACAAAGTCCGTTCGCGAGCAGTTGCACTGCGAGCGGGATGCAGTACAACTGCATCCAGAACTCGCTACCTTGCGTTGTAACACTAGCAGTGACCGAAAGTTTGTGGCCTGTCTTTCACCAGGCCACAAACTTTCGGAACCCACGATTTATGGAAGTGTAAATGGACATGGAGAAAATCCTGATCGTTGACGAGGAAGAAGAATTCCCCGCCATTGCCCGCCTGATCGAACTCGGTCGTCAAAAGTCATACGTGACGCTTGACGATATTTTGCATTTCTTCCCCGAGGCCGAGCAGGATGTGGAACAACTGGAGGAGGCCTTCTCGGCCCTCTTGAGCGCGGGCATTCCGTTTATGGAGGACGTGTCCACCAGCGAGCCGACCGAAGACGAACTGGTGGCCGTGGAAGAGACCGAAACCGAGGTGGAGATTGACACCTCGCTGGACGACTACCTCGCCAACATTGATACCGACGACACGATCGGCCTTTACCTCAAGGAAGTGAGCCGCGTTCCGCTTCTGACCGCCACCGAGGAAGTGGAACTGGCCCAACGCATCGAGCGCGGACGTTCGGCGCGTGAGGAACTCGCGAAGGGCAACGCGGCCCCCCGTCGCCGCGCCGACCTGCGCCGCCTGATCGAAGACGGCTGGGCGGCTCGCGAACATCTCATCACGGCCAACTCGCGTCTCGTAATCTCCGTCGCCAAAAAATATATGGGACGCGGCGTGCCGTTCCTCGACTTGATTCAAGAAGGTAACATCGGCCTGATCCGCGCGACGAAAAAGTTTGATTATCGCCGCGGTCACAAATTCTCCACGTACGCGACGTGGTGGATCCGCCAGGCCGTGACGCGCGCCATCGCCGACCAGGGACGCACCATCCGCGTCCCTGTCCACATGGGCGACCAGATCAACAAACTCCTGCGTGTGCAACACCAACTGACGCAACGTCTCGGCCGCGAACCCTCGGTGGAGGAACTGGCGAACGCGTTGGAAGTGCCGCCCAAGAAAGTGGAGAACATGATCCAGGTGGCGCGCCGTCCGCTCTCGCTGGAAACGCCGACCGATGATGAGGAAGATTCCGTCCTCGGCGATTTCATCGAAGACGACGAGGCTCCCCCTCCCGATGACACCGCGACGTACAACCTGCTCAAGGAGCATCTCGGCGAAGTGTTGAATGGATTGCCGCCGCGCGAGGTCCGCATTTTGCAACTGCGCTACGGCTTGCTCGATGGCCAGGCCTACACCCTCGAAGAAGTGGGACGCAAAATGGGCGTGACGCGCGAACGCGTGAGGCAGATCGAAGCGCAGGCCTTGAGCCGCTTACGCCACCCCACCATCCGCCGGAAACTGCGCGATTATTTGGGTGAGTAAGGATTTTCCTCCATATAGTGACGACTTCAGTCGTCCCTAGCTGTTGACCCATAGGGCGCTTCGCTGAGCCGCTACTACATGGCAACGCAACAATGGTAGAGCGAGATAATGTCTCGCTCTACTTTTTTAACGGGTAAAATCGGGGGATGAAAAATCCCATCGTCTTTCATCCCTTCTTTTTTGCCATCTACGCCGTGCTGGGCGTGTACGCGCAACGGCCGCAGGAGATCCCCGTTCAGTGGGTGATCCGCCCGATCGTTTTCCTCCTGCTCGTGACCTGGTTGATCTATTTGGCGCTGGCTAAAGGGATGAAGGACAAGCAACGGGCGGGATTTATCACGACCTTGATTCTGGCGTGGATCTTCGCGGGGCATCTTCGCAACGTCATCATTTCCACGTTTTCGTTCAACCCGAATTTTCTGCTGGACTTGCTTCTACTCGCGGCGTGGGGCGCGTTCCTGGCCTTCCTCGGGAGCAAGCGCGTGTGGGCGCGCATCAAACTCCCTGAGATGCTGACCAACTTTTTGAACATCACTTCGTGGGTGGTGATTCTCCTGCCGACCTATTTTGTGATCGTGTTCTCATCGCAGACCATCAAGCAGGCGGCCGCGGCGAGAGACAGCGCCACGGTGGCCGCGCCCGTCGCGTTGTCCGCGAATGAAGCGACGCGTCCGGACATCTACGTGGTTATCCTCGACGCGTATGGCAGGGAGGATTTCCTCAGCAAAGTCTTCGCGTACGACAATCGCGAGTTCACCGACTTCCTGCGCGCGCGCGGTTTCTACGTGGCGGAGCAGAGTCGGACGAATTATCCGCAGACGCAACTTTCGCTTTCAGCGCTGTTCAACTTTACCTACCTAAACGATTGGGCGCAAAAATACGAGGGGACGAACAACCGCGTCCCACTGACCGAGACGATCCGCCATAGCGAGGCGCGCCGCGCGTTGGAGGAGATCGGCTACCGCACGGTGAGCATCCCCAACTCCACCTTGATTGGCGACCTGGAAGACAGCGCCATCCGCCTGCCGATGACCGTCCCGTGGCTTAACCAGTTCGATGGGCTTGTGATCGCCACCAGCGCGCTGGACGTTTTCATCCGCGCCTTCGATTGGAGCCTCCCCGCGCCGAGTTACGACATGCACCGGCGGACGATCGAATACCAGTTCCAGACGTTGCAAACCGTTCCGCCCCTGCCTGGACCGAAACTGGTATTCGTCCACATCCTCGCGCCGCACCCTCCCTTCGTGTTGGACGCGGGCAGCAACCCGCTCGAACCCGCTACGCCCTACACCCTCGCGGATGGCGGCGGCTTCCCTGGCTCGGTAGAGGATTATCAAGCTGGCTATACGCAGGAGATTCGCTACGTCAACGCGCAGTTGATGCAAACCGTGGAAGCGATCCTGGCGAACTCGGCCACGCCTCCGATCATCATCCTGCAAGGCGATCACGGCCCTGGCAGTCGCTTCGGCATGTTGCGCGTGGAGGCGGAGAATTGCCTGTGGGAGCGGTATTCGATCTTGAACGCGTATTATTTCCCCGACCAGAATTACGAAAAGTTGTATCCCTACATCACGCCTGTCAATTCTTTTCGCGTGATCTTCAACACATACTTCGGAACCGACCTGCCGCTGTTGGAAGATAAAAACTATTATGCCTCGTATGCCACGCCGTATAAATTCGAGGAAGTGACCGCGCGGATTGGGGATTCGTGTCTTACGCCGTAATCCCGCCCTCACCCCCTGCCCCTCTCCCGATTACGGGAGAGGGGAGATGAAATCCGTGTAAAATCACCTCATGCAAAACACAAAACCGGGAAAGGTTCTCGCCCCTCTCGCGCTTCTCATCGTCGTCGCGTCGCTGGTTGGATACGCCGTCAGCCACAAGCCGTTTGAAGCGACGGAATTGTTGTCACTTTTGACGGCGCTCTTCCGCGTTGGCGTCGCGGCGATCGTCATTCTGCTGGCAGGTGGACTCGGAAAAAAATTCAGGCGCAGGGATGAGATGAGTCTGTCGCTCGCGGCGCGTGACGCGGGCGTCGGGTTGGGAATCATGGGGTTGGTTGTTTTCCTCCTCGGCTTCACAATCGGCTTCAACCTTTGGATTTTGCTGACGCCCATCGTGATTGGATTTATTTTACTCAGGTGCGAAATAGCATCCTTCGCGCGCGCGTGGAAAGAAGCGGGGACGTTTTTCAAAGAGATGGACTTGGGCATCGGTCTGATCGCCGCGTTCACGCTCGTCATCCTCGCGGCCAATCTCATCATCGCGCTCTCCCCGCCCACATCCTTTGACGGACTCACGTATCACCTCACACTCCCAAAATATTACCTATTCGAGGGGCGCATCGACTTTGTCCCCGAACTGATGTATTGGGGCATGCCGCAACTTTCCGAAATGGCGTTCACGCTCGCGATGAAATTTGGCGGCGCCGAAGCCGCGGCCACACTGCAATGGATGGTCGGAGTCGTCGCGCTGACGGCCATCTTTTCCTTCGTCCAACAAACGCTCAACAAAAACAGCGCGTGGGTGGCAGTCGCCAGTCTACTTTGCGGATGGACTCTCAGCGACGCGCTCTCCCGCGCCTACGTGGAATGGTCGCTCGTCCTCTACGGCGCGCTCTTCCTCATCCAGTTGAATCAATGGCGCGCCACCCGTTCCCGCGCAGACCTGATCTGGTCGGCGATCTTCGCGGGCTTCGCGCTCTCCACCAAATATATGGGCGGCATTCTCGTCGTGGCAGGAATCGTTGTGATTTTCTTCGACCAGTTCCCCGTTATTGCGAGGAGGGCGATTTCCCCGACGAAGCAATCTCCTTTGCCGAGGGATGGATTGCTTCGGGAAAAACGCCCTCGCAATGACGGAATTAAGAATGCCTTCCTCTTCGGCCTCATCGCATCGCTCATCCTCTCCCCCTGGCTGATCAAAAATTATCTTGCGACAGGCAATCCCTTCTACCCGATCCTCTTTCCCGCGGGCGCGATGGACGCGACCCGATTGGATTTCTACGAAGGGACTCCCATCGCGCTGACTCCCATCGAGCGGATCCTCCTCCCCGCCCTCGCCTCCTTTCGCGGACTGGAAGGGGGCGCGCCGTTCAACGCCTCGCTCGGACCTCTGCTTTTCGCGCTCAGCCTGACAGCCCCCCTCGCATGGACGCGTCTCGAGCCTCGCCAAAAGCAGGTCGCCACCACCGCGCTGATCGTGCTCGTGACTGGCTTCGTCCTGTGGATGGTCGGCAGCGCGGCGACGCGTCTCCTCATCCAGCCGCGGTTGTATCTGGTGTTTTTCCCTGTCTGGGCGATCCTAGCCGCGTATGGATTCTTCGGGCTCGAAGGAAGCAACCTGCCCAAGTTCAAGATCAGTTGGCTGGTTTCGATGCTGGCCGCATTCAGCCTGGGACTCAACGCCTACGAGACAGGCATGGATCTGCTCCGCCGCGACGCGCTGAAATTTGTCACGGGACAGATGGACGAAGGCGCCTACCTCGCCCAAAGCATGGGACACTTCTCCCCCGCTATGGACTCGATCCGCAGCCTGCCGCGTGACTCGAAGGTTTTGCTCCTGTGGGAAACGCGCGGCTATTACTGCATCCCCACCTGCAACCCAGATGAGACGATTGACGAGTTCAAAGATGCGCTCGTCCTGCACGGCTCCGCCGACAGCATTTTAGTGTCATGGCGCGAACAGGGCTACACCCACATCCTCCTCCATAATCGCGGAGCCGATTTCGTGCGCGAGGATGACCTTCTGCGATACGTTCCCGAAGATTGGATTGTGTTTGACGCGTTGGTTGCCTCTCTCAAAGAGATTGAAACTTTCGGCGCGGCATATACACTTTACGAACTTCCACACCAACCTTGATGTAATCCAACCCCGAAGGGGTGACACACCGCAAAACAATGTCATCCCTTCGGGATTGTCTCCACAACGCTATCGTTCTACAATCATTTCATCCCTTCGGGATTTTGCCATGAAAGGTGACTCAAGTGGAACCCATTTCAATCGTCATCCCCGCCTATAACGAAGCCGCGGCCATCGCAGAGACGGTTCGCGAGATCCGCCGCGTGTTGTCCGAGAGCGGGATCGAGGGCGAGATCGTCATCGTGGACGATGGCTCGACCGACAACACATCCGAGATGGTCGCGCAGACGGACGCGCGTCTCATCCGCCACCCGCACAACAGGGGATATGGCGCGTCGCTGAAGACGGGCATCCGTCAGGCGCAGAACGATGTCATCGTCATCATCGACGCGGACGGGACGTATCCCATCGACGCGATCCCCGCGTTGGCAGAGAAGATGTCAGCGTATGATATGGTCGTCGGGGCGCGGACAGGCGCGACCGTCCAGGTGCCGATGCTCCGCCGTCCAGCGAAGTGGATGCTCAATCGGCTGGCGAATTATCTGAGCGGAGTCGAGATCCCCGATCTTAATTCTGGCCTCCGCGCCTTTCGGAAAAACGTCGCGGTCGGATTCTTCCGCCTGCTCCCCTCGGGATTTTCGTTCACGACCTCGATCACGCTGGCGATGTTGACGAACGATTACAACGTGTTGTACATCCCCGTCAATTATTACAAGCGGGTGGGCAAATCGAAGATCCGCCCGTTGCAGGACACGATTAATTTTTTCTCGCTGGTCGTGCGCATGGTACTATCCTATCGCCCGTTGCGCGTCTTCATCCCCATGATCGCCGCGCTCAGCGCCGTCAGCCTGACCAAGGCGATCTACGACATCAACGCCTACGATTGGCATTTCGCGACATCCACGGTGATCCTGTTCACGCTGACATTTCAGGTGATCGTGTTGGGACTCATCGCCGATCTGGTAGTGTCGTTGCATAAGACGTGATTGTTCGATTAATCAAAAACAAAATTTTAACCAGTGATGAACTGAGATAAACAACATTTTTCGAATCATTAAACGTTCATCCCCGTTTATCACTGGTGAATCTGGATTTACCATATCGAAAAGAGATCCCGTATGACCCGCGAACACGAAGACCGTCTCCTCTTTGACCGCATCGCCCAAAAATACGCTCGCAAGGACGTCGCCATCTCGTCCGCGCTGGCGCGTAAAGACCAACTGCTGACCGCCATGCGCCAGGCGGAGGGAGAGGCCGCGGCCTGGGGTACGATCGTGGACGTAGGATGCGGCGTGGGCGCGCCCGCACAATATTTGCAAGGACGCTACCAGAAATACATCGGCATTGACCAATCGTCCGAGATGATCGAAGCCGCAAAAATCTACAACCGTGAAATGACGGACGCCAGTTTCTTCGCCGACAATGTGAAAGAGACACAACTCCCTTCCCACTCCGCCGATGCGATCCTATCCATCGGCGCGCTGCACCACATGACCGAGTTGGACAAGGTGATGCACAGCATCGTCTCCATCGCCAAACCCAACGCGAAGTTCGTGGTGATCGAACCGCAGAACGGGAATCTCCTCATTCAATTCATGCGCTGGGTTCGCGGCCTGATCGACAAGGGATATTCCCGCGAACAGACCTTCTTCGCCGAATACGAGCTCGTGGACTTGTTCACCCGTCACAGCATTACCCAACTCAAAATCTCGTATCAAGGCTATTTCTCCACGCCCTTCGCGCAAGTCATCGCATCGAACAACAAGCTCCTTATAGCGCTCTCGCGTCTCTCCATCCGCATGGACAACTGGCTCCAATCCCACCTGCGCGGCCCTCTGCAAAAACTCAGTTTCGATATCATCATTACGGGTGTGTTTCCCGCTGAGTAACCGTCATTGCGAGGAGGGCGATCTTCCCGACGACGCAATCTCCTCGTCGCATGGGGATTGCTCCCTGGCACTGCCCGCCAGGGCAAGTGTCGCAAACTATGCTCGCAATGACGGGTCGTTAGAAATATTTGGAATCAAATCACTATTGAAATTCGCGTCATTCGCGTTGAAGACCAAAAAAAATCCGTGCAATCCGCGTAATCCGTGAAATCCGTGTACCGAATAAAAAATCTCATGCAAAAAAAAGACTGGCTCCTCTTCTCCCTGCTCCTCATCCTCCTCTTCGCCCTCGAGACCTTCGTCGTCCAGCGCTTCCTCACCAGCCAAGTGCCAGGCGCGAACGACTTCTACTCGCGCTGGCACGGCGCGCGCGCCTTCCTGCTCGAAGACCGCAACCCCTACGCGCTCGACGTCACCGAGGAGATCCAGCCCATCATCGGCATTGACCCCAGCGAAGTCGGACGCGGCGGCTTCAACTATCCGCTTCACGTCATCTTCTTTTTCTGGCCGCTCGCCTACCTCTCCTACGATTGGGCGCAAGCCGTCTGGTGGACGGTCGTGCTGTGGCTCGCCATCGCCTCCACCATCGTCCTGTTCCAATGGCTCGACGTCAAACCCAAACCGACTCAACTGCTCACCTTCCTGCTCGTCGCGCTCACCTTCTATCCCATCACCCGCTCGGTCTTCCTCGGCCAGTTCACCCTTCACATTCTTTTCTTCCTCGCGCTCGCGCTGCTTCTCTTAAAAACCAATCGCCCAGTTCTGACGGCAGTTGCTCTGCCGTCAGCCAATCCAACCAGCAGTTCAACTGCTGGCGCAACTACCACAAACAATAACCGCGACTTCTGGGCAGGCGTCGCCCTCTCGGCCGCGTCCATCAAGCCACAGATGCTCATCCTCGTCGTGCCATTCCTCCTCCTTTGGGCGCTGACGCAAAAACGCTGGCGCTTCGTCTACGGCCTGCTGATCGGCGGCGGCGTTTTCCTCGTGGCCTCGCTCGCCCTCATGCCCACCTGGCCGCTCGAATTCCTCGCAGACACACGCCGCTACCGTCAATTCTCGGGCGGCTACACGCCCCTCCAACTTCTCCTCGGCGACCTCTGGCAAATCCCCGCCGCGCTCCTCGTCCTCATCATGCTCTATTTTTGGTGGAAGAGTCGCGCTTCAGACTCCGCCTTCAAATCCGCCCTCTATTGGACAATCGTCGTCCAAACCCTCGTGACCTTCCAAACGGGGACGACCAACCAGGTACTCTTGTGGATTCTCCTACTCGACTACCTCGCCTCCATTCGGACCTCGCGCGGGGCGCGGCTATCTCTGGCGCTTACCACCCTCGTCTGGTTCGCGGCGTGGACGCTTTTCGTCCGCACCCTCGGCGAGCACGAACACCCGATCATGTTCCTGCCCATCTCCTTCCTGACGCTGATCCTGCTCGCGATCCAAACTTTCCGCGAGGGGATTGCGTCGTCGGGAAGTACGCCCTCCTTGCAACAACAGTCATAGCCCCATGAACCGCTGGACTCGTCTCCTCCTGCAAATTCTCGGCGTTCTGCTCTTCGTCATCCTCCTCTGGTGGGCGGGACCCGAACCCTGGGAGCAAGTCCTGCGCGGCAAGTGGGAACCCATTCTCTACGCGTTCCTGCTCCACGCGCACGCCACGGTCATCTCGGCCATCCGCCTGAAACTCGTCACCGAAGCGACGAGCGCCCAAACCGACCTCCCATCTTTCGCCCAGTTCTACGCCATCAACATCCTCTCCCGCGCGCTGGGGATCGTCCTGCCGCGCAACTTGAGCGGAGTGGGCGGAAAGGCCGCGGGGCTGAACCGTCTCGGCCTGTCCCTGCGTCGCTCGCTGTGGATCGTGATGCTCGACAACCTGTTCGACATCTTCGTGTTGACCGCCCTCGGCCTGCCCGCGTTTTTGTTTCTCACCCGCGTCATCGGCTTATCCGTTTTTATCCTGCTTTCCATCGCCGCGCTCATCATTCTCGCCGCGCTATTTTGGTGGGGAACCAATCCCCAGCGCGCCGCATTCCTGCTGGACAAATTGACGCGTATCAAATGGCTCTCGGAAAAATTGAAACTCACCGAAATCGAGACAGGCTCACTCCTCCCTCCGCAAAAGACATCGCTGGCCGCGCTGGGCTGGTCTATCCTCCTCAACCTGACACTGGCCTTCAGTTTCTACTTCATGGGGCAAGCCGTCAGCCTCGAAGCAGACTGGAGCGCCTTCCTCGCCAGTTATCCCCTCGCCCAACTCAGCCTGATCATCGCCCTCGCCCCAGGCGGACTCGGCATCTTCGACCTCGGCTGGCTGGGACTGCTACAACTCTCTGGCCTGCCCGAACCCTCCGCCCTCACCTTCGTCGTCGCCCAGCGCGCCTATGTCACCATCTATGTTTTGATTTTGGCGGGAGTGGGGATGTTGATTTCGATGGTCGCGCCGATTAAAAAACCGACAGATTCAGAGAGGCGTCTATGAAACACATTTTTTCATTCATCATCTTTATCTCCCTTTTGCTTACGGCTTGCACGTCTGCCGCTCCTTCCACTATTCCATCTCCAGAACGTTCATGCAAATCAACGATTGATTGGCAAGGGCTCATCCCTGGGCAATCTAATACAGAAGACGTAATCAGAATTTTGGGCAAACCTTCTAAAAAAGGAAGGATCAAATTTGAAGATAAAAGAATCTCTTATTATGCTTATGATGTGGGTGGCGGCGTGATAGCAAATTACGCAAAGAATCGTATCTTCTTCACAAAAGATGGCGTAATTGACTGGATGGAAATCATCGAGGGGGATCGCACTGACAGTGTCGAAACGGCGTTTGATTTCGTTTCATTACTTGGCAGCGAATTGGATGTTGTTTATTCAAACAATAACTTCAAGCCAGGAAAATATTATTACGATGTTATCTCTGGACTAAGTAGTCGTTCATAGAAGTTTAGAAAACGACAAATGGAAAGTGCTGGTTGGTTTATTCTGTTGTGCCAGCATGTATTCGGCAGAAGCCAGTACCTCATCCATCGAGTCGTGCAGTTTGTTTGCGCAAGCCAATTCTT
>JACRBL010000066.1 GCA_016234485.1 Chloroflexota bacterium
AAGAATTGGCTTGCGCAAACAAACTGCACGACTCGATGGATGAGGTACTGGCTTCTGCCGAATACATGCTGGCACAACAGAATAAACCAACCAGCACTTTCCATTTGTCGTTTTCTAAACTTCTATGAACGACTACTTAGTACTCGGAATAGTTTTTTGGACAATAGGATATCTTGCGGCTAGAGACATTATTACTATTAAAGAATTGGATCCTTATTGGCAGCGTTTTATTATTGTCCCTCGCTGGCTGTATTATATTTGCGGAGCGCCAAAATCACCTTTCCGTCCAGCAGGGTTGATTATGGCAAGAATCCTCGGGGCGCAACTTACGGCAATCGCCCTTGTGCTTTTTTCATTAATATGTTTGAACTGGCAAATTAGCCCAGGCTGGTTCATCTTTGGGCTTTTTGCTAGTGGTCTAATTCCGTACCTATTAGTGTATTTTTATTCCAACACCGCTCGCTAATATGCCGCTTGAATGTATCGGACTTTTAAGAAACTGAACAAGCCTTGTTTGTTAAAAAGAATCTGACGGCAAGCAAATCAAAGCCACCTCCACATCGGATGATTCCCAAAATCTGTGATTTAATGGGGGACGCCATTCCGCTGGCCTCATCTATGGAGACTCCATGACCGAATCCCCAACCCCGCGCCCGCGCGTTTTGTGGGTGGATATTGTCCGCGCCGTGTCTGCGTTTGGCGTGGTCTTCACGCACGTCACCATGAACATCGTCTATTATTGGGACAAAAAACCCCTCGTACGCGGCGACGAAATCTGGTGGACGACGGGCGTGTTCTACGCCTTCCTCGCCCGTTCGGCCCTCGGTCTCTTCTTTATGATCAGCGGCTACCTCCTGCTTCCCACCCTCGCCGACACCTTCACCTTCCTCAAAAAACGTCTTTGGAAATTGCTTCTCCCGCTGGCGTTCTGGGGAACCTTCTATTATTTCTGGCGCGGCCAGGTCCCCGAAGAGCCGGTCAAAGCGCTCAAGTTCATCCTCGTTTCCTTGCTGGCGGGCAACGTGGAATTTCACCTCTGGTTCCTGTACGCCTTCGTTGGCGTTTACCTCTTCGTTCCCATCCTCAGCATCTTCATCCGTCACGCCAAAGAGAGCGACATCTGGTATTACGCCGCCATCTGGTTCCTGGTGGGGCCGATCTTCACCCAAATTTTCTGGCGGACAGAAATCTACATCGCCCTTGCCCAACTCGGATATTTCTCGGGATACACGGGCTTCTTCCTTTTAGGATATTTGCTCGGTCGCCGCGATCTGGACCGTCGGTGGACTCTGGCCTCCTGGCTTTTGATTCCGCTTTGGGCCGCCGCCGAGACCTTCGCCATGCGCGGCGAGGTGCGCGCCACCAAGTTCATGGACGACCAATGGTTCGAGGTACTCACTGTCCACGTGGCGCCGTACACGGTGGTGTGGTTCATCGCGCTGAAGGGACTCGGTCAACGCGTCCAGGCGCGGCTGGCCGAAAGGTCACGCGCGCCCGCTGTCTGGGAGGCGATGAGCCGGGCCAGTTTGGGCGTCATCCTTGTCCACATCTTCATCCTGGATATTATGTACAAAGGCTTCGGTGGCCTTCATCTCGCCCCGTCTGATTTCCACCCCGCGCTGTCTGTGCCGATTGTCTCGGTCGTTTGCTATCTCATCTCGTTTGCGTTGGTGTATGTAATTCAGCGCATCCCGCTGGCGAAACATATCGTCGCATCGTAAGGAATTCTCTTCATGCAATCTCCCTCGCGTCCCTCCTACCTCCCCTGGGTGGACCTCACCCGTATCATCGCCATCTTGTTTGTGATCATCGTCCACGTTTCCTATCGCCTCATCAATGAATGGGGGCGCATCCCCTTTGATTGGTGGATGGTGGGGAACGTGGTCGAAGGCCTCAGCCGCACCGCCGTCTCGTTATATATCATGGTGAGCGGCTATCTCAATTTATCGCATCCGCTCCCCATGAAGGAATATTTCCAGCGCAGGATTCCGCGCGTGCTGATTCTATTGGTGACGTGGTCGCTCATCCACATGATTTTGCTGGTTGTTGTTGGGCAGGGCGAATACACTTTCCTTTCGACCTTCCGCGCCATTTTGACAGGCGACGTGTACCTCCACCTCTGGTTCCTCTACGCGCTGTTTGGCTTTTATCTCATCACGCCCGTATTCCAAAAAATTGTGGAAACCGATCGCAACATCATCTGGTATTTCTTGATTTTGTGGATCGTCTTCGAGCCGCTGGCCTTCCTCTTCGAGCGCTTCGCCGACCTGGAATTTGGTATCCTTCTCCCGCAAGCGACCGGCTATTTTGGTTATTATCTTTTGGGCTATTTGCTCGCCACGCGCGAGTTCACCAAAAAACAGGTCTGGCTGGGACTGGGCGCGTACATCCTTGCGACCCTCTTCATCATCTTCACCACCTGGGGTATGACGGCCTCCTCAGGCAAGCCCGATACCACTTTCTATGACATCAATGGCTTCCCCGTCATTATCGGCGCGGTTGGCCTGTTCATTGTCATCAAGACCTTCAACGTAGATTCCCCGGCGCTCCGCTTTTTTGGCAAGACCACCACCGGCATCTATCTCATGCACTACATCGTGCTGGAGTTTGTCAAGCGCGGCATCTTGGGCGTAAAGCTCACCGCCACCAGCCCCATCAATCCCTATTTAGGCGTCCCGCTCGCCACCCTGGCAATCTTCCTGATTTCGGCGCTCATCACCTGGATCTTCCTGCAAATCCCCGTTCTCAAGAAGATCGTTTCGTAAAAAATTTTGGTTTTCCCGTTTTTGTTGGGAAAACCTTTTCAGCCACAAAGGCACCAAGTACACACAGGGGGATAAAGGGGTTGATTTTCAAGCAGTTTTCCTTCGTGACCTTGGTGTCCTTAGTGTTAAAAAAATGGTTTCTCCGTTTGTGGGTATAATCGGGCGAATTTCCACCCCTGAGGTTTTGATGCAAGACACCCCTGTTTCACAATCCGATTCGCGCCATCTTTGGGCCGATTTCGTCCGCAATATCGGCATCCTGCTCGTCATTCTGGGGCATGTCTCTGGCATGGTTCTCCAGCGCGACGACCACATTCCCTTTTTGGATTGGCTGGCTGGCGATCTTTTCAACGTGATCGCGCGCGCTTGCGTTCCACTTCTCTTCATGGTCAGCGGCGCGCTCCTGCTTCCCAAACAGGAAAGCGTTGGCGATTTTTACCGCAAGCGTTTTCGGCGCGTCATCTTCCCCTTTCTGTTTTGGTCAGTTTTGTACCTGCTATGGAATCGGGCTGGCTTTGAAGGCTACACCTTCTTCAACGCCCTCAAGACCATCATCGTCACGATCGTGGTCGCGCCCGCCGAATACCATCTCTGGTTCATGTACGAACTCTTTGGCATGTACATGCTCACCCCGTTGTTCCGCAAAGCGGTGGATGGACAGCGCGAAACCGTGCTCTGGTATTTTGTCGCCATCTGGTTTATCTTCGGCCCGCTCAAACGCCTCTTTCAAACCTACGTCCCATACGACATCATTTTCGACCTCGGCTACCTCACGGGTTACATCGGCTACTTTGTGTTGGGTTATTTGCTGGTTCGCATCCCGCTCAAAAAGTGGATGGTTTGGACTGCCGCTGTTGTGTACATCGCCTCCGCGCTCTTTACGGCAGGCATAACCGCCTACAACTTTATCTACAACCCAGGTAAGACCGAGTTTTACCAAAACCTATTGGGCGTCAACATTGTGTTCCTTTCAGTCTCCGCTTACATCTTGCTGAGGGCCGCGGGCGAAGCCATCTTTTCAACGCCGCGTCCGCGCCTGGGGAAGATTGCCGTTGCGCTCACCTCCGCCAGCTTCGGCATGTACCTCGTCCACGTGTTTGTGTTGAACTTCCTGCGCGTGAAAAATCTCGGCCCGCTAGATGGCCCCACCATTTTGATGATTCCCTTCACGACCCTCCTCGTCTTTGCCATTTCGTGGATCATCATTTTCTTCCTGCAAAAAATCCCCTACGTCCGCGCCCTCGTGGCTTGACGCTACGGTTCCAGCGCCTCTTTCAGCAACGCCTCGCCGATGGACATCGCCAGCGAGGCGTTGTCTTCTTCCAGCAGGACGACCAGCGTGAGCGGCGCGCCCTGCCAATTGGGCAACGTCCCCGCCACGAACCAGGCGAAGGATTTCTCTTTTTCGCTGGACCTCGCCCCATACCGCCAGAACAATTCTTCGGAGACGCGTAACGCCTCCGCCGCCGCGAGCGCTTCCGCCTCATCCATGACGGGGAGCGGGCCGCGGCTTGCGGACAGGATCACCCACCCTTGGGCCGGCGTGTTCACGGCCAACGCGATGCGCGGCGCGGCAAGAACGCCTCCATTACTAAGCGGGGAAAACGCCAGCGCGATCTGCAACGGGCTGACGCGCAAATTTTCGATCTCGCCAAATGTTGACGCCGTACCGACGGGCATCCGCAAGTCGGGCGCGGAATAGAGGCCGAGCTCCTCGTAGAAGGCGCGCAGTTGCGCCGCTTCGGGGCCGGAAACCTGTCCGAAGCGCGCGGCCCGCAGAGGGTCCAGAAGAGAGCCGAAGGGGTACGCGCCTTGGGCGGCGCGATTCACCAGCGGTGAGTTCGGGTCGGTTTGCAGGCTGTCCCCGGTCTCGTCGAGTTTGTTTGGGTCGTAGGTAGGATGCGAGGCCAGCGCGAGAATTTCTCCGCTTTGTGAATCCATGAGAATGAGCGCGCCAACATGTTCGCCGAGGAGACGGTCGGCGGAGCGTTGCAGGTCGAGGTCAATGCTGAGGCGAAGGTCGAGACCGGGAGGAGGAGTTCCGTAGAGCAGGTTGTGCCACAAAACGAGGCTGGACGGGTTGCCCTGAAAGCCGCGCAGGTAACCATCAAGGCTGGCTTCGAGGCCGGCCTGTCCGAAAATGGGATGCGTATAGCCAGAAAGAGGGGAAAGATCGGGATAGAGATATTCGCGGACAAAGATGTTTTCGCGCAAGGTTGTGATGGTGATGGGCTGGTTGCCGCGGTCGAGGAGCGCGCCGCGTTGGACGAAGCGGTCGGCGATGGAGCGGCGGGCGTTGTCGGTGCGGGTCAGCAGGTCGGGGCCGCGGACGATGGCCCACCAACCTGTGGCGAGCGCGGAGGCAAACAGCCCGAGGAAGAACAGGCCGACGAGGAAGGTGTACGGACGCGGGGAGGCGAGCGGAGCGGGTTCGTCTTCGGGTTGGCTGGAGACGCGCAGGAGCAGCGCCAGGGCCAGGAACGATGTCAACAACGAGGAGCCGCCATACGAGACGAAGGGAAGCGTCACGCCTGTCAACGGGAGCAGGCGCAGGTTGCCGCCGATGATGAGCAGGCTTTGCACGCCGAGGTAGGCCGTCACGCCGCCCGCCAGCAGGCGTTGGAAGCGGTCAGGGGCGGTTAATGCGGCGTGGGCGCCGCGGGTGAGCAAAATGCCGAGGAGGGTCAGCAGGGCGGCCGCGCCGAGAAAGCCCGTCTCTTCGACGATGGAGGTGTAGATGAAATCGGAGAGGGCCACTGGCACAAGCGTGGGCGAGCCGAGGCCTGGGCCGCGCCCGAAGAGGCCGCCGTTGGCGATGGCGAGCAGAGATTGGATGACCTGGTACGAGCGGCCGCTGGGATCTGTCCACGGGCTGAGCCAGGCTTCGAGCCGCGCGTGGATGATGTCCACGAAAAAGTAGCCGACGAGGGCGGCCAGCCCCAGCCCCGCGAAGGTGACGAGGAGGACGCGTCGTTTTCCGGTGGCGAGGAAGAGGATGATGGTGTAAAGAAGGAGAAAAATGGAGGCCGTGCCGAGGTCGCGTTGAACGACGAGGATGAGGAGCGAAATGCCTGTCATGATCGCGGTGGGGACGATGAGCGGAATCGCGAGGACGCGTTGCAAAGATTGGGCGCGCAGACTTTCGAACGTCTCGGCAGGGAGACGGTTGGCGAGGTAGGCCGCCAGGTAGATGACGAGCAGAAGTTTCAGCGGCTCGGATGGTTGCAGGTAAACGTCCGCGCCGCCGATCCAGAGACGCGGCCCGAAGCCAGATGGGTTGGAGCCGAAGACGAGTGTGAGCGCGGTGAGGAGAATCCCGCCCGTGAGCGCGAGGTATTTGTAGCGGCGTAAAAATAAAAGGTCAGTGGGGAAACGCAGGAGCAGGAAAAAGCCAAGCGTAGAAGCAGTCAACCAGATGGCTTGGCGCGCGCCGAAGTACGGGTCGAGTCGCCAGACGGTGAGCAATCCCCATCCGCTGAGGAGAAACGCGGTGGGGAGCAGAAACGCGTCCGAATCGGGAACGCGGCGCGAGGTCAGATGTTGAACGAGGAGGAAGAGGGCCAGCCAGATGGCGAAGCCGATCCAATGATCCCAGCGCAGGTCGGTCTGCCACGTCCGCTCGCGCACGGCGGGCGAGAGAGTCAGGATGACCGAGAAAAGGAGGAGGAACGCAACCGAGAATGAGGTCAGGTTGCGTCGCAGGGTTGGATGATTCACAGACGGGTGGTGGGGGAGGGGTCGGCGGACGCGCCAATGCTGACGATGACGGCGGTGTGGCCGCATTCGATCTGGTCGCCTGTGGCGAGAACGGTGGGCGTGGCGAGCGCGGACTGGTTGAGGCGCGTGCCATTGGTGGAGCCGAGGTCTTCGACCCACCATTGGCCGTGATGGAAACTGAGGCGCACGTGGCGGGCGGAGATGGCGTCGTCATTAAGAACGAGATCGCAGGCGGGGTCGCGTCCGAAGGTGAGCTCGGTTTGTTGGAAGGTGCGGCGGGTTGTTCCGCCCTGTCCATGCTGGATGGCGAGATCGAGCGCGGGCGCTTTGCGAAGCGCGAGGGCGAGTCCTTGCTGTTGCAGTCCGCGCCAAAGCGTGAAGAGCGCCCATCCGAGGAAAGCGTAGAGGCAGATGGAGAGGGCGAGTCGCAGGATGAGGACGAGGACCGCGCTCATTTTTTCTTGATGCGGGAATCTGGGTAGGTTTTGAGGATGGCGGTAGCGCGTTCGGTGGATTTTTTGTCGAGCGGCCCGGTCTCGCGCAGGTCGAGGCGCGGTGGGGGATTGTCCTGCCCAAAGACGAGGGTGAAGCCAGCCAGCGAGATCACGTCCCCCGGATAGAGAATGCTCTGGCTGGTGCGCTGTCCGTTGACGTAAGTTCCGCCCGTTGAGTTGAGGTCAAATAGCACGAAACGGCCTTTGATGGCACGCAGTTGGGCATGGTTGCGCGAGACGCGCGGATCGTCCACGACCATCTGGTTTTCGAGGCGGCGTCCAATGTTGACGACTGGCACGCTGAGCGGGAAAACCTTACGCCCGTCAATGATGAGGAATGCGTTCTGCGGGAGTGAATTGTCTTCGGCCTGGGGCGCTTCGATCTGCGCGACGACTTCGGTGGGGCCGAGCGATTCCACTTTGTGCGAGACGATGACGCGCGCTTCACTCTCGCCCAACGCCGCGTCGGACGCGACCGAAAGGGTGGGGGGCGCGGCAAACTCCAGCCCGGCCTCTCGTCCAACCGCCTTGAGGGTTTCGTTCAGCGCGTTGAGGAGTTGCGCGTCCTGCCAACGGGAAAGCGCGTTGGGGTGGACGATGAGCGTGAAAATGTTCGGCGCGGCGCCCGTCTCCGATTTGTTTGAAACGCTGGCTTGAATGGCGGAGGCCAATCGCTGCAGTACATCCCGCTCCAGTTTTTGGCCTGGTAACAAACTGACCATGCGTACTTCGATCAGTTCCTGGATCAGCGCTTCGAGTTTTTGGAGTTTGCTTTTCATAAAAAGGATTATAGAGGCGACAGGATGATTTTGCAAGCCTGCCATGGTACGGGCAAAATGGCGTCGAAAAAGAAAATTGGCCTCTTGCTTTGAGCTTGAGAGGCCAACTGGGTGGATTAGATTTGCAGGTAGGGGGAACTGGTCAAGGCTTGATCAAATCAAAATGGGTGAAGTAGTCGAGCGGAGCGCCAAGCGCGGGTGTAATAAGTACGTCTAATGTCGGGTTAATAAACGATTGAAGGCTCCCTGGGCGCGCCTAGGAAGCCAATCGGCCAGACGAGTAGCGTTCTGCCGTCGCTCCAACAGCGGCAAACCGCAGATGTACAGCGCCAGCAAACTGAAAATCAGCGGTGTTAGCACAGCCCACAGCCGAGCGTTTTCATTTTGCCAAATACTTGCCGAAACAGTCGTCTGGTTGTAGTATAGGCGGGACGTCATGGTGTTTCACCGTTCAGGAGATGTGTTGTCGCTAACACTATTATCTCTGAGACGTCCGTTTTGTGTGGTCAATGTTCTACAATTTCAACTGCGTAAGTACTGTCACTGAAAACTGGAGCGTCCCATGTCCGAACTCACCGATCTTGCTGAAAAACTGAAATCCGAAGGCGAACGCTTTGCCGCCATCTTCTCCGCGTTGACCGGCGCGCAGTGGCAGGCGGACGTCTACACCGAGGGAACGGTTTGGACGGTTCGCAACGTGCTTTCGCATTTCGTCACCTCCGAGCGTGGACTGGTGAAACTGTTCGAGCAAGTCCGCCTAGGCGGCGCGGGCGCGGCGGACGATTTCTCGATTGACCGTTACAATGCCAGCCAGCAGGAAAAGACCAAAGAGTTGACTCCGCTCGAACTGCTGGAGCAATATAAATCTTTGCGTGCAGAATCAGTGACGTGGGTTTTGGGCTTGCAGGAAGCCGATCTCGAAAAGACGGGGCGGCATCCGTTTTTGGGTCAGACGACGATTCGCGAAATGGTGAAGATGTTGTACCTGCACAACCAGATCCATTATCGCGATTTGAAAAAGGCATTATCTGGGAAATAAAGAGGAAATCAAATGGGACAAGATAAGCGAAACGAAAAGAAGCAAGTCATAAATCTTACATCTGGTCAAATTCAAATTGATAACGACTCACTGGTAATGGTTATTGATAAATCCCCGTTTTATTTTTATGAGTCGTTGCTTATGATTGGATTTTTCTTTTTATTCTTTAACTGTAATTTGACCCTGGATTCGACTGGGTGGATCATCATTTTAGTTGCATGTGTCCTGCTGGCGCTTTCTTTGTCTACCAAGAGGAGAGTTCGCTGTTTGGCGGACAAAAATCTTGGGCGGGTTCGCTATTGGCGATCAGGGATTATGGGTTCAAAAATTAATCAAAAGGATATTCAATTTCAAGTAGATCAGTTGAAAGAGGTGGTGATGAAACGTCATGTCCTGTGGTGGTGGCGGTCGCCATTTTCGGGCGATACTTTCCAGATTGGCATGACAACGAAAAATGGACAATGGCTTGAGTTGACAAGCAAGTATTTGGATTTTTCAGAATGTCAGTCCATTGCTGAAATCATTCGAAACTTCATTGACCCTGCGTTGCCGATCAAGGCAGTGGATTAATGAATCAAAAATCTCGGAGGGATTCGATGCTTCGTGAAGTTGGGAATCTTTACACGCGCTCGTTTCGGTTGATCTTTCAACATCCGCAGTTTTTGCTGATGACTGCGGTATATCTTATTTTCACAAATGTTGACAGGTATAGCGATACGCTTTTGCGGTCGTCAGGTTCACTGGACTTGTACATTGCCGTTGGTTTGATCAAGTTTCCATTTTCCTTTTGTTTGTATAATGGCTTTCCTTTGGCTCTTTTGTTGATGTCTAATCAAATGGAATCTGGAATAAGCCTGAAAGCCTTATTCCAGAAAACCAAGGACTATTTTTGGAAGTACTTTCGTCAAACGCTGGCGGGCGGACTTCTGGCGCTTGCGTATGCCTTTCTTATCGTCTGTCTGACATTCGTTTTTGCTGGTCTGAACAGCGCTACGCTTGTTATAATCTTTCTGGTTTTATTTTTCCTTGGGATCGGCTTTTTAGCTCTTGGCTTCATTACGATGGGACATAGAATCCTGCTCGATGGCGGTCAAGGATCGTTTCAAAATTCCTTGCGTGGTCTTCGTCTGCTGAATGTTAACTTTTCGTTTTTCGCAACTCTATTTTTCATTGACACTTTGATTTCCACTTCTCTTTTCCCGATTCGCTACGCGTTAGGGTCGTACATTACTGGTGTTGATTTATTTTCTGTTCCAATTTCAGATTTTCCAGCATTTATGAAAAATGTTTATTACGCCACTCAAACCCCCGTCGTTTATGTTTGGGACTTTCTTTACGGCCTGATTTTCTGGCCGTTTTATACAATCTTGCACACGCTCGCTTACCAGCGCGTCAAAGATCCGAACCGAGCCACAGTTCGGCAAAAACTGATCACTGGAAACTGACCACTGAAAACTGATCACTGATCACTGATAACCATGAACCTCCCTCCCTTCAAACTCGAACGCTATTTCGCCCAATACGAATTCAACACCGAATTCCTGCTCTGCTCTTCGGACTGCGAAGCCATGTCCATCGCGGACTTGTTGTCCTTCGAGCCTGACGCCGCCGAAAAATTCTCCCATGTCTGGCTGGGATACACAGAGTCGCAGGGCAGTCCCGCCTTGCGGACGGAAATCTGCAAACTCTACGAAACTATCCAGCCTGAGCAGGTACTTGTCCACACGGGCGCGGGCGAAGCCATCTACCTCTTCATGCACGCTGCGCTCAAAGAGAACGACCACGTCATCGTCCACACGCCGAATTACCAGTCACTGGCGGAAGTGGCGCGTGGCATCGGCTGTGACGTCAACCCGTGGACAGCGCGCGAAGAAAACGGTTGGACGCTCAACCTTGACGAGTTGCGCGGATTGCTCCGCCCCGCGACGAAAGCCATCGTTGTCAACACGCCGCACAACCCGACGGGCTACCTCATGCCCCAAGCGGATTTCGACGCCCTCAACCGCTTCGCGCGTGACTGCGGCCTGCTCCTGTTTTCGGATGAGGTCTACCGCGAATCGGAGTACGACCCCGCCTCCCGTCTGCCTGCCGCGTGCGATTTCGGCGATCACGCCGTCTCGCTCGGAGTCACATCCAAGACGTATGGACTCGCAGGTCTCCGCATCGGGTGGATCGCCACACATAACCGCGCCATCTACGAGCGCATGGCCTCGCTCAAGGACTACACCACCATCTGCAACTCCGCGCCGAGCGAGTTCCTTGCGGAACTGGCCTTGCGCCACAGAGACAAGCTTGCCGCGCGCAATCTTGAGATCATCCAGCGCAACCTGTCCATCGTGGACGCGTTCCTCTCCCGCCGCGCGGATCTCTTCTCGTGGGTACGTCCGCGCGCTGGCTCGATGGCATTCCCCAAACTGCTCCACGGCGACATTGAAGAATTCTGCGACCGTCTAGTCAAAAAAGCGGGCGTTCTCCTCCTCCCTGGCACAATGTACGACGACACAGCCAACCACTTCCGCCTCGGCCTCGGACGCAAAAACCTGCCTGAAGCCATCGCAAGGGTTGAAGAATTCTTGTCTTAGAACGCGTTTCTTGGCCGTCATTAGGAAGGAAATCATATGTCTATTTTCAAACTTATCCTGGAGGCCTACACCAAAAGCATAAAGCTTCTGGTGAAGAAACCGCTTGTGACTTTACTACTGGCGTTTGTTTCATTGGTAAATATCCGATTGTCGTTCGCTATGACAAGATTTGAACAAAATGGTTTGGGTTACGATTTCCTCCTTATCTTTTCTCGGCTCTTTGCTCTTACATTGAGTGTGTATTTTTATTGGTTGATATTCAATTCGGAAAATATAAATACGTTCTCGCTTGGTGAATGGATGGGGAAATATTATCTCCGTTCCTTGCTTCAATATGTCGGCGGCTTTTTTCTTTTTTTTCCTTTTTACTCCGTTCTGCGATTGACCTTTGGTGAAGATGGGCTTGCCGTAAAACCTGGCCATGACATTTTGATGATTTCCATGTCTGTGTGGGTTTTCATCGCGATGGATTTGGCGGTACTATGGCTGTGTTTTCGGAATGATGGATTTTTTCAGAATGCAAAAAATTCCATCGCCGACGCGTTTCGGAATTTTGGTTATTATTTGATCCTTCGCCTTCTTTCAATAGCCCTTGCTTATCTTACCCACCTAACCTTCTCTACTTTTGCTGTATCCACAACAGGTCTGTTGTGTGGGCTAACGATCCTTGTATCAGTTCTTTCATCTGCAAATTGGATTGCGCTTGTTTTTGGATTTCTTGAACTTAGAAAACGCGAGCAACTCCCAATCGTAAATCTTCAATCGTAAATCTAAAATTGAACCTCCTCCGCCCCCTCCACCTCCTCTTCTCCACCCTCACCTACGCCCTCGGTCTCGCCATCGCGGACTACCTCGGCGTGACCATTTCCCCCATCGTCCTCGCCCTCGGACTCGGCTGGGTTCTGCTCACGCAAACCAGCATGAACCTGCTCGCGGAGGTCTTCCGTCCTGTCAACGAACCACTCAACGGACTCTTCGGCGCCGAACGCGTCTACCTGCGCGACCGACTGCTCCTCATCGCGGTCGGCCTCCTCGGTCTCGCGGCAGGATGCGCCTACCTGCTTTATCTGTTGGGCAATGTCCGTTTTCAAGCCCTGCTCTTGCTCGCGCTTTCGCTTCTCATCACACTTGTCTACGGCGTTCATCCCTTCAAACTTGCGCGCCGTGGCTTTGGCGAACTCCTGCTCGCCGCGCATATTGGCTACGTGTTTCCCTCGCTCGGTTTCGTCCTCCAGGCAGGCGACTTTCACCGCCTCCTGCCCATTCTCGCGCTCCCCGTCACTGCTCTCGCTCTCGCCTATTTCCTCATCCTCGACTTTCCCGCCTTCGCCGACGATCTCAAATACGAACGCCTCACCCTCCTCACGCGCCTCACCTGGCAACGCGCCGTCCCGCTTCATCACGGCCTCATCTTCCTCGCCTTCTTCCTCCTCGCCCTCGCCCCTCTCCTCGGCATCTCCCTCGCCCTGCTCTGGCCTGCCTTCCTGACCATTCCCTTCGCCATTTTGCAAATGGTCAGCCTCCGCAACATCGCCCTCGGCGCCCGCCCCCTCTGGAAGCCCCTCACCTTCCTCGCCGCCTCCCTCTTCGCGTTGACAGTTTACTTGTTGACATTTTCGCTTTTCCTGCGGTAAGGTATGCAGGTACAAACGTAATACGCAATACGCAGTACGGACTACGCGACCATTCGACCAACCGACCAACCGATTAACCAATGCCTGAATTCCTGACTCTCCTCCCTCCCGACGAAGCCCGCGCCCTCCTCCTCTCGCATCTTTCTGGACCTCTGGCGGACTCTGCTTCGGCTGACTCTCTCCAAGCCTTCGGCCGCGTCCTCGCATCGGACGTGTCCGCGCCGCACCCGTTGCCCGAGTTCCCCCGTTCCAGCGTGGACGGGTACGCCGTCCGCGCG
Organism: Chloroflexota bacterium; assembly: GCA_016234485.1. Classification (GTDB taxonomy): domain Bacteria; phylum Chloroflexota; class Anaerolineae; order Anaerolineales; family Villigracilaceae; genus Denitrolinea. The sequence continues at coordinate 13,289 of JACRBL010000066.1, forward strand.
AGCGATACCTTCGGCGCGAGCGAATCCCTGCCAGGGTACCTCACGCTCGTCGGCGAGATCCCCATGGGCGCGCCCGCGGACATGTCGCTCGCGGCGGGTCAATGCGCGCTCATTCACACGGGAGGCATGTTGCCGTCCAATGCCGACGCGGTGGTGATGTTGGAATACACCCAGACCTCCCAGGTTTCTAAAAACCTTGGAGGTCTCCCCGCAACCGAAATCGAAATCTCGCGCGCGGTGGCGGTGGGCGAGAATGTGATCCAGGTGGGCGAAGACGTGCGCGCGGGACAGATCGTCCTGCCGCGTGGCACGTCGATCCGCGAGGCCGAGGTTGGCGGGTTGATGGCGCTGGGTATCGTCAGCGTGCTTGTCGTCAGGAAGCCGCGCGTGGGACTCATTTCCAGTGGAGACGAGATCGTCGAGCCAGAGTCCGCCGCGGGGTTGGGACGGGTGCGTGACATTAATGCGTACACGCTCTCAGCGCTGATCACGCGCGGGGGAGGGGAACCTGTCCGCTATGGAATTGTCCGCGATGATTTTTCCGCGTTGCAGGCGATGACCCAAAAAGCGCTCGCCGAATGTGACGCGGTCGTCATCACCGCGGGTTCGTCCGCTTCGACGCGCGACATGACCGCCGACGTGATCCGCACGCTCGGCGCGCCTGGCGTGCTGGTGCATGGAATCAACACCCGCCCTGGCAAACCGACGATCCTGGGCGCGGCGGACGGCAAGGCCGTGATCGGCCTGCCTGGCAACCCCGTCAGCGCGCTGGTGAATGGCTTCCTGTTCGTCCAACCCGTCGTCGAAAAACTGCTTGGCGTTCTCCCGCGTCCGCGTCCCACCGTGATGGCGCGATTGACGCTAAACCTTGCTTCGCAAGCGGGGAGAGAAGATTGGTGGCCTGTAAAGCTAATCGCTAATCGCCAACCGCCAACCGCTAATTACGATGCCGAACTGATCTTCGGAAAAAGTAATTTGATCTTCACCCTCGCCGCCGCGGATGGCCTGCTGAGAATTCCTTCCGACGCGACGGGTCTCTCTGCTGGCGAAATTGTGGAAGTGGTGTTGCTTTAACTCCTCCCCCATTCGTGCTTTTCCGAATGGGGGAGGTTGGGAGGGGGTCACTTCAACCACAGATCAAAATACGCGATCGTTCGATCCATTGCCGTCGTGAAATACTTCGTGATATTGTGATCGTCCTCCTCATACATGTAAAACTCATACGGCAGGCCGAGGGTGTTGAGATGAATCGCCAAGTCTTCTGAAAATTTGAGCGGTACGTCTTCGTCGTCCGTGCCATGATGCAATTGAATGGCTCCCGAAAGACTATCCAGATACGAATTGGCCGAGACCGAATCCCAGAAGGCGGGGTTTTCTTCGGGTGAGCCGAACTCCTCCACCCACGATGTCCGCCAGCCGACGCCGCGTGAACTGGGCGACGCGACGAACGATCCACTGCGACGCCAGTTGTAGAGCAGATCAACGTACGGCGCGACCACGCCCGCCCAGATCACGCCCACCTTCACGTCCGTTGAGATCACCATCGCGCGTAACGTCAGGTAGCCGCCCATCGAATGTCCCCACATGCCGATTCTTTCGGGGTTCGCCTGCGGGAATTGTTTCAGCGACGCCACCGCGTTCATCACGTCCGCGAGATAGCCAGGGTCGCCATACGCGCCCGTCGCTTCGCCCTCCGATTGGTCGTGGCCGCGATAGTCAATGCGAAAAACGATGTAGCCCGCCCGCGCCAGCCTGTCCACGTAATTGATGTAGCGTTCGGTCGTCACGTACACTTCGGGCGGAATGTATCCGTGATTGAACACGATTGCAGGCCAGCCGCCTTCGGGCATCTCGCCATCTGGCACGGTGAGCAGGGCGTAAATTTTGAGTCCATCGGAAAGATAAGACGCGTAATAACGGCTGTAATTTTCGCCGCGCCGCAACTCTCGCTCAATGACGATCTCACTGCCTGGATACTCCCGCGCCCGCAGCGCTTCAATCGACATGAAATGCGGGACAGGCGTAGGCGTGAACGTCATCGTCGGCGGGACGGTCGCGCTGGATGCGGACGTCATCGGGAGGGGCGTTCGCGTCTGCGTGGACGTTGGGGCGGGCGCGGCCTCCGACAAGACTTCCGAAGTCTCGGAGACTTCGGAAGTCTGCGCTGGCGCGCAACTTGTCACGAGTAAAAGCGCGAGGATTGCTAGAAAAATCGGTCTCATGGGTTTCTCCAATAAGGAATTGTTACTTATAAAAACAAGTAAACCTGTCTCTGCGAGGAGGGCGATCTTCCCGACGAAGCAGTCTCCGCGTTACAAGAGGGGATTGCTTCGCACACCTGCCCTGGCGGGCGGTGCCAGGGAAGAGCGCTCGCAATGACAATGAAAGCAGGGCGTATAATAGCCTTGACAACACGAAAGGCCAAAATTTTATGAAATTCGACTCGCAACTGATTCTCGATGGCGCCACTGGCACCGAACTCAACCGCCGCGGCGTGGACACGGGACTCCCACTCTGGTCGGCCAACGCTCTGCTCACCGACGAGGGTTCGCGCGTTCTGCAAGATGTCCACGAAGATTATCTGCGCGCAGGCGCCGATATCATCACCACGAACACCTTCCGCACGCACGTCCGCGCGCTGGCGCCGAGCGGCAACGGCGGCCGCGCCCTCGAACTGACGCGCCGCGCCGTGGACATCGCCCGCGTCGCCATCGCCAATGTCGCGTCCGAGCGGACGCGTTACGTGGCTGGCTCGATCTCCACGCTGGAGGATTGTTACCGTCCCGACCTCGTCCCGCCTGATGACGAATTGCGCGCCGAACACAGCGAGCGCATCCACCACATGCTCGAGTGCGGCGTGGACGTGTTCCTCATCGAGACCATCAACTCGATCCGTGAAGCGAGCATCATCGCCAAACTCGCGGCCATCACGGGGACGCCTGTCATCGTCAGTTTTGTGTGCGATCGGGATGGGCGAATCCTTTCGGGCGAGAGTCTCAGCGCCGCGGCGAGGGAACTGCTTCCGTTGGGCGTGTCCGCCCTGGGGGTCAATTGTGGAGCGACGCCCAATCTGGCGCGTCCGCTCGAAGAGTTGAAGTCCGCCTGCCCGCCGAATTTCCCGCTCATCGCGTATGGCAACATCGGCTACGCGGACGAGGCGGTGGGCTGGGTCAACACTGACGCGGAGAGGCCTGAGGCGTATTGCGCGCACGCGTCGAAGTGGCCTGCGCGCATTGTCGGCGGTTGTTGCGGCACGACGCCCGCGCACATTGCGGAGTTGAGTAAAAAATTGCGTAACGCAAGTCTGTAGACTTGCGTTACAATTTCAGCGAGGGATTTTTCCATGCCAGATAACAAACCGCCCAATTCAAAATCGGATTCCCCGTATCGCCTGCGGGAGCATTTTCTGTCTGTGCCTGAGGTGGCGCTGTATCGCCTGCTTCAAAAGATGACGGGGGAACATTATGTGGTTTGTCCCAAGGTCGCGCTGACCGATATTTTTACGATTATCCGCCCCAACGAAAACGTCCATTTTTATAACAAGATTTTCCGCAAGCATGTGGACTTTTTGCTGTGCGACCCGAAGACGCTCAAGCCCGCCATCGCGGTGGAGATGGTGAAGCCGATTGCGCGGAATGAGACGCGGGCGAACGATCAATTTATGGAAGAGTTATTTTTTAGCGAGGGGATTCCATTGGTGCATGTGCCGCTGGGGGAGAATTATGACGTGAATGATTTGGTGAATCTGTTTACAATTGCGGTTTCTAAAACGAAAAACGCGCCACGCCACGCGCCTGGCCTGGTGGGGGACTCTGTCCCAATGTGTCCCGTCTGCGGGAAGATGATGGTGTTGCGCATCCATCGCGATGGAGGCAAGGGCGGAAAGAAATATTACGGTTGCATGGATTCGCCGCGCTGCGCGGGTGTGGTGGCGGTGGATTGAGCGTTACCCGTCATTGCGAGGAGGGTCGAGTAGCCCGTGCAGTTCGGGCGTATCGAGACCCGACGAAGCAATCCCCGCGCCAAGGAGGAGATTGCTTCGCGAAGAGCGCTCGCAATGACGGAATCTAGTGTTGTTTTGTGCGGGCTAAAAATGCCTCTGTAACTCCGACGCATACTTCGCGCCGACAGTTTTCTTATTCTTCTCCAGCCAATCTCCCAATCTTGTCTTGCACAGCGGCGTCTCTTTTGAGACGAGCAGTCCTGCCATCAGACCGTCCACTTCTTCGGGGGTGAGCATCACGTCGCGGACGAAGATGGACAGAAACTGCGCGGCCGTCAACGCGAGGCGCGGATGCACTTTGAACAACGGCCTGCGAGCGCCGACCTTGGCGCCGATCAATTCCACCATTTCGCGGAACGTGAAAATATCCTGTCCCACCGCGTCGCGGACGGAGTCCCCCGTCTCGTAGACCGCGTCCGCGGCTAGCGCAGCGAGATCGTCCACGTAAACGGGTTGCAGGCGGTACGACCCGTCTCCAGGTAAAGCAAAGAGTGGAAATCGGCGCAGCAACCAGGCGATGTTATTGATCAGGATGTCTTCCTTGCCGAACAACACCGTCGGGCGAAGGATCGCGTATGACATGCCTGAATCGGTCACGGCTTTTTCGTTGGCGGCCTTGCCCCAAAAGTAGGGCAGGTGCGAATCTGCGGACGGGTTGGTGATGCTGATGTGGACAATCCGCTTCACGCCTGCCGCGACGGCCGCGTCCACGAGACGGCGCGTGTTTTCCACGGCCGCGGGTTGGGTGTTGTGGCCTTTGTCAAAGCGCACCCAGTAGGTGTTGACCAAGGTCTCGACGCCGCGCAGGCTCGCGGTCAGGGATGACGCGTCCGCGAAATTCAGCGGGAAGGCGCGCACCTGTCCATTGAACGGATCGGGGCGGTTGGGATGGTTGGTCAGCGTGATGATGTCTTCGCCGCGTGCCAGTAATCGGCGGGTGATGTACTTGCCAGAATAAGAGAACGCGCCAGTGACTGCGATTTTCATTTGAGTACTCCTAATATTTTTTCGACATTGACGAACCCAAGTTTTTCCAATCGGATGACCGCGCGCGCCAGACTATCGATCGCATCGAAGAAGGCTTGTAAGGCTTTGACACGTTCGACCAGAAAAGCGCGCTCTTCGGGATAGGATGTGCCTTCCTCCAGTTTCGCCAGCGTCTCGCGCACGGACTTGACCGCGCGATCAAACTCGGCATTCTGGCGCTCTTTGAGGATCGAGCGGATGGATTTGTAGAAATCCGTCTCGGCTTCGTAGTAATCCTTGCGGTCGGCTAACTTCGATGAGCGGTGGACGAGTCCCAGCCGCGCCAGCGCGCGCACCTCCGTGCTGACCGCGCCTTTGGTGAGTCCCGTCTGCTCGACGATTTCATCGAGCGAGAGCGGATTGGACGAAAGGTAGAGAACGGCAAAGATCGCGCCCATGCCTTTGGGAAAGCCCCAAAAGCGGCTGATCTGGCTGAGGCCTTCGGTGAATTCCTGTTTGATTTGGGGGAGGGGAGTTGACATGGCTTCTCATATAGAATGTTTAGTAATTACTAAACGTAGTATACGATAGGGTGCGGGGTTTGTCAATGATTTGTGGAAAGTCCCCGGGGCGCGGGTGAAGATTTGTTTCTTGTTGCTGAGATAAAACTCGTACACGGATAACGCAGATTTGACGGACGCTCCGCGCTTTTTTTTATTCTTTCGTGTGATTTGTCCTGATCCTGCTCAAGCAAAAAAAGAGAAGGCCTCCGATATTTCAATCGGAGGCCGCTTTGTCAGGATTTCAATTCTCGTGGTTTGGCGACTGATTTTTTCACCGTGTCGCGGGAAACGATCTTCGGTTTCCGCACCCGCGAGCGGATTGGCGCGAGTTCACCGACATCCACGAAGACAACATTCCTGTCGGTCTTCGGCGCGGACTTGAGCATGAAGCGCGTATATCCCGCGTCGCGGGTGTCCAACAAAATCACTTCCCCGCCTTCGGGAAGGTTCTCGCTGAAATTGGGATGATTGGTGAGGTAGCGCGTAAATTCGATGAACAGTTCGCTGTGTTTCAATTGGTAGATATTATTCATAGTTCAATTCCTTTAAGAAGCGAGCGCGATACACAGGCCAGTTTTCCATGATGTCTTTTTGACCGAAAGTCAGAACTTCCGCGAAGGAAAAGTCGTCGTACCACTCCTTCGTTTCCCTTCCGCTTGGACGCAGAAGGTCGCGGTGAGGTCGTCCATGGGCGGTATCGTAACGTACAACCGCGTACCAAACGCCCGCTACCAGAATTTCAAGTTGAATGCGAAATTCCACAACTTGTGATCCCTGCCAGACGTGATAATGCCTGTAACGCACTTGTCGCGTTTTGGGATCAAGGTAAATCAGGAATTCGCGTTCGCCCATAAGCCGATTATACGCTAAAAGAAAATCTCCGATGGCGGAAACCTAGGCGCGAATGGACAACTCCATATTCGTTTATTCGTGTAAAATTCGCGGACGGTTTCCCCGCGCCATCGTCGAAGCCCACGGCGGACGCATCTGGGCAGACTCGCCCGTAGGGGCAGGGACGGGCGCGAAGATTTGTTTTTCGTTGCCGATATAATAAATCAAGTATAGTAGCCACGAGGTAAGATGAATCTAGTTACCGACGAAATAAGAAAATATCTTATCAATGAAGGATTATCTGAATTTCTGCCAAAAGGAAAAAGGAGGTTCAACCTTACTTACGTTTGGCTACTATGTCAGACATTGCTGGCGGGAATTCTTTCATCACTAACTCACTCGTCTGTTTTTCTCGCTATGCTGATTCCAATCATGGCGATTGCTATGTTCATATATGGGTATTTTATATTTTGGCTATTTGGAGAAATTAGAAGAATCGTAAAAAACAAAAAATTTGTTTATCGCGAACCAACGCCTTTCTCTGAAAAAGAGAAAGAGGCTTTCGGTGGAATTGTTATCTTTGGCATTCCGATACTGAGTGTAATTGGGCTCTTTATACTGACACATTCTTGGGTTGTCATCCCAGTTTTTCTTGTAGGCTATACACTAATTACTATCTTGACTGTAATCATGATTCAAATCGATTTTATTATTGTAGATTTATTTAAACAAATTTCGAAAGGGTGGCTTTTCTCTTGGCAGGCAGTATTAAAGACCGTACCTATCCTTGTTGTCACAATATTGTTGTCTTTATTTTCAGGCGATATGTGGAAATTAATCAATTCAATGGGTTGGTTGGAACTTTCATTGATTGGTACGTCATTGCTTTTTATTTGCCTGCCAGGAATAGCGAGCAATAGAAATTGGATTCGGGAACAAATAACTTTTTCAATCGGATCTCCTGAGAAGATAACGGCAAGGGTCTTTGCCTTTCAAAAGATTGCCAAACTTCAATTAAATCGTTTTGTTAGCAAGGAGGAAATTGATGATATTAAGCATCAACTTCAATGGAGAAATATCGAAAGTGTTAAAAAGAGTATTTTCCTGAAATTATCAAAAAGGATTGATCTGCGATTTGGTCTGGCAATCTTCTTTTCAACTCTATTAATTGGAACAATGATCTTTGTAGGACTATCGGGAATATTTTGGATCTTATCGCCAGGATTAACAAAAGTTGGATGGTTACAGGTCAGCCACCCAATTCAGTTACATACGCTACAACCATTATTAAAACTGGCATTTTTTATTTCGGTATTACAAACAGCAACCTTCTTAGCCAATTTGCTGGATAAGCCAAAAGAAAACGTAATTACAGTATCAACTGCAGAAAAAGTTGCGGATTGGGTCTCCGCAATAATAATATCCGATAGCCTATTATTGCCCAATGGCTATCTTTGGAGTTGGACACGGGAAAGAAATGGCTTTAGAAAAAAACGAATTTGGTATGCGATCAAGGCAAATATTATTGTACGTACAGAAGCGTCGGATGGTGAGGTTGAAAAACTCTGTAAAGATGCGGAGGCGGCTTATGCCAACGGAAAAGATGTCATCAACTTCAAGATTTATCGATATAGGGATGGATTAGTAAAAGAACTTGAGGCGGGAAAAGATGATTTTGCCTGGGCTTATAACCATAATCCCGAGTCGGGCTTTTCTAATTTTGCATCAATTCCCCCAGATGCTGATTTTACGTCCGAAGAACATCTATTGGGTCGAGATAGACTGTTACAAGGTAAAGCAATAGAAGATAAGTGGTTTGGGAACACTCACGAAGCAGTAAACCTTGGCCGCGCAATCTGGGAGTCCGATACAGATCATCACACAATAATGCATCCGTATGCACTAAAAATTAAAGGTAAGGACAATTTGGTTCTTGATATTCGCCTTTTCAAATTACTTCCAAAATCCACTGATTACCTAGAACTTGCCAAATCACTTCTCAATCTATCGCGGAAGCAATTTGGGCAAATAAAACTGATGATTTTTCTCTTTTATTATCGCTTTGAACAAAAAAAGATTTTCGACGCCCAATGGACGGATGATGGGCAATTCTTCTACAAGGAAAATGATAAAACTAAGAAAATGGAAATCAAATAATCGCTTTCCACAATAAAAGCAAACCCATCGTGCTTCCTTCGAGTTCTTCGTGTTAAAAAAACGTGCTCATCCGCATCCATCCGCGTTCTCCGCGTCCCATCTCCCAACCCCAAAAAGGAACCTCCTTCATGTCCTCCCTCCCCCTCCGCTCCGCCGTTGACAAATCCCACACCTGGAACGCCGAGTCCGTCTTCGCCACGCCCGAAGCCTGGTCTGCCGAAGTGGACTCGATCCTCGCCGACCTGCCCAAGTTGAAGCAATACGAAGGCAGGTTGAAGGAAGGCGCATCTGTGCTCGCCGACGCGTTCGCCGCCTTCGAAGAACTCAACCTGCGCGCCTATCGCACCTACATGTACGCGGGCTTCGCCTACTCGGTGGACACCACTGACCAGTCCGCGGCGGGCATGGCGGGCAAGGCGCAGGGCATGTTCGGACAGGTCGCCGGGGCGGGGGCGTTCCTGAATCCCGAACTGCTCTCCATCGGACAAGATACTTTGACCCAATGGATCAAAGCCGAGCCGCGTCTCGCCGTCTACGGACAATTCATCGAGAACCTCTTCCGCAAGCAGGCGCACGTCCGCTCGGGCGAGGTGGAGGAAATCCTCGGGATGTTGAGCGACCCGTTCGGAGGTCCGAGCCAGACCGCCAGCATGTTGACCAACGCCGACATGAAGATCCCGTCCGTGCAGGATGAAGCGGGCAACGTCATCGAGTTGGAAGAGTCCGCCATCTGGAAATTGATGTCCGAAGAAGACCGCGCCCTGCGTCAGAAGTCGTGGGAAAACTATCACGCCACTTTGCTCAGTTACAAAAACACGCTCGCCACTAATCTCGCCAATTCCATCAAACAGAACGTCTTCCTCAGCCGCGTCCGTAAACACGAGAACGCGCTGGAGATGATGCTCTACGAAAACAACATCCCCGTTTCGGTTTTCCACAACCTGCTCGCCACCTTCAAAAAGCATCTGCCCATCTGGTACAAATATTTTGAAGTGCGGCGCAAAGCCCTCGGCGTGGAGGCGCTCCAGCCCTACGACATGTGGGCGCCGCTGACGAAAGACCGCGTCAAAATTCCCTACCAGAAAGCGGTGGAGCACATCGCCGAGGGTTTGCTCCCGATGGGCAAGGACTACGTTGGCATTCTGCGCAACGGCGCGCTCGAAGAACGCTGGGTGGACGTCTACCCCAACAAGGGCAAACGCACGGGCGCGTTTTCGTGGGGCGCGCCTGGCACGCATCCGTTCATCATGATGTCGTACACCGACGAAATTTTCAGCCTGTCCACGCTGGCGCACGAACTCGGTCACTCGATGCACTCGTATCTCACGTGGCAGAATCAGCCGCTCGTCTACGCCGAGTATTCGCTTTTCGCGGCCGAGGTCGCCAGCAACTTCCATCAGGCCATGGTGCGCGCCCACCTGCTCCAATCCAACCCTGATAAAAATTTCCAGATCGCGGTCATCGAAGAAGCCATGGCGAATTTCTATCGCTACTTCTTCATCATGCCCACCCTCGCCCGCTTCGAACTCGAGACTCACACCCGCGTCGAAAACGGCCAGCCCCTGACCGCCGACTCGCTCATCAACCTGATGGCCGATCTCTTCAGCGAAGGCTTCGGCGGCAAAGTGGAAGTCAACCGCGAACACGTCGGCATGACCTGGTCGCGCTTCAGTCACCTCTTCAGCGATTATTACGTCTACGCCTACGCCACGGGCATCGCGGGCGCGCACGCCCTCGCCAAGCGCGTCCTCAGCGGCGAACCCAACGCCGTCGAAAACTACTTCGGCTTCCTCAAAGCGGGCAGTTCCCTCTATCCCCTCGACGCGCTCAAACGCGCCGGCGTGGACTTAACGACTCCCGCCCCTGTCGACGCCGCCTTCGAAGTGATGGCCGACTACGTTGACCGATTGGAAAAATTGCTAGCCTAACCCGCTCGCTACTTCCCTGACGTTTGGCGGGCCGCGCCACCTCCCGCGTTTCCCACCCCCGAAGATTTCCCTCGCGCGACTCCATGTCACCCCTTCGGGGTTCGCATCCCGAAGGGGTGGAATGATATTAACGCCTACCTGCGCCCCGCGTTTATTTCAGACGGGTAAATTCCAGCGTGTTGACGTTGTTTATCAGCAACAAGGTGTTGCCGTCAATCTTGATTCTGTATTCTGTGCCGAGAAAAACGCCAACGATGCCGTCAAATGTTAACGTGTCGCCAACGATGGTGTAATTTGATCGAGTCATCTCTGGTTCGGAAGGTTCTCCAAGATCCACAGTGACCGTTCCATCTGGAAAAAATTCCAGCGTGGTCGATTCGCTGTTGGGAATTGAATCCATTTTATTCCCATCTTGGTAAACGTATTTCAAATGCCACGCTCCCAGTAGGGACTCTCCTTGCTGGGTGGATGAGCAACCAGCGGGGAAGAGGATCATCATGATTAGCAAAATTTTCAGAATGACAGATGACGTTTTCATTTAGACCTCTCCGAAGGTTCGTCTAAATTGATTCGATCCCACAGCGCAGATAATTTCGGCATCCCCCATTGCGGATTTGGCTCCCAGGACTTCCATTTCTCATACATCGAGCGTCGTCGCGACAAGACCAACTCTATAGCCTGTTCGCCATCCGCTCGAATTTGGCGCGCCTGTTCGGGCGAGTAAAATCCGACTCTTTGCGCTCCTTCAAACTCATCTTCGTCCTTCCATCGCCATTGATCCATGTCTGGACTGATGACCACGTCCAACATATTGTCCATGCTGTCGAAGCCGATGCGTGTGCGGCGAAGCGGCTCCTGTAAATTGACGTAGATACAGCCCAAGTTTCTCGTCCCTGTTTCCCACATGAAGTAGACGCTGAACGCGTCGCCAGGAACCGCCAGCATCAATACGTCGGTCCGATGCCATTGATGATCCACGATTTCTATTTTGTGCGCGTCGAGCATTTCATCGGGCGCGACGCGGTGACTGGTGTTCTTTCCATTCGTCCCCGCGCGCAGATAGTAGGCGATCATTTCAGGCGCGTCTTGAACTAGGATGGCTGGATACGCCCAAAAGACTTTCTCGCCCACGCCGCGCAAAGTGATGTGATCGCCTGGGAGCCAGGATGATGGTTGGGTCATTTTTGGTTAAATGCTCTTGAGAAAATCCAACACCAACTGATTGTATTCCTGCGGATTGGATTGATGCGGAACATGCCCGCCGGAGAGAACTTGTCCACGCGCGTTGGGCAGGGACGCGACCAGCGGCGCGAACGAATCGGACGCGAGGGTTTGGTCGCGGTCGCCCCAGAGGACGAGAGTCGGCATGGTCACGCGCGCCAGGTCAGAGGTCAGATCGCGAACCGTGTTGGGAATGTTGAAAGCGCCAGGGGCCGTCCGTTTGTAGTCCAGCGCGGTTTGGAGTCGAATTTCGTCCGAGAGGGTCATGGTAGAGTCGCCCGCGCGTCCGAGGGCGTGGTTGGTGATATTAATGATCCAATGAAAGACCCATCCAGGCGTGTGTTTGACCACCAGCGCGTTGACGGTGGGACGGCGATAGGTGCGGCGCAGGAGCGCGGGAAGTTGATCGAGTTTGTAGAACGGATTGGTCAACACGAGCGCGCGCACTTTTTCGGGATGGCGGATGGCATAACGCAGGCACATGTATCCGCCGAGCGAGTGGCCGATCAGGATGGGCGTTTCGGGGACTTGAAGCGAATCAATCCAATGAACGAAATGTTTGTAGACCCACTTCGTTTTGTAGGAACGCGAATCAGGTTTGGGACTATCGCCGTGTCCGAGCAGGTCGAGCGCGAAAGCGTGGTAATCTGCCGCGGCCAGTTCGGGCAGGAGCGCGTCCCAATCGTGGAGCGAGGCGGCCAGCCCGTGGACGAGCAGGATGGGCGCGCCGCCTTGCGGTCCCTGTTCTATGAAGTTGACGTCCGAAGGAATCTCAAACGGATTGCCCCTCGCCTGACTGGTATTTTTCATATCGTTTAGCCAATTCTCTACGCAGGACTTTCCCGATGAAGGTGCGCGGGAAATCTTCCATGAAAATAACGAAGCGCGGGACAAGGTGCGGCGGCAGTCTTCGCTTGCAATATGCCAGCACAGATTCCGTCGCGGGGCGTTCGCGTCCCGCGATGACGAAGGCGAAGGGATGACCCGCGATGGCAACCACGGCCACTTCCTTCACCTGTGGGATTTCGTAAATCACCTCTTCCACGTCGCGCGGGAAGGCGGGCTTGAGTGTGGACGCTTTGTCGGGAAACCACATATCGGCCTTGCGCGCGATGATGCGGAAATATCCGTCGTCGTCCACCTGCGCCACGTCGCCCGTACGGAGCCAACCGCCTGTCGCGAAGGCTTCGCGCGTGGCGGCCTCGTTGCGCCAGTAGCCCAGCATGGTTTGCGGCCCGCGGATAACCAGTTCGCCGATCTGGCCGGGCTTCACTTCCTTGTGCCCGTTGGACAGGTCAATGATAGCAGACTCGGTGGAGGGGAGTGGCAGGCCGATGGTCCCGATCTTGCGATTGCCGCCCAGCGGGTTGGCGTGCGTCACGGGGGAGGCTTCGGTCAGGCCGTAGCCTTCCACCAGTTTGCCCTTGGTGAGTTTCTCGAAGGCCTCTTGCACTTCCACAGGCAACGGCGCGGAGCCGCTGATGCAGGCCTTGATGGACGAGATGCCAAATTTGCGCGCGCCGCGGAAATTGTTGATCGCCACGTACATGCTCGGCACGCCGGGGAAGATGGTCGGTTTGTATTTCTTGATGGCGTGGAGAATATCGTGGATTTCGAAGCGCGCTTTGAGTACCAGCGCCGCGCCCAACGCGATCGGCACGTTCAACGCGGTGGTGAGACCGTAGCTGTGCGAGAAGGGTAGCACGCATAGGAAGCGCTCACTGCCTTCGTTCGCTTCGGGCATCCAGTGGCGCGTCTGCAAGGCATTCGCGACGAGATTCTTGTGCGAGAGCATCACGCCCTTGGCGGCGGCGGTCGTTCCGCCCGTGTATTGGATGACGGCCAACTCGTCGGGGTCAACCTGAAGGGTGGGGGAATGCCAATCCTGCGGACGCATGAAGTGACGCCAGCGGATCGCACCCGCGACAGTGAGGCCGCGGTTGCGCCAGCGCGAGATCATCTTTTTGAAAAAGGGCAGATAATCGGCGGGGTCGGTGAGGATGACGTGTGGCAGGCCTGTGTTCGATTGGATTTGTTTGGCAAGCCCCGCGGAGAGATTTAACGCCACCAACACAGACGCGTCTGCATCGCGGATTTGGTTGACCAATTCTTCGGGGTCGGTCATCGGCGGCATGAAGACGGCCACCGCGCCGGCTTTGAGCGCTCCGTAAAACCCAACGACCATTTGCGGCACGTTCGGCAAAAGCAAGACCACGCGCGCCCCGCGTCCAATGCCGAGGGCGATGAGCGCGTTGGCGAATTTGTTGGCTTCGTGATTCAGTCGCCGATATGAAAGCCGCGCGCCTTCAAAGTAAATCGCGGCGCGGTTCGGGAATCTTCGCACTGCGGAGCGCAGGAGATGATGAAGCGGGATGCGCGGCACGCTGATGGTGTATGGCACGCCCTTTTCGTAACTCGCCAGCCACGGACGCTCCACCTTCAATTCGTCGCGCGCTCTGGGCTTTTTGCGAATCGCCTGCGACGAATCGCGCCACGAGGAGGCTTGTCCCTCGCCTGCGAGAAAACGCTCGATGGCGCGGTCCACGGCCTCGCGGCGTTCGAGCATGACCATGTGTCCGGATACGCCGATATCGGCATCTTCTGCGCCCATGATGTTTTTCGCCACCTGCTCGAAGTGGACTTTTTCAAAGACCGCGTCGCGATGTCCGCGGATCACGAGGGTGGGCAGATTCAGCACTTTGAACTTGTCCCAGCCGACCCATTTATTGAGATTCGAGTGATAGTACGATTTGAGCGCGTGCGGCGGCGCCGAAAGCCAGGAACGCGTCAACGGCCCGATAGCGCGCAACAACGCGTTGGGAAGGTTGAGTCCCAGCCGGAAGAGCGGGTTGAGGCGGAACTCGCCCGCGGTGGCGATCAGGATCAGATGGGAAACCCGCTCGGGGTGAGCCAGAGCGAATTCCGTCGCGAGCGCGCCGCCGAAGGAATGTCCCACCATCGTGACGGGTTCGCTCACGCGCAGAAAGTCCAGCGCGGCTTCGATATCGGCTAACATGCGCGGCATCTCGTAGCCAGAAGATGGCTTGTCGGAGAGGCCGTGCCCACGCAAGTCGAGGGCGATGACGCGGTTTTGCAGGCTGAATTTCTGCATCTGGTGAATCCATTGCAGGGCCTGGCCCCCAAAGCCGTGCAGGAAAACGAACGTCCGCTGGGGACGATCGGGCGAAATATCGAGCGCCGAAAGCCGCACCAGCGGATCATTGGAGACTCGTATCTCGTGCCGATAGAGGTCGAGGTCAATGTCCATTCGTGGATTGTATAGGAGGTTGATGAATTTGGGGAGGGATGGAATGAAAGGTGGATGCGGTTGCACCTGCACTGATTGCGCTTCGATTCGTTAGGCTTTTGTAACACGTTATCCGCGCCCGTTATGTTACACTCGAAAAAATGCACAGAACGGGTTTCGTTGCCCGAAAAACGGAGTCTCTTATGAGTTTCAAGCTCTTGCAATCCCGACTGGCTCGTTTTGTTATTTTAGGGATGGCGTTTGGTTTGCCGTTTCCGTTCCTTGGCGCGTGGATTGAGATAAGGAGTAAGGGACTGCCTTTTACGCCCAATTCCTTTTGGTTTGTACAACAAAACCAGCCCTTGCTTTGGGTGATTGATGTGGCTCCGTTCATATTGGGGTTTGTTTTTGGATTGCTCGGGCGCAAGCGCCAGGCCGAGGATGCCATTCAGCAAGCCAAACGCGAATGGGAGGTGACGTTCGATTCCTTCCTCGACCCGGTCTTTGTGGTGGATTCTGAACAGCGCATCATGCGCTGTAATCATGCCGCGATAGATCGATTGAACACGACGTTTCGGACTGTGATCAATAAACCTCTTTCTGATTTCCTGCTCCTGCCTTCGTTTGAAAAAGGGCACGTAAATGAAGTGGACTGGCTTGGACGTTGTTACGAGATTGCGCTTCACCCAATTTACGAAAGCGGGGATACTCGGCGCGATGTGATTCTCCTGCACGACGTTTCCAATCGAAAGGAAACGGAACTGGAGATTCTTCGCCAGAAACGGTATTTCGAGTCGGTGGTCGAAATCAGCCCGGTGGCGGTGGTGGTGTTGGATAAGGAGGAGAAAATCATCTCCACGAATCCAGCCTTTGAGAAACTATATGGATATCGAAAAGAGGATGCCATTGGGACGCCGCTCGACAAATTGATCACCACTGAGGAAACGCGTAATGAGGCCGTCCAATACACCCAGCAGGCTATGAGCGGCGCGGTCCACGTGATTGGGAAGCGACGAAGAAGCGACAACTCACTGGTGGATGTTGAAATCTTCGGCGTGCCAATCCATGTCAACGGGGAAAAAGTTGGCGCACTGGCGGTCTACCATGATATCTCCGAACTTCTGCGCGCTCGTCGCGAGGCCGAGGAGGCCAACCGCGCCAAGAGCGATTTCCTCGCCAACATGAGTCACGAAATCCGCACCCCGATGAATGGCGTGATCGGCATGTTGGAACTCGCGCTGGATACCCCCTTGACGAATGAACAAGAGGATTACCTGCAAACTTCCCTGCAAAGCGCCGAGGCCTTGCTGGTTTTATTAAATGACATTCTCGACTTTTCCAAGATTGAGGCGGGAAAACTCGAATTGGAAGCGGTCAACTTCAACTTGCGAAATACCGTGGAGGACGTGGCCTTCACCCTTGCCAGGCGCGCCCAGGATAAAGGGCTGGAGATGGCCTGCCTCATCCATCCCGACCTGACCTCGGATCTGCGCGGCGACCCAGGAAGGTTGCGCCAGATTCTCGTCAACCTGACCGGGAACGCCATCAAATTCACCCATCAAGGTGAAGTGGTGATTCGCGCCGAACCAATCCGTGAAACGGAAACTCACATCGCCATCCGCTTCAGCGTGCAGGATACCGGCATCGGCATTCCCAAAGAGAGGCAGGGGGCCGTCTTCGAGCGATTTACACAGGCCGATGGTTCAACCACGCGAAAATATGGAGGCACTGGCCTGGGTCTGACCATCTCACGTCAGTTGGTGGAGGCCATGGGCGGCGAGATCGGGCTGGAAAGTTCGCCAGGGATCGGGAGCGTTTTCTGGTTCAACCTCGAATATGAAAAACAGCCTCCCGAAAAACGCGGCACAGCGCCGCTATTGGTGGGCAAAGTGAAAATGCGCGGCGTGCGCGTCCTCGGCGTGGACGATAACCAGACCAATCGCACTGTCGTGTCGCGCATGGTGGAGGGTTTCGGCTGCGCCATAGACGTGGTAGCCAGCGGCGCGAAAGCGCTGGAGGCGTTGCATCACGCCCATCGTCTCGGCGATCCGTATCAGGTGGTTTTGCTGGATATGCAAATGCCCGGCATGGATGGCGAACAGACCGCCCGCGCCATCAAAGCCGACCCGTTGGTGCGCGACGTAAAGATCATAATCCTCACCTCCATGGGCCAGCGCGGCGATGTCTCGCGTTTGGAGGCTCTGGGTTGTTCGGGTTATTTATTGAAACCCGTCAAACAGCAAATGCTCTACGACGCCCTCGTGACAGTTCTTGGACAGGAAGCGCAACAGGGGAGCGTACCCCTTGTCACGCGCCACTTGCTAAACGAGCAACGACGCTTCGGTCAACGCCTTCTGCTCGCGGAAGATAACCCCATCAACCAGAAACTTGCTGTCACCCTCCTGCAAAAAGCGGGCTACGCCGTGGACGCGGTCGAAGATGGGTTGCAGGCCATCCAAAAAATAAAAACCGAAAACTACAACGCCGTTCTCATGGATGTGCAAATGCCAGAATTGGATGGCCTGGACGCCACGCGCCAAATTCGCGAATGGGAACGCGGGCAGGGCAGCCATATCCCGATCATCGCCATGACCGCGCACGCCATGCAGGGCGACCGCGAAAGATGCCTGGATTCGGGCATGGACGATTACATCTCCAAGCCATTGGAGCCGAAAGTCCTCTTCAACGTCCTCGACCGATGGGCGCGCGGCGCCGATGAATTGGTGGAAAATCCTCCCGAAGAACGGCAGGACTACATCTCCGCAAGCGCCATTTTGACAGAAAACGCCTTCCTGGAAGAAGGTGGACTCTTCGGCGAGAAGACTTCCGACCTGGCCGATAAAGTGGACGCGTCCTCCTCGCCTCCTTCCCCTGCGCCAGCGGACGCGCCAATTCTGGACCTTGAGGCGGCCCTCCCACGCTTTAGCAACGACCGCGCCTTCATGCTGGAGATCTGCCGCGAATTTCTCGGAGGCCTGCCCGAACGCCTGCGCGATATGCAAAGCGCCGTGCAATCCCAAAATCCCAATACATTGAGCCGCCTGGGACACAATCTAAAAGGCGCCGCGCTGAACTTTAACGCCATGGCCCTTGCAAACATTGCCCTTCAATTTGAAGAGGTCGGCAAACGTGATGATTTGACGGATGCCCCTCACCTCATTCGCGAAATGGAAACCGCCATTCATACCCTCCAGATTTACTTTACCCAAAAATATTCTTGAAAGCGAGGACACATGACCCGCATCCTTTTCATTGACGATGAAGCGATCAATCACCAACTGGTGGAGCGCGCCCTTGCGCCGCTCAATTGCGAACTGGAAAGCGCCATAAACGGCAAAGAGGGCCTCGCCAAAGCGCGCGCCATCAAACCAGACCTGATCATCACCGACGTGATGATGCCCGATTTGGACGGATACGAAGTGACCCGTCTATTGCGCCGCGAAAAACAATTCGCTGATATTCCCATCCTTGTTCTCACCGCCCAATCGGGTTTGCAGGATAAACTCAAAGCATTCGAAGCGGGCGCGGATGAACACCTGACCAAACCCTTTGAACCAGCCGAATTAATGGCGCGCGTCACTGCATTTCTCCGCCGATTGGAAGCGGTGCGCGCCGCGCAAACCGTGGAAGCGTCCGTCGAAGAGGGACGCATGATCGCCATCCACAGCCTGCGCGGCGGAACGGGATGCTCCACGCTGGCCGTCAACCTGGGGGCCGCGCTGGCCGCGCTCTGGCCTCATTCCTCCCTCCTGCTCGATCTGACGATGACCGCCGGCCAGGTGGCCTTAATGCTCAACATGCCCTTGCGCCGCACATGGGCCGACCTCGCCGGGTTCAAACCTGCCGAGTTGGACCAGGATGTGTTCCACTCCATCGTCGCCGCGCACGAAAGCGGATTGCACTTTGTGGCCGCGCCAACGCTTCCAAGCGAAGCCCAGCCGTTCCTGCCCGAAACATTCCAAACCGCCCTCCGGCTTGCCAAGCAACGCTACGATTACGTCATCGCCGACCTGCCTCACGATTTCAGCGACATCTCCATCGAAGCCCTCGACAAGGCCGACATCATCTTGATGGTTGCCTCGCCCGATATGGCCTCCATTCGCGCCGTCACCGCCGCGATGGACACCTACACAAAACTTGGCTACACAGATCAGAAAATTAAACTGGTTCTCAATGCCACCTTCCCACGCGCAGGCCTTCCAAAGGACAAAATCGAATCGGCTATGGGCATCGCTGCCGTAGCGACCATCCCTTATGTGCAGGAACTCTTCGTGGAAGCCATCAACTACGGACGTCCGCCCGTCTTCCACGCGCCAACCGAACCCGTTTCAGGCTTGCTGGAGGACTTCGCGTTTTACCTCAGCAAAGACTCCCACAAGAAAAGCAAACCCGTGAATTCCACCGACGCGTGGAAACGCGTTTACAAACGCTTTCAGGAAAGAAAAAAATAGCGCTGGGATGGGCGCTTTAAGGAACCAGCGTCGCGCCCGCCGCGACAGGATCGAACCCAGCCGGCCATTTGGTGGACGCGTCGTATTCGGCGCCGGTGAGTTTTGCACCCGTGAGGTCGGCTTTGCTTAAGTCTGCTCCTTGCAGGCGCGCCTTCATCAAACGCGCGTTCTTGAGAATCGCGCCGGTCAAATCGGCGCCTTTCAAATTAGCGCCTCGCAACTCTGTGCGCGCAAGGTTGGCTTTTTTCAGGATGGCCCTGGTCAAAAGCGCGCTGGAAAGATCGTAATCAGCCAGGTTGGCGCCGCGCAAGTCGGCGCGCGTGAACTCGGGACGAAGGTTGGGGTTTTGCGTTCGCCAGGCGTTCCAGGCGTCCTTGCCCTCCTGCAATTTCGCAAGATGTTCGGGGTTGGCGCTTGCAGGCTCCACGGTAGGACCTCCAGGCGGGAGAGTTACCTGCGGCGTGGATTGGGCCGCGGGCGTGTCGGCGGGCGCCACGACGGGGGCTGGCGCCCCGAGCACATTTCCCGCGACCATCGTCGCCGCGATGGACTGTACGAGGGCGGGGTCAATCGTTGGCGTGGCGGGCGGCGCGGAAGTTCCGCAGGCTGTGAGGGTCAGCGCCGCGATCATGCCCAGGCTGAATAGAATTTTCTTCATAGGGTTTCCTTTTTTTGTGGGCGATTCACACTGCCCTGGCGGGCTGTGCCAGGGAATCGCCACAACCATTGCAAAGTCAGCTTGCGCTGACTGTAGCCGACGAAAGTCGGCTTCGTAAATGTTGGCGCGACTTCTAGTCGCCAAATGAATCAAGGCGGAGAAAGCCTCCGCCTTGATGCGATGGGTCGAAATTAAACCGCGGGGAAAATTACGAACGCTTCCTACTCTAACACGGCTCCCGCCGCGACGGGGTCGAACCCGGCCGGCCAGATGGTGGTCGCGTCGTAGGTGGCGCCAGTCAGGTCGGCTTCGGTGAGGATCGCCCCGGTTAAATTCGCGCCAGCCAGGTGAGCCTTCGCCAGTTTGGCCCCAGTCAGATCGGCATCGGTCAGGTCAGCGCCGACCAATCGGACGTTGCCCATCTTGGCATTCTTCAATTTAGCGCTCTTCAAATCTGCCCCATTCAACTGGGTGGCCCGCAAGTTTGCCCTGGAAAGATTGGCGCTGCGAAGGTTGGCCTTGATCAAATTGGCCGAAGAGAGATCAAAATCGGCCAGGTTCAATCCCGCCAGGTTGGCTCGGGTCAGGTCGGGTTTAACGCTGGTGTTTTGCGTCCGCCAGGCGTTCCAGGCATCCTTGCCCTCTTTTAACTTGGCAAGGTGCTCAAGGTTGTACGCGACCTCTTTGGGAGGTTGTGGATTTGGTTGTTCAGGGTTGGGGGCGGCGGTGGGTTGCGCGCCGCCGCAGGCCGCCAGGACAAAAGAGGCAACCAAACAAAATATGACGATTTTTTTCATTCTTTCTCCTATTGAATTGGAACTTGGGTGGCGAAAAGATACCACAATTAGACGAACTCTGCCAAAGGTTCATGGTTTTTTAACCAGAAACATAACGCTTTGCGATGGATTTTGTTCCTCAATCCGATTACAATCGCAACATGGACACCGAAACCCACTACAATCAGGCGCTCGACTACCTTTATAGTTTTGTAGATTACAGCCTCAAGCACGTCTCCGAACTTGCCAAGGCCGACTTTAACCTCGACCGCATGTTCGCGTTGATGGAGTCGCTCGGCAACCCGCAGGCGAACTATCCCATCATCCACGTGGCGGGGACGAAGGGTAAAGGCTCTACGTCCGCGTTGTGCGCGTCTGCGCTGACTGCCGCCGGCTACAAAGTGGGACTTTACACCTCGCCGCATCTCGAGGACTATTGTGAGCGGATTCAAATTGACGGCTCGCCCCTGACTCACGGGGGGCTGGCCGCGCTCGTGGACGCGATTCGGCCCTTTGTGGAGCGCGTCCCCAAACTGACCACCTTCGAGATCACCACCGCCCTCGCCTTCCTTGCCTTCGCCCAACAAAACGTTGACGCGGCCGTCATCGAAGTGGGTCTCGGTGGGCGCCTCGACGCGACCAACATCGTGACGCCGCGCGTGTCGGTCATCACCTCGCTTTCGATGGATCACATGGCCGTGCTGGGCGATACCCTCGCCAAGATCGCGGGCGAGAAGGCGGGCATTATTAAAGAAGGCGTCCCCGTCGTCTCGTCACCGCAAAAAGACGAAGCGCTGGAAGTCGTGGAGCGTGTAGCCAAAGAGAGAGGCGCGCCTATTAAGGTGGTGGGCAAGGATGTAAAGTTTGAGCCTGTCAGTTCATCATTGAATGGGCAGAGTTTTCGTGTTACAGATAACGCTGAACGTTTAACATTGAATGTTCAACTGCCTCTGTTGGGTTCGCATCAAGTGATAAATGCCGCCACCGCCTACGCCGCGCTCAAAGCCAGCGGATTGAACGTCTCTGACGAAGCCATCCAAAAGGGGTTTTCTCAGGTAAAATGGCGCGCCCGCTTTGAAGTGGCGCGGCGCGAACCGCCTGTCATCTTCGACTCGGCGCACAACGACGACTCGTTTGCCAGGCTGCGCGAAACGCTGGAGGCCTTTTTCCCTGGGCGGCCTGTCACCCTCATTCTCGGAGCGTCGGAGGATAAAAACCTGGCGGGGATGCTGCGCGAGATGAAGCCGAAGATTCGCAAACTCATCGTCACGCGCGCCGACCATCCACGGGCGCTTGAGGTGGAGACAATTCAAAAGTTGGCCGATACGCTCGAAGTGTCGAATGAAGCGGCGACGCCCGTCGCGTCCGCGTTGGCGCGAGCGTTGGAACTGTCCTCATTAGATGGTAGTATTGTCCTCTCGGCGGGGAGCATGTTTGTCACTGCCGAGGTGATGGCGGCGTGGAAGAAGGTAAGTGGTAAGTGGTAATTCAATATTTCCGTCATTGCGAGGAGCGAACGGAGTGAGCGACGAAGCAATCTCCTCGTCGTGGAGGGGATTGCTTCGCAAAGAACGCTCGCAATGACGGTGCGTGAGGAAACATGAATCATCCCGAAGACTGGAACGAAGAAGACGAAAATTTCAACCTGGCGCTTTCACAACGCACCGAGGAACTATATCGCGTTCCAAACATGGAAGCGGACGAGCATGGCATCATCGAGGCGCTGGTCTTGCCGTTGCGCGATATGGTGGTGTTCCCGCGCATGGTCTCGCCGATCTTTGTGGGACGCGAAGGCTCACTGCTGGCGTTGCAGGAAGCCCAGCATCGCAACCAGACCGTGATCGGCTTGACGCAACGCGACCCTGAACTCGAAGACCCTGGCTTGAAGGACTTTTTGCCCATCGGCGTGGAGATGGCGGTGGGACGCCTGCTCTCGATGCCCGACGGCTCCTCGTCCGCGCTGGTGCAGGGACGCAGGCGCGTGGAGATCGTGGAGTTTATCCGCGTGCGGCCATACATCAAAGTGCGGGCGCGCATCATTTTCGAGCCGACCACGGCTGACCGACAAACCCAGGCCACGATGCGCTCGGTGCTGGACACTTTCGATCGTTGTGTGCAACTCGATCGTTCGATTCCTGAAGAGGCGCATCTCTTCGCGATGAACATCTCCGAGCCAGGCTGGCTGGCGGATATGGTCGCCACGTCGCTGGCGCTCAACTTTGAAGAGCGACAGACGCTGTTGATGACGACCGACCCGCGTGCCCGTCTGCAACGCATCAACAAGATCCTGGCCGAAGAAGTGGACGTTTTGGAACTGGAAGATGAAATTCATTCGCGCGTCCAAAACGAAGTGGACAAAAGCCAGCGCGAATATTACCTGCGCGAACAGATGAAGCAGATCCAAACCGAGTTGGGCGAGGGCGACATTTTCTCGAAAGACGCCAACGAATTAAAAACGCGCCTCGAGAAGACCGCCATGCCCGATGAGGTCCGCAAGGTGGCGATGAAGGAATTGGAGCGACTCAACCAGATGCCGCCGATGGCGCCCGAGGTGGGCATCATCCGCACCTACCTGGATTGGATTCTCGACCTGCCGTGGGCGAACGTGACGCAGGATAATCTCGACGTGAAGAACGCGGCGCGGATTTTGGATCGCGACCATTACGGACTCAAAAAGCCGAAGGAACGCATCCTCGAATACATCGCTGTCCGTTCGTTGAAGCCGAAGAAGGAACGCCAGCCGATCCTGTGCTTTGTCGGGCCTCCTGGCACGGGCAAGACCTCGCTTGGACGTTCCATCGCCGAGGCGCTGGGACGCAAGTTCGTGCGCGTGTCCCTCGGAGGCGTCCGCGATGAAGCGGAGATCCGCGGCCACCGTCGCACGTACATCGGCGCGTTGCCTGGGCGCATCATCCAGACGATGAAGCGGGCCGGCAGCGCCAATCCGCTCTTCATGCTCGACGAGATAGACAAACTCTATTCCGATTTTCGCGGCGACCCCGCTTCGGCCTTGCTCGAAGTGCTGGACCCCGAACAGAACAACGCCTTCAGCGATCACTATCTCGAACTGCCCTTTGACCTTTCGAAGGTGATGTTCGTGACCACGGCCAACTACCTCGGCCCGATCCCGCCCGCGTTGCTCGACCGCATGGAAGTGATCGAATTCCCTGGCTACATCGAAGAGGAGAAACTTTCCATCTCGGAGAAGTATCTCATCCCGCGTCAATTTGACGAGAACGGCATCCACGACATCGGCTTGAAGTTCGAGACCGCCGCGTTGCAGAGGATCGTCCGCGAGTACACGTATGAGGCGGGCGTCCGCAACCTGGAGCGCGAGATCGGACGCGTCTGCCGCAAGGTGGCGCGGACGAAGGCCGAGGGCAAGAAGACGCCCGAAGCCGTCACGCCTGAGTTGATCGAAAAGTTTCTCGGGCCTCCGCAATTCTTTTTGACGCAGGCCGAACGCGCCGACGAGGTGGGCGTGGCGACGGGTCTGGCGTGGACCGAGAACGGCGGCGAGATCATGTTCGTGGAGGTCGCCATCCTGGACGGCAAGGGCGGCTTGCAGATCACGGGTCAGGTGGGCGACGTGATGCAGGAATCCGCGCAAGCGGGGCTTTCCTACCTCAAGTCGCGCGCGAGCCTGTTGGGCATTGACCCCGACGTGTTCGACCGCCTCGACATCCATTTGCATTTGCCCGAGGGAGCCATTCCCAAGGATGGCCCCAGCGCGGGCATCACGATGACCAGCGCGATCATCTCCGCGTTCACGGGACGTCCGCTCTTCAAGGATGTGGCGATGACGGGCGAGATCACCCTGCGCGGGCGCGTTCTGCCGATCGGCGGCGTGCGCGAGAAGGTGCTGGCCGCGCATCGGGCGGGCATCAAGACGGTCATCTTGCCCGAGCGCAATTTGAAAGACTTGGTGGATGTGCCGAAGCAGGTGCAAAAAGATTTGAAGATCGTCCCCGTCAATCACATGGATCAGGTGCTGGACATCGCGCTCTCGAAACTGGTGACGATCGAACCGCCGAAGCCACGGCAGAAGAAGGATGAGGGGGATGATGCAGGGTAGGGGAGATTGGTAATTGGTAAGTGGCGCAAGCTGAAAGAGGCGTAGCGTGAGATGCGTTACGCCTCTTTGGGTTATTGGGGAAAATCTCACAATCTCAAAATATTGCGTTTCATGAACTGGTTTGCGGTTTTTCGAGCTTTGTTCGCTTTTATAAGCGGGATGAAAAGCAAAAATCCGCTTATGAGAAAAAATACACTCAACCAAACTCCCGTGATGGAATTTTTTCTGCCGCAGAATGTACAAAGCGTGAGAAGCGTACCGTCCGCCTGATGTTGAGCAATGTCAATTCCATTTTCGGCCAGTCTCTCGTAGATCGATTTCACGTCTGATCCTGTTGTCGCAAGATCAAGAACGCCTGCCACTTCGGCTTGGGTGACTTTCTGGCAGTCCTTTATTCCGCCAAAAAGCGCAAGGCCTAGGATATTCTTGCCTTCATCTGTAAATACAATGTAAGTGGTATCGTTTTTTCGACGGTCAAAATGGAAAACCTGACTGCAATCCCACTGGATATCATTCAGTATTACCCATTGACGTTTCTCTGCTACCAATGATTTTGCCTCCGCGATTGACATGCGCTGTGGCTCACTGGGTAAGATCAACAACTCCTTTATGGATGAAAAAGCAATAATGGCAGAAAATAGTATTGAAAACACGCCCCACATTGCCGCGGTTTCTGGGGAAATATTTCTGGAAAAGTACATTAATTTCCTCCGTTTGTTTTGTTTTATAGTAGTTGAACTCAAAAACTATCCTTGGCATGGATATCCAAATGATGGATTGTTGCTAGATTAGATGACTTATTGCCTGAGCTCATTCTGACATTTCCTGCAACACCCTCTGGAACGCCCTCAACATTGTGCCGCGTTGCTCGAAGCCCGTCTCGCCCAGTTCGGGGATGGCGAGATAGACTTTTTCACGACAGCGACTCAGCAACCCGCGCACGAGACGCGCGAGGGATTCAGTCTCGGCCTGGACTTCGTCCGCGTCACCCCAACTTTTGGCGGGATCCCAGCCGCGGCTGAGGACGTAGGGTTGGGTCAGCGGCTGGGCGAGACGTTCCACCCATCCGTTCGAGCCTGGGTCGAGCCAGAACTGCACCGTGACGGGACGGTTCATCATCAGGAAGGTGTGCGCGGGCGCGACGAGTACCGCGTCGTCGGTTTCACTTTTCCACGATTCGACATATTGCGCGGCGATGACGCCATCCTGAAGCATGGCGATATATTCGCGCCCCAGACCTAACAGGTCTCGGAGACCTGTTAGGTCTAGCGCGAACCTGAATTTTTGGATGGATGCCACCAGGCTGGCCACGACGCGCACGGCGTCGAGATTGGCGTGGAATCCAAAATCGGGCTGGGACAGAATCTCACCGAAGAGTTTGCGGAGGAAGTGGTCGAGAGGCAGAGAATTCGATGTTCGATATTCGAGAATCGAATTTCGAAGCGTCGAATATCGCTCCCCGACGGCATAAGTAATTCTCTCCTGCATTTCTGGCTTGATCTCGTCGAAGGTGGAGAGACGCAGGTCTTTGGGACGGTAGACGATTTCAGCCAGCAGTTGGGCGCGGACCAAGTCCGTGCCGAGGGCGAACATGAAGGCGTAGGCCGCGTCGAAGTGGCTGGGGCGGAGAGTCCAATCGGGGTGGGCGAGCG
Organism: Chloroflexota bacterium; assembly: GCA_016234485.1. Classification (GTDB taxonomy): domain Bacteria; phylum Chloroflexota; class Anaerolineae; order Anaerolineales; family Villigracilaceae; genus Denitrolinea. Next base: position 39,817 of record JACRBL010000066.1, read on the forward strand.
CGGCTAACGTCAAGAGGGCTTGGGATGCGGGTTCGTCACGCAGGGAACGCGAGGGGCGATGCGATCTCCACGGGATGCCGGCCTGTTCCAGTCGGTGGGCAATCGCAAAGCGCAGGGAGTCGGAGAGGTAGGGCGCGAGGATGACGATGTCGGAGGGAGAGAGCGGAGACTCAGAGAGCAGATGAGTAGTTTGGGCGACGATGGAATCGAGCAGTTCGGGGTAGTAGCGTTTGGCGATGATGTCGGTAATTTCAAATGTGCCGTGGATGCCTTCGGTGGGGAGTTTGGTGATGGCGGTGTTGAGCGAGTTGGAGAGGCCTTCCACGTATTCGGACATGACGAAGGAGTCGTTCATCTTGATGACTTCATCGCAGACCGCGCTCAGCGACGCGCCAGAGTTGGGGTCGCCGCCGAGGAAATAACGGTAGCCTGCGCCTTCGTCGTAGATGAACAATGCGGACTGGAAGTCCGCGCTCCATTCGCGGATGATATCGTGGGCGCGGGGGCCGTCTTCTTCCACGTTGTCGTAGATGAGGTGACGGTAGATGCGCGTCAGGTGGTCGCGCACCATCGGTTCGGGCCAGAGCAGGTTGACGAAGATGTCGAGTTGGAGGGAGAAATCGAGCAGGTTGTTTTCAAGACAGTATTCGCGGAACATGGTCGCGCAGGCTTGCGCGTCGGCGTGGACGCGACGTTGGGCGGGGTCGCCCGTCCACGCGGCGGAGAGGCGCTCGGCGATCTCGCGGTAGTCGAATCCGACGATGGCGGACTTGTTCAGGTTGTCTATGATCTGCGAGTAGAGTCGGTTGCGGTCAATGGTGACGGACTCGAAGAAGCCCTCGTCCAATTTGGGGCGGACGAGGTGCGCCATGTAATATTGCGCGGTTTCGAGCGTGAGGAAGATGGGCGGCTGGTCGGGATTTTTGAATCCGGCGTGGTCGGAGATGAGCGGCCAGAAGAGTTCGCACATGCGCCGCGCCAACCCGCCGATGGTGGCGAAGGTGACTTGTCCGCCTGCGAAGCCTGCGGCGAGGATGGCCTGCTCGTAGGGCGTTTGCAGAGTCCGCTGGGGGGTGAGAATCAGTATCGAGGCCGCGTCCGCCCCGAGGTCCAAGAGTTGAAGCGAGCGCTGAACGGCCGCGGTCGTCTTGCCCGCGCCCGCGCGTCCACGCAGGAAAATCTTCGCGTCGAGGGGCAGATCTGCGATGGCGCGCTGAGCGGGGGTGAGGTCGAAGGTCATGTGCTTTTACCGTCATTGCGAGGGCGGTGTCTTTCCGCCCGAAGCAATCTCCTCGCTTTGATGGGGATTGCTTCGTCGCTCCGCTCCTCGCAACGACAAAAGTATGTTTTATTGTAGATGCTTCGCAAAGAATTTCTTCACGCGTTCCCAGGCGTCTTTGGACGCTTCGGGCTTGTAGACGTTGGCGTCGCTGTCGCGGAAGAAGGCGTGGCCCGAGTTGGGGTAGACGATGACTTCGTGTTCGAGGCCGAGTTCGCCGAGCAATTTGTCGAATTGTTCGACCGTGCCGACGGGGATGGATTGATCCGCATCGCCGAAGAGACCGAGGACGGGCGCGCGCAGGGCGGGCATCTGGTCGAAGATGGTTTGCATGCCGCCGCCGTAAAATGTGCAGACGGCGTTCAGCGGACGGCGGATGCCCAGCACAAGCGACATGCGTCCGCCAAAGCAGAAGCCGACACTGCCGACTTTGCCCGAGCATTGCGGATGCGATTGGAAGCCTTCGAAAACTTTTTCCAGTTCGTCGGGCGCGGTCGGGCCGTATTTTGTGACGAGCGCCATGGCTTTTTCGCCATCGCCGAGCGCGGCCAATTCGCCGTGATAGACGTCGGGCGAGAAGGCCAGGTAGCCCTCCGCCGCGAAGCGGTCCGCGATGGATTTGGTCTGCGCGTCGAGTCCCCACCATTCCTGGATGACGAGCAGGGCCGGGAAGGGGCCATCGCCCGTGGGAGTGGCGAGGTAGCCAGGGACAGAGTTGAGTTGAGTCATTTCGCCCATGAGGGTTTTCCTTTGGTGAGTAATTTTCCGTCATTGCGAGGAGGGCGTTTTTCCCGACGAAGCAATCTCCGCGCACAGGGAGGGGATTGCTCCCTGGCACCGCCCGCCAGGGCAGGTGTCGCAAAGTGCGCTCGCAATGACGGAGGATAGAGTTGGTTGAAGAAAGACGAGAATGTTCTAAGATTATACAATCAAAACTTGTTTGGCCTTTGATTCTGTTGTAATATAAGCCCATCTCATCACAAGGAGTTTTCCCATGTCCCCAACCCCTGTTGCCAAGGCTGGCGTGAAAAGCGGAGTTTCCACGGCCGCGTCCAAGCCTGCGAACTACACCAAGTTCTCGTCCAAGTTGACCGGCTCGCTCGACCAGATCAGCAAGATGATCGAAGAAAATGCCAAGATGATCGACTCGATTCAAGAAGTGGCGCTCGAGTTGACCGGTTCCATCGGCGCGTTGCACACGCTCACCGTGAAATACGCGGGCATCGCCAACCAGGTGCTGGACGTGTTGCTCCCGTTCATGCAGAAGATTCCGCTCATCCCTGCCAAGTTGACGGCCTTCGCGACCGATCTCGAAAAACTCACCCAGAAGATCATTGATAATCAGGTCACGACCAACAAGACCATCACCGACGTCCGCTCTGGTTTGCAGACGGGCGACGTGTCGAAGTTGCAGAGTCACGCAGGCGAGTTGCAAAACCTGACGAAGACTATCAGCGCGATCCTGCCTGGGAAGTAACCCCTTATTTATTCACTTCGAATCTTTGCCACAGATTACATATATGGTGACACCTGTCCCCTTTGAGGAGCGGTGCGGCCGCTATAATCTAAAGAGGTGACAAATGAGCAACGAACAAGAAATCAGTCGGCAGGAAGCCAAAACGCCCGAGCAACGGTTCTTGCA
>JACRBL010000068.1 GCA_016234485.1 Chloroflexota bacterium
AACCAATTCTCTCAACTTTTCGTTCAATCGGTTGTACAATTCCTTGCTACTGCTCATCATCGGCCTCCTTTGGTCGTCAAGCAACCAAATTATGCCATAATGGTGAGCAGTAGCCTTTTATTCATTCTGTAAGGTAATCAGATGTACAATCTGAATTGCCTAATCGCTTGGGCGCCCCCCCACCCAGGCGTTAGGCATTTTTTTATTGCATCCGCACGAACTCGAAATAAAAAGACTGGGGATGTGTTTCATTGGAACTTCCAAACCAACAAACTCTTTTTCACAACATCATGTAAAATATCTCCATGCTTGCCCGCATTTACTCCTGCGCAGTGGTGGGACTCGAAGGCGTTATCGTCGAAGTCGAGGTGGATACCACGCAGGGATTTCCAGACATAGATTTTGTTCGCATCCAGACGTGGCGGTGGAAAAATCAGCGGACGACCTCTAGATGACCATTCGCAACGCGAGTCTATTCTCCGCGCGAGCGTATCTTCACCAACGACGCGCCATTTCAACGCAAACGATTCACCGACCTGTCTCATGAAAATGGGATGGAGACTTCCATCGCCTGGAACGAGGACATATGCATTGCAGAAATCCGCAAATTCTGCAAACTGGACGAGATCAGCGAGTCGCTCATGTGCTCGGCGACGAATCAGATGAACCTCTCGGCGCGGGCATATCATCGCATTTTGAAACTAGCGCGCACCATCGCAGATTTGGGTGGAAGCGAAACGATCCAACCGCCGCATTTGGCGGAGGCGTTGCAGTACAGGCCAAAGTTGATGGTGAATTGATGGAAAGGGAAAGACCCAAAACTAGAAACTCCACTCTTGATGTGAGATGAGTGGAGTTTCTAGTTCATAATAGGATTCGATTGGATTCTTCCCAACCGACCACCGCGCTACCCTTCCAACTGAAACCGATATCCAAATCCCCTCTCGTTGTGAATGTATTGCGGGTTTTCAGGATCGCGTTCCACCTTCTGGCGCAAATGCCAGATATAGCGACGGACAAAGCCAATCTCGTTGCCGTATTGCGGCCCCCAGACTTCGCGCACCAGGTCTTCGGCGGAGATGACCTCGTTGGGGTGGCGCATGAGAGCGGCCAATAGCTTGAACTCGGTTGGGGTGAGCGCGACCGGCTCCCCGTCACGCGTGACGCGGCGGGATGCAAAATCCACTTTCAGCGCGCCCGCTTCGAGTTGTTCCGCGTTGACAGTCGAATCGCCCGCGCGTCCCAGCACGGCTTTGATGCGCGCTGCAAGTTGGGCAAAAGAAAACGGCTTGGTGACGTAATCATCTACGCCAAGCGAAAAGCCGCGCAAGACATTTGCCTCCTCGTCACGGGCAGTGAGCATGATAACAGGCGCACGGCTCATCTCGCGGATGCGTTTGAGGGTCTCCCAGCCATCCATCTTCGGCATGGTCACATCTAAAATCACCAGGTCGGGTTTCTGCTCGAAGAACGAGCGGGAACCTTTCTGCCCATCGCCCGCAATGTGGACGGCGTAACCCTGCTCGCGCAGATATTCAGCAAGCAGGTCGGTGAGGCTGGCATCGTCGTCAATCAAAAGGATGGAAGGCAAGCTTCACTCCTCGCTGGATGCGGCCACGGGGACGAGGAGGCGGAACTCCGCCCCCGGCGCTTTCGGGTCATTCCAGATCGGGCTGTGGACTCCGATGGAGCCGCCCTGCGCCTGGATCAGTTTGCGTGCGAAATATAATCCCAGCCCCCAACCGGGCGGCGCGCTTTCGCCGCGCTGGGCGCGCCCGAAGCGTTCGAAGATATACTGCTGGTATTCCTGCGGAACGCCCAGTCCGTGGTCTTTGACCGAGATGCGGACCTGCTCCCCTTCCTGGCAGGCGCAGAGATGGATGACAGAATGGGGCGGGGAATATTTCTCGGCATTTCGTATCAGGTTGCGGATGATCTCTTCGAGATGAATTTCATCCGCCCAGACGGGAGGCAGGTTTTCAGTGAACTTCCATTCCACATTGCGTCCCTTTGAAACAAGCACAACATCGGCGGCCTGTTCCATGAGCGGACGCAATGCCACGGGTCCCAGGTTGATCTCAAGTTTTCCCGCTTCAAGGCGCGAAACATCCAAAATGCGCTGGACGAGTTGGTTTAACCGCTGGCTTTCGCCCACCATTGTTTCGAGAATATGTTTTGCTTGCACAGGCAGGGAATCGGCGTTTTGCATGGCAAGTTCCAGCCCGCCGTTCAGGGTGGTGAGCGGGGCGCGCAGTTCGTGGCTCACCAGCGAGACGAATTCCGATTTCATTTCATCCAGTTGCTGGAGCTCGCGGTTGGCGTCCGCGAGTTCGCGATTGCGTTCTTCAAGCTCCGATGTGCGTTCCTCCACTTTGCGTTCCAGGTCACGATTAAGCAGGCGGACTTCTTCCATCGCCTTCAATTCGGCTTTGACCAGTTCGCGCATCCAGGCGATGATGAAGGCGATAATGGCTGGCCCCATAAAACCAAAGATGATGGTTTCGCTCATAAATGCAAGGTCAAAAGTCAATTCCCCTTCCAGCCCATGCTCCACAAATTCAAACCCAACGGCTGTAATTGAAAGAAACAACGGGACAACCCATTGCAGAATTTTTAAATCAAGAAAACGGCTGTCGTTGAGCCAATTGAGTAGTTTGTTTTTCATGCTTGAATTATAGCCACTTTATCCAGTTTTGTTTCAGGCGAGGACGCGATTGAGACATTCTGTGACCGTCCTTTGACGCGCTCTCATGTTACTTTAAGGGCGTGTCGGATTGCCAATTCGACCTACAAAATTCAAAGTAAGTCGGGTTGACAATCCGACCTACAACAACAAGGAGAATGTCTTATGAAACGAAATTCCAAGTGGATGATGCTGACAGGCGTTCTGTTGATTGCCGCGGCGATTTTGGCCGCATGTGGCGGACAGCAGGCGGAACCAACAACCGCCCCGGCGACAGAAGCGCCCATCGTTACTGAAGCGCCTGTCGTTACTGAAGCCCCCACCGAGGCTGCTGTCGTATTGAGCGGCGACCCAATTCGCGGCGGCCTGCTGTACGATGAATGGGCCAAAGTTCTCGGCGTGGAGGCCCCCGAAGGCGAACCGGCTTTGTGGGCCACCCAAACCACCAACACCCGCACCGGCGCCGGCACCTGGCGCTGCAAGGAATGTCACGGCTGGGATTACAAAGGCGTGGACGGCGCGTACGGCGGCGGCTCGCACAAGACCGGCTTCGTCGGCGTGTTGCAGGTTGCTGGAACCGACGCCAATGAAATCCTCGGCATGCTCAAAGGCTCGACCAGCCCCGATCATGATTTCTCGGCCTACATGGATGACCAGACCCTGACCGACATCGCCCTCTTCCTGAGCGGCAACATGCTCGACTCGGCCGCGTTCATCACAGACAAAGCGGCTGTCGGCGGCGATGCGGCCAACGGCGAAACTGTCTACACCGAGAATTGCGTGGACTGTCACGGCCCGCAAGGCGCCGCGCTCAACTTCGCAGATGAAAGCGGTCCGGAATACTACGGTACGATCGCGATTGACAACCCGTGGGAATTTGTCCACAAGGCTCGCTTTGGACAGCCCGGCGTGGCAGACATGCCCGCGCTCGTGGACCTTGGCCTGACCGACCAGGAATACATTGACCTGCTGGCTTATGCCCAGACCCTGCCGACCTCCAGCCCCGTCGTTGAAGGCGGACGTCTCTACGACAACTGGATCAAAGCCACCGGCGCGGCGGATATGACCACCGATCAGCCCCTGTGGGCCACCCAGACTACCAACACCCGCACCGGCAACGACACCTGGCGCTGCAAGGAATGTCACGGCTGGGATTACAAGGGCGTGGATGGACGCTACGGCTCCGGCTCGCACTTGACCGGCTTCCCCGGCATCATCTCCTCCGCTGGCAAGACCCCCGAAGAACTGCTGGCCGCGATGAAGAACGGCGACCACGACTTCTCGGCTTACTTGACCGATGGCCAGCTCAACGCGCTCATCGCCTTCATACAACAGGTGGAGGACATGGCTCCCTACATCAACGACGATAAGACCGTCAACGGCGACGCGGCCAACGGCAAGACTCTCTACGAGAGCAACTGTATCGCCTGCCACGGCGAAGACGGCAAAGCGCTGGACTTCGACGACGGCGAAGGCAAGGAATTCGTCGGCACCGTTTCCGCGGACAATCCGTGGGAAGTTTTGAATAAGATCATGCATGGCCAGCCCGGCGCGGTGATGACCGCCGGCCTCAACATGGAATGGTCGCTCCAGGATCTGCTCGACATCCTGGCCTACATCCAAACCCTGCCCATCGAGTAAGAAAGATTGGCTTCACACTTCCAGGGGACTTGCGTCCCCTGGAAGTTTCTTCGTACCGCACACTTGCCCTGGCGGGCAGTGCCAGGGAAATTTATTTTGCAAATCGCCCACTGGAACACGCCGATGAAACAAAAAAACTGGCTCATTCATTATCTGCGATTATTGGGAATCGCGGCCATCGCGCTTTTTATTTTTCTCGCGATTTCATCTTCCTCCAATTCGGTTCAGGCGCTGCCTGAATATTCGCATCGCACCGGCGAACCCTGCGCGGTCTGCCACGTGAACCCGGGCGGCGGCGGACCGCGCACCCTGCGCGGCGCGCTCTGGGCGGCGCAGGGACGCGCGGATGCAGTCCCCGCGTTGCCCGGCGTTTTACTCGCCCCAGGCGTGACCGACGGCGCGGAACTGTACGAGATCGCCTGCGCCACCTGTCACGGCTTGTATGGCGAAGGTCTCTTCGGGCGGCGCATCGCCAACACGGGCGTCAAGGAAAACAAGATCCGCTCCAACATTTTGCGCGGACGGCTTCAAAGCGGGATGCCGTCTTTTGAGGGCATGTTCACCGACGCGCAATTGCAGGCGTTGATTGAATACACCCTTGCGCTCTCCACGGGCAAGGCGGAGATTCCGCCCGCATCGTATCCGCTCGAATCGCCCGCCTTCGAGTGTTCGTCGCAATCCACACCCTCTGAAACCTGCGGAGGCAATTGATGACCGAAAAAATTTCACGACGTGATTTTCTGAAACTTGGCGGCGCAACGGCTGGCGCGGCGGCGGGACTCGCAGCGCTGAAAAATTTCTACGCGGCGCAAGCCTCTGGCGGAATCAAAACGGCGGCGGAGGAAAAAGTCGTCGCCTCCACCTGCCACCTGTGTTCGGCGGGTTGCGGGATTCTCGTCCGCGTGGCGGATGAGAAAGTCGTCAAACTCGAAGGCAACCCCATGCACCCCGTCAATCAGGGAGCGCTTTGCCCGAAAGGACAAGCCGCCCCTGAACTTTTATACAACCCCGACAGATTGACCTCCCCGATGAAGCGCAACCGCGCGTCGGGACAGTGGACTCCGCTTAAGTGGACGGAAGCCATCCAACTGACAGCGGACAAACTCAGCGCCCTGCGCGAAGCGGGACATCCCGAGGAAGCCGTCCTGATGCACGGCGACACGCGCGGACAAATGCGCTCCTTCCTGACGCGCTTCATGCAGGCGGTTGGCTCGCCCAATGTCGTCTCGCATGAAAGTTTGAATATCGCCGCCGCGAAATTGGGCGTGTACTTGACTCAAGGCATGTACGGATTGCCTGCCTACGATCTTGAAAATGCGAACTATGTGATTGCCTTTGGCGCGAATCTTCTGGAAGCGGGCACAAATCCACAGCGCACGATTTCAGGCTATACCTTTCTGAGGCGTGGACGCGCCACACGCGGCAAGGTGGTGGTGATTGACCCGCGCCAAAGCATCACCGCCTCCAAAGCCGACGAGTGGATTCCGATCAAACCTGGCACGGACGCAGCGCTCGCTTTGGGCATGGCGAATGTCATCATCAAGTCGGGGCTGGTGGATGCGGACTTCGTCAAGAATTATTGCTTCGGCTTCGATAACTTCGTCTCCAACGGGGAGCGCAAGGGTTTCCGCGATTTCGTTTTGGAAAACTATGACCCGATCCGCGTGGAGCAGATCACGGGCGTTCCGTCCACGACGATTGCGCGGCTGGCGGGTGAATTTGCGGGCAACGGTCCTGCGGTGGCAATGTTGCCTGGCAAGGGCGGACTGCTCAACGGCGGTTTCAGCGGCGTGTATACCGCAATGGCTGTTCACGTGCTGAATGCGCTGGTGGGGAGCATCGAAAAAGAAGGCGGCGTGATGACCCAACGCTACATGCCGTGCGTCGAGTATCCCAACATGCCATCCGATTCAGTTTCAGCCAAAGGCTTGCAGACCGAACGCATTGACGGCGCGGGGAGCAAGTTCCCGCTGGGACGCAACTCTTATCAATCGGTGGCAGATGCCATCCTCGAAGGTGCGCCTGTCGAAGCCTTGTTCCTTTATGACACCAATCCCGTCTTTGAAACGCCTGGCGGCAATCGAGTCGCGGAAGCGTTCGCAAAAGTCCCGTTTGTGGTTTCGTTCTCCTCCTTCATGGATGAAAGCGCGGAGCTGGCAGACTTGATTTTGCCCGAACCGACTTTCCTGGAACGCTGGGGCGATGACCATGTGGAAGGGCTGGGCTACCCTGGCATTTCACTGTACCAGCCTGTCATCGAGCCGTTGTACGACACGCTGAACACGGGCGACTTCTTCATCAAAGTTGCCGAGGCGATGGGCGGGATGGTCGCCAAAGCCTTCCCGTGGAAATCCTACGAAGAGGTTTTGCAATTCCGCTTGAAAGACATCGGCGCGGATTGGGAACTACTTAAGGAGTTGGGCGTGTGGTTCAACCCTGGCTATCGTTTCGCCAAACGCGGAAGCCCGCAGTGGATCGGGAGCGTGGTCGGCGCGGAACGGCTGAACTCACCGCGCGATGGCTACTTTGATTTATACAGCCGCGAATTGAACTGCTTCGTCGGCAAGATGAAAAAGGATGAACTCGCCAATCTCGGAATTACGATGATGGGCGACGGCGCAAACCTGCCGCATTACGAAGCGACTGCCTTCGCGGGCGACGAAGCCGAATACCCGTTCATGCTGAACGTCGTGACACTGATGAGTCTCGGTCCGCGCAGTGACGCGGCGAATATGCCCACGCTTCAGGAGATCAGCGGCATGACCGTGCGCGAGACCTGGGATTCGTGGCTGGAGATGAATCCAGAGGCCGCGCGGGAGTTGGGGTTGGCAGAAAACGATCGGGTGAACGTCGAAAGCCAGTTTGGGCGCGTCCGCACCACGGTCAAGTTGGTGGCGGGCCTTCGTCCCGATGTGGTGAATATGCCCTTCAATCAAGGTCATACCGCGGTGGGGCGTTACGCCAAAGGTCGCGGCGTCAACGGGCTTGAAATTATGAATCCCGCCTCCGAGCCGTTGACGGGATTGGCTTCATTTACAAATACGCGCGTGAAAGTAACGCGAAATTAATTTCGCGGTACAGGAGAACAATATGGCAAATTGGTGCATGGTCATTGATCTTGAAAAATGCGTGGCGTGCCAGGGGTGTAGTGTGGCGTGCCGCATGGAAAATAATACGCCCGTTGTCAGCCCCGATGAAGCGAAGAACGGGCGCGCGATCCGCTGGAACGATGTGTTCCCCCTGCCTGTACATATCGCGCCTGAACAGGGTGAATATCCGAATGTGAAAACACACTATGCCACGCGTCCTTGTATGCACTGCGAAAATGCGCCGTGCGTGAAGACCTGTCCCGTGCAGGCGACTTATATTGATGAAGAAGGCATCGTGCGCCAGAACTATGACCGTTGTATCGGTTGCCGCTTCTGCACGGTGGCGTGCCCGTATGGCGTGCGTTACTTCAACTGGTACGCGCCGCAATGGGAAGGGTCGCTTGAAAATCATCTCAACCCCGATGAGTTGAGCGTGAACGGTTCGCTCGAAGGTCCCGCCGTGCGACCCGTGGGTGTGGTGGAAAAATGCACCTACTGTGTGCATCGTTTGGTGAAGGCGCGTGAACGCGCCGCCGCCGAAGGACGCGAGTTCCGCGCCGACGAATATGTGCCAGCCTGCGTGCAGACTTGCACGGGCAAGGCGCGTTACTTCGGCGACCTTGACGACCCCGATAGCACCGTCTCGCAACTTTCGAAAAGTTTGCGCGCCACGCACCTGCTGGAAGATTCAGGCGCGCACCCGAAGACACTTTACCTGGCGGAGGGATAACCATGCAACCCATAATCACCGCGCAAGACCGCGAAAATCTCGTCTCGCCTTTGTTCAAATTCGACCGCCAATTTTGGATGACCATCGCGGCGTTGTTGGTCGTCACCCTGCCTGGGCTGGCGCTTTACGTCCGCCAGTTATTTCTCGGCTTGGGCGTCACCGACCTCAACCGTCCCGTTTTCTGGGGCGCGTATCTGGTCAACTTCATTTTCCTGATCGGCATCAGCATGGCTGGCACGGTCATCTCGGCGGTACTGCATTTACTCAAAATTGAATGGCGGCGACCCATCACCCGCATCGCCGAGTCGCTGACCGTTTTCGGTTTGATGGTAGCTGGTTTGCAAATCATCATGGACATGGGACGCCCCGACCGTCTCGTCAACACCCTGCTCTACGGTCGCCTGCAAGCCCCGCTGATGTGGGACATCGCATCGCTCACGCTCTATTTGTTGACTGCTTCGTTCGCCCTCTACCTGCAACTCCTCCCCGACATTGCCTTCATGCGCGACTCGACTCCTGAAAACGCACCAACCTGGCGCAAGAAACTTTATTCGACTCTTTCGCTCGGCTGGCGCGGTAATAAGGAACAATGGGCGCGGCTCGAAAAAGCGATCACGACCGTTTCAGTTATTCTCATCCCCATCGGCGTTTCGCTTCATACCGTGACCTCCTGGCTGTTCTCCACCACCGTCCAGCCTGGGTGGAAGTCCACGATTCTAGGTCCCTACTTTGTGGTGGGCGCGATCTACTCGGGTATTGGTCTGCTCTTCATCGCCACCGCCTTCGCCACGCAATACAACCATCATCTAAAAGGTTACATCACCGATACCTTCTACAAAAACCTGGGCTGGATCTTCATCGTGATGAGTTTCGTCTGGTTCTACTTCACGCTCAACGAAACGCTGGTCGTCACCACCGAGCAGGAGACGCTGGAATTCCCCGTCATGGCGGCAAAACTCTTCGGCGAGTTCGCGCCCGCCTTCTGGGGCATGAACGTGCTGATGACTGCCGCCACATGGATATTAATTGCGCTTAAACTGCCCGTCAAAGCCAGAAGCAATCCGTTGTTCAAAACCGCCACAGGCTTGGTGATGACAGCGCTGGCGGCAGTCACGTTTGCGGCGCTTTCGATGAACATCCCTGCCTTGCACGCCTCCCTCGTGAAGACGATTCTGCTGGCCGCCTTCATCGTCTTCTTCATCCTTGCCCTGCTCGGGCTGACAGGTTGGTTCCAGGCGCGCCTCATTCCATCCACGGTAATCGCCAGCGCGTTTGTGCTTTTCGGCATGTGGCTGGAACGCTGGAATATTCTTATGCCCACCCTGACCCATGCGCGCATCATTCCCTACACCACCTATTTCCCGACCGCCACGGAAATCGCCCTCACCATCTCGACCTTCGGCATCCTGACGCTGATCTTTGTGATCTTCTACAAATTCTTCCCCTCCATTTCCATTTGGGAAGTGGAAGCGGGTCGCGCAATTGAACAGAAAAACGGAGGCTAAACATGAACTTCCCGATGGATGAACCCCTCTTTCAATTCTTTTACTGGCTGGTCAATACCCCCGGCATCGGCGCGGCGGTCATCGGACTGCTGGTGGGCGCGGCAGTGACGGTCTTCTTCCTCACCCTGCGCTGGATTGTGTCCGCAAAGAACGAGAGCGAAGAAGGATTGTCATTCCCGCCATCGCATTAGTTCGGGCTTCTTCTTTCTCGGGAAGTGGCATCCCGAGTGGGTATGGGCAAGGTCGTATACACATACGACCTTGCCTTTTTAATATCCAAACAGGGGAAAACTAAAACGATGAAGTTATACCGACACCACCCCACCTCCCCTCCCCGCAACCCTTATCATCTCGGCTGGCAGAACCCTCTGCCAGCCTATTTTCATTTCAGACAAGGAGTTGCACATGTTCAAACTGATCCAGCGTTTTCTTCGTGAAGAGAGCGGCCAGGACTTCGCCGAGTACGCCCTGATTCTGGGCGCGATTGGCGTGGTGGCGATTGCCGTCATTGCCCGTTACCGCAACGAACTGCAGACCGCCTTCGAAGCGGGTATCGAAGCCCTACGCATGGCGCGCGGCGGGTAGATGATCCGCGTCAAAGAGAAGGGGCAGGCCATGGCCGAGTTCGCCCTGATGATGCCCGTCCTGATCCTGCTCCTCTTTGGCATGACTTTTGCGGCCTTCTACGCCTTTCGCTCCGCCGCGGTGGACTGGGGCGTGTTCATCACGGGCGTGGCAAGCGGGTCATACGATACGCCCGTTACGGGGATGGCACGCGCGTCGACGCTGTGGCCCGATCTATCAGAGCGCATCCATTCTGGAACGGGCGGGTCGCGCCAGGTGCGTTCGTTGATCTCGGTGGAGGACTCGCGCGACTGGATCTTCGGTATCCGCCTGATCGAAGCCCAGCGCGCCGAGACCTTCTTCCGCCTGTGGCGCTTCTATCCCGGACCTCCGGGCGGAGTCATCGAATGAAGCGCTCCCAACGCGGACAGGCGATGGCCGAAACCGCGCTCTTCGCCATGCTGGCTGTCCTGCTGGCCTTCGGTCTCCTATCCTGGATTCCCACCCATCGCGCCCGCACCGCCGCCACTGCCGCGGCGTATGCCTGCGCTCAGTTCCTCTCGCAATCGCCCGACCCAGACCGCGCTGAACACAACGCCCGCCAAATTGCCTGGCGGACTCTCAACGCAGACTGGTCTGCCACCTTGGGCGTGGAATACCGCCTCGAGGTCCAGCCCCCGCGCGGCGCGGGCGAAGCGGGTCGTTGTCAGGTCTCGTTCCGTGCGCCCGTCCCATTCAACGGCCTGCTTGGATTGAGTCGGGGGAAGTGGAGCGATGAATGGTTCGTCTCGCGCTCGGAAACCTGGAAGACGAGGTGGCGATGAAGAATCTCTTTCTTGCCCGTCGGTTTGACCGGCCCCTCGCCAGAGAAATTGGATCGCCCTGTTTTCCTTTCTATTTCATCGTAGACGAAGCGCAGGAGATCGGTTCGGGCATGCGCTTGGAAGCCATGCTCTCCGAAGGCGCGAAGTTCGGGGCGCGCATGTTCGTGCTGGCGCAGTCTCTCTCTTTGATGCGAAAAGTGGAAGGCATGGAACCCGTCGTGCAGGCCATGCTCGCCAACACATCCACGCAGATGTTCTTCTCCCCCGATCCCGAAGACGCCGATCTTGTGCGCGCCGCCTTGAACTCCAGCCTCCGTTACGGGAATATGACCCTCGACCTGCCCTCCCTGCAATGCTGGTTGCGGGCGCGCATCGGCGGACATTGGCAACCGCCAACTTTGGCGCAGATCCAACCCTTGCCGCGCGCCGACGCGGCGCGGGTCAAGGCATTGATGGAGGCGGTCTTCGCCGTCCATGCCGATGAATATCAGCCAATGGACGGCTGGCAGGAGCGCGCCGCGCGTTCGTTGCGAGGCATGCTGCCTCCTTCCGTGGCGAACCTCCTCGATGAACTTCTGGCGGCGCGTCTGGCGAGAAGAGAAGGTAGCGTTACCCAACCTGCCCCGGCCGACGATCCTTTGCATCTGGGATTTTGAAAGACCTTTGCGATGGTCAACGCGTCCTCTTCCGCGCTCCTATATCCGCCTCATTCATGGATTAATCAATGTATGTACCTGGCCCAAACTCTGACAGACCTCTGCGAACAAATCAATCAATTGGAAGAAACCCGTCGGCAGGGTTTTCTGGCATGGCTGAACAAACACCACCGAACTCACACCCCCGCCCAGAGAGAAACGCTTTTGGTCCAATTATATGTGTGGCTGAGCGGCCTGGATCAGGATGGGCAGCGCTGGGAACTGCGCTTGCTCGAAAATGAGATCGCATGGTGGCGGAATCTTTCCGCCACGCGTCTGTGGTTATTTCTAAACAAGGAACATTACGAATGAAATGGATGGAAGCATCGATCGAATTTCTGGCGGCGTTTTGCGCGTTCTCCAGCTTATTGGGGTTGGCGGTCTCGGCTGTTGTTTTTCTGTTCTTTCATGTGGGCGTACGCGACTTTCAGGATTACGAGAGCGAACCATGAACTTCCGTTTGAAATTTTCAGCGCTTCTTTCCCTTCTGATACTTTTACTGCTGGCGTCGCGGACGCTGGTCTCCGCGCAACCGTTCCGTGCGGTTTCGCTCCTCGAAGGCCGCTCCTACGACCAGGCGCACGACAGCGGCTTTATTGATTGGCAGGGACCGGTTCGATATGTCAACCTGGCGCACAAGGATGGCGCTTCGCTACCACCGCGGGAGGATTCACACGAATATGTAGTATGCTTGGAGCAAGGAAATCCTGGATACCGGGAAACAACGTTTGACGGGCGATACGCAGCCATTGGCATACTTCCTCCCGTCCTTGCCGCCGTAGCGCGACCCATGCCCGATAATGGCATTATGGGTAATTGAGTTGTTGAAACAAAAATAAATCAAATGCCTCCGGAAAACTCCGAAGGCATTTTGTTATCTCGTTGTCACACTTGCTGGGTTTGTTTTTTCTTCTGGGTCATCAGTATGATAACCAGAACTGCCAGGTAACTGATGTAAGCGCCGACTTCCGTCAGAGATGGATTGCCGTTGTACCCAACCAGCGCTTTGAGAAGCAGCCCAACCTCACTCTTATCGCTCAGAATTCCGTTGAAATCCCAGACATGCTCGATTACCGAAGGGATAACGCCTGCTTCATTGAATTCATGAACTCCCAGCCCAACCAGACCCGCCGCAAAAATAATCAGAAGGATATTGGTTGCGCCAAAGAAATTACGCAGGCTGAGTCTCATGGTGGATGTAAACAATATCCAGCCAAGAACCGCGGCGCCGCTCAGTCCAAGTAATGCGCCCGAAACTGTTTGCAACGGACTGGATGTCAATCTTGCGGCGAGCAGGAACAACGCCAGCTCGATCCCTTCACGGAATACAGCCAGGAATGCCAGCGCGAACAGGGCTTTCTGTCCTTTCCCCAGCGCCGCCTGATTGGTTTGTTCTTCAATTTCACTCTTGAGCTTCCCGCCATGATTTTTCATCCATAGGATCATCCAG
>JACRBL010000002.1 GCA_016234485.1 Chloroflexota bacterium
AAATTCAACGCTTTACAAATGTGGCGCGGACCGACATGGGTGAACGTAAATTATTTGCTGATAGATGGGTTGGAACGAGCCAACTATAAGGACTTGGCGAATGAACTGCGCCGTCGTACTTTAGAGATGATCATGAGCGGGAGTGACATCTACGAATACTACGAACCTCACACCGGCAAAGCGCCGCCCAAAGCCGCCTCTATTTATGGCTGGTCGTCGGCGCTGTTTATTGAAATGGTTATTCAAGAATCTCAACGGTTGTAAATGGGCTTCCTGATTACCGCTTTAGCCCGCACTCCAGCCACTCAAACGATTCGCGGTGTAATGTTTCCAGCATATCCGCTGGCGCATTGAGGTTGCGGCGGGTTTCGATAAGTTGCACTAATCCCATCTGAAGCGACCATAGAATATCTACGACGCCTCGCGTGTCGAGATTGGGGCGATATATCCCGGCATCCGCTCCGGCTTGCACGATCTCCGCCACCAAGCGGAAGTTTCTTCCGGCACGGCGGTTGATATCTTTGATCACGTCCGGTGAGATGGTGTCGCGTAAACCTTCGTTGTGCAAGAACATGAGGGCGCGATAGTATTCCGGTTGCTCACAATAGAAGTCGTAGAAGAATTGCCACACGGCACGCAGCTGTTCATTAGGCGGAATGTCGCTGTTGCGCGCCGCCTCAATGCCCTGATGAAACATTTCCATCGCCTCACACAGCAACGACACGTACAGCTCTTCTTTGCTTTGAAAGTAACGATAGAGTGTGCCAACAGCCAGCTCGCACTGTTCGGCGATCTCTTCCATTGTGGCGCTGAGGAAACCGCGCTTGGCGAAAACGTCTTTAGCGGCATCAAGGATCAACTGCCGCCGCGTTTCGCGTTCGCGCTCACGGCGGGTTGCGGTTGATTTAGGTGGGGGCTTCACGGCGGTTGGCGGCATCACAGTCCGATCTGCTTGGCGATCATGTTGCGAGAAATCTCCACGGGGTTTTCGCCGATCTCCAAGACATGCGTATCATCACAATACTATCTTTCTTTGTGCGGACGATTCTATCACGTAACCATGAGCGCCCTGAATGTACGTCGCCTGCGGCGCATCGGTTTCTATCCAAGCCATCGTTTGCGCCGCTTGTAGTGTTTGACCTCGCGATAACTTTTGCGTTCGCCTAATTGCGTCAAGCCAAGATAAAACTCTTTGATGTCTTCGTTGTCGCGCAATTTGTCGGCGGGACCGTCGAGAACGACGCGCCCTAACTCCATCACGTAGCCATAGTCGGCGATGCCCAGTGTTGCCTGAGCAATCTGCTCCACCAGCAGGATGGAAGTTTTCTCCTGCTGATTGATGCGTTTGATAATCTCAAAAATTTCTTCTACCAACAGCGGCGCGAGCCCCAGTGAGGGTTCGTCGAGCAACATAACCTTTGGATGCGACATGAGCGCCCGCCCGATGACCAACATCTGCTGTTCGCCGCCGGACAGATAGCCGCTGGTGCTCGCCCGCAGATCACGCAAGCGCGGGAGATAGTGGTAGACCATCTCCAAATCAGATTTGATGTTGTTCGCGCCACCTCGCCGCCCCAACGCGCCGACGACCAAATTCTCTTCCACGCTCAGGTGAGCGAACAGACGGCGTCCCTCCAGCACCTGAATGATGCCAGACTGCACGATTGTCTCGGGCCCCAGCCGATCAATGCACGTCCCATCTAATTCGATTGAGCCGCGTGTGATCTGTCCTAATTCGGTGCGGAGCAAGCCGGAGATTGCTTTGAGAGTCGTGGTCTTGCCCGCGCCATTTGCTCCAAGCAAGGCAACGATCTTGCCATCGTCCACTTGGAGTGTGACGCCGTGCAGTACCAGTATCACGTCGCTGTAAACGACTTCGATGTTGTTCAGTTTCAGCATAACATTCAGGGAACAGGTAGATAGGTAAACAGGTAGGCGGGTAAACAGGTAGACAGGAACGTGCTACTTGTTTCCGTGTCTACCTGTCAACATCCGGTTACTACTTCGGTCTCAAATCCGGCGCGACCATCCAGTCAGTTTGCGGAACGAATTTTCCTTTCTGTACCTGCATGATGCGCGCTTTGTTGGTGGCGCGCACATCTTTGCTGTACTGCAGAGTCATCACGCCTTCCATCGCTTTGATTTCTCCCGCCGTCTGCATCGTCTCGTACATCGCCGCCCCGCTCAGCGCGTCAAAGCCGACGCGATCAACAGTCTTCTCTATAACTTGGCGGGTCGCATCCACAATGCCGTAAGTCAGGAGATACCCCACGCTGTGCTCTGCCGGCTTGCGGTTGTTTGCTTTGAACTGCGCTTCGATCTCTTTGATGCCGGTGTTGCCAGCGTCATCCCACCACAGGTTCGGGAGGGGACCATAGAAACCTTCGGAGGCGGCTCCCGCCAGCGCGAGCATCGAAAGATCCAGCGCCCAGTTGTTGCCGCCGATGAGGAACTCGTCGCGCACACCGAGCGAGACCGAGTCCTTGAGAATTTGCGCCGGGCCGTGCGCGAGGGTGTTGGTGTAGATCACGTTTGCTCCGGCTTTCTTTGCGGCAAGAATTTGCGTCGTCACATCCGGCGCGCCTACCGCCAAGAATTCTTTGCTGACGAGTTTGACGCCTTTCTTATCGGCGTAGGCTTGGGTTTCGGGAGTCAGGGCGCCGCGACCATAGGCGGTATCCCATGTCACGACGGCAACTCGCGGTGCATCAAGATTCTGTCCTTTGGCGGGTTTGACCTTTGCCCAGTTAGCAGTTAACCAGTCAAGGAACAAACCGAACTGATCAGAATAGATCGGCACTCCGGCAAAGACCCAGCCGGGCGGGTACGAGCCGGGTCCGCTGACGCCAAAGGTGAGATTGGGAATCTTGTCTTCGGCAAGGCGATCTTTCAGTCCTTCGGTTTCCGTCGAGCCATACATGAAGAGGATCAGCGGTTTTTTCTCGCGGAAACGATTGTAGGTCGAGATGGCGTTTTCCAGTTTGCCACCGGTGTCCGACCATTCGACGGCAACTTGTGCGCCGCGGATGCCGCCTTTGGCGTTCAACGCCTTGACCGCATCGTCAAATCCGCTGACGAGCGGCGCGGTGATGGCAGCGTACGGTCCGGTCACGTCGCCATAATGATAGAGCGTAATTTTTTCGCCGGGGTTCGCTTTAGTGCGAGGTGCCGGCGTGGTCGGCGCGGCGGTTGCTTTAGGCGCTTCCGTCGCAATCGGCGCGGCAGTTGCTTTGGGCGCTTCCGTCGCAGTCGGCGGCGTCGCGCAGGCGGACAATGCGAGCGCAACCAACAACATCAATGTAATTGTCTTTTTCATTTTCTCCTCCGGTTAATAGAGTTGCCTCGTCGGAAAGTCTGATCATCAAAGAGTCAGCCCGTCCGACCCTCCAGATTGTGATTAGATTAACCTGTAACCGATCACCTCCTTTGGCTGATGGCTTATCGCTTATCGCTGATGGCGCATGGTTGATGTAGTTCACTATCCGCCATTCGCTAATCAGTGCGCGAACGGTCTTAGTCGCCACGCCGCTTTGAGCAGCTCCCAACGATGCGCCAGACCGCGCGGCTCAAAGACAAGAAACAACATCAACACCAGCCCGAACAGCAAGGGACCTAGCCCGGCAAGCAGACCGGCTTGCACTTCAGGAAAGATTTTGCCCAACAGAGGGCTGAATTGAATCGTGGTCTCTTCCAACAAGCGAATGAACATCGCGCCGAGAATCGGTCCCAGCGCGCTCCCCATTCCACCGACAATAACCATGCCCAGATACCAGACCGAATTCAGCAACGAAAACTGTTCCGGATTGATCGAGCGCGCGTAATGCGCCCACAGCGACCCGGCGAGACCGGCGTAGAACGCCGAGAGAAAGAAAGCGCGCAACTTGTAAGTGAATCCGTGAATCCCCAGCACCTCTGCCGCGAGATCGCTGTCGCGGATGGCGACGAAGGCCCGCCCGAGCCGCGTGCGCGCAATGTTTTTGGCGACGATTGTGCATAACACCACCACGCCCATGATGGGAAAGTACATCGTCTGCT
>JACRBL010000010.1 GCA_016234485.1 Chloroflexota bacterium
CAACTTGGCTTGAGATGGTTGAAGCGTACTCTCGCTACAGGTCTTCATGTCTTGCCTGACTTCCAAGCGATCTTGTCAAATCTTAAGCTGAAGCCTGTTGTGATTCCAATCAATTTAAACTCAAATGTGTAAGGTAATCAGATGTTTTATAATGGTTGCATGCCCGCGCCAATCCTGGCAACCAAGCTGTACATCCCCCCGCCGCGTCCCAACATCGTCCCACGCCCGCGCTTGATCGGTCGGCTGAACGAGGGATTGGCGCTGGGTAGGCCATGCGTGACGCTCATCTCCGCGTCGGCCGGCTTTGGCAAGACTACATTGGTCAGTGAATGGATTTCTGGTTGCGGCAAGCCAGTCGTGTGGCTATCTTTGGACGAAGGGGACAACGATCCAGTCCGCTTCATCACGTACCTGATCGCGGCATTGCAGATCATCAAGGCGGGACTTGGCGATGGGGTATTGCAGACTCTTCAATCTCACCAGCAATCGCAAATCGAAATGACATTGACGGCTCTGCTGAATGAAATTTCCGCCATCCCTGATTCGTTTCTTCTCATCCTGGACGACTACCACGTGATTGACTCCAAACCAGTAGATGAAGTCCTCGCCTTTCTCGTGGAGCGACTGCCGCCGCAAATGCACCTGGTCATCGCCACGCGCGAAGACCCGTCCCTGCCGCTGGCTCGTCTGCGCGTTCGCGGCCAGTTGACCGAATTGCGCGCGGCCGACTTGCAGTTCACCCCTGCCGAAGCGACCGAGTTCCTCAACCGCGCCATGGGGCTGAATCTCTCCGACAACGATGTCGCCGCGCTGGAGTCCCGCACCGAAGGCTGGATCGCTGGCCTGCAATTGGCCGCGCTCTCCATGCAAGGACACGCTTCGCGCGATACCGCCAACTTTATCAAATCCTTCACGGGCAGTCATCGTTTCGTGCTTGATTATCTGATCGAAGAAGTTTTGGGACAGCAGTCAGAAAAGATTCAAACTTTCTTGTTGCGCACTTCCATTCTTGATCGCATGTGCGGCGCGCTGTGTGACGCCGTCCTGCTTGACCCGTCCACATCTGGGCAGGAGATTCTGGAACAACTCGAACGCGCCAACCTGTTCATTGTCCCGTTGGATAATGAGCGGCGATGGTATCGTTACCATCATTTGTTCGGCGATCTGTTGCGCCAGCGACTCGGTCAACCCAAAGAACTTCGCGAATATCATCTGCGCGCCAGCGCCTGGTATGAGGCGAACGCTGACCTTGCTCCAGCCTTCCACCATGCCCTCGCGGCCAGCGATTTTGAGCGCGCGGCGAATCTTGCCGAAGCGGCCTGGCAGGACATGGAACGAAATTTCCAGACCCTTGCCTGGTTGGGCTGGGTCAAAAAATTGCCCGACGCGGCGGTTTGTTCCCGTCCGTGGTTGTGCGTCCATGCTGGGTGGGCGTATTCGGATGTGGGGGAGACGGAGTCCAGCGAAACGTATTTGCAAAATGCCGAGCGATGGCTGGCCGCCATGAAGGAGGAAGAGGCGTTCAAGTCCATCCCAGGGACGATTGCCTTGATCCGCGCGGGGAATGCCCAGATCGAGGGCGACTTGAACGAAACGGTGCGATACGCCGAACTGTCCATTCAACTCGCGCCCGAGGACGATTTTTTGATTCGCTCGCAGGCCGCCATCACAATGGGGTTTACGCATTGGGCTGTCGGAAACGTGGAAGCCTCACTGCAAGCCATGCACGACTGGATGGACGACATGCAAAAATTGGGCAATCAAATGTATGTGATTGCCAGCGCCTTTGTGGTGGCGGATATGCAAGTGACATTGGGCCGCCTCGGTGAAGCCGAACGCGCGCTCCAACAAACCATCCAAAAGGCGGAGGCGTTGGGCGAGGAAGCGGAAGTGGTTACCGCTCATCATCATTTGGGATTGGCGATGCTCGCGTACGAACGTGGCGATGAGGCCGCGTTTGCACAGTCATTGCAAATTGCCGCGGACTTGGGTGAACGGACGACTCTGGTGGATTGGCCTCATCGTTGGAATCTGACGCAAGCCCGCCTCAAAGAATCGGACGGGGAGTGGGGCGCGGCCATCCAATCTTTGGACGACGCCCAGAGAGGCTACGTCAAAAACCCGATCCCCATCCTGCAACCGATCGCGGCGCACAAAGCGCGCGTCCATCTCAGACAGGGTCGCTTGGACAAGGCTCAGGCCTGGGTACGGGAACGCGGCCTCTCGGTCAAGGATGAGGCGAGTTACCTGGGCGAGTACGAACATCTCACTTTGGCGCGGGTACGTCTCGCCGAAGGTTCCTTTGCAGGCGTCCATGAAATGCTCGAATGTTTGTTGACTCTGGCCGAATCGCAAAAGCGAACGGGGAGCCTGATCGAAATCCTGCTAACGCAAGCGCTCGTTCATCAGGCACAGGGCAATCATTCCGAATCTCTCGCCGCGCTGGAACGCGCATTGACACTAACTGAGCCAGAAGGCTACATCCGCACTTATGTGGACGAGGGCGAAGCCATGCAATCGTTGATTTGCGATTTACGATTTACGATTGCGAACCGCGCCCACCCTTTGCTCGGATACGTGAATTGTATTTTGGAGTTTTTCCCACCGTCAGTAGAAATCTCGACTCAATCCAAAATCCAAAATCGTAAATCTGAAATCGTCGACCCTCTCACCGACCGCGAACTCGACATTCTGCGTCTCATCGCCGATGGACAATCCAACGCAAAGATCGGTCAACGGTTGTATCTGGCGCTCAGCACCGTCAAGGGACATAACCTGCGCATCTTCAACAAACTGCAAGCCGAGAACCGCACCGAAGCCGTCGCCCGCGCCCGCGAGTTGGGCTTGCTCTAATCCCCCAAAAAAAGCAATACTCCAACCTAATACTTAAGTTGCTACCCGATAGTACCTCCGTATCGGTATATTGGCGTTGAACATGGACACGCCTCCTCCTCTCTACGAGATCCGAATTGCAGGCCACCTGTCCCCGCAATGGATGGACTGGTTCGAAGGTCTGACCATCACGCTGGAAGAGGACGGCAACACGCTTCTATCTGGGCATGTGGCAGATCAAGCCGCTCTGCATGGCTTGATTAAAAAAGTGCGTGATTTGGGATTGCCATTAGTCTCAGTCAATCAGGTTCAGTTCGATGAAACTCATCAAGCTCATTCAAAACAAGGAGAAACAAAAATGAATACAAACGTAAAGACCGCCAAAAAGGATACGAAAATTTTGCTGATAATTTTATGGGCGTTTTATTCGCTTAATTTTATGTATGCTGATCAACTCTCACATTTGGAGCCTGGGGTTTTGGCAGGGATCATGTCAGGAACCGTGGCAGATGGAACTGTCAAGATCACTGCTGGATTTTTGTTGGGAACCGCGATCATGTTCGAGATCCCGTTCTTAATGATTATCCTGTCTTGGGTATTAAAGTATTCCGCCAATCGTTGGGCAAACATCATCGCAGGCGCGCTATTTGTTGTGGCTCAAATCGGTTCATTGTTTGCTGGAGCCCCATCTCTTGCATATATTTTTTATAGCGCAATAGAAATAGCGGATCTGTTGCTAATTATCTGGCTGGCATGGACCTGGCGTAACCCTGAGAGTTAGCCCGAATCGTGTTGAACCCAGCCAAGTAGATGTATTAAATATCTAATCACAAATTGGCGCAGGCATCTTGTTTGCGCCAATATCAATCACAAAAATGAGAGACAAAATGAATGCAAACGGCAAGACCACAAATAAGATAGATCCGAAACGCATGTTACTCAGAAATGGTGCGCTTTTGATTATTCCTCCGATGATCATCACATTCGGACTTTGGGGCGTTTTGCCTGCCGCTTATAGCCCCGACATATTCTGGAAGGACATACCTAAGTGGTTAGGTTTATTCGAAAACATATTTCGTATTTTAGTTTTTAGCCTTCCAGGAATCCTTTATTTTGGAAAAAGAGAAAAGGGTCAATCTTTGGGCTGGTGTCTATATATCGGTGGATTGGCGGTTTATCTCCTGAGCTATTTGGCGCAAATCGTTTATCCCGACAGCGCATGGAGTCAAAGCATCATTGGTTTTACTGCGCCCGCCTGGTCAACCTTGTTTTGGTTTGCAGGCATTGGGTTGGTATGTATGCGGAGCTGGCTCCCGATTCCCTGGCATCGCGCTATTTATTTATTAAGCGCCTCCATCTTTCTGATATTTCATATTGGGCATACTGGATTGGTTTATTTCAACATGATCCATTAATTTTTTGTTTTGAAGAAACAAAACACAATATCGTTCAAAAAGGAGAAAAAAATGAAAACCCTGCAAAAATCTGGCGGTATCGCCGCGTTGTTTATGGCGATCAGCCACCTGATCGGAATCGTCATCTTCATCGGCGTGTTGGACTACGTCAGCATCACCGACCCGATGCAAAAGCTCGCCCTGAACGTCGAAAAACAGACGGTCATCTTCTCGACCAACCTGCTCATGTACGTGTTCTTTGGATTTGCGCTGATCGTCCTCTCGCTGGCATTGTACGACCACATGAAGTCTGGCGCGCCTGCGCTCATGCAAGTTGCAACCGCGATCGGAATCATTTGGGCTGGCTCACTCATTGCCAGCGGCATGTCCGCTAACGCGGGACTTGCTACGGTTGTCGCGCTCTACGCCAAAGACCCGACCCAAGCCGTGTTGATCTTTCAGGCAATTGAGTCCATCACAAACGGGCTGGGCAATGCCAATGGCGAAATCCTCGGCGGACCGTTGACGCTGTTGGTCAGCCTCGCCGCGCTGCGGACGGGCGGGTTTCCCAAGGGGTTGAACATCCTCGGCTTGTTGGTCGGCGCGGTCGGCATCATCACGATCATCCCATCGTTGAATGCTTTGGTCGGAGTCTTTGGCTTGGGACAGATCGTCTGGTTCGTCTGGCTTGGGATTGTGCTTCTGCGCACCCAGCCACGCGCGACAGCGTAGACAGTTTCTGGATGCTCAAATGAAAACATACCGAAAGACGGCAATACTTGTTGGGTCTGCGTACTTGTTCTCTAACATTACCTTCATCCTTGGAACCATCGTGATGGTGGAATCAATTCTCGGCTCTCCCGATTATCTCAGCCTGATCTCCGCGAGCAGGGCGCAGTTGATGCTGGGTGTACTTCTCAGTTTCGCCAATGGGCTGGCCTACGTTGGGATCGCCGCGCTTCTGTTCCCGATTCTGAGGCCGCGTTTTGAAAGTCTGGCTCTGGCATACGTTGGTTTCAGGGCAGTTGAGTTCATCACCCAGATTCTGGCGGACATCAGTCCGCTCGCGCTACTGACTCTCGCTGGAGATACAGGCCAGACGGGCGCTGTGCAGGGACTGGGAACATTGCTACTCGCCGAGCGTTTCTGGGCGTTTCAAATGCTCAATCTCATCTTTAGCCTCAGCGCCGTGTTGTTGTATGCCATGCTCTTCCGCTCACGGCTGATTCCCGGGTTCATCTCCATCTGGGGATTGATCGCGGCGGCTCTGATTCTGTTCAACACCGTGCTAGGCTGGTTCAACCCGAACTTGGGCGAATCGCTCGGAATGGTGACTGGACTGCCCATGCTTTTGAACGAAGTGTTTCTGGGCATCTGGCTGATCGTCCGCGGATTCAATCCATCAGCCACCGCTATCGAACCCCCCAGACAACTCGCGTTGGAGACTTGATATGAAAGCCAGCGTTTACACCCAATATGGCTCCCCAGAAGTGTTGCAGTTGATGGACGTTCCCAAACCAACGCCGCGCGATTACGAAGTATTGATCAAAGTCCGCGCCACCACCGTCACCATCGGCGACACGATCATGCGGAGTTTCAAACTGCCGAACATCACGGGCTGGCAAAAATTCATGGCGCGCCTGATCCTCGGATGGAACAAGCCCAGACGTCACATCCTCGGGATGGAACTGGCTGGGGAGATTGAGTCCATCGGGCGGAACGTGACCCGCTTCAAACCTGGGGACGCGGTGTTTGCCTCCACCTACGATGTCAACTTCGGCGGACACGCTGAGTACAAATGCCTGCCTGAGAAGGGAGTGATCGCCATCAAACCGGTCAATCTCACCTATGAGGAAGCCGCGGCCATCCCAGGCGGAGGTCAGACCGCCTGGCACTGCCTCCAAAAGGGAAAAATCCAACCCGGGCATAAAATCCTGATTTATGGCGCGTCGGGAGCGGTTGGCACATTTGCCGTCCAACTTGCCAGCCGCCACTTCGGCGCAGGCGTGACCGGGGTATGCAGTGGCGCGAATGTGGACTTGGTCAAATCGCTTGGGGCGAGTCAGGTCATTGATTACACCCGACAGGATTTCACGCAAAACGCCGAAACCTATGATGTGATTTTCGATGCCGTCGGCAAACTATCCCCCGCGCAATGGAAAAAAGCGCTCAAGCCGGGCGGCGTCCACATCAACGTCCATGCCGATTCAGACGGCGGCGAGAAAGTCGAATATATGCTGACGCTCAAAGAACTGATCGAAGCGGGCAAAATCAAACCGATCATTGACCGGGTCTACCCGTTCGAGCAGATCGTCGAGGCGCATCGCTATGTGGATCAAGGACACAAAAAAGGCAACGTCGCCATCACGCTGGGAATCTCCCATCAAAAATAAGGAGAGAAAATGAATATCAAAGCATTGCTCGTTGAATTTAAAACTGTATTCACCGTGACCTTCATCACTGTCGCGCTCGTCACATTTCTCTGGAACCTCATCGGGCACGGCCAAAGCGTCGTAGACTGGGAAACCAGTTTCCGCTTCGCGACGATTTTCGGCGTGATCCTGACATGGGTAAAGTCACGGGAAGCCAGAAATCAATAACAAGAGAAGGAAGAATAAATGAAATCGTTCCTTCAATTCTCATCGCGATTTATTCTTGCTCACGTTGTGACATACATCGGAGTCGGCGTACTTGCGTTTCTATTTCTCACTCGCGAGTTTTTCAATCCCGATGGGATTGCCGCCCAGATCATGCGAACCCCCGATCAACCCGATCTATGGCGGCATGTGACAATTTGGATGTTGCCATTCCAGATTCTACGCGGGTTTCTGATTGCATCGGTTCTCTTTCCGTTTCTGTCATGTTTGCAGTCGTGGCCGTATTGGAAACGCGTAGTGACAATTGGAGGGCTTTATATTATTCTTGGTCAATGGGCAAGCACTGTTGCCGGTTCGGGCACGATCGAAGGCTGGCTGATACTAAAGCCAGAATTCACAACGCTTCCCGTAGTTATCAAAGCAATGGTCGAGGGTTTTATTCAAGGTCTTGTTCTATCTGCATGGATTTCAAAATCAATAGACTCAATCAAACTCTAGCTACCTGACACTTTGGGAATAGAACGCGGATTGGCATCGATGCGCGGATTTTTCTCGAAATTCACGGCGAAAAACTCTCTTTTTCCGCGTTTTCCGCATAAATCAGCGTCCATCCGCGTCCCATCCTCAAAAGGCAATCAGATCTTCCGAATAAATTCCGGGGTATCCTCGTATATATACTGAAAGAAAAACTCCCGTGCTACTCACAGAGACATCCAAGACCGAAACAGACCTGATCCAACAGGCGCAAGCAGGCGATACCTGGGCCTTCGGCGAACTCGTCCGCCATCATTACGGACCCGTCGTCAACGTGGCCTACCGCATCTGCGGCGAAAGGACGCTGGCCGAAGATATGGCCCAGGAAACCTTCCTCCGCGCCTGGACAAACCTTCACTCGTTTCGGCTCACTGGCTCGATGAAAAACTGGCTCTACCGCATCGCCGTCAACGTCACGCTCGATGCGTTGCGCCGCAAATCGGATGCGCCCATGGATGACGAGGTTGTTCAAATGATACAAGACCCCATGCCCGATCCCGAAATTTCCCTCATACAAAAAGAGCGCGCCGAAAACATGCAACAAATGTTACGCGCCCTGCCCCTCGCCACCCGCAACGTCCTCGTCCTGCGAGAATACGGCGAACTCTCCTATCACGAAATCGCGGCCATCCTCGACATCCCCATCGGCACCGTCATGTCTCGCCTCAACTACGCCCGCACCCGTTTGCGCGACTTACTAAAAGAACAACCCTCCATGCAGGAGGCCTATGCATAACCAACTCTTCCCCCTCTTAAACGCCTACCTCGACGGCGAACTGCGCGGACCTCGCCTGCGCGACATGGAACGCCACCTCGCGGACTGTGCAACCTGCCAGCGCGAACTGGACGACCTGCGCCGCGTCTCGGACCTTTTGCGGGCCGCGCCCTCTCCCGCGTTCACCCCCGCCGACCGCTTCGCCTCCAACCTGACCCTGCTCCTGCCGCGTCGCCCCCAAGGGAGTCACCCATCCAAGGTCCCGCCCGCCGCGTGGTGGCTCGTCCCCGCCGGATTGCTCGGACTGTGGGTCTTCATCCAAACCGTCTCCGCGCTGACGAACTTCGTCTACGCGGCCGAGGCCAGCGGCATGCTCGCGCAGATCGCGCCCGGCCTGAGCGTAGGTCAGACGCAAACCGCCTGGTTCGCGGCCGCGTCCAATCTGCTCGATGTCCAACTGAACGCCAGCCAGCAATCCACGCTGTCCATGCTGAATCAAGTCAACCTGTTCGGCGTCAATTTTTTGCAGAGCATCTTCTGGCAGGCGGGACTGCTCGCGCTGTGCGTCATTTGGTTCCTCGCATGGAAAATCTGGGGCGAACCCTCGCCCGTTAATAATCTGTAGATCAAACACCTGCACTTGCGCCAGCTGCAAGTGTTGCCAATTTGATACAACTTCACAAGGAGTAAAAATGATAGACTTTGGAAAAATCCTCAAGCGTTCCTGGTACATTCTCTGGAACTATCGCGTTCTCTGGATCTTTGGCCTTCTGCTCGCCCTCACTGCTGGCGGCGGCGGAAGTAGCGGCAACTCAAGCTACCAATACGGCGGCGACAACGGCTCTAATGGAAACGGTAACGGCTTCGACCTGGAGCAGGCTCCCGAATTCTTCCAGGAATTTGCCGAGTGGCTCCAAAATGACGTAGCCCCGATTTTCGAGAACCCCAGCGAGCACGTCGCCACCTTCATCTGGATCGGCGTCGCCATCTTCCTGCTCATCCTGATCTTCGGCGCCATCGCGGCCTTCATCCGCTACCCGTCCGAAGTGGCCGTGATGCGCATGGTGGACCGATTCGAGTCCACGGGCGAGAAAGTCGGCTTCCGCGAGGGTTGGAAACTGGGCTGGAACCGCCGCGCCTTCCGTCTCTGGCTCATGGACTTGATCATCAGCCTGCCCGCGGTTTTCGTTCTGGGAGCGCTCGCGGCGCTGGGCATCGTCGTCCTGATCAACGCGTCGGACGCCCCTGGCGATACCTGGGTCGGCGCGATGATCGCCACCATCGGATGCGTCTTCCTGCTGTTCTTCGCGGTCATCATCCTGACGGTCTTCCTTTCGCTGTTGCGTCATTTCTTCGCCCGCTTCGCCGCCCTCGAAGAAACCAGCCTGGGCGAATCGTTCCGCCGCGGTTGGGCCTTCTTTAAGCACAATTGGAAGAGCGCCGCGTTGATGTGGCTCATCATGCTGGCGGTCGGGTTCGGCATTGGAATCGTGACAATCATCGCCTTCTTCCTGCTGATTCCTCTCTACCTTGTCCTGCTCATCCCTGCCGTCATCGTGGCCGCCATCCCTGGCTTGATCGTGTATGGCATCGCCAGCCTCTTCTTCAGCGCCCCACTCGCCGTGATTGTCGCGGCCATCTTCGCCCTGCCTTTGTTCTTCACGATCCTGTTCGCGCCGCTCTTCCTGCTTAGCGGTTGGACAATGATCTATGACTCCACCGTCTGGACATTGACCTACCGCGAAATGAAAGCGCTGGATGCCGCCATCATCGTGGAAGCCCCGCAAGAGCCAACGCTACCTGCGTAACATCTACCATTGAAAAGACTCCCGATCCATCAGGTCGGGAGTCTTTTTTGATTCTTATCGTGGGGAAATCGGCGCTTGAATCGCGCGCTTTAAAGCCCTATACTGATCATGGAGATGTCTGATTCCGCAAATTCAAACTGGAGGCAGAAATGACAACACATTCGGCTCGCTTCATCGAACGTCCGCACACCCGCACGGGTTGGTGGGCAGTCTGGCTCATGGTCGCGTTCGCGGCGATGTTCCTCGTCAATATGTTCGTGTTCATGGCGTTTCCGTCCCTCGGCGATGGGGCCTGGCAACAGACTGTCCTGCCGTTTTATGGGATCGCCATGCTCGCGTGCGGATTGGTCTCGGGCGCGCTTGGGCTGGTGGCAATCTCATATCAACATGATCGCTCATGGTTGGTCTGGCTGACCATCCTGCCGATGGCGTGGGTTGTCTTCATGTTGATCGGCGAGTTCCTCGTTCCTCTCATCTTCCCCGAACTGGCTCACTGAAACGGTTAAAAAAACTCCTCCCCAGCCTTTGAGCCAGGGAGGAGTTTTTGATTCCGTACTTTCTCAGAACTTACTTGTGGACGACGATACTGCCGCCGCCGATGGCTTGTTGCGAGCCGTTATCGTATACGACATGCGTCCCGCTTTCATCTTCGTACCAAATCTTCATGCGGAAGGTGTCGGGCTGTCCATCCACGGCGGTGATGATGAACTGGTAGGAGCCTTCGCCGTTGATGGTTCCCACGCCCTTGAACTGAGCCTTTGAGCCAGCCACCACGAGCCATTCGTAACTGGCACTCTTGAAGTTCAAGTTTCCGACCTTGAATTGGAACTCGGTGTTACCGACAGGCACGTTCGCGCCCTTTTGATACTTGGCAACAAAGCCGAAGGTGGCCTTGCCAGTCAGGGATGGGTCCGCGGCGTACGCGCCCGCGGGCGAGTCGATCCAGCCGCCGCCAGTCACAAATCCGCCGTTCGGGTCGTAGACAACCACATACTCGTAGATGGCGGTATCGGTATTGCCGTAGCCGTCAGCCACAGTCACCGTAACAGTATAGACGCCAGGCACAGCGTAAACGTGGTCGCCTGTGATCGTGCCAGCGCCGTTCGCTTCGCTGACCGCTCCAACGGAGGAGTTACCGTCGCCCCAATCCCAGGTAGCGGTGTGTGTGTCGAGTTTGTCGGGATCGGTGAAGGAAACGCTCGCGTTCACGGTCGTGCCGATCGCCGTCAAAGTGGGCGAAACGGCGATGGAGCCAAGTTCGGGCGCGTAGTTGACGACGTTCATGCCAACCACCACAGGGTCGTGATCCGAGGTGCGATAGGCGTTCGGTTCGTAGAGCGCGTCCTGCGCGGGCGGCTTGAAGGTGGTGTCGTAATCCAGCACATCAGGCTCATCAGAGTTGATATGCCAGTCCTCGGCGCCAGTGATCTGAGCCAGCAGGCTCGCGTTCGCCAGCGCGTGGTCGAGATAACCAGCCTGCCCGTCGAAGGTGTACGAATAGGCGTACAAACCCTGATAATACGAGATCAGGTTGGTGAAATCATCGCTCGTGCCAGCCGTGTCATCGGAACCTAACTTGATCTCATCAATGGCGTCTTCCATCGCATAGGAGTTCAGGTCGCCCATGATGATGAAGTCGGGATCGCCGCTTCCCGTCGGGTCGGTGGAGAGCCAATCCACGAGGGCTTGGGCCGCGGCTCGACGCGTCTGGCTACAATTGCCCTGGCCGTCGCCAAGGTCAGGATCGCCAATATCATCGCAGGCAGAACCCTTGGACTTAAGGTGATTGACAACCACCGTGAAGCGCCCACCCGTGGAAAGATCCTGGAAGGTTTGCGCCAGCGACGGGCGGCTCTTGGTATCAATGAAGCGCGGGTCGTCGGTCGAATCGAGAATTTGGTACGAACCAACGAGAGCGACTTTGGCGGGTTGGTAAATGAGACCGACTTTGATCGCGTCCGTGCCGATCGTGCCAGTGTTGACGTACGCGTAGGTTCCAGCGCCCAACAAATCATTGAGGCCCGCCACAATGTCCGCGAGCGGCTCGGCGCCGGTGGAGTTTTCCAACTCGTTCAGGCCAATCACATCGGCATCGAGGCCAGCCAGCGCTTGCAGTAGTTTCGTGCGCTGACGGGTGAACTCGTCTACCTGGTCGCTGTCCCAGCCGCGGCATTCCATGCTGTTGGCGGGTCCGCATTTGTTATCGAACGGATTGCCCGTCGGATAATCTGCGGTGACGAAGTAGTTGAGCGTGTTCATCGCGGCCACCCGCAGACTGCCACCCACCGCTTCGGGCGCGACGGGACGCGGGTTCGCGGCGACATAGTCCGCCGCGCCGGTCGGCTGGATGCGGTAGAGGCCGAAGTCATAGCCGAGGACGCCGACGGTGTTCGCAACGGTATCGCCGCCGCGGAAGAGATTATTCAACCCGAAGGGGAGTCCGTTCGGGTGGCGGAGAATGCTCGGGTTTTGCGCGCCCAGCCCATTGTCGAGGGTGATGCGGCGCAGGCTGTTTTGGTAGGCGCGGTCGAGAGCGGGCGCGCCAGGTTCGTCAATGGCAGTCCCCGTGAAGGGTCGAGTCTCGCCAGTCAACGGCAGGGCGATGACCATTTCGCCGAAGCGTTCATAGTTGAAGTATTCTGCAATGACCAGCGCCTGCGGGAAGCGGACGAGCATGCCTTCGAAGCGTTCGGGTTCATCGGGATTGGCGAAGGGCATGGCGACATCGGTCGCGGAGACCGAGCCTGTTCCGCACGGCACGATGTTGGCGGCAGGCACCACGGACGAATCGGTGGTGGAGCCGTTGAGGGTGGTTTGCCCAAAGCGCTCGCGGGCATAGCCAGTGACGCGCACCACCTGGCCGACGCTCACCAGGTTGGAACTGCCCGTGTAAACAAAGATGCCATCCGAAGTGGCTGGGTTGCCATCGCCAGTGAGGTCTTGAATATAGAAGCCTCCGATGCCGACGCTGTTGCTTCCCTCAAAGTCGCCGACAACCACGCCCTTGGTGGTGACGGTTCCCGTGATCGCGGCAGAAAGCCCACTGCCCTGAATGTTGTAAATGGGCGTGAAAGGCGCGGCGCAAACATCGTAAGGCGAGAAGCCGACGATGAAGTTAAACGCCATGTTATTGGGCGGATCGTTGGCGTCCACATCGCTGACCTGGTTGGCGAGAACGGTCAAGGTGCAGGTTTCGCCGTGCGTCAGCGCCACGCCAGGATCGAGCGTGAAAGTGGTCGGGCCGCCGCTGAAATTGGTGGTGACTGTTCCGCTAACGGAGCAAACCAGCGTGAACCATGAGGATGTGACGTTAACTGGCTCGCTGAACGTGACCGACAGATTGGCATTGATGGGGAAGTCGGTCGCGCCGTTGACGGGATAGGTGGCCGCGACTTCGGGAGCCAGGTCCGAGACGCGCGGGGTGATGGAGAAGGAGTCAACCGCGAGGCCGTCGTCTGAACTCGCGATGTTGAAATCCGTCCAGCGAATCCAGAAGGTTGCGCCGTTGGGAATGCTCAATCCTGTGATCGACAAACTGAGGGAGGCCTGGTTCGTGACCGAATTTCCGTTCAATGCCCCCGCTGTCGCCGCAAGGTTCGGGCTGTT
Organism: Chloroflexota bacterium; assembly: GCA_016234485.1. Lineage (GTDB taxonomy): Bacteria > Chloroflexota > Anaerolineae > Anaerolineales > Villigracilaceae > Denitrolinea. The sequence continues at coordinate 13,487 of JACRBL010000010.1, forward strand.
GAAATCGAGGCTGTCGTAATCCGTCCAAGTTCCAGTCGTCAGGCTGGTTGCGTTGGCGCTGAATTGGAAGTCGAGACGATCCGCCGCGCCGCGATTGAGAACGCCCGCGCGCCACATTTCGCCAATATAGGAAACGTCGAGAGTGGTGACAGTCTGTCCCGTATTGTTGGTGAACGACGCGCCGATGGTCGGGGTGACGCTTCCGCTTAGCAATCCGCCAAACGCGCGTTCGGCGCTGGCAGTAGAGCCAAAGCTATACGTGTTGCCAGCGTTATTACTACCCGTTCCTATGCCATAGGTTGTGTTTGCGTTACTTCCACTTTCTGAAAAATCCCATCCTGTGGGGAGAGCGACGCTGGTCCCGTTATCTGGCGTACCTGCCAGCGTACTGAAATCCTGAGTGTATGCGACATTTAGCGTTGTCAAACTGACAGAGCCTGCCGCCTGGGCGCTTTGGGTTGGCAATCCTCCCAGCATAAGCGCCAGAATGGCAAAGGCAGAAAACATTCGTAACAAAGGTTGTTTCATGCATTTCTCCTTAACGGGTGATTTGGGATATGGTGAACTGACGTGATTTTCACGTTGTACAAGCAGATTTGTAAAGGAACTTGTTGCGGCGTAGGCCTCCTAAACAAGGTTGTAATCCAACTTTCACCCCAGCGTTCAATTGTTTAGATTGTATGTTAGACCTTTCGAAAACGCAAGGAGATATGCTTAAAAAGTCGGAATTTATGTTCAGAAGACGAACTGCTATAATCCGCCGCATGGATTCTCTACCCCCCTCTGTCCCCCCGAATGCAAATAAGCGTCGCATTTGGGGGGAAGACATTCGCTTTTGGACGCGCGACTCTTCCATTTTGCTGGGCGGGTTTTTCCTTGTCATCTTCCTGATCGTCTACATTTGGTGGCCGCTTGCAGAAGAGGTTCTTTCCTATATTGACTGGAATGGCGAATGGTGGCGCTACATGGACTGGCTATTGCTGGGCGTGTTCGCGTTCATGTCGGTCACCATCGTCGCCCGCGCGGATTTGCGGACGGACGCGCTCATCGTCTTTGTCGGCGTGTGCGGAGGGCTGGCAATCGAATCGTGGGGCACGCAAACAAACCTGTGGCATTACTACACTGCCGAACGTCCGCCGCTGTGGATCATCCCTGCCTGGCCGATTGCGAGTCTTTCGATTGATCGAATTACTCGATTGCTTCTTTTTTTAAACACAAAGGTCACAAAGGAACACAAAGGGGATTCATTTCTTTTCAAACTTCTTTATTGGATGACGTTTGGTTCCTTCTTGATTTTGATGGTGGCGTTCATCTCACCAACCTTCGACAAGTCGTACACGTGGCTGGCGCTCATTCTCTGCGTTCTCCTCATTATTACTCCCACCGATTATCGCTTTGCTTTCCTGACCTTTGTCGCGGGCGCGGGACTGGGCTACTACCTCGAGCTGTGGGGGACGACCCGCGAGTGTTGGACGTATTACACGTTGCAGACTCCGCCGCTGTTCGCGGTGTTGGCGCATGGGATGGCCGCGGTCGCGTTTTGGCGCGCGGGACTGGTGGTGAAGATGATCGGGGGGCGAATCCGCTCGGGGTGGTCGCGCCCGCCTGAGGCTAGTCCTGAGCGAAGTCGAAGGATCAAGGAAGAGGCGTAGTTGGGGAGTGCGTCGCACCCAAAAGGTGGACTCGGCTCGTTGGCAGAAAAAATTCAAAGGTAGATAAATCCAAAAGGGGGTGGTGCGACACACCCTCGCGCGGGAGGAATCCTATTGACAATCTAATTTGTCAGGCATATAATCCCGAATAATAAACCGACGGTCGGTTTATTGAAAGAGACGAATATGCCACGCGTTGTTAAAGAAGAAGACTTCGCCGCAAGGCGCAAGGAAATTTTGGATGTCGCCCGTCAGTTGGTTTATACCAAGGGTTACGAGCAGGTGTCCATTCAGGAAATTTTGGATACGCTGAAAATCTCGAAGGGGGCGTTCTACCATTATTTCAACTCCAAACAAGATTTGTTGGACGGGTTGATTGACGGCATGATAGACGCCGCCGAGCAGATCCTCCGCCCCATCGTGGATGACCCCGCGCTTTCTGCCATCGAAAAGTTGCGGCGCTATTTCGACGCGGGCGGACGTTGGAAGGTGGCGCAGAAAGCGTTCATGCTCGACCTGTTGCGAATCTGGCGCTCGGACACGAACGCGCTCATGCGCCAAAAACAGGAAGCCGCGGCGATGAAACGGATCGCGCCTGTATTAACGAAGATTATCCGACAGGGAATCGCAGAAGGCGTGTTCTCAACGAAGTATCCCGATCAATTTGGAAGCATGCTTGTGGGCTTGTCGCGCGGGTTTGAGGATTCGGTGGCCGACCTGTTGCTGGCCGAACATCCCCCGCCCGACGCGTTGGAGCAATTGGACGCGGCCATCGGCGCATATTCTGATTCGATGGAACGAATCCTCGGCGCGCCGGCAGGTTCCCTGCCATTGGCCGATATTGAAATTTTGAAAGAATGGTTATCCATTGAATCTTGAGCGCTGAATAGGAATCCGAAAGTTCTACTTTCGGAGCATCGCCCCCGAAGTAGAACTTCGGGAATCCTGAAAATGGAGAAAAGAATGACCCTTTACCTGCGCCTAGCATGGCGCAACATCTGGCGGCATAAACGCCGCACGATCAACATCATCCTCGCCATGAGTTTGAGTCTCGGCTTGATGATGTGGTACGACGGCCTGATTGACGGCTTCAACAACGCCATCTACGGCAACGCCATCCGCGTGCTGGGCGGCAACATCCAGATCCACGCAGAGGGGTATCGCGCCAAGGTGGATAGCAACCCGCTCCTCCCGTTGACAGATGACGCGGCCGTCGTCCAGGCCGCGCTCGCGCACCCCGACGTCATCTCGGCCACGCGTCGCATCCGGACGGGCGGCCTGCTCAGCAATCGCGAGGGCGCCTTCGGCGTCAGCCTCATCGGCATTGACCCTGAGGCGGAGGCCGCGCCCATCAAAGAAGGAAGCGACGCGGGCAAACCGCTCAGCCTAATCGCGCAGAACATCAAAGAAGGCGAGTGGCTGAGCGCGGACAGCGGCGACGTGATCCTGATCGGACGCGGCATGGCGGACGTGATGAATGTGAAAGTCGGCGACCGCATCACGATGGTAGGGAGCGACATCCACAAGCAGAACCGTCAGCGCACGATGACCGTGATCGGCATCTACGATATCGGCATCCCCACGATGGAACGGCAGACCGCTTACATCTCGTTGGCGGAGGCGCAGGCGTTGCTCGGCCTTGACGGACAGTCCACCGAGATTCAGGTCAACATCAAGCAACTCGGCGAGGAGGAGAAAGTGGTCTCCGCGCTCGCGCCTGCCTTGCCTGGATACGAGGTCGAATCGTGGAATCAGAATTATCCCGAATTGGAACAAGCCCTCAACAGCAAAGGCGCGGCGATGACCATCTTCGGCGTCATCATCATCTCGATCGCGGCGATCGGCATCCTGAACCTTTTGCTGATGGCCGTCTACGAGCGGACTCGTGAGATCGGTCTGCTCGGCGCAATGGGAATGAAGCCGCGTCAGATCGCGACGTTGTTCGTGCTCGAAGGCGCGCTGATCGGACTGGTCGGCGCGGCCGCGGGCATTGTGACGGGACTGATCATTAACGGCATCTTCGCCAAGGTCGGGATGGATTACGGCGATTACTCTTCCATCACCGAGTACATGGCGCTCATCAGCGGACGTATCTATCCCTCGATGGGATTGCAAAACATCGGCTGGCGTGCTGGTACGGTGGTGATCATCTCCACACTGGCCGCTTTCATCCCCGCCCGCGAAGCCTCGCACCGCGAACCCGCCGAGGCGTTGCATTACGTGTGAAAACTTTCTTCCGTCATTGCGAGCGGAGCGAAGCAATCTCCTCCACAACGCGGGGATTGCTTCGTCGGGAAGAACACCCTCCTCGCAATGACAAGTTGAAGAAAGAATCACAATCGAAAGAGACTCAACTATGTTTCAAATTCTCAAAATGGCCTTTCGCGATCTGGGACGCAACAAGCGCCGCACTCTCCTCTCGGCGCTCGCGGTAACGGTTGGCCTGGGCTTGCTCGTGATGATGTCGGGCGTGCTGGTGGGCGAAATGCAAGGCGCGCTCAAGAACACCATCCAACTCTTCAGCGGACATCTCCAGATTCGCGGTTTGAATTACGATGAAAACAAGATCAGCCTGAAATGGGACGACTTGCTCGAAAACCCGCAGGCTCTCGCGGACTCGGTCAAAGGGCAGTATCCGCAGATCGTGGACGCGACCCCGCGTCTCGTCGCGAGCGGAATCGCCACTCGTGGCGAGAATTCGCGCGGAGTCCAAGTCGTCGGCATTGATCCCGACGCGGCGGCGAACCAGGTCTATCGTCAAGGTTTGATCGAGGGCGAGTTCCTCGCCGCCGACGACCGCGAGGGCATCCTCGTCGGTTATCCGCTGGCAGATAAGTTCGAACTCGAGGTCGGCGGGCAGGTCAACCTGCTGGTCAACACATCCAACGGAGATGTGGTCGAGCAGTTGTTCACCATCCGCGGCATTTACACTACCAACACATTCGGCTACGACGAGAGCACGGTTTTCCTGCCGCTTGCCAAAGCGCAGACCATCACAGGCGCGGAGAATCGCGCCAGTCTGATCTTCATCACGTTGCAGGATAAAGAACAAGCTGAGTCAGTGGCTGCCGCGATTCAATCCCCGAATTACACGGTCGTGACATGGCGCGAGATGAACGCGATGATCGTGCAGGTGGAGGATTTCGCCAACGCCTACATGAGCATTTTCTATCTCATCGTGCTGGGCATCACTGCCACGGTAGTCTCGAACACGTTGGTCATGTCCGTCTTCGAGCGCACGCGCGAGATCGGTATCCTGGCCGCCATCGGCATGAAGGGACGCCGCATTTTGGCGCAGTTCCTCGTGGAGGCTGCGCTGATCGCCACGCTTGGCGTCATCGGCGGAATTATCTTTGGCGGCGCGCTGACAACCTATTTCGGCATTTACGGTTTCCCGATGGACATTAGCAAGATGGGGCTCACAGGCATCTTGATTACCAACCGCATCTACCCTGTGCTAACCCTCGACAACCTCATCTATCTGAGCATCCTCACGTACATCGTCACCATCGTTGCATCATTCGCCCCCGCTCGCATGGCCTCGCGCATGGAGCCAGTGGAAGCATTACACGGAAAATAACAACACAGACCTATCCCCCCGCCCCCCTTCCCTACCAGGGAAGGGGGGCGGGGGGATAGGTCAAGGAGTTCATCATGGAAGTCGCAAACATCTCGAACGTCACTCGCACCTTCACCATCGGCAAAGTGGAAACGCGCGCTCTGCGCGGCGTGGATCTCAAAATTGATTCGGGCGAATTCACCGCCCTCGTGGGACCCTCAGGTTCGGGCAAGACCACACTCTTGCAGATCATCGGCTGTCTCGACCTGCCTACAACAGGCACTGTCCACATCAACGGGCAGGATGTGACCAAACTGAATCGCAACCAGCGCGCCGACCTTCGCAAGTCCACGCTCGGTTTCGTGTTCCAGTTCTTCGCGCTCATCCCCACCCTCAACGCTTACGAAAACGTGGAGATGCCCCTGCTCCTCGGCGGACAGAAAAATGGTTCACGCAAACAGCGCGTCATGGAACTCCTCGGCGCCGTCGGCCTCTCTGACCGTGCGAACCATCGTCCCGACCAACTGAGCGGTGGCGAACAACAACGCGTCGCGGTCGCCCGCGCCCTCATCACGCGTCCGCTCATCGTCCTCGCCGACGAACCTACCGCCAACCTCGACACCGACAACGGCAAGCAGGTCATGGAGATCATCTCCAAACTCAACAAAGAGACGGGTGTCACGTTCGTCTTCGCTACCCACGATCCGCGCGTTATCGGCTACGCAGGCCGCGTTGTCACCCTGCGCGACGGCGTAATCGAAAAAGACGAACGCGCCAACGGAAAATAACGGAACAAAAATGAAACGACTGATCACTGTTTACTGTTTACTGATCACTCTCCTCGCGGCCTGCTCTGGCCTCCCCTCCTCCTCGCCGACGCCTCTTCCCACAATCGCGCTGGATCCCGTTTCCCAGAGCGAATCCTCCGCTGACAAGTTGACCGTGTCGGGAGTCGTCGTCCCGTATCGGACGGCGAAACTCTCCTTCCCCGCGGTCGGACGCGTCAAATCCGTGGACGTGAAAGTGGGCGACAAAGTGACCGCGGGGCAAACCCTCGTCACGCTTGATACCACCCTGCTCGAAGCGCGCGTCCGCGAAGCGCAGGCCAATTGGTCGGTGGCCGATATTCAACTGCGATTCCTGCAACGGGTTGGCACGGCGGAGCAAAATATGGAATCCGCGAAAGCCGATCTCGAACGCGCTCAAGCCCTGCTCGATTCTGCCCAAGCCGCGCTCGAAGCGGGTTCCGCGCTGACGGCTCCGTTCGACGCGACCGTCGTCAGCGTGGACACGGTCGCGGGCGAGACGGTCGTCCCTGGCCGCGTCCTCATCCTGCTCGGCGATTTGTCCAGATTCCGCATCGAAACCACCGACCTGTCTGAGTTGGACGTGACGCGCGTCAAGATCGGTCAACGGGTAAGAGTTTATTTCGAAGCGCTGAACGCGGAACGTGAAGGCAGGGTCGTGGACATCGCGCTCTTCTCCTCCACCCTCGGCGGCGACGTGGTCTTCACCGTCACCATCGAAATGAAGGATCAACCGCAAGACCTCCGCTGGGGCATGAGCGCCGACGTGACGATTGAGACGAAGTGAGGCGCGAGATGGTTTTAAAAAAATCTTCCAATTGTCATTGCGAGGAGGGTGGTCTTCCCGACGGCACTTGTCCTGGCGGGCAGCGCCAGGGAGCAATCCCCGCGCGAGCGAGGAGATTGCTTCGGGAAGAACGCCCTCGCAATGACAGAACAAAATGCATTCGCTCCTTCGGGCTGACTCTCCTCGTCGCGCTTACGCTCATCGCCAGCCCCATCCCATCTGCCCGCGCGCAGACGGGATCGTCCGTCACGGCCTCGGCAGTCATCGTCCCCGCACAGGTGGCAGAGTTGGGATTTCTCAACAGCGCGATCATTCGCGAAGTTAATGTCGAACGCGGCGACGCGGTCAAAGCAGGCGACGCGCTCGCCGCGCTCAACACGCCCGAGCTTGAATACGCCGTCACGGCCGCGGAGGCCGCCTATCGCTCGGCGCAATCCTACGCGGAACTGCAATACTACCGAAGGGTCAAAAAATACACCTGGAAAGGCAAGGTTTTTTTCGAGACCGAGCCACGCGAAGTCATCCAACGCGGCAACGCATTAGCAGACCGCGCCAAGGCCTCGCTCGAAGTGGCGCAGGCCACCCTCGCCCTGTCCACGCTCGCCGCGCCCTTCGACGGGACGGTGGTCGCCGTCCACGCGCTGGCGGGCGAGCTCGCGCAGTTGGATCGCCCCGTCCTCACCCTCGCGACCCTCGACCAATTGCAGATCGAAACCACCGACCTCTCCGAACGCGACATCACGAAAATTAAGATCGGCCAAACCGCCACCGTCTTCGTGGACGCGCTCGGCAAGGAATTTTCGGCGCGCGTCATCGCCATCGCACCCCGCGCCGATACCCTCGGCGGCGACGTGATCTACAAAGTGACGCTCGCCTTTGACGAGCAACCTGTTGGTCTATTATGGGGAATGACCGCCGAAGTGACGATCATGATTAAGTAAACGTAGGGCGGAATGACATTCCGCCCTACATCTCTATTACGCTCGCACCCTCCCCCGCTTCGCTGACGAAGATCGCCGCCCCTTTTCCTGACTTCGCGCGGTATTCTGCGCTGACGGCTTGCGCGAACGCCTCGGCGAAATCCTTCCGTACCAGCGCCACCGCGCATCCGCCAAAGCCCGCGCCTGTCATCCGTGCGCCAAAACATTCGGGACGCGCCTGCGCGGCTTCCACGATCCAGTTCAATTCATCGTTCGTCACTTCAAAATCGTCGCGCAGACTCGCGTGACTCTCGTTGAATAATTTTCCGAGTGTCACAACATCGTCTGCGCGCATCGCGTCCACGGCTTTCAACACGCGGGCATTCTCGGTCACGATATGTTTTGCCCGCTTCCACGAAAACTCATCCAGGCCTTCATTCAAAACGTCAAACGGATTAGCGCGATGTTTTTCATAGCGCGCTTCAAATTCGTCCACGCTCACGTCGCGCAAGGCCTTCACGCCGAAGAACCTGGCCGCGCGCTCACATTGGTTCCGCCGCGCGTTATAGGCCGAGTCCACCAGCCCGCGCCGCGTGGACGTATCCATCACTGCCACCGCGATCTCCTTCGGCAGGGGAATTTGCTGATATTCGAGCGACCTGCAATCGAGGAAGAACGCGTGTCCCTTTTTCGCGCCCGCGCTGACGGCCTGATCCATGATGCCAGTCTTCACGCCCAGCCAGTTATTCTCGGCTTGCTGTCCCATTCTGGCTATACGCATTCCGTCCCAACCGAAGCCGCTGACAGAGGCGAAGGCGCGGGCGGTCGCCACCTCCAACGCGGCGGACGAGGAGAGACCTCCCCCGCGGGGCACGTCGCCGGTCAGCGCCCCTTCCCAGCCGCGTAACTTGTAACCCGTAACTTGTAACTCGTTCGCCACCCCTTTCATGTATTCCACCCAGCGCTCTTTGTCCGGGGCGAGGGAATCCAGATCGAAGGCCGCTGACAGGTTGAGGTCCAGGGAATGAACGAGGACGCGGCGATCGGCCCGAGGTCGAAGCGCGATCCAGATGGCGCGGTCAATCGCCATCGGCAGGACGAAGCCATCGTTGTAGTCGGTATGCTCGCCGATCAGGTTCACCCGTCCCGGCGCGCGGACGACGAAGTCTGGATTCGCCCTAAAGATGGAATGAAAGGCGATCTGGATTCTGGTCAACATATTTCCATTGTATCAAAAAGGTTGCCCGTAATGGCAAGGCGCGCTAGAATCAAAACATTCCGCAAATCAAAAAAGGAGAACGCTATGTCTGTCTCACAAGCGCTGGAAGTTGCGATCGGCCTCATCTTTGTGTATTACGTGCTTGGCTCGATCATTTCGTATGTGACTCAAATGATCCTCGAATCGGCCGAGACGCGGGGCGCCGCGCTCGAGTCTCATCTCAAGCGCCTCGCGGGAAGCAAGACCGTGGATTTGATCAACCTGCCGCAATTGAAATCGTTGCAACCGATTCGGTATAAAAGTTGGTGGGGCGTGTTTGGCGCGCGGACCGAAGCCAAAAAATTGGAGAAGGTTCCCGTGACAACGCTGGTGGACGCGTTCTTCGACCTGACGGGGCTGACAGGCCGACCCCAACTCAACCCCGACGAGTTGATCTCCATCGTCAACAAACTGCCCGAGTCAGAGGGCAAGCAGGCCATGATCAAGTGGATCAACCAGGGCGTGACGAATATCAACGAATTGCGGAATCGCTCCAACGATTATTTCGCGGGCATCCTCGCCCAGGCCTCTGCCACGTTCAAGGCCAACGCCCGCAGTATCGTCATCATCCTTTCGGCCATTCTGGTCATCGGGCTTGGCACCGATTCGATTCAGATCGCGAAAGACTTGTGGAACAACGCCGAAATGCGCGCCGTGGCCGCCGCGCAAGCCACCATGATCGCCCAGCAGGAAGACGCCAACGCAGAAGATCTAAACCAGATCATCATCAATCTCAGCGAGTCGAACATCCGCTTCGCCTGGTGGCATCTTCAGGATACCTTTCCCCAAAATTCAGGGACGCCCTGGGTGACGTTCATCGTGTTCAAAATAGTCGGACTATCCTTGAGCGTTGTCGCTGTCTCACAGGGATCGTCGTTCTGGTATGACATCTTGAAGAAGTTGACGGGCAAATCCAGCAACCCGGTTTCGGAAGAGGCAAAGGGCTGACGAGATTGAAGTAAAAAAAGAGACAGACGCCCACGTATCGGGCGTCTGTCTCTTTTTTTGTGAATTGCCTAAAATACAAACTTGGTCGGATTCTCGAAGAAGACTGTCCACGCGAGGCATTGGCGCGGGGTGAAGACGAAGAGGCCGCCTTCGTCCCATTGCGTGGGTTCGGGGGAGTAGCCGAGCGCGTTGTATTTGGCGCGGAACGCTTCGGAGAGGCGCATCGCGAAGGACGGGTCAGGTTTGGGCGCAGAGACAGAAGTCCCTTCGAGGATGATGGCCTGCTCTGCGTTTTCGAGATGCAGGCTAACGTTTGGATTCATCGTCAGGTTTTGCGCGTGGCGCGTTTCAGGACTGCCATCGTAGTAGAACTTGTCATCGAGGAAGACGCCCCAGCGCGGGACGACGTGTGGGCGGCCATCGGGGCGGACGGTGCAAAGCCAGAAGTGGCGCGCTTCGTCCAATTGCGCGGCGACCCACTCCCACATCAGGAAGGAGGCGGGGTTGTCGGCGTAGCCTTTGGGAAATTGCGGACGGATGATTTGTCGTGGGGTCATGTCGCGTTCCTTTCTGTCCACCAGATTCCAAATTTGAATCCGGCGAACCCAAGCGCAAGTCCGCTAACCACATCGAGAATGTAGTGTTGACCCGTGAACAACGTGGACAGCGCGATGATGACGAGCGCGGCGATCCAAAACCAGCGTTTGCGCGGATAAAAGTAAATCGCGAACGCGGAGACGAGCATCGTGCCGTAATTGTGCGCCGACGGGAGCGCGGCGTGCGTCCCACCCGCGACCTGAACCGCGCGCAGCATCGCCGAGAAAACATCGGCGCCGACGACGGTGGGCAATTCGATATACGTCGGGAAGAAGACGAACGCCAGCGCGCCGACCGAAATCGTCAGCAATGCGCCCGCGATGACGGCGCGAAACGCGCGCACATCCAACTTGTAAAGAGTCCAGTAGATGGCGAACATCCACACCGCGTAGGTGAAGTAATACGGCACAACCCAGATCGGGTACACGGGGATCACGTCAATCGAAAGTTTTGGCGCGATGCCTCCGCTCGTGGCCTGGCTGGTGGGAAAGTAAATGCTCTGGATGGCCGCAACGAGAAATACCCACAGCCAGCGTTTTGATATGGAAATCTCATTCATCCTTCATCGCCAAAAACTAATAACCGAAAACTGAGCGCTGAAAATTGAATCAATCCTCCACCACCGCTTCAGGTACGACGGGTTTGTGGGGTTCCACTTTCATCAATTTGAATCCCGCCTGCACCGACGGCCCCACCAGCAACGCGAAGACCAGCGTGCCGATGCCCGCAGGTCCGCCCAACAGCCAGCCGACGACGACCACCGTCACTTCGATGATGGCGCGCGCCACGCGAATGCTCAACGTGGTGGCGCGCTTGATCGCCAGCATCATCGAGTCGCGCGGCCCCGCGCCCGCGTCCACGCCGATGTAGATGGCGGAGGCGAGGCCCATCAGCGCGATGGCGATGAGGAGCATGGCAATTTGCAGGGGCAGGTTGGAGTCCACGGAGGGAATGCGCGCCAGCCAGAAATCCTCCCACGGGCCGATGGAGAGAATATTGGCGAGCGTGCCCCAGCCGATCTGTTCGCGCATGATGAGCGCGCCCAAAAGGACGGCGAACCCAACCAGCACGGTCAACGTGCCAACCGAAAGGCCGGTCAATTTTGAAAGCGCCACGTCTAGCACGGCCCAGGCGCTCGTGCCCAGGTTGGCGCGGATCATCAACGTGATGGCAAGCCCGAAGAGGGCAAAGCCGATCTCGATGCGCAAGAAATCGCGCGGGAAGGTTTTCCAGAGGATGGGTTTGAACATGGTCTCCTAAAATCACCTATCCCCCGATGCCGTTGGCGTCACCCCCTTCCCGAATCGGGAAGGGGGATGGGGGGTAGGTGATGCACGAGCGAAGATAATACCACCTGTGATACACTCCCGCCATGCCAAACTATTTTGAATCTCAGCGCGGAAATTTCACCATCTCAACCGACCCCACCCGCCTCGACATGGACGCCATTTGCGATTTTCTCGCGCGCGCCTACTGGGCAAAGGGACGCCCTCGCGCCGCGACCGAACGCGCCTACGCCAACTCGCTCGTCTTCGGCATTTACGATGGCGCTCGTCAAATCGGCATGGCGCGCGTCGTCAGCGATTTCTCTGTCTTCGCCTACCTCATGGACGTGTTCGTCCACGAAGAGTATCGCGGCCAGGGCATCGGCGCGTGGCTCCTCGAAACCGTGTTCCATTATCCCGATCTGCAAAACATCCGCCGCTGGATGCTCACCACAAGCGACGCGCACAAACTCTACGCGCGCTTCGGCTTCAAAGCGCTGGAAGACGCGACAAAATGGATGGACTGGATCCGCCCCTTTCCTGAGGAAAACGCATGAACCTGATTCTCAAACCTGGACGTGAAAAATCGCTCCTGCGACGCCACCCGTGGATATTCTCCGGAGCCGTCCAACGCGTCGAACATGACCCCGCGGCGGGCGCGACCGTGGACATATTTTCCTCGGGTGGAGATTTCCTGGCGCGCGCGGCTTTCTCGCCCCAATCGCAAATCCGCGCGCGGGCGTGGACGTTTGCCAATGAACCTGTGGATGCGGAGTTTTTTCGAGGGAAGATTCGCGCCGCGTTAGCAAAACGTTTAACGTTAAACGTTCAACGTTCCACCAATGCAATCCGTTTGGTCTACGCTGAGTCGGATGGATTGCCGGGCCTGATCGTGGATCGCTACGGCGACGTTTTGGTGTTGCAATCGCTGACGACGGGTTCCGAATTTTGGAAGCAAACCATCGCGGATATTTTGCTCGAAGAGACGGGGCTTAGCGCCATCTATGAACGCTCCGATGCGGATGTGCGCGAGTTGGAAGGTTTGCCATCGGTCACAGGCATTTTGCGCGGCACAATTACCAATCTCCAATTACCAACACTTGCACCTGGCGCAAGTGCAGGTGTTACCATTTACGAAAACGATTTGAAATTTTCCGTCAATTTTTCAGAAGGTCACAAAACAGGCTTCTACCTCGATCAACGCGCTAACCGTCTGCGGGTGCGCGAATTGGCGCAGGGACGCGATGTGCTGGATTGTTTTTGCTACACGGGCGGGTTCACGGTCAACGCGCTGGCGGGCGGGGCGACGTCGGTCCTCTCGGTGGATTCTTCGGCGGAGGCGCTGAAACTCGTCGGCGAGAATGTGGCTCGCAACGGGCTGTCCGCTCAAAGTCACGCGTGGCGCGAGGGGGATGTCTTCCAGTTGTTGCGAAAATTCCGCGATGAGGGTCGCTCGTTCGATATGATCGTCCTCGATCCGCCCAAGTTCGCGCCGACCGCGGCGCAAGCCGAAAAAGCCGCGCGCGGTTACAAGGATATCAACCTGCTGGCGTTCAAACTGTTGCGCGCAGGCGGACTACTGGTCACATTCTCGTGCTCGGGCGGCGTGGACGCTTCGCTGTTCCAGCGCATCGTGGCGGGGGCCGCATTGGACGCGGGCGTGGACGCGCAGATCGTGGAGCATCTGGCGCAGGCGTCGGATCATCCCGTGGCGTTGAATTTCCCCGAGGGGATGTATTTGAAAGGGTTGGTGTGCGTGAAGGGTTAGGTCGTTTTCTCGCCAAATTCTTCGATGAATTTTTCCACAACAAGGGGATCGAATTGTTTTCCGCTTTGTTCGCGGATGTATTTTATGGTTTCTTCGTGCGTCCACGCTTTGCGGTACGGGCGGTCGCTGGTGAGCGCGTCGTACACGTCCACAACGGCAAAGATGCGCGCGGAGAGCGGAATCTGGTTGCCGGCGAGTCCCTGGGGGTAACCTGTACCGTCCCACTTTTCATGATGTTTGTAGGGAATATCAAGCGATTGCCGCAGGTAGGCGATGGGGGTGAGCATTTCGTAGGCAAATTTTGGATGCTGGCGCATGATCTGCCATTCTCCGTCGGTGAGGGGGCCTCGTTTGTGGAGGATTTCGTCTGGGACGCCGATCTTGCCGATATCGTGCAGGAGTGCCCCGCGCCTAACGTGGAGCAGTTCCTCGCCTTCGAAGCCCATGCCGCGCGCAAGGGTGACGGCCATTTCGGCCACGCGCTGGGTGTGGCCTTCGGTCTCTTCGTCGCGCAAGTCCATGGCGCGCGACCAGCCTTCGATGGTGGCCTCGTAAGCCAGGCTAAGTTCCATATTCATATTTTGCACATTCTCGAACATCCGGGCGCTATCCAATGCGATGGCGGTTTGGTCGGCCAGGGTTTCGAGGAAGTTGAGCCATTCCAGATCGGGTTGGAAGGCGGTGCGATGGAATACCTCGATCACGCCGATCACCTCGCCCTTGGCAATGAGCGGGACGGCATGATAGCTGTTGAATCCCTCATGGGTCCAGAACTGGAAGAACTCAGGGTACCTGCTGGCGGACTCATTGTCATAGAGGCGTTGGATGCGGCGCTCAAAGACGGCGCGGCCCGCGAAGCTGGCGTTCATGCGTAACTCGGTCGTTTCGCTCAAATGGGTACGGAAGCCATGCCCCGCCGCAAATTGAAGAGTTTGCAAGTAGGGGTTGAGCAGGAGCACGTCTGCCGCGTCGGCATTCAACTGCGAAATGACCTGGTCCACCAGAATATTCAAGGTGACGCGTTTATCGAGGCTGCCCGCGATGGCGCGGTCTATGACTCTTAAAGCCTGCAATTGCTTGAGGCGATGAAGGGTCTCCTCGTGCAGTCGCGCCGACTTGATGGCTCCCGCGGCCTGTGATGCGAAGAGCGTGAGCAGGCGTTCGTCGGCATCGCTGAATTTGCGGGTCGATTCGCCTGTTTCTTCGGCCACCAATACGCCAATCAATTCGCCGCCGTAAATGATCGGCACTTCCAGCACGGCATGAATGGGCGATCCTTCACCTTGAGAAGAGCGGCCCTCCCAGGTGGAGTAATCATCCACTCTTATCGGCTCGCGCGTCTGCGCCACGAGTCCCGCGAGGCCCTCGCCCATTTTCAGGCGAGCGCCGAGCGGAACGGATATGCGGGTGGCTACCGCCACTTCCACTTCCTGGGTGGCAGAGTCATACAGATACATCCCACCTCCTGTAGCGTCCAACATGTCAATCGCGGCTTTTACGATGGTTTCCAACAGCGCGTTGAGGTCGCCCTCGGCGGAGATGGCGCGACTGGTTTCGTAGAGCGATTCAAATTCGCGCGCGCGGTGCAGGGTTTCATTGTACAGGTTCATGCGGTGCAGGGCGGCCCCGGTCATCTCGGCCAGGGTATTGATGAGACGCGTCTCTTCCTTGCCAATTTCGCGCGAAGAGGGGGCCGCGACCAGCAACACGCCAAGCGGCTCGTCGCTTGAGCGGATGAGGGCGCAAACGCCGCCCCAATTTCGGGGCATCTTGTGACGCGATCGCGGCAGGGTCAATGGGTCGTTATAAAAATCCTGCGAGGCGTACATCTCGCCGCTCTCGAAAACTTTCCCAACGATGCCCTCTCCAGGCTTGATCGCTTCGTGTCCCAATTCGGCGGCCCAGCCGCGCGCAGCCTCCTGACGCAGGTCGCGCGTCTCATGATTCCAGATGCGGATGGAACCTACCGTGAGATTGAGGGCTTTCAAAATCTCTTCGAGAACGATGGCAAGGATCGCCTTTTGATTCGTGATGGCGCGCAGGGCAATGGAAACGCGGTTGATCGTTTCCAATTTGGCAACGCGCTGGCGCACTTCCTCGAACAGGCGGGCGTTTTCCAGGGCGCTGGCGGCCTGATTTGCCAGCGTGGCAGTGAGGCGCTCATCGGCTTCGCTAAAGGCGTTCGACTGTTCGCTTTCGATGCTGATCACGCCAATCGTCTTTTGCCCCGAACGGATCGGCACATACAGGCCCGATTTTAAGTTGGGATGCGTCTCGATATAACGGGGGTCGCTTCGCACGTCTCCACTGCGAACGATCTGGGAATTTTGAAATGCCCAGCCGCTCAAGCCTTTTCCCGGCCCTGGTATTAGGACGTTAAAGTTTCGCCCCACATCTCGCCGTTCGGCATCCGTAACCAGGCCCGGCTGGTTGAAAGCGAGCAACTCAAACGTATCATCCTGCGGATGGTAGAGCCGCACGGTGGCATGATGCCAGCCCATTTTTTTCTCGAGCAATTGGATTACCCTCTCCCCTATCTCCTTCGGGCTGAGGGTTTGGCTGAGGTCCATGCCGCTTTCATAGAGCATTTCCAATTCAGTCACTTGCTGGCGCGTGCCTTCAAACAGGTCCGCGTTGTTGACTGCAATGGCAATCTGCGCGGCGACCGTTTCCAAAACGCGTTGGTCCGATTCGCTGAAGGCGTTGGAGCGCCGCGATTCCACGTTCACAACGCCGATCACGCGCTCGCCGATCCGCAAGGGAACGCAAAGTTCAGATTGGATGCCCTCCCTCGCGGCCAAATAACGCGGGTCTTGCGGCGCGTCGCCCAGCCGAATGCTCTGGCCGTGTTCGGCCACCCAGCCTGTGATGCCTCGCCCAGATTGGATGGCGAGGTCTTTGATATATGCCTTATCCTGTTCTCGGAAACTGACGCCCTGCGCCTGGTTGCTCAGGGCAAAAGGCTCCAGGTATGTTCCGTCTTTTGAGATCAACAGGACCGCGCCATATTCATAGTGCAGGGTTTCTTCGAGGATCTTGATAATCTCCTGCGCCAACAGGTCGGGCGTGCTAAGTTGCGTCAACCGTTGGGCGGTCTGATGAATGGTGGTTAGTTCGATAACGCGCTGACGCGTTTCCTCGAACAGGCGCGCGTTGGAAACCGCCGAAGCCGACATGGAGGCAAAAGCCTTCAGCAATTCCAGTTCCGACGTTTCGAACGGGCGATTTAACCCCAGGCGTTTAACGCTCATCACGCCGATCACCCTGTCGCCCGATTTGAGCGGGGCAAACATGATCGCCTCCGGCTCTTCGGGTGTGCCAGCAATTTGCACAGAGCGCGGATCCTCGTCCATATTATTGACGATCTCGGCCTGACCTGTGGCGGCCACGTCGCCCGTGACGCCTACCCCAAATTTGACTTTGAAGCCGATCAACGCCGATTGGTTTTCGCCCAAAGCCAGGACACAGCGCAAGGTGTCCTCGTCCGCCTCATCGGTCAGGAAGATACGGCAGGCGTCGGTTTCAAATAGCGCGCTGGCGTGCGATCCGATGGTCTGCAAGGTGGATTCCAAATCCAGGTCGGTGAGGGCGAGCGAGGTTTGCAAGAGGGTGGCGGTTTCGGTGGCATGGCGGCGCGTCTCGTCGAACAGGCGGGCGCGCTCGATGATGAGGGCCGCGGACGAGGCAAAGTTGACCAGCAGGCGCAGGTCGCTTTCGGTGAACGCGCCGGGCTTCGAGCTTTCGATGGATAAGACGCCGATGGCCGTTTCGTGGACCAGGAGCGGGACGGCGATCGCGCTGCGAATTTCACGGATCTCGTCAACCATCACGGAGGATGTGTCGTTATGCAGGGCGCTGTCTGATGCAATGTCTTCAATCAGGATGGGGCGGCGCTGGCGAATGGCGCGTCCGCCAAACCCCCAGGTGGAGGCGTAGGCGAAGCCGGCGACAGTGGGTTGATAGCCCCTGGTCGCCATCACCTGCAGGCGTTCATTGTCGGTCATCAGCGCCAGGCTCCCCTTTTCGCCGGCTGGAATCGCATGGCAGGCGGCTTTCAACAATTGATCGAGCAAAGGTTGTAATTCCAGCGTTTCGCTCAGGGCCTGGGCCAGCATGGCTTCAGCTTCGAGTTCGCGCTCGTAGAGTTTGCGGCTAGTGATATCCTGGATGGTGCCGTGCATCATCACGGGTTGTCCATCGGCGTTAAATTCCAATTTGCCCAGGCCATGCACCCAGCGCGAAGATTGGTCGGCAACACGGACGATGCGATACTCTTTGTCGAAGTTTTTGCGTTGCTCGATCACTTCGTTGGCAAAGTAGGCCGACATCATGGCGCGGTCTTCGGGGTGGATCAGATCCCCCCACCCCGCTATGGTGCGGGCGTATGAGTCTTCGATGCCGAATATATCGTCGAGGAGCTTCGAGCTTTTCCAAACGCCTGTTGAGACATCCAACACATAACTGCCCAGCCCTGCCACTGTCTGCGCTTCCCGCAAGAGTTTCTCGCTTTCGCGCAGAATTTCCTCGGTCTTCTTGCGCTCGGTGATGTCGGTGATGGAACCGACGATGGCGGCGGGTTTTCCATCTCGCAAGATGGGGCTTTCATCCACTCGAACCCAAATCTTTCGACCATTGCGGGTGATGAGTTCCAGTTCGTAGGGTTGCTGTCGTTGGCCGGTCTGGATGGCGCGTTCCGTAGCCTCAATACCTACGGCGTTAAGGGGATGATCGGAGAGAAACTCCTGCCAGCGCACCATGGCCTCTTCCGGGTCGCAATCCAATATCTCGCGCGATTGCGGGCTGATATAGCTCAGAACATGATCGGGCGTATGGGCATAGAACATGCTACTGCTGTGGCGAATGATGTTCTGAATCCGCTCTTCGCTTTCGTGCAACGCCTGTTGGGACTGTCTGCGTTCTGTGATATCGAACATCACCGCCAGGAAGACCTTGTCATCATCCTGTCCAACCAGTTGCAGGTGGACTTCCACCGGGTAAAGGCTTCCATCGGCGCGGCGATGAGTTGTTTCAAAGACCAAGACCGATTCCTGTTCGCCCATCAGGGGCTGGATCAATGTGCGGAAGGTTTCCTCAGTGAATTCAGGCTTCAGGTCGAGCGGGGTCATTAAGAGGAGTTGGTTGAGCGAATAGCCGAGGTTGCGCTGGGCGCCCAGGTTCACGTATTCAAAGATCAGGGTCTGAGCGTTGAATACGTAGATTTCGTTGAGGCTCGCGTTGACAATTCCCAGCATCCGTTTGAGTTGCAGGTCGGCCCAAATTCGCTCGGTGATATCAATGATGTTTCCTTCGTAATAAAGCAGAGTTCCGTTTTCATCGCGCACGGCGCGCGCGTGTTCCGAAACCCAAACGATCTCGCCGTCTTTACGAAGGGCTTCGTATTCGAAGCCGCGCGCTTCCCCCTGCTCGTCCATCAAGCGGATAAATTCATCACGGCGCTTGGGGCGGGCAAAAACCTGTTTGCTGATGTCGTGAATGCTGGCGAGCATGTCTTCGGGCGAATCGTATCCCCACATGCGCGCCAGGGCGGGATTCACGGTGATGAAGCGCCCATCTGGCGTGGATTGATAGATGCCTTCGATCGCGCCTTCAAAGATGGCGCGGTATTGCACTTCGGCTTGTTTGCGGGCTTCTTCGGCCTGTTTGCGTTCGGTAATATCTTGCGCTGTACCAACGCCGCGTATGGCTTGCCCTTCGGCGTCGGTTTCGAGTTCGGCGCGCTCGCGCACCCACCTCACCTGATCGCCCATAATAATGCGATGTTCGATATCGTAAGGCGCGCCGCGCAGGGCCGACTGCCAGGCATCATCCACCATGTCACGGTCTTCGGGATAAACGTAGGCGAGGAAGGTATTGTAGGTTAAAGGCAAGCCAGGCGGTACGTCGAAAATGCGATATGTTTCCGCCGACCATTCGAGCCTATCTTGTTGAACATCCAGGGTCCAACTACCGACATGCGCGATGGCCTGAGCGCGGTTTAGGTTGGATTCGCTCTCGCGCAGGGCATCTTCCGCGCGTTTGCGCTCGGTGATATCCTGCTTAACGGCGATGAAGTGGCGGATTTCGCCTTGTTGATCGCGCAGGGGCGTGATGGTCATTTCCTCTTTGTAGAGGCTTCCATCCTTGCGGCGGTTGACCAATTCGCCGTTCCAAACATGCCCGGAGAGGATCGTATCCCACATGGTCTTGTAAAAGGCCTCGTCCTGCCGCCCGGATTTGATCAGGTCGCCGGGACGACGGCCGATTACATCCTGGGAGGCGAAGCCAGTTACGGCATTAAAGGATGGATTGGCCCACTCGATCAAGCCGTTACGGTCAGTGATGACAACGGTGTTGGCGACGGCCTCCAACGCGGCGCTTTGCAGTTGGAGTTTCTCCTCGGCCTGCTTCAACTCTGTAACATCGAACATGACGCCTTGTAACAGGCGTTGACCATCGCTTCCCACCAGAATAGTTCCCCGGTCGTGAATCCAAACCTGGCGGCCATCTTGCCTGATCATTCGATATTCCATTTCGAGTGTTGTTCCAGTTTCGGCAATGTCGTTGTAAGCCTTCATCGCCTGGAGACGATCATCCGGGTGAATGGAATTGAGCCAAACTGAAAGGTTGGGGAGCCACTCTTCCGCCGAAATGCCCAGGATGGTTTGCACTTGCGGACTGATGAAAAGGGTTGTGCCTTTTCCGTCCATCAAATCCAGGTAAACGATGGCGGGCAATTGCTCAATCAGCGAGCGATATTTGGCTTCGCTTTCGCGCAGGATGGATTGCGCCCGGATGCGCTCTGTAATGTCGCGCACCACACTTTGGATGTGCATTGGGTTTCCGTTCGCGTCACGCGCCAATTCCACGTTGATTTCAACGGTGAGTGGACTTCCATCTTTTTTGTGAAAAACGCGTTCGTAGAGGGGAATGTGTTCCCCGCACAAGACGCGCTTCAATACGGCGCGGCTTTCCTCGACCTGGCTGGAAATCTCGTTGAAGGAAAGCCCTTGAATCTCCTCCAGCGTATACCCCAGCATATCGGCCGCGCGCTGATTGGTCTGAATATGACGCCCCTGTAAGTCCAGAATGAAGATCGCGTCGTGCGTTTGATCGTAAAGCGACTGGTAACGCGTCTCGGCTTGTTTGCGGGCGGTGATATCGCGATTCGAGCCGCGCTGGCCCAGGTAGGTCCCATCGGGGCGGTAAATGCTCTGGCAGACATGCCCAATCCAGCGCGCCCCGCCGTCCCGATGGAGGATGCGAAATTCCACATCATAGGAGGAATTTTGATTGTCTAGCAGGCTTTCGTGAACTTCGGCGAGATGGCGAGCGTAAGCCGGGCGGTCATCGGGATGGACAATTTCGTGCATCAAATTCGGATTGCCGATAAATTCTTCGGCGCGATAGCCTGTGACCTTTTCGCAGGAGGGGGAGACGTATTGGATGCGCCCGTCGGGCGCGCTCCAAAATTCCCAGTCGTGGGTGAAATCGGCCACGGTTTGGTAACGCTCTTCGCTGGCGCGCAGTGCTTCTTCGGCCTGTTTGCGTTCGGCCATATCCCAGGCCAGGTCGGCAAGATTCGACACGACTTCGATATCGCGTTCGGAATAATTTTCGGGTTTGTTGCCCACGCCCACAATCGCCACAATCTGCCCGCCCCGAAAAACAGGCGTAACCAATTCGCGCCTGATGACGATGTGGCCTTCCGGTAATCCCTTGCGATGCTCCAAATGGTCATAATCATTGTGGATCACCGCTCTTCGTTGAAGAACGCAATCCACCCACACGCCCGCCTCCGACAAGTTGTAGTGTCGCCCCTCGCCTTTGGCGACACCAAATTCATCCAGGGTGCGCGTGGACCAGGTTTGGAATGAGACGGTTTCCTGGTCGGCTTCCATGAAATGATAAAAACCGATCTTGCTTTCGGTGAGTATCTCCAGTTCATTCAGTGTGGCCTGCAAGAACTCGGCCAGCGAATGTCCATGGGCAATTTGAAGCAGGCGCAGGCGCGCCTCTCGAATGGCATCCTCCAACCGTCTTCTGGTCACATCGCGCGCGTTCAGCACAATGCCGCGAATGACTGGGTCTGCCAGCAGGTTGGTTCCCAGGGTTTCCACCCAGCGCCATTCGCCGGTCTTGTGCCGCGCCCGCAGGGTGACGCTTTCAGGAGCCGTTCCAAACAGGCGGCTTCGGCTTTCCAGTGATTCGAGCGCCAGCGCTAGATCGTCTGGATGAATCCAATCCACGAAACTTTTTCCCAGCACGCTTTCCGCCGAATAGCCCATGATCGTTTCCGTGGATGGACTGGCGAACTGGATGATGCCTGCATCGTTGATGACTACGATCATTTCCGCCGCGTTTTCGATCAGCGCGCGGAAGCGGCTTTCATTTTCCTTGAGTCTCTTTTCCGCCTCTTTGCGCGGGGTAATATCTTCCACGGCCCCTTCGTAATAGGCCACCCTGCCCTTCTCGTCTGTGATGGCTTTAGCGCTCTCGCGCACGAAAATGGTCGTCCCATCTTTCCGTATCCAGGCCGCTTCGATGCCGGTGACCGCTTTTTTTTGGTTGATCTCTTTCAAGAAAGCGCGGCGCTCATAGCCTGGGGCGAACCCCTCTTTTGTCAGGTCGCGTTCTTTAAGTTCCTGCAAAGAGGCGTACCCCAGCATGGATAGCAAGGCCGGGTTTGCCATTACAATCTGTCCATCTGGCGTGGTGCGATACAAACCGATGGTAGAGTTTTCATAGATGGTGCGATAGCGCTCTTCACTTTCACGCACGGCCTGTTCGATGCGCTTCCGTTCAGTGACATCGTCGAGAATGCTCAAGATGCACTCCTCGCCCGCGATCTCGATCTTTTCGCTGGAGAGCACAATATCGCATAATTCGCCCGATTTTCGGCGGCCTTTCAATTCCAATTCCCGCATTTCCCCCTTCCTTTTCAAACGATTGATAGTGCGCGCCCGATCCTTTGGATTGGCGTAGAGATTCAAATTCAGGCTGGTGGACCCAAGAACCTCCTCGCGCGTGTATCCAAAAATTCGCAAGAAACTCTCGTTCACCTCCAGAATCAGGCCATCTACCAGGCGGGAAATGACCATCCCATTGGGCGAAACGCGGAACGACTTGGAAAACCGCTCCTCCGAAGAACGCAGGGCATCCTCCGCCGCTTTGCGCTCGCTGATATCGCGCACAATTCCCACCAGATTGCCGTTGGAAAGCATGTGCGCGGTGATCTCCACCGGCAGGAGATTCCCATTTTTGCAACGCAAGTGTCTTTGGTTAACGACCGTTTTTCCCGCCAGCAGGTCATCCATGCGGATGGGGTTATTTTTCAATTCTTCCAGGGGAATCATGTCGCGCAGGTTCTTCTTCAACAACTCCCGCCGCGTATAGCCCAGCATTTTACAACCGCGCGGGTTGGCATCCAGGTAATTTCCCTGTCCATCCGACACAAAAACGCCATCCGCCGCCTCTTTAAAAAGCGTCTGGTAAAGTTCCTGTTCGATGCCAGGGGTTTTCTGTTTTTTTTTCGTTCCACTCCCCCCAGACGGTTGCCTGGATTGATTGATACGCGCCATCGTACTCCTCCTGAGGGTATGCGCCTGTTGCAATGCAGAGTTCAGCAAGCAACGGCAAATCCTCGGGATGCTCGTTTAGTATGGTAAATCAACACAGCAATAACTATATTGCAAAACCATCTGGCTGTGCAGATGAGATTCATTACATTTTTTTGGCGTATCTTTCAACACCTGCTGGCCGACAATTTCAATTTAACATGCCTTTGTAATGCCAGAGGCGCGATGCCGCCAACATGCACCTTGCGCGCCCCCGTCATCTCCGCGAACCGTTTCAAGCCATTGGCAAGCGCGTCGGCAAACTCCGCGTCGCGCGGCGCGTCCTCCTCCAGCCAGAAGCCGAGGACGTGTAGCGTCATTGTCGTGCGATCCAGTTTCATGTCCGCGCGCGCCACGAGATCGTCGCCATAAAGAATCGGCAAAACGTAATATCCCCAGCGGCGTTTGTGCGCGGGCGTGTACACTTCCCACGTGTATTCAAAATCGAACAACTTCTTCGCCCGTCCGCGCGCGCTGACGATATCCAGCGGCGAAAGGAACGTGACCTCCTCCAGCGTGGTCGCCTCTTTGGGACGCCAGCCCCTCGGAACTTTCCCCGCCTCAAGCGACTCCAGCGCCGCGACATCTTCCTGCAAAACGAGAACCGCGTCGCGTTCGCCCTCGACCTGAACGGGCGCGACCATCGCCGACTCTTTCCACCGCCCGAGCATCTTCTGCATCTCCTCCTTCGAGAAGTCCCGCCGCAGATGATAGTTCAACTCGCCGCGCATCGTCCCCTCGCGCCTCAAGCCCATAAACGCCACAGCCTTGCGTGCGAAATGTTTTTCCGCATCCTGTTCCGTCGCGACATAATCAAATTGTTTCGGCGCAATGTTCTCGCGAAAATCATAGACGCGGTCAAAGCCAACGCGATGGTGCATCATCAACTCGCCCGAAAGCCACATGTCATACAGCGCCAGCGCCGTGTCCTTGCGCCCGCGATAATTCCACGCGCCGACGCGATTCCCCTCAAAGTCGCGATTCCCAAGCGGACCGCGCGTCCGCAACTCGGCGCGCACCCGCTCGAACAAGTCCTCGTGGCTGAACACGAATCCTTCGATGCGCTTGTCGTGACTCCGCCTCTGCATGTGGACGCGCCAAAACGGCAACTCCTCCATCGGATACATCGCCAGCCACCCGCCATAATCAAAAAACTGACGCTCCTCGTACGCCACCTTGTAAAGCATCTCTGGCTTGTAATCCAGCACACGGCTGTGCAGGACAATGTCCTGGCTACGCGCGATCATGGTCAACGGGTCGAGTTGCAAGGCCTCGCCCGCGCGCATCGCATCCGCCACGCCCTTCTTGCCGCGCCAACGCCGCCCCGGCCACAATCCCTGACGGCCAAGCACGAAGCGACGTTCTGTTTGTTTGGAGATCCGAATCATTGGTTTGGTTTCGCTTCCTGAATCATTGCAAAGGTCACGCCCGAAGGTTCGTTGAAGAGATAGACAAAAAAAGACCGAGGCGCGTTTCCTCGGTCTTTCATTTAGGGCTCGTTCTGTTAATCATCCCCAATGGACGCAATCGCGCGCAACAGACCAAACACCAGCGCGCCGATCTTGACTCCATCGCCCGCGGTGATGGCCGTGGACTTCTCGTCCCGTTCGGCGCGGCGGGTGATGAGCATGGCTGCGATGAGACCAGTGACCGCGCCGAGCAGCGCTCCGAACAACAGGGTTTTTCCTTTATTATCCATTTGCTATTCCTTTTATCGATCTTTGCGGTTCATGATTACTACCGCGCAATGTCAGTCTCTATTCCGTTCGCGAGCAGTTGCACTGCGAGCCAATCAGCAGTCCAACTGCTGACAAAACTGAAAATTGTTTTTACAAGCGTCCTTATTTCATTCCAAACACCCGCTTGATCGTGGCAAAGACTTCTCCCACCGCCAGCACAGGTTTGATGGACGCGTCCGCGCCGCGGCGCACATACCCTTCGATGCGCCACACCGCCTTCTGCGCGTGACCCGAATACGGCGGGATGAGCGCCAGCAGTTTCGCCATCCCATAAACGAGACCGACGAAGAGCAGGAGAACGACCAGCCCTGCGACCAGAATCGGGATCACGATCCAAATCGTGGAGATGGCCGCCCAGCGTTCCACCTCGCCTCCATCGCGGAAAGTGGCAACGGAGATGAGGACGATGACCGCCACAAGGATCAGAACCACGACCAGAATGGGAATCAGAATCTGCGTCCACAACTGGCGGCGGTGAAGTTGATACGAGGGATGCTCGGAAGGGGAGGGGAGGCGTGCTTTTTCCATACGGCAATTTTAGCACGAAAGTTTACGCAACACGCAATACGCAATTCTCTGCTGTACATTTGTTTTTCCCGAAGGACATCGGGACGATGTGCGAGGGCGATCTCCCCGAGGCAATCCCCCTCGCGGGACGGAGACTGCTTCGTCGGGAAGTGCACCCTCCTCGCAGAAACAAGCCTCACTTATTTTGCAAATGAGCCAACAGGGGATAAAACAACCCTCCCCCATTTTCGTTCTTTGCAAATGGGGGAGGGCAGGGTGGAGATTTATCTTCGATTTCTCAAAAACGTTGGAATATCCAGATCGTCGCTTCCGAAGTTGGCAGGAGGCGTCGCCGACTTGCCCGCCTCGTCCGCTATGGGTTCGCGGGACGCGGCCACCGAGACGCTTTCCAGCGGACGGATGTAGTGCGCGGGTTGCGAGGTCGGCCCGGAGCGGCGCGTCGTCGCGGGGCGTTCGAGCACGCGTCGGGGGAGTCCGCCGCGCTCAAATCCAGTGGCGATGACCGTGATGCGGACTTCGTCGCCCATGGTCGGGTCAATCACCGCGCCGAAGATCATGTTCACGTCGGGATGTGAGGTCTCGCGGATGATGGCCGCGGCCTGGTTAACCTCGAACAGGGTCAGGTTGGGGCCGCCCGTCACGTTGAAGAGCACGCCGCGCGCGCCGTCAATGGTGATGTCGAGCAGTTGACTCGAGATGGCCTGCTCGGCGGCTTTGCGGGCGCGCTCATCGCCTTCGCCCTTGCCCACGGCCATGAGGGCTGCGCCGCCTTCGCCCATGATCGTGCGGACATCGGCGAAGTCGAGGTTGATGAGGCCAGGGGTGGTGATGAGTTCGGAGATGCCTTGAATGCCCTGGTGCAAAACTTCGTCGGCCATGCGGAAAGAGTCTTGCAGGCTGGCGCGTTTATCCGCGAGTTGGAGCAGGCGGTCATTCGGAATAACAATAAGCGTGTCGGCATGTTCTTTCAATTTGGTGATGCCCTGCTCCGCGGACTGCTGGCGCCGCATGCCTTCGAAGGTGAAGGGGCGCGTCACGACGCCGATGGTCAGCGCGCCCGACTCTTTCGCGATCTGCGAAACGACCGCCGCCGCGCCCGTGCCAGTGCCGCCGCCCATGCCCGCGGCCACGAACACCATGTCGGAGCCTTTCAGCACGTTGTAGAGTTCGTCGGATGATTCTTCCGCGGCTTTGCGTCCCACTTCGGGGTCGCCGCCCGCGCCGAGGCCGCGCGTCAACTTGTCTCCGAGTCGGACTCGGATGGAGGCTTTCGAGAGCATGAGAGCCTGCGCGTCGGTATTGACGGCGATGAACTCCACGCCTTGAATCCCTTCATCCATCATGCGGTTGACGGCATTCGATCCGCCGCCGCCCACGCCGATGACTTTGATGCGGGCATACGATTCTGTGGTCATATTTCGAGTGGCTTTGTTCGCTTCCATTGAACTTCTCCTTTCGCGATTATACAGGCAAAATTATTTTGCGCGTAGGGTAAAAAGTACTGATTAGCGCGGACTCCAAAGTCTCTGACTTTGGAATTCCAACGTCTGTTCCTTCAGCAGTTGTACTGCTGAAGCGCTCGCAGTTTAACTGCTCGCAAACTCATCATAAGGTTTAAGGCAATAACCTCTTGATCCATTCCTTGATATTCGCAAAGACCATATTCGGTTCTCCTTTCGCGCGGCGTTTTCTTCCGCTTCGGGCAGTCGTCATTCCCGCGTTTGCGTTGAAGCCCCAATACAGGAGTCCGACGCTGGTGGAATAAGCGGGGGAATTTAATTTATCCACGAGACCAATCAGGTTTTCAGGTTGCGCGGCGCGCACAGGGACTCCCATCACGCTGGAGGCGAGTCTTTTGATGCCAGGCAACATGGATGAGCCGCCCGTCAACACCAGGCCCGCGGGGAGCAGGCCGTCGTAACCCGAGCGTTTGATCTCCTGATGAATGAGTTTGAAAAGTTCGGTCACACGCGCTTCGATGATGTGCGAAAGATCCTGGCGATTGATCTGCGCGGCGTGATCTTCGCCGAACGGACGAATGCTGAAATATTCCTCAGGTCCCACTTCGCTTCGCAACGCGTGACCCTGTTGCTTCTTCACTTCCTCGGCCTGCGTCACGGGCAGACGCAAACCGTGCGCGATGTCCTGCGTGATGTGATTGCCGCCCACGGCCAGCACCATCGTGTGCCACACGTCGCCGTCCACGTAGATCGCCAGGTCGGTCGTCCCGCCGCCGATGTCGCAGACGGCTACGCCCATTTGGCGTTCGTGCTCGGTGAGAGTCACCTCGCCCGAGGCCAGAGGGTTCAACACAAATTGCATTTCCTTTACGCCCGCCGCGCCCACGCATTGACGCAGGTTATCCACCGTCGCGGCGGAGGCGGTGATGATGTGCGTCTCCACTTCCAGTTTGTAACCGTGCAGGCCGATGGGCTGGCGAATGCCGTCCTGCCCGTCAATGGAGAAGCCGCGCGTGATGACGTGCACGATCTCACGGTCCGATGGGATCGCGATCGCGCGCGCCTGATCGAGGGCGTTGAGCATGTCGCTTTCGTCCACCACGCCGCCAGAGATGGCCGCCGTCCCGCGCGAGTTCACGGAGGAAACGTGCGCGCCCGCCATGCTCACCAACGCGGTCGTGATCTCCAATCCCGAAGTCTGCTCGGCGCGTTGCACCGAACGCGTGATGGCCTGCGTGGCCGCGTTCAAATCAATGATGTTGCCTTTTTTGATTCCTTCCGACGGCTCAATGCCCACGCCGAGAATGCGAATGGACTTGCCTTCCTCCACGCGCCCAACCAGCGTGCAGATCTTCGTCGTGCCGACGTCTATGCCTACTACGATCTCATCCATGTCATTGACCTACTCGATAATATGGGGCGCTCGGATACGCCACGTTGATGAACGTCGGCGTGATGCCGCGTCCCAAAATTGATTCCACCAGCGCGGCGTACACGCGCAATTTCATATCCGTCTGCGCGGGGTCGGCGCCAAACCAGGCCGTCCAACCGCGCGCGTCCACCCAGCCGAGTCCGTGCTTCGGATCGTACAGCAAGACCGACCCCTGCGGGACATTTGGCGCGAGCAATCGAATGGACTCGACCACCTGCGCCGCCACATACGGGACGGGGGCCAACGCGTCAATCTCGGACCTTAGGCCGGCTGGCGGCGACCCGAACGCGCTCACCACCACCAGGTCGCTTCGCTCGCCGCGTGGACGGAAGATCACGCCCTCCGCGTCCACCCAGGCGTACGAACCCGCCTGCTCCCAGCGGATGATCGGCTGGCGTTCCACGATGGTCGCGGTCACCTGGTTCGGCAAGTCCACGCGCACCTTCACCGAGGTGATTTCAGGGAAGTTGAGTCGCACCGCGTTCTCCACGTCCGCGGGGACGATGAAATAAACGGGCGAGCCGCTCAAACGCAAAACCGACTCGATCTCCTCCGCCGTCAGCATCTGATTGCCGACCACGGTCGCAGGAGCGACGCGGAAGAGCGGAGATGTCCACGCGAAGTAAATGGCCGCGCCGATCATGGCGACGAGGAAAAATGACAACAATCTCCAGCCGAGGCGAATGTGGACACGCGGCAGAGATGGGACGCGCGCCGCGCCTAACGCGTCATGCACAGGCGCGGCCGCGGCCACCGCCTCATACTTGCGGACGGGGCGCGTCTGTTGCTTCACCCGCTGTGTGGACGCGTCCAGCGTGACGCCGCGACGCGGCAGGGTCGGAGTCGGTTGCGAGGCGCGCGGGGCGGGTCGCTTGGCGGGGCGGCGGGTCTCTTCCTGTTTTCGGCGCTGACGTACAACGTCCGCGCGGGTGGGAGTCTCTTTAGCGCTCACTGGCTCCTCCGAAATTCGCGCGTGGTATGGTCACGCTCGGTCTTGCGATCCAACGCGAGTTGAATGAGGCGATCCACAAGTTCAGGATAGGAAACGCCCGTCGCGTTCCAAAGTTTCGGATACATACTGATGCTGGTAAACCCAGGCAGGGTATTGAGCTCGTTGAGGATCACGCGTCCCGATTCTTTTTCGAGGAAGAAATCGGCTCTAGCCATTCCAGCGCAATCAATGGTCTTATACGCGCGGACGGCGAGTTCGCGAATCTGAATCGATGTTTCTTCTGGAATCTGCGCGGGGATCATCAGCCCGCTGGTGCCGTCCACGTATTTCGATTCGTAAGAATAAAACTCGCGGCTCGGAAGGACTTCGCCGCACACCGAGGCGAGCGGCTCATCGTTGCCCAGCACGCTGACTTCGATCTCGCGGGCATTGACCACACCGCGCTCGATGAGCACGCGCCGATCAAAAGACGCGGCTTCCATGATGCCCTCGCCCAAATCGGAGCGGTTGTTGCACTTCGAGATGCCCACCGACGATCCCAAATTGGCGGGCTTGGCAAAGAGCGGATAATCGCCTAGCGCCTCGGCCTTGCGGATGACTTCGTTCATGTCGCGCTCGATCTCCGAGCGGCGGAACATTGCCCAATCGGCCACGGGGATGCCATTGGCGCGCATCACATCTTTGAAGATACCCTTGTCCATGCCGACTGCGGAACCAACCACGCCTGCGCCGACGTACGCGACATCGGCCAACTCGAAGAGTCCCTGCATCGTGCCGTCTTCGCCGAAGGTTCCGTGCAGGACGGGGAAGAGGACATCGAGGTCGGTGAGTTTCACGTATTGCGTATTGCGTATTGCGTAAAGCCCCTGGTAGCCAGGTTCAGGGAAGATGGCCGCGTGATCGAGAGAATCGGTCTTGCCTTGCTCCAATTTTTCCAAAACATTCTCGCCAACAAACCAATTCCCATCATGCGTGATGCCGACGGGGAAGACCTCGTATTTTGCGGGGTCGAGCGCGGCAATGACGGAACGCGCAGACATCAGCGAGACTTCATGCTCGCCTGAGCGTCCGCCAAAGAGGACGGCTACGCGGAGTTTGGGGGAGAGGGTGGCGGTTGGCATATTGCGTATTTCGTATTGCGTAACGGTTTAAGATAATGGCGCTTTTTCGAGGAGTTGGTCGAGGGTTAATTCTGATTGTGTGTAATATTTTGCTTCTTCTTCACGGATCGTGCGGGTGCGCTCTTCGGGAGTAATCGTGAGAAGCAATTTGATGATTTGGGTTAAGAGTTGCATTCGATGTTCTGCTACTTCTGCGCCAAGAATATGGCGTCCTTTGTTATACCAGTCGCGGCTTTCGCGAGCAGAGCCAAGAGAGTATTCATAAAATCTGGCGCGGTCTTTACCTGAACTACGGGAATATCCTTCGGCAAGATTAGCGCTTATGGAACCGATGGCTTCATACAATTGGTTGGACAAGCCTATGGTTCGGCGATCATTCATTAACTTTGTCACATCAGGCCAGGCCAGATCACCAACAAAAACTGCAACCTGATACACCTTCATTTTCCACAAGGTGTCGCCTCGCAGTGTTGGCGATACAGTCGTTAACCATTCCTGAAAATTGACAAATTTTTCCATGTTCTCTTCATCGCGCGCCACTCATCGTTCAATACGCAATACGCAGTACGTAATACGCAGTAAGCAGTACTCACCAATCTCCGATCAATTCAACTTCCAGTTCCAACGATACATTGAATTTTTCACGCACGGTTGTCTGTGTCAATTCGATCAACTTGCGAATATCATCGGCCTTTGTATCGCCGTGATTGACAAAAAAATTTCCATGCACATTACTGATTTCCGCATTGCCGATGCGCGTGCCTTTCAATCCAGCCGCTTCGATCAGGCGTCCTGCGAAATCGCCTTCGGGATTCTTGAACATGGAACCCATGCTCGCGCCCGGCGGTTGCGTGGATTTGCGCTTGGAGACGAATTCACCGATTTTAAACCGAACTTCCTCTTTTACGCCATGCCTGAGACGCATTTCAGCGGACAAAATCACAAATTTTAAGGTGGAGCGTTTCAGCGCGCTGGCGCGATAACCATACTCCATTTTTTCCACAGGCCAATCTTCGCGGCCGTTTTCGGTCAAAATTTCGGCAGAGATGAGATTGCCAGCCATGTCGCCGCCGAACGCGCCAGCGTTGCCATAGACCGCGCCGCCGACCGTGCCAGGGACAGTCGCGGCCCACTCGAGTCCCGCGAGACCATACTCTGCCGCGCGGTTCGCGAGACTGGTGAAGCCCGCGCCCGATTCCGCCCAGACCTTTGGCGCGTCGCCCGTTTCGAAGCGCACGTCCTTCGCCCGATTCAACACGACGACTCCGTGCACTCCCCCATCGCTGACGAGCACATTCGATCCGCCGCCCAATAAAACATACGGGACGCGCAGCTCCCAGATCCGTGTCATGGTCTCTGCCAGTTCATCCGCAGATTTGACCGTCACCAGCGCGTCCGCCGCCCCCCCAATCCGCGCAGACGTATACGCCGCAAGACTCACATTCTCTTGCAGCTTATCGCCAAAAGCATCGCGCAAATCAGCCAGCCAACTACTCACTGTTCTCTACTCTCTACTTCTCTTCACTCAAAAGATCAATCAACTTAATCACCGCTTTCAAGTTCTCCAAATCCTTCTGAGACTTGTAAGGGACGGCGGTCTTCTTTGCAGGGCGTTTGGCCTTCTCATCGCCCGCGTGGACCAGGATCATTTTGAGCGGCGGCATGCCCAAGGTCACAGATTCGAAGCGGCGGGTTTCTTCCTTCTTTTGCATGGTTCACCTCATTTAGTCTTTTGGTCGGTTGGTCGCTTGGTCAGTTAGTCGCTTCGTCGTTGAGATACAGCACGTCGGGATTCGACTGTTAGACTACGCGGCCATCAGACTACGCGACCACCAGACCAGATAACACATTCGCGCTGACCTGGTCGGCATCCCCGGCGGAGAAGACGATGAGCACATCGCCAGGGCGGAGATTTTCGAGCAGATATTTTGTCGTATCCTTCAACTCGGCCACAAAATGCGCCGAGCGGTGTCGCATGGAACTGACCACCATCGCGCTGGTGAAATCCTGTTTGGGTTCGCGCGAGGCATACACTTCGGTGACGAGGACTTCGTCCGCATTATCAAAGGCTTTGACGAAATGCTCGAAGAGCGTCTGCGTGCGCGAGTAGGTGTGCGGTTGCCAGACAGCCCAAATCCGTTTTTCGGGGTAGCGCGCCCGCGCCGCGGCCAGTGTGGACTTGATCTCGGTGGGATGGTGGCCGTAGTCGTTGACAATCGTGATGTCGTTGACTTCGCCGATCACTTCAAAGCGACGGCCTGTGCCGCGAAATTCGCCCAGCGCCTCGGCGGCTTTTTTGGGAGGCAGTCCCAGCAATGCGGCCACCGAAAGCGCGGCGAGGGAATTTTGCACGTTATGTTTGCCTGGAACCTGAAGCGAAACGGGAATGGATTCTGTTTCGTGGAAGAGGTTCGAGACCGCTTCAAAATCGAAACCGCCGCGCTTGTTGGGTTTCAGATTGCGCGCCAGGGTGAACTGCGGCGCGTTGAGAGTCTGCTCGCCTTGCACGCCGTAGGCCACAACGAGTTTGCCAGCTTTGCGCGCGCTGTTCATCAACGTGTTCGCGGCGGGGTCATCGAGACAGGCAATCAGCGCGCCGTCCGCGGGGACGAGCGAGACGAAGGTCTCGAAGGCCGCGTACATGTCTTCGAAGGTGGGATAGCAATCGGGATGGTCATGCTCGATGTTGGTGACGATGGCGTAGAACGGTTTCAGACCGAGGAACATGCGGTCGTACTCGTCGGCTTCGATCACGAAGGGTTTGCCGCGCCCCGCGCGAGCGTTGGTCTTGAGATTCGAGAGCGTCGAGCCGACGATGAACGAGGGGTCGCGTCCGAGCGCGAAGAGCATCCACGCGATCATACCTGTGGTGGTGGTCTTGCCATGCGCGCCCGCCACGGCG
Organism: Chloroflexota bacterium; assembly: GCA_016234485.1. Lineage (GTDB taxonomy): Bacteria > Chloroflexota > Anaerolineae > Anaerolineales > Villigracilaceae > Denitrolinea. The sequence continues at coordinate 46,795 of JACRBL010000010.1, forward strand.
ATTCCAATTTTGTCTTCCATCAGGCGGCCAAGAAAATCGGAGCGTTTGTAAACGGGAATGCCGCGTTTGCGCGCTTCCATCACTTCGGGGTTGTCGTCCGCGATGGCGGAGGAACGCACCACCCAGTCCGCGCCTGCCACGTTTTGGGCGTTGTGGCCCTTGTAGATGATCGCGCCGTCCCGTTGAAGTCCCTCGGCAAACGAAGACAGGACGCGGTCCGAGCCAGAGACGGTCTCGCCCATTTCGAGCAGGAGACGCGCGATGGCGGAAAGTCCCGTGCCGCCGATGCCGATGAAGTGGATGTGAGTCATGGTTTCTCTTGATTCGGAGTCCGAAGTCTCCCGACTTCGGATTTTCCAACGTCAGAGACGTTGGAGTCCGAATTATACGTACACAACCAGGATGAAGATCAACACGACGATGACCGCGAAGTAGATGGTGGGCGCGCCGAGCAAGTGCGGGGGCATGTATTCGATTATTTTTGCAACCTCGGCTTGAATTTCGGGATTGCCTTTTACGACCATGCCGCCTGGATAACCGGCAACATCCCAGTAATACCAAAACGAACCCGCGATCAAATAGCCGTTGATGCCGCCGAGAAATAACCCAAAGAGCGAGTCTTGCAATCGCTCGCGGCGCGCGCCGGCCTGCAAGCGCGCGATGCTGATGACGGTCTGGTAGCCAAAGTAAACCAACGTGCCGAACACGATGATCCGCACCCAGAAGAGGGTGATGTCATTTTCGGGCAAGTTTTTCACCATGGGCGCGTAGGTTTTGAGAAGGTAGTTCAACGCCACGGCCACCACCACCGCGAAGCCCACCAGCAATTCCTTGGCCCAGCCGCGCAACATGCCGATCACCGCGAACAGGATCACGTACATCCAGAAAACAGCGACGAGGCTGATCATGATTTTGCCTCCTTGGCCATTTCGGCCAATTGTTCCGCAATAGCGCGCGCCGCCTGCGGACGAGCCAGGGCGCTCGCGCGGGCGCGCATCTGTGCGAGTTGGTCGGGGTCTTTAAAAAGTTTTTGCACGGATTCCAATAATTTCTCTTTCAAGGTTTCGTCCTCCAGCAAAATCGCCGCGCCGCGCTTCACGAGATGATCGGCGTTCACTTTTTGATAACGCCACGCATGCGGATACGGGACGAGGATGGCGGGCAAACCCAACAGCGGATATTCGCCCACCGACGACGCGCCCGCTCGCGACAAGACGAGATCCGCCGACCGCAACGCCGCGCCCATCTCCTCGTGCAGATAGGAATAGGCGTGATAATCGCGGCGGTTCATTCCCGACGTTTGGCGGGCCGCGGCCTCGACGACCGGCCAATCCAACTCGCCGCTGATGTGGATCACCTGCGCCATCTCCAGCAGGGACGGAAGATGATGCAAAACCGCCTGGTTGATCGAACGCGCCCCGCGGCTTCCGCCCGTCACCAGCAGGACGGGTTTTTCATCGTGTAAATTAAAGACCGCGCGCGCCGCGGCGCGATCCCACTTCGTCAATTCCTTGCGGACGGGGTAGCCCGTCTCGATCACGCGGGCGCGGGCCGGGAAGTAATTCCGCGACTCCGCCGCCGTGACCGCGATCCGATCGGCGAAACGGGCGATGGTTTTCAGCGCCAGTGCAGGCTCGATATCGGGCACATACAACAAGGCGGGAACGCTCATCCCAGCCAGCGCCATCGGAGCGGCGATGTAACCGCCCGTGAAGAACAACGCGTCGGGACGGAACTCTTTCAGGATCTTGCGCGAGGCGAAATAGCCGCGCGCCAATTTGCCGAGATTGCGCGGTAAAGCGCGCAGGCCAACGCCATGCACGCCTGCGGCGGGAACGGACTGGTAGGGGATTCCCATGCGCTTCACGAGAGTCTCCTCCATGCCGCCCTCGCCGCCCACCCACAGCAGTTCCAGGTTCGAGGTTGCAAATTCACTTTGCAACTGTTCGAGAACGGACAGGGCGGGATACACTCCGCCGCCCGTTCCGCCCGCGCAGGTCAAAATTCGCACCGAAGGACCTCCATTCGTCTTCCACATGAGTCGTCGCGCCGCGCTGACGCGAGACATTCATCACGATCCCAATCGCGGCCAGCATGGTGACCAGGTTCGAGCCGCCCGCGCTCACAAACGGCAGGGCGTTGCCCGCGAAGGGCATCAAACCAACCATCACGGCCATGTTGATCAAAGCCTCCACGCCGATCCACAAAACCAGGCCAGCGGAAAGCAGCGTGCCAAGCATATCAGGCGCGCGGCGGGCAATCACCAACCCGCGCCAGATGAGCAGGCCATAAAAACCCATCAAAAAGATCGAGCCGACCAAACCAAGTTCCTCCACCACGATGGCGAAGATACTGTCCGTCGGCGGGACGGGGAGGCCCGTAAATTTGCTGAGCGATTGTCCCAGCCCGCGGCCAAACACGCCGCCGCCCACGATGGCCTCGAACGAGCGCAAGACGTGATACGAAGCCTGCGTCGGGTCCTTGAGGCCGAGGATGAAATCGGCGATGCGCTTCTGGCCCGTCTCGCTCACCTGCACCACCAGCCAGCCAACGACCAGCGTGACGATGAGCATGATCGAAATTTGTTTCAAATCGCCGCCCGCCAAAAAGAACAGCAGGCCGCCCATAATCAGCACTGTGCCAGCCGCGCTCAAATCGGGTTGCAAAAAGATCAAGCCGCCAAAAATACCCAGGATAATGCTCAACGGCAAAAAGCCGAGACTGAACACGTGCAGGCTGGCGCGCTTGGCATACAGCCATACCGCCAGGTAAATGATGCTCACCAGTTTCGCCAACTCGGAGGGTTGCACCGACCCCGACAAGATGGCGCGCTTCGCGCCGAAGCGAATCTCATTCGTCAGCAACACGCCGACCAGCATGATGATCGTGACCAACGTGATTGGCACGACCAGTTTGCTCCAGTAGTGATAATCAAAACGCGAAAGCGCGTAGGCCCCCACGATGCCCAGTCCCAGCCAGATGATCTGGCGGCTGAACATGTAGGTCGGTTTCTCGCCCAGCATCTCCAGCGAAAAATCCCAGGATGCCGAAAACAGCACGATCAAGCCGAACACCAGCAGGCCAATCAGCGCGAGCAGGAAAGGCACATCCACGCGGCGCACGGCCTCGGGATGATTCTCCACGGTATGGACAGGCGACTCTACGAAAGTTCCGATACCCATTTCTTAAACCTTTCTCCGCGTTCAGCAAAATCAATAAACTCATCAAAACTCGTGCCGCCCGGCGAAAGCAGGACGACGCTCCCAGCGCTCGCGACCAGCGCGGCCGCGTCCACCGCCTCGCGCAATCCCCTGCATTTGACCTGCGTGCGCGTCACCCCCGACGTTGGGCCGAACGCGGCCTCGATCAGCCCCGCGGCCTCCCCAAACAGGACGACATGCTCCACGCGCCGGTGGACGAGGTCCGCCAGGTCGCCCCAGGGTAGGTTCTTGTCGCGTCCGCCCAGCAGGAGGACGATCGGCTCGTCAAACGAGCGGATGGCGGCCATCGCCCGCTCGGGCGCGGTGGCGATGGAATCGTTATACCAGCGGGCGCCGTTCCACTCGCGGACGAGTTCCAGCCTGTGCGGCACGCCGCGAAATTCCTCCGCCGCCGTCAGCATCGCGTCGAGCGGAAAGTCCGCCGCGTGGCCGATGGCAAAGGCCGCCAACACGTTGCTCACGTTGTGATCGCCGCGCAGTTGAATTTTTTCGCGCAACAACAACGGGGTGTAGGCAAAGCCGTCTCGAAGCGAGAGCAGGCCATCGTCCAGATAAGAGCCGTCGAGTCCCTCCGCGAGAGGCGAGAGGCTGAATCCGTAAAGTTTTCCACACACGCGGTCGCGCAGTCCCCAACTGCCCGCGTCATCGTAACTGAGAATAGCCGCGCTGTTTTCCGCCTGGAAATCCAGCAGGCGCTCCTTGGCGGCTGTGTAAGCCTCCATCGTGCCGTGACGATCCAAATGATTCGGCGTCACATTGAGGATGGCCGCCACGTCGGTGGAGATGGTCATCTGCTCAAGTTGGAAACTGGAGATTTCCAAAATCGCAAGATCGTCGGGAGTCATTTCGTCAACATAATTGATCAAAGGATCGCCGATATTTCCACCAACGAATACGCGCGGACTGCCTTTTGCATTCCGCATTCCGCCTTCCGCAAACGCCAACTTCGCCATCTCACCCACCAGCGTCGTCGTGGTCGTCTTGCCCGCTGAGCCAGTGATGCCGATGGTCTTGCAAGGCGCGGCCTCGAGGAAGATTTGCGTGTCATTCGAGAGCGGGATGCCGCGCTTCAACGCTTCGGCCACGATGGGCAGCGTGAGCGGCACGCCGCCCGATGGGCAGACCAAATCCACGCGGTCGAGCAATTCGAGCGGATGCGCGCCGAGGACCCATTCCACGTCCACGTCGCTCAGCGCGGCCTGGGTGGCGCGCATATCGTCCAGTGGACGCAGGTCGTTCACGGTCACGCGCGCGCCATGACGCGCCAACCAGCGCGCCAGGGCTTGTCCCTGCCGCGCTGCGCCGAGAATGAGGATGCGTTTGTTGGTCAAATCAGTCATCAGTTTTCAGTGATCAGTGATCAGTGATCAGTAATCAGTTTTTAGTTTTCAGTACCGCAAGATTTATCTTGCGAGTCAAGTGTGCGAGCCGTCAGCAGTCCAACTGCTGACGAAACCCTAAAAATACGCAACACGCAATACGCAATACGCAATACGCGACTACGTAACCACGCAACTACCAAACCATCACACCAACGCCAACCCGACTCCCACCATCGCGGCCAGAAGTCCGATCAGCCAAAATCGTTGCACCACCTGAGTCTCGCTCCAGCCGAGCAATTCAAAGTGCAGGTGGATGGGAGCCATCTTGAAAAAGCGCCTGCCTTTCGTGGCACGGAAATATAAAATTTGAATGACCACACTTACCATCTCGCTGACGGGGATGATGGCGATGACGGGCAACACCGCCCACTGTCCCGTCATCAACGCGATCACGGTGAGAGTGGCGCCGAGGGCCTGTGAGCCTGTGTCGCCCATAATCAACTGAGCGGGGTGGACGTTGAACCACAAATAGCCAAACAGCGCGCCGACCATGAGGAAGCAAAAACGCGCCACGTAGGTTTGTCCCTGCATGAGAGCGATGCCGCCATACGCCACGAACGCAGTCGCGGCGATGAGTCCCGCCAACCCGTCCAGTCCGTCCGTGAAGTTGACCGCGTTCGACATCGCCACAATGATGAAGGCCGCGATCGGGATGTACCACATACCGAGTTCGATTGGGACGGGATACCCAGGCAGATACAGGTCGGGCGCCTGCAACAAATCTTGCAAGGCCCAGGCCACGCCCAGCGCCAGCGCCACTTGAATGAGGAACTTCGTGCGCGAGCGCATCCCTTCGCCCTTGCGCGGGCCGCGGATGCCCTCCCAATCGTCCACCGCGCCCATGACGGCAAAGACGATCATCGTGATCACGGGCAGAAAAATGGAACGTCCGATTCCTTCCACGCCCGCCAGGCTGGACGCGTTCAGCAAAATAGTGAGCAGGATCACGGGCGCAATAAACATCACGCCGCCCATCGTGGGCGTGCCCATCTTCACCTGATGATGACCCGGCTCCTCCACGCGGATGATCTTGCCGACCTTGAAGTGTCGCAAAATACGCAAGAGCGGCCCGCCCCAAATGACCGTCATCATAAAAGCCAGCACAGCCAGGCTGAGCGAGAGCGGCATCTGATTCATGAAGCCACCTCCAGCGCGGCCACGATGCGATCCATGCGAAGTCCGTGCGAGCCTTTGATGAGAGCCGCGTCGTCCGCGGAAAGATTCTTCTCCAGCCAGGCGACGACAGGTTCGATCTCGTCAAATTCGTGGACGTTCCCCCGCTCCATGCCGGACCTTTGGGCGGCCTTGGCGATGAGATGTCCGCGCGGCCCGAGCGTGAGCAACACATCCGCCACGCGCGCCGCGCGCAGGCCGACCATTTCGTGTCCCTGTTTTTCGTAGGGACCGAGTTCGAGCATATCGCCCAACACGGCTACCTTGCGGCCTTCCAACTCGTCCAGCAAATTCAACGCGGCCAGCATGGACTCGGGCGAGGCGTTGTACGTGTCATCGAGCAGGAGCGCGCCCGTCTTACTGCGGACAGCCACGAGGCGCAACTGGGTGTGTCCCTGATGCAGGCCTTCAAAAATCTCCTGCCAGGAGAGTCCTTCCACCAACCCCGCCGCGGCCGCGCGCAGCGCGGTGTGGACGGAGTGCCGTCCGATCAGCGGAATGTGCGCGTGCAATGTCTCATTTTGGTAATGCAAACGGAAGCGGATGCCGTCCAGCCCGAGGCCTTGAATTTCATCGGCCCACAAGTCGGCTTCGGAGGAGAGGCCGTAGAAGAAGACGCGGGCGCGGGTCTTCTCTTCCATTTTCCGCACCCAGGGATCATCGAAGTTAAGGATGGCTGTCCCATCGGCGGGCAGGGCTTGCGGCAATTCCGACTTGCCGAGGAAGATGGCTTCCTGCGAACCCGCGCGCTCCGCGTGGACGGTTCCAACGTTCGTCACGATTCCAACCACAGGCAGGGCGATGTCGCATAAAAAGGAAATCTCGCCCGGCACGTAAAATCCCATTTCCAAGACGGCGCGTTCGTAGCCGGCGCCCAATCGCAAAATGGAAAGCGGCAGGCCGATCTCGTTGTTCAGGTTGCCCGGGCTTTTCAACGTGCGATAGCGCATACCCAGCACCTCGGCCACCATTTCCTTCGTGGACGATTTTCCGACACTGCCGGTGATGCCGATCACGCGCAGGTCCAGTTTGCGGCGCCAGAAGCGGGCGATCTGTTGCAGGGCCGTGACGGTGTTGTCCACGCGCAGGCAGAGGGGAGGGTGAAGATCCAACGCGTCGGCAGAGTCAGCGCTCAAGCCGCCGCGCAGGTCGAAGGTCCGAAATGAAGCGTCTACGTCCCGTTGAATCAGCGCGTAGGACGCGCCGCGCTGGAAGGCCGCGTCCACGTAGTTGTGTCCGTCCGCATTTTCGCCGGGGATCGCGACGAAGACCGCACCGGGGATCACCTGGCGCGAATCAACAGCCGCCTCGGTGATGACGTGTTGCGCGTCGGGGCGGGTGTTCGTGAGGGCTTCGAGGGCGTCGGCCAGGGTAAGCATGGTTATGGTTGGGCGGCTTGTTGGCGAATCGAATCGGGCGGGATGTTGAGCAGGATGACGGTCTGCTGCGCCACGTCCGAGAAGAGCGGCGCGGCGGTGTCGTTGGCCCAAATGGAAACGCTGGGGCGGTTGAGCCAGACGTAAATCATAAATTGTGGGTCGTCCACCGGCCCCCAGCCGATGAACGAAACGTTGGTTTGACTGCTGTCGTAATATCCATTCACAGGAATTTCGGCGGTGCCGGTCTTGCCAGCTACGCGATAGCCAGGAACGAGCGCGAGCGAGGCTTCATTCTCAAGCGAGATGGCGAGCATCTGGCTGAGGGTGTAGGCCGTCTCCATGCGGATGGGCATGCCGGCCGGTTCCATGTTGATATTGATCTGGCGGCCTTCGCTCACCATACCATACAATACATGCGGCGTGACCATGTACCCGCCGTTGGCTATTGCCGAAGCGGCCATCATCATCTGTATCGGACTGACCGCCACACCCTGACCGAACGCGTTCGTGCCGAGGTCCACGGGATACCAATCCGCGTCGCCCGGGACCTTGAGGCGGCCCGGCGCTTCCCCTGCCAAATCCACCCCGGTGGGACGTCCGATGCCGAAGCGGTTCATGTAATCGTAGAAGGTTTCCTTGCCCAGCGTGGTGGAAATCCACGCGTGGCAAACGTTGAGCGAATGTTGCAGGCAACCGATCATATCCTGCGGCCCCCACGGACGGCGATCCCAGTTTTGGATGAGAACGTCGCCCACGATGATGGAGCCGCTATCGTAAAAGGGCGTGTTCGGCGTGATGATGCCCGTATCCAAACCCGCGGCCATCGTCAGCACCTTGAAGACCGAGCCGGGTTCGTATTGCATCGAGATGGCGGGATTGAACTCGTAGGATTGATCGAAGGAATCGCCGTACGTCCAAAATTCGTTCAGATTAAGGCGCGGGGTGGTGGCCATCGCCATGATCTCGCCGTTGCGCGGATTCATCACGATGATCGTGCCGTTCTGCGCGCCGTAATCGGTCATGGCCTGGTCGAGCAGACCTTCCACCGCGGCTTGCAGGTCGCGGTCAATGGTCAGGATGAGCGAGGTCCCGTTGGGCACGTACGGAATTTCCGCGGCGCGGTTCGGGTCTTGCGGAACCCAGGCCTCCACGGGCGTTCCCGCCAGCAGGTCGTTGTATTTTTCTTCCACGCCAAAGTTGCCGCGCTGATTGCGATTGAAAAAGCCGATGATGTTCGCGGCCAGCGCGTTCTCGGGATAACTGCGTTGCAGGGTGGGATGGAACTCCAAACCCGAGAGCGGCGAAGGACGGAACTCCGCGGCCGATGTTTTGGCGGTCTGCTCCGCGGCATCCTTCAACGACGCGATCTTTTCCCCGTCCACAAAATTCGCGATGGGGACGAAGACCAGACCGTACGGGTTGAGCAGTTTGTCATAGGTTTCCTGATAATCAAGGCCCAAATGTCCGCTGATGTCGCGCGCCAAGGTGTCCACACTTACCACGTCAGGCATGTTCACGCCCACAGTGTACACCGTCTCGTTGCCCGCCAGCAGGTGACCGTGGCGGTCATAGATCTCGCCGCGCTCCGGGTAAAACGTGCGCTTGACCATCGCGAAGTTATCCGACTGATCGCGGAAGTCCGCGGCCTCGGGGCTGACCTGAATGCGGATCATCTGCGCCAGGATCGTTAAAGCAAAAAAGGGTAGTAGCGCCGCTACAACCAATGAACGCCAACCATATTCCCTTCGCATCGAAAATTCTTTCATGGCACAGTGTTTGCCGCGAGGCCCGCGGCAGGCGTGGAAAGATAATCGGCGATCCAATCCAAAAGAGACTGGGTGTATTCAGGCGGCGTCACCGTCACGCTCACGGGCGGGTTCACTGCCGCCAGGTTTACGCCGCTGGCGTGTGAGTATCCACGCACGATCACATAATGAATCTCGCCCTGCTCCGAAGGGCGATACCCCAACGCTCGCGCCCGCGCGTCCATGTTGCTTTTCGACAACAGCGTCGCAAGGCGGGTCTGCAGATCGGCGTTGGCGTGTTGCACTTCGATGGTATCGGCTTGGAGGTATTGAATCTCGCGTCCCAAGATCGCGGCCTGCGCGGTCACGTCCAAATACAGCGCGGAGATCATCGCCAAAATCAGCGCGCCAACCAAAAACGCGCCCGTCCACTGACGCTGAATGCGCCACGGGGCTTGACGGTAGGCATGAGTTAGATGAAGGACGTTGATCATAGTTTCTCTGCAATTCTCAATTTTGCGCTTCTGGCTCTCGGGTTATTTTTAATTTCTTCGTCCGATGCGACGATGGGCTTTCGTGAAATTTCCTGAATAACTGCTTTGCGTTCTTCTTTATAGATCGGTGTATACGGCGGGTTGACCAAATCGCGGCTCTGCTCGCGGAAGTAATCCTTGACGATGCGATCCTCCAGCGAGTGGAAGGAGATCACCGCCAGCCTCCCACCGGACCTCAGGCCGGCCACGGCCCTGGGGAGCGCTTCCGCCACTGACGCGAGCTCCTCGTTGACGGCGATCCGCAGCGCCTGGAACGTCTTCGTGGCGGGGTGGATTCCCTTTCGGCGTGGGACAACCTTCTCGATGGCCGCGGCCAGCGCGCGGGTGGTCTGAAGCGGCCTCGCGCGGACGATGGCGCGGGCGATGCGGCGTCCATCCGATTCTTCGCCAAAGCGGTAGAGGATGTCGGCCAGTTCGTCCTCATCCAGCGCGTTCACCAGCGTCGCGGCCGAGGTCGGGTTCAGCGGGCTGAAGCGCATGTCCAGCGGCGCGTCATGTTGAAAGGAGAAGCCGCGCTCGGGCGTATCGAGTTGCATCGAAGACAGTCCGAGGTCGAGGACGATGCCGTCCACCGCGTCCCAGCCGAGTTGACGCATCTGCTGAGGCAGGGAGGTGTAGGAGGCCTGGGCCAGATGTGCCCGTTGCCCGAAAGGAGCCAAGGTCTCTCGGGCGAGAGCCAGCGCCTGCGGGTCGAGATCGAGCCCAAGCAGTTCGCCGTCTGGCGCGCAGGCCTCCAAAATGCCGCGAGCGTGTCCGCCCGCGCCGACAGTGCCATCCACATAACGCCCGGAAGTATGAGGCCGCAACGCGTGTATAATCTCGTTGTAAAGTACGGGTAGATGAGGAGCGTTTGTCATTTTGTTGGGCTATCTCGTTGGGGCGGACCTATGTGTCCGCCCAGCCCAGGGCAGACACGCAGGTCTGCCCCTACGATTTATTTGGATGAAAGATTGAGCGTGGCGAAGCGCTGGTTGTTGGCTTCGATATCGTTGATCTCGGCGGTCTGCTTCTCCCACTCGGCGGGAGCCCAGACCTCAAAGAAACCGCCCTGCCCCGCGATCACGGCGTTGCCACTCAGCGCCGCGAATTCACGCAGATTGGACGGCACGAGGATGCGCCCCACCTTGTCCACTTCCACGGGGTACGCGTTGGCGAGCAACATGCGGCGCAAAATGCGGGCGGTCGGATCAGTCAGGTTCATGGCGTTGATGCGTTCATAAACCTGCTGGAAGTATGCTTCCGTCATCACCATCAGGCATTTATCAAACCCCTGGGTAAGGTAGGCGCCGCCTTCCAGCAACTCACGGAAGCGCGCCGGAACCATCAGGCGGCCCTTATCATCAATGGAGTGCTGGTACTGTCCTAAGAACATTTGTGCTACTTGTCCTTTTAATGCGTTGAACGCCGGGCGAACCCGGCGCTCACTGGCGTTTACCACTTCTTACCACTTTCTCCCACATTGTACAGTATTTTTGGGTGAATAACAAGTGGTACTTTCGGTTATTTCCCACTTTGCTTGGGAACAATTGGCTATTCTTGGGAAACGTTATGCAAAAAACTCTTTTTGTGGGTTTACTAACAGCGATGGTTATGGCATCTTGCACTTCATCACCTAACGCCATACCGCTCAAAACATTGACTCCTACAACGACGCCTGTTTCTACAAAGGTGGTTATTCCCACATCCATGTCCCCCACTGTTGTAACGCCTACACAATCAGATGATTATCTAATCTATCTTGCAACGCTGGATTATTCTCACGATCAACAAAAGCCGATGTATTACGATCCCGCTTTGAATGTTCATGTACCGATTCTATTGAATTGGAAAATTGACAATATCAGCATCAGCATAAAAAATCGTTTGGCATTCTCATCTTCCAACGCCGACCACAAAAGTGTTTACTTTTTGGATTTTCCTTTTGTAGATACAAATCCCATAAATATCACGCCCGATATCTCCGCCGAACATCAAGTTCTTTCCTGGAGTCCCAACGGGATTTATCTTGCCATTGAATCTGTTCGCCCTGATGGAAAAACCCTCTCCATCTGGGATGGAAAGGAGTTAAGGGAGATTCATCATTACAAGGTGGATATTGGCGATCTCGCGTGGAGCCCAGATGACCAATTGGCATTCACTGAGTTTTATTCTTACGTTTCTTCCTATGAGGGCGACCCAAGCGAAATCTTTATTTGGGACGGGAACGAGATCATAAACGTCAGTCAAAATGCTTCTGGCACAGATCGTTACCCTGCATGGAGCGCGGATGGTCAACTCGCATTTCTTTCAGAGAGGGAGGATGAATATGACCTATTTGTTTGGGATGGCAAATCAAAAAATAATGGAATGCCCGACATTCACACTTTCATAAATATTGCGCCAGATCTGACCCAGTATTATTCTGAACCAGAATGGACAAATTCTGGCTTGCTGACGTTTAGCGCAAGAAGTCCATCAGATTCGCACACTCAAATTTATGAATGGGATGGTCGATCTGCATCGAACATAAGCAACAATCAACCATCGCATAATGGAGGTCAAACTTGGAGAAGCGATGGATATTGGGCATTCGTTACCTTTTTTTCAGAAAAACAAGAGATTCATATTCTGAACAACAAAAATCAAAATTTACTCACCACAAGTGGGCAATATCAACCCGCCTGGAGTCAAAGTGGCTTGTTAATGTTTTGTGTCAACAAGGCCCCAGAGTCTACGGGCTGGAAATTATCCTTTTGGGATGGCACAAATGTAAGAGAGATCGTTCAAGGCAATTTGATAGTGGCAGTTTGGCGAAATGGATCAGGGGTATTTTGCTCAAACGATTAATGCACCCAAAAAAATTCTATGAAAAAACTCCTCGGCAATTGCCAAAAATTCGATTTCACAAGTTACGTCGGGGGAGTTTAAAATACTGAACCTATCCGAACGTCATCGTCACGCGTTGCTACAAACAACGCGCCTGGAATAAAACTCATGTCCAACAACTTCCTCCTACTCGAATCCCCCAACTGGCGCGACTACGAACTGATTGATTCTGGCAACGGCCAGAAACTGGAGCGTTTCGGCTCTTACATTTTCTCCCGCCCCGAATCACAGGCCATGTGGAGTCCCTCCCTGCCCCAAAAAGATTGGGACGCCGCGCACGCGTTCTTCCAACCCACCAACGAAGAAAGCGGCGGGCATTGGATCCCGAAGAAGAAATTTTCCGAACGCTGGCAGATGAATTATGGAAATTTGAAATTCTGGGCGATGACGACACCTGGTCGTCACCTCGGTGTTTTCCCCGAAGTCGCGGCGCACTGGGACTGGATGGCGGACGCCGTCCGAGCGGCGAATCGGCCCGTGAACGCGCTCAACCTATTCGGCTACACCGGGCTGGCGACTCTCGCGTTGGCCGCGGCCGGCGCGAAGGTCACGCACGTGGATGCGTCGAAGAAGTCTGTGGCTTGGGCGCGCGAGAACCAATCCCTGTCGGGGTTGGACGCGAGCCCCATCCGCTGGATCGTGGACGACGCGTTGAAATTCGTCGAGCGCGAAGGTCGGCGTGGAGTCAAATATGATGGCATCATTCTCGATCCGCCCAAGTTCGGGCGCGGACCGAAAGGCGAAATCTGGGAGGTCTACAAGTCCCTGCCCGATCTGTTCGCGGCCTGTCGCGCGGCGCTGTCGGACCGTCCGCTCTTCATCGTGACAACAGTCTACGCGGTGCGCGCATCCGCCATCCACGTCGGCCAAGCGCTGGATGAGACGATGCGCGGCTTCAAAGGCGAAGTGGAGCGCGGCGAACTAGTGACGCGCGAAACGTCCGCGGGACGGTTGCTTTCACAGGCCGTCTTCGCGCGCTGGAAAAAACAGGGCTGAAATTTTCGGTTCTTCTGTAAAATGGGAAAAAAGCCTAACCACAAAGGACACTAAGTACACAAAGGGGGGAAAAGGCTTAAATCTTAAAGGCGATTTTCCTTCGTGGCCTTTGTGTCCTTTGTGGTTGAAAGTAGATGCCGCGATTTATTTCCCCGCTGGTTTACTGCGATACGCCACAAAGACCACAATCAAAATCACGATCAGCGCCGCGAAGGGAATCCACGTCAGGCGGGCGCGAGCGGCGAGGGCCGAGCGGAAGGGCGCGTCTGCGGCGGGGTTGGCGGCATACCACTTGCCGTCATATTCCGAGGTTCCTTCGGCAAGACCGATATAGTGGACGTAGCCAGTGTAGGGATAATATTCCAACTGATCGAAGGGATGATCCTTATCGTCCACGACGTACACGCGCACCACCTGGTATCCCTGCCCCGCGTCGGCTGGCGCGGGGACGTTCCCTGCGGAGAAATCGGCAAAGGCGAAGAAGTCCTCGGTCAACGCGGGGTTGGTGATCAGAATGTTGCCCGTGATGCCCGGCCCCTTCACTTCGATGTAATCGAACGAGCCTTTGGCAAGGACGATGGTGGGAATTAAGAGTAGGACAAGAGTCAACGCGAAAGCAAATTGTTTTTTCATTGATAAATCTCCTTTTAGTGCCAGTGTAAATTTAAGTTCCATGTTGCGTCAGCAGTTCGATTTGCTTGGCAAATCGTGCTGACGGCTCGCAGTTCAACTGCTCGCGAACTTGAGATGTCTCACAATTTTTTTGACAGCGCAAGAAGACCAAAGGTTTTTCCTGTGAACCAGAAACACTACTTGCAAAGAACCGCCGCCAAACGGTCGTTATCGTCAGCAAAGAAAACCTTTAGGGTCTCAGTTTATCGCAACACAAACGTATCCGTCGCTTCATCATAAGCCAAAACCAACACGCGTCCCTGCTCAAAAATCACCTCGCCCGAAAACACAAGACGGTAATTATCCGAGTCGTCCTTCATCCACACTTCCACCATGCGCGTCCCAGATTCGATCTCCAAAAATTCCAGCGCGGAGATTCGTCCGTTGCCGCCGACGCCCGAAGGCTTGTAGGTATCGTCGAGAACCGCTTCCCCATCCACGATCACGCGCACGCTGATTGGGAAATGCACGCCGCCGAAAATTTTCACCGGGTCGGCGCCTTCGGGCAGAGTGACGCCTTCGGGGATGTTCGCGGCTTCGATCTTACCCTTCGCGTCCACCGCGATTCGGAGCGCGCTCCCATCCGCGGCCTGCATACTCGACTTCACGTCCAGCGGCAAGGCCAACGCGAACGCGCCCAGCAGGATCAACGTCCCGATCAACCCGCTGACCAGCGAGGGGACCAACTTGTTGCGCTCCTTCACGGGCGGCAACGGCTTCGGCATCTTCGCTTTTTGCGTTTCGTCACGTTGCAAATTTTTCATAAACGTTTCCAGCGCGGACGCGTCGCCTGGGGCAATTTCGAGCCAATGCAAATCCTTCGTCGCCAAGGCGGTATGCGTGTGCAAACGATTCAGCATCCAGTGCGGCTCCTCGCGATACAAGGCATCGTCATACGGATGCGAGAACAGGACGACGTCGCGCGCGCCCTCGTCGCGCAGGGAGCGGATCCACTCGATGTTGACCGCGCCGATGCTCGGCAGGATGGCTGTCACCACGCGCGCGCCCGCTCCACACTCCGACGTGGAAACGGGTTCGCCCTCGCGGACGTTTCCCCGCAGTTTGGCGGGAAGCGTGCCCATCGTCACGTCGCGCTCGCTCACAAACAGCACGGTGACGGGACGCCCTTCCTGCTTCTCGCGATGCAACGCGCCCTTCACGGCGTTGAAAGTTTGCTCGCCGTTGTAGCCGCCCAGCAAATGGATCGCGTCGGTGGGACAGGCTCCCACGCAGATGGCGCAGGCTGTGCATTGCGCGGGGTTGATGACCGCCAGTTTGTGATACTTCGTCTCATCGTGACGTTCCACCATCGCGATCGCGTCGTACGGACATTCGGCGTAGCACAAATTACAGCCTGTGCACTTCGGGTCGGTGATGATCGCGGGACCGATGTCCCGTCCGCGGGCGAGCCAGGGAAGCAGGAACAGACTCCCGCCGACGAGAATCGCCAGCCCCCAAAAGATCGCGTTGCCCCACGCGTCGATGGCGGGGAGAAAGCCGAGGTAGTACGCGTCCATTGGAACGTCGGAGAGAAGCGTGGAAAGGTCGGCGGGCGCGGCGGAAAGAGTCGGCTTGATTAGCGAGAGGATGATAAGTCCGATTACAGCCTGCACACTCACCCAACGCGGCGACCACCAGCGGGCGCGCGAGAGTCGCAGTCCGTGAATGTAGATTCCGAGGAAGCCGATGATCGGCAGGAAGACGTGCAGGAAGAGAATGATCACGAAGTTGGAAAACGTCCGCGAGGCCAAGTCCGTTGCAACGTAGGTCAGACCCGAGGCGCCAGCCAGGTATTCCATCATGTACTCGGTCATCCATTGCGCGCGCTGATCCCAGATCAGCCAGTAACCCATCGTGCCTGTCAGCCAAACGCCCGCCAGCATGATCCAGCCGCTCGTCCATGCCAGCCAGCGTTGACCCCAGTAGCGGTCGCTGAACAGCATCTTGAGCATGTGCAGGACGATGAGCAGAATCATCGCGTCGGAGGAATAGCGATGGACGGAGCGCATCAACGAGCCGAGCCAATGCGCGTCGAGTTTTTCGACGGTGGCATAGGCCACGTCCAGGCCAGGGCGATAGAAGACGGTGAGATACGCGCCCGTGACCAGCAACACGACCAGCATGAAGATGGTCAACGTGCCGAGGTGATAGAACGGATTGAAGTCCGACTGAGTGAATCGGTTGACAAAGCCTTCGAGACGTACCCAGATTTTTTCAAAGGCGCGGAGGGTTTTGCGTTGGGGATAGAGATTGGGAGTCATGAAGTTTCAGGTTCCAGGTTTCAGGTTTCAAGTTTTCGAACCGCAAAGAGCGCACACCTGCCCTGGCGGGCGGTGCCAGGGAAGACCGCGAAGAAAATTCCTAAAACTTTGCGCTCTTCGCGTGCTTCGCGGTTAATCGTCTTCATCATCCCCATACAACAACGGGAAGCGATTCATCTTCATCGCATTCGTCGTGACGAAGATACTGCTCGCCACCATCGCGAACGCGGCGAAGACGGGTTGGAGCAGTCCCGCCATCGCGAGGCCGACTCCGATGATGTTGTAAACAAACGCCCAGCCGAGATTTTGCTTTACGCGTTTCATGGCTTCGCGCGAGAGATCAAAAAGCCAGGGGATCACTTTCAGGTCGTCGCGCATGAGCAGGATGTCGGCGGCGGTACGGGCCACGTCCGCGCCGTGGTTCATCGCGAGACCCACCGTCGCGGCGGCGAGGGCGGGACCGTCGTTGATGCCGTCGCCAACCATGGCAGCATTTTCGGCGAGACGGTTCATTTTCTCGTCGGGGGTCAGCGCCGCGTGGACGGGGATGCCGAGAAGTTTTTCCCAGCGTTGCCCCGCGCTCGACTCGTCGCCTGTCAACACGGCGGGAGTCAACCCGCGCGCGGACAGGTCGCTCACAACTTCTTTCGCCTCCGCGCGGACCGTTTCGCCGAGGCCGATGATTCCGCGCGTCTGCCCGTCCCAGCCCGCGTAGACAACGGCCAGCCCCGCGGTTTTCCATGCTTCGGATTGGTGGAGGATCTCGTCGGAGAGGGAAAGTCCTTCGGAGGACATGAGGCGGGGTGATCCTATTGCGTACTGCGTATTGCGTAACGTGCCTATGACGCCGAGGGCGGGGAGAGATTTGAACGATTCGGGTTTGATGAGTTCGATCCCTTGCGATTTGGCGTAATCAACAATTGCGCGCGCAAGAGGATGTTCAGACTCGTTTTCGATGGAGGCGATGAGTTGGAGGAAGGCGTTCTCCCTCATCCCCAACCCTTCTCCCGAGGGAAGAAGGGAGTCGTCCCCCTCTCCCTGCGGGAGAGGGGCTAGGGGTGAGGGAGCGAAAACTTCCTGCACCTTCATCGGCAACTGACTCAGCGTGCCTGTCTTATCGAAGAAGACCTTGTCGACTTTTGCCAAGCGCTCCAGCGCGGCAGTACTTCGAAGGATCGCGCCCGATTTCGCGGCGCGGCCGAGGGAGAGCCATAAGGTCAGCGGAGTGGCGAGACCGAGCGCACAGGGACAGGCGATCAGCAGTACCGAGAGCGCGACGAGCAATCCTTTTTCCGCGCCGTCCACATAATTCCAAATCAAAAATGCAATTGCCGCAAGCGCGAGCGCGATGGGAGTCATCCAGGCGGAGAGTTTGTCGGCCATGCGCTCGAGGGGAGAACGCGCCCACAAGGCTTCGTGGAGCAGGCGGCCAATCTGCCCAGCCACGGTCGCGTCACCGACGGCGGTGGCAATCACTTCAAAACTGCCATCCAGGTTGATCGTCCCCGCGCGAACCGACTCGCCCTCGCGACGCGTCACGGGATTCGGCTCGCCCGTCAGCAGGGACTCGTCCACGTCGCCTTCGCCGCGCGCGGCCAACCCGTCCACGGGGAAGCGCTCGCCAGGTCTCACGCGGATGCGTTGACCCGCCCGCAAGTCCGCGACCGAAACGGACTGGTCGCCCGCGTCCGTCACAATCGTGGCCGTGTCGGGAATCTGCTCGAGCAGTTTAGTCACCGCCTTGTTGGAAGATTTGTGCGCCTGCATTTCGAGCCAGCGTCCGATCGAAACCAAAAAGATCAACATCGTGGCCGTGTCGAAATACAGGCCGCCGTGACCGACGATTAAATTGCGGATGGACAAACCGAACGCAGAAAAAGTTCCAATCGTGATGAGCGTGTGAATGTTCGGCTGTCCGCGCAAGAGTGACGCGAAGCCCGCGCGTAGAATCGGCAGGCCGAGCAACACCAAAACGGGGATGCTCGTGACCAACATCATCACCTGAAAAAAATCCACCAGAGGTTGCGACGCGGCGGTCTGCCAGCCAAAAATTTCGCGCACGTAAATCCCCGTCCCAACGATCATGTCGTGCAGAACCATCACGCCGCCGATCAGCAGGCGCATGTAAAATGACTCTTCCTCGTCGCGTGATTTTTCGTTTGGCAACGTGGCTTGATAACCCAGTGAGCGCACGCGTTTTTTTAGCGATTGGTGATTGGTAATTTTTGAGTCGAAGGTAATATTGGCTTGTTGTTGGATGAAACTTACTTCCGCAGACGCGACGCCGCGCGTGCGTTTGAGTTGTTCGCTGACCAGCCACGCACAAGACGGACACCACATCCCACCGAGGGTGAGGGTGACGCGTTCCGCGTCCGCGTCGTTCGCAAGGACGGCGGGCGCGGCGGGACTTTCCGCCAGCAACGCAGAGACTTCGCGACACGAGGGACAGCAGAACACATCCCCCGCATCGTTCGTGAGGGGATGGAGAGTCGTTAGTCCGCAAAGCGAGCAGGCGACGAGGGATTTGGTGGCGGAGGCAGAGGCGGCGAGGGTCATGGTTGGAGGTAACAACAATATTATCCCCAAAAAGCGGATAAAAACAGTGACTTTTATCACAAATCTGGAAATGCAGGCCTTCCTTCACTTTTCAACCTACACCCCCCGCCTGTGACGATGGCGGTTTGTCCTGTAAGGGGATGGGATGTCATTTGATTCTCCAGATGGTAGGTAGGATTGCCAATCCGACTTACGGTTTTCTCGCGAACGTCAAATACAACGGAAACGAACCCGTCGCTGTGAATGTGCCTTCTTCGATTGCCTTCACGATTCCCGCGCTGTCAATCGCGTGGTGGAACCAGCAACCATCTTCTTCCGTCCCGCCGCCCGCCATTACGGTTTCGATATCCAGCCTCAGCCATTTTTCATCATTGTCAACGATGTTCGCTGTTTTGACCAATTCGAGATAGTTGCGCTGTTTCTCGTGGCGATACGGCGGGAAGACGTGCATGGCGCGGTCGTTGAGCCGCACATCGTACACATCCAGCCCCGCCTGTGTTGCCAATAATGGCACGCGCACACCGATGGTGTTATCGCCGCGTCCCAAAGCCTTCTTCCCCTTCATGAACAAAAGATTGATTCGATAATACTCGCGATACCAGTCTTCACCGCGTTTGTCGAAGTGGACGTTGTCGTAATTGGACATGGCGCTGTCGGTGTATTCCGCCGCGAAGAAGACTCCGCCGAGTTTGAGAACGCGCGTTATTTCTTTGATGACCGTCTGCGCGTCGCGGACGTGAGTCAACACGGTTTGACAAAGGACGGCGTCAAACGATTCATCTTCGTATTTCAAATTGTGCGCGTCGCCCTGCTCGAAGGTCAGATTCTTGAGTCCATTGCGCGCGGCATACGCGGACGCGTCTTCGAGGGGCTTGGGTTCAAAGTCAACGCCGAGGATGGAGAGATCAGGTCTGAGGTCCGCGAGGAGAAGCGAAATGCCGCCGTTGCCGCAGCCCACGTCTAGGACGCGCCCGCTTTGGGGGATGTCGAGAAGCGGAAGGATGATCTGCTCAAAGTAATCGAAATTCCAGAAGGTCTTCATCCGCAGGCGAAGGAAGGCGGAGTTGTCGTCGTCCGACCAGGGATTGACGGTGGGCGTTTGTTGGGTCATGTTGTTATTTCTTCCTCCCCTTACTCTAGTCCATCCACCAACACGGTATAACCCTCCGTCGCCGCCAAACGCAGGGGACGCGCTTCCCGATAGGCGTCGGAGTTGTACCAGCGCAGCGCTTCCTCGCGCGAGTCGAATTTAATCACCACCGTTCGCGGTAAATCCATATTCCCTTCGAGCATCTCCGTGTTATTGTCAATAACCAGAATTTCGTGATGAAACGGTTCAATCGTCGCGCCTGCCTTGTCGTAATACGCATTCATTTTCTCTGTGTCGTGAATGCGGACGTGAAAGATGAAATATGTGGACATAAGTTTCTCCTTTGAAGTGACAGTCACCTTGAAGGTAACTGTCACTTTCTTTCCCGCTATACGGGTTTGATATTCGCTTCGAGCGTCTTTGCCAGATCCGCCTTCTGCTCATCGGTCATTGAGTTGAGAATCTCGGCATGGACAACGCCCGCGTGCGCAAACGCCTTCTCCTTGATCTCCTCCGCCGTTTCGCCCGTGGCGACGAAATCGCAATCCACGCCTGTGTCCTTGCAAGCAAATTTCAACATGATATTTTCTCCTTTTTTGTCTGAATTTTCCCCAGTATAAAAAACTGGCGTTGCAAAATCGTCTCACAAATCGTTGCAATAAAATATAATTCGCCCATGGCCAATCTCGCTGCCCATCTCTTCGGCGCGCCGCGTGTCACGCTCGACGACGCGCCCATCGAAACCGCGCGCCGCAAAACGCTCGCGCTTCTCATTTACCTCGCTTGCAATTCAAATCAACCACATTCACGCGAATCCCTTGCCGCGCTTTTCTGGGCGGAGCAATCGCAGGAACGCGCCTTCGCCAACCTCCGCCATGCGTTGTGGGAAATCAATCAGGCATTGGGCGATGGCTGGATGGATTCCGACCGCGATGAGATTCGACTCACGGGCGAGATTGACCTCGACGTGACTCGCTTCCGCGCCCTCATCAACGCTTCACACGACCCCGCACCTGATTCTGCTTCGAGATTCATTTCCCTCGCCCAAGCCGCCTCGCTCTACACCGACCACTTCCTCGCAGGTTTCACGCTCAAAGACGCGCCCGCCTTCGATGACTGGGCATTCTTCCAAGCGGACTTGCTCCGTCGTGAGTTGGCGTCCGCACTCGAAACTTTGTCTCGCGGCTACTGCGACTCGAACCGTGCGTCCGAAGCGATTCCCTTCGCCCGACGTTGGCTCGCGCTGGACGCGTTGAACGAGTCCGCGCACAGGCAGTTGATGATTGCCTTCGAACTCGCGGGCGAACATGCGTCCGCGCTGCGGCAGTATCAGCAATGCGCAGCGACCCTGCAAAAGGAACTCGGAATCGAACCCGAAGCGGAGACGAAAGCCCTGCACGAAAAAATCCGCGCGGGCGGGTTGCAGGGAAAACCGTCAGTGAGAAACAATCTCCCTTCCGCAGTGACCAGTTTCATCGGTCGCGAGAACGAAGCGGAGCGCGTCCGATTTGAACTCGCGCAGAATCGACTCGTCACGCTGACAGGTTCAGGCGGCGTCGGCAAGACCCGTCTCGCCATCGAAGCCGCGCGCGGACTTCTGGCGCAATTTCCGCAGGGCGTGTGGCTGGTGGAGTTGGCATCCATCACCGAAGCGGATTTGATTCCGCGGGCGGTGGCGGGCGCGCTGGAAGTGGAACACAACGACCCCGACGCTCTGTTTGGATTTTTGCGCGACCGCGCGGCGCTGATTTTGCTCGACAATTGCGAACACCTGATTGACGGCGCGGCGAAGTTTGCATCGCGTTTGCTGGCGACTTGCCCGAACGTGCGCGTACTTGCCACCAGCCGCGAGTCGCTTGGGATTGAGGGCGAGCTTGCGCTACGCGTGCCGTCGCTGGAGATGACCGACGCGGCGCGACTCTTCGCCGAACGCGCGCGGCTCGTCCAGCCGTCGTTTGTGTTGGATGCGTCGAACACTTCGGTGATTGCAGAAGTTTGTACGCGGCTCGATGGCATTCCGCTTGCCGTCGAACTCGCCGCCAGCCGAGTCAAGATGTTGAGTCTCGAACAAATCTCGGCGCGACTCGATAACGCAATTGCTTTGCTGACGGGCGGAAGCCGCGCCGCGCTCCCGCGCCAGCAGACCTTACGCGCCGCGATCGACTGGAGTTACAACCTGCTCCCCGAAGCGGAACAGTCGCTGTTTCGTCGTCTATCCGTTTTCACAGGCGGCTGGACTCTCGAAGCGGCGGAATCTGTTTGCTGTGATGACGGCGAAGCGAAAGAACGCGTATTGGATTGGCTGACACAACTCACCAACAAATCCTTGATTCACGTTGGCGTGGTGCGGACACTTGCACCGCACGCAAGTGCAGGTGATGGCAATCCGCAATCGGCGGGATACCATCCCGCCCCACGATTTTTCATGCTTGAAACCATCCGCCAATACGCACACGAAAAATTAAAAACGCTGAACGAAGATGACCGTGCGCAGGAATCCCACGCCCGCTGGTGTGTCGAACTCGCCGAACGCGCCGAGCCGAATCTCCGCAAACACGGACAAGTCGAATGGCTCGCGAAACTCGAAGCCGACCACGACAACTTCCGCGCCGCGCTGGATTGGTCGCTGAAGAATCACAAAGCCGAGACCGCCATGCGTCTCGCGGGCGCGCTCTCTGAATTTTGGAAGATGAGAGCATACGCGGGAGAAGGACTCCAATGGCTGGAATCAGCCATAAAGGAATCAGAAGCGGAATCCATCCCCGCAAAATACCGCGCCAAAGTCCATCTCGGAATCGCCGCGCTGATTCTGGAAACTCCAAAGTTCGAAAATGATTCCCAACTCATTCGAGACCACGCCAGCGAAGCGATTCGCATCTACGAAGAAATCGGCGACACGCCCGAAATGATTCATGCGGTTTATGTCAGCAGCGGTGCGCCGTGGGTCGAAGGCGATTTTGTCAAAGCGCGTGAAGTCTTTGAGCATGGCTATCAACTTGCCACCCGCGCGGAGGACGCGTGGGGCATGGGCAGTTGCCTGCATTGTCTCGGTCATCTGGCGCAAATTGACGGCAATCCCAAACAGGCGCGTGTCCACTTCGAACAAAGCATCTTCATCCTGCGCGAATGCGGCGACCTGTGGAACCTCGCGCATCCGCTGATGGATATTGCCATCTGTTACTGGAACGAAGGCGATACAAAAAAATCATTGGCGACGCATGAAGCCAGCATCGAAACTTTCCGTGCGGTCGGCGACACGAACAATGTCGCATGGCAGCAACGCCTGCTCGGGCTGCGCGCCATGCGCATGGGAAAGTTCGCCCTTGCCAAAGACTTCTTCGAGCGCGCGCTTGCCATTACGCTTGAACACGGCTTTGCCACCGACAACGCCGCCGCCTACAATCATCTTGGCGTCACCGCAACCCTGCAAGGCGATTTTGCCACTGCCCGCGTACATCTCGAAAGAGCCTTGCGCATTCAACGCGCCGCCACAGGACAAATCAACCTGGCTCGGGTCTTGAGGGATTTCGGTTTGCTTCATTACTATGACTCCCAACCAAACGAAGCCCGCGCCGCGCTCGATGAAAGTCTCACCATCTTTGAACAGAGCGGCAACACCGAACGCACCGACCACTCGCTCGCCTATCTCACCCGCGCGGACGTGGCGCGTGTGCAAGGGGATTTGGACTCCGCCCGCGGCCTTTACCTTAAATCTCTGACCCTGACCGAAGCCCTCCCGCTTCTTCCCTACCCCCTGGAGGGATTCGCCAAACTGAGCATTCTCCACGCCCAAGCCGATCGCGCCGCGCGTCTCTTCGGCGCGGCTCATCGCTTACGTGAGCAAATGGAAATCCCCCTCCCGCCTGTCGAATGCGCGGACTATGAGAAGCATCTTGCCCTGACAAAGAAGGCGATGGGAAAGAAGGAGTTCACGTCCGCCTGGAAGGAGGGGGAAACGATGAGCGTGGAGGAGGTCAGCGGGTATGCTGTGCAATGAAATCACAACGAGATCGGGGTTGGAGGTTGGATCTTCTACGAGTTATGTATTCGCGGCAAATTCCAACTTCAACGGGATCGCACGCGACATGGAATCACCTACAGGCGAGGAGCGTTCACAGCGCTCGCGCAGATAGGCGATCTGTTCAGGCGTTGCGTCGGGGACGGAGATTTTCACCGTGTAGGAAATGCTGTCGTAGCCCGAACCCGGCGCCCCGTCCAGACCGAGATACGAGCAGACGTTGAAATGTCCCGTCGCTTCCACTGAAAGGGATTCGATCTTGAGTCCGAGGAAGGAGGCGTGCATGGCGATCAAATCCACGTCGCAGGCGGCCAGGGTGGCGAGGAACATTTGCATCGGGTTGAATTCATCGTCACCGCCGAGATGGACGGTCATGCCTTTGAACTCAACCCGCGAGCGCGAGCCGCCCTCCCAATGCGCGACGAGCGCGGGATTGCGTTCGGCTTTTTCGGGATGCTGGGCGCAAATGTTCTTAAACTCCAGCAGTTCGCCAACTTCCACGCCGTTGATATTTTCACTCATGGATTTCTCCTTTCATTGCTTGTAACCCATCCCGCAATTGCCTCGCGAGGCTCGCCAACTCTTCCAACTCGGACTTATTCAAGCACGACCACGGCGCGAAGAAGAGACGTTCCGTCTCCGCTTCGACCTCCACCCGCGCCTGTTTGCCCGCTTCGGTGGCTTTGACTACGCCTGAACTTTCCTCCGCCCACCCGCGCCCGACGAGTTCCCTCACATCCGCCGCGTGGACTTCCTCCGTCACGCCGCGGCGGCTGAGGTTGGCGTGCAGGTCGGCGAATGGTATTGAGTCGCTGTTCGAGAGAGAGTCGAGTACTTCCCACGTGTGACCTTCGACGCCGTGCGCGCTCCACGTAGCGTAATAACAATCATCGCGATGTCCTTCCAATAGCAGGCAGTGGGCAGGAAAACCTTCGAGAGCCGCGAATGTCCCCGTCCGCTGGTAGAGGTCTCGTTTGGCTTTTATCAAAACATGTGCGGGCGGTTCAGGCAAGTTGAACGCCGCGTCTGAAATGCGGGCAAGGAGATTGCCAAGCGCCCGCAACGACTCTTTGGGTATGGGAGTGAGAGTCGCCATGTCATTATTCCCTGCCTGGATGAGTCGAAGCGCGGCGGTTATTCCCAACTCGGTTGCGCGATATTTCCCCTGGCCGTCGTGCGCCAAATATCCCTGCTGAACTGCGGAGGTAAGCCGCTCATCGTTCACCTGCGCAAGCCCGTATGGAAAGTATCGCATGAACTGGGCGATGGAAAACGGAGTGGCATCGAACAACCAAATTACCGTCACCCAGGCATAGTAGCCAGGGGGCAGTGAAAGTTCCTGCGCGACTTTGTCCGCGGCAGGGTAGGCATAATTATCAAACAGAATTTCCGAACTTTCTTCGAGCGCAGACCAGATGGGTTTGAGGTTCATCACATGCTCCTTATTTGCTTTCCAGATTTTTCAACCCATCCCGCAGTTGACCTGCGAGACTCGCCAACTCCTCCAACTCCAATTCATTCAGACACGACCACGGCGCGAAGAAGTATTCGTCGGTCAACGATTCGGCTTCGTCGCGGAGGCATTTGCCTTCGGCTGTGGGCTGGTACGTTTTGCCATCTTGTTGAATCCATCCACGTTCGACGAGTTCCTGCAAGATGCTGGCGTATTCCTCGCGAGTGATTCCTCGAAACGATAGTTCATCGAAAATCTTATCGAGCGTGTTGTTCTTACCGCCCCATACTTCGCTGAACACCTCCCAGCGATTGCCTTCAAAGTTATGGCTTCTCCATGCCGCCATGTGCGAGTCCATCCGGTAGAAATCCAGTTCCTTGAAGTAGTGGACGAAGAGTCGGTTCAAAGGCGCGGTGCCGTCGAATGTGCTTTTGTAGTTTTTGTAATGGGTCAGGCAAAACTTGGGCGGCGGATCGGGCGCGGCAAACGACGCGTCGGATAATCGAACAAGATAATCTACAAGACATTGAAGGTCATTGGGCGGAAGGGGATGCAGATCGGCAATGCCATCCGTCAGCGCTTGCAAACCCTGATGGGCGGCGGCTTTCCCTTTTTCAGTGGAGCGGAATCTTTCGCCATCTTTCACCAAATACCCTCCCTCTGCGGCGGATGCGAGGCGCCCATTTATTGTCTGCGGGATGCCGTAGGGAAAGATTTTCATCCATTGTACGGACGAGATGGGTTCGTCTGGAAAAAGGATGATGGCGGGACCCCACGACCAATACCCACCCGATAGATGGTTTCCCTCCGCAAATTTTTCGATAGACGGGGCGCTGGTGTCACTGCACACACCGTATGATTCTTCTAGCGCAGACCAGATGGATTGCAAGTTCATGGGATGTCTCCTTATCCTTTAATGGCGCAATACTTCGGTCACTACACCGAGCTACTTTTGTTATCTTTGTCAAACAATTTTCAAAAGCACAAGGGCAAGCATCGTCAACCAAAAAATGAAGACGGACGCATAGAGCAGACCGAACATGACCGAATGGGAGAATATGAACTTCCCTTCCCTCTTTGCTGGTCTTTTCATCGGTTTGCTTAAGAAACGAGGCAGAATCTGAGTTTGCATCAAAATGGAAAACATACCTTGTTCTTCATTGAGCCCAAGAATTTTTTCGATTTCATACCCACCTTTCAGAAGTTTGTTTAAAAGTTGAAACGTGCGGATTTCCAACATTCCGCAGATGAACGTTAGGACAATGCCAAGTATCGAGATGATGATCCTGGAAAGTACAACGGCGTCGGTTTGAAAAAAAGCGCTGGCCAGGAATCCGTCTGCCGCGATGGAAAGCCCAGCCACAGTGAAACGGATTTGCACCAGGTTGTTGTGGTAATCAACAATTCCATCGTAGCCCGCACTTAGATTTTCAAACTGGGTATCGGAGTTTTTCGCTTTCATTGGGATTTCGCTCTCCTCATTGTGTTGAATTCAACATACTACGAACGCGTGGCATGATTATCTTCTTTGAGGGCCTGTCTTTATTACCAGAACATCACCGAACCGACCATGAAATGCCCGACCATTCCCAATGACGCAAACCCACGCATGGCGAATTGGAAGCCGAAGAGCATCATCGCCAGTGAAGCGAGAGCGCGTCCCCATTGACGGGTAAGGGCGCGTCCGGCCAGCCATTTGACGGCAAATAGGCTGGGTATGGTGGCAAGGCCGAAGACAAGCATCGTTAATGCGCCGAGGAGGATGTTAGCGGAGGCCATGGCTGTCAGCAGGGCGGTGAGAACAAGGCCACATGGAAGAAAACCCCAGAGAAGGCCGAGCAGATACGAGGTCGGGAGTGAAGCGGCGCGAAAGGCGCGGATGGCACGTCCCCAGCGTTGAGTCAGCGAGGTGAGAA
Organism: Chloroflexota bacterium; assembly: GCA_016234485.1. Taxonomy (GTDB): domain Bacteria; phylum Chloroflexota; class Anaerolineae; order Anaerolineales; family Villigracilaceae; genus Denitrolinea. The sequence goes on from JACRBL010000010.1 coordinate 74,076, forward strand.
TCAGTTCGGGAGAGGGAGTCCACCCGATGAATGCGGAGGCCATGTAAAAGGCGAGGAGGGCGAAGAGGAAGGAGAAGATGGCTTGCAGGCGTTCGAACGACCAGAGGGTTTGACCGAAGAGTCCGAAGAGCAGGCCGAGCAAAATGTAGGAGGTGATGCGCCCGGCGTGGGCGAGGATCCATGCGAGTTTGTTTTGAAAAAGGGGCTGGCGGTCGAAGAGGATGACGATGGCGCTACACATGCCCACGCAATGGCCGAGGCTTCCAAGTAGACCGAGGAGGAGGGGGGCGATCATACCGATAATTTTTCCCGCCCAGGGCGCTGGACCCTGGGCGGGATTCAAAAGGAGAAAGAGCTTGTTAGCGAATGAACCAGGTGCGACCCAGCAACCACCAGTTGGTGAGGTAGTAGATGGCGAACCAGGCCAGGAAAGCAAAGACGAGAACGAGCGTGCCTTTGGGTTGGTTCTTGGGGAGTTCCATGTCGCGGTCGGTGAGTTTGGTGGACTCGAGCAGGGGGTTGTGCGTACCCGTCAGCAGGAGCATTTGGGTGGGCTCGACACGCGGGCCGGTGAGGATGGAGACCAGCACGATGGTCACGTACATGATGCCGCCCGTGACGGCGATCAGCGCGCCGATGCCGAAGATGGCGAGGGTCAGGTCAACCGTGCCGGGGACGACGCCCGCGAAGGTGATGTCCCAGTTGCGGCGGGAGACGCCTTGCAAGCCGCTGGTGATCATGCCGAGCGAGACGAGCAGGGAACCGAAGCCGTACACGTAGGGCTGCCACTTGGCCCAACTCTTAAGTTTGAGTTCCTTGCGGAAAATGAGCGGGATGACGTAGTAAGTGAAGGCCATGAAGGCAGTGGTGGTTCCGCCGACGACGGTGGCATGGAAGTGACCGGGTAGGCGCAGGGTGTTGTGCGCCAGCATGTTGATCTGTTCGGTGCCGATGGTGACGCCTGTGACGCCGCCCACCCAGCCGAAGAGGATCATGGACATGACCATGCCAGAGAAGCCAGGCTCACCCCACGGAGCGTTGCGAAGCCAGCCGAAAAGTCCTTTGGTGAACCCCTTGGCACGCAGGGCAATTTCCATCGCGGCCGGGATCGAGAAGGCGTGCATCATCGAGCCGAGTACAGCCAGATACATGGCGTAGGAGGTGTTGACGGCTTTCCACGCGAACGAGAGGCCGGGGTCAACCAAAAGATGATGCGCCGAGCCAAGGTTGATGAAGAACAGGTAGAGAATGAAGGCGAGGCGCGAGAACTTCTCGTTGACGGGGCGGATGCCGACGGTCATCTGCGCGAGCATGTACCAGATGGAAACCATCGCGGCCAGATTGACCTGTTGGGCGGGGTGCCCAAAACCCCAGAAGAAGTTGCGGTAGATGCCAGGGTCGTAATTCTGCATCCAGCCCAAGGACCAGAAGAAGGCCGGGACGACAGCCGCCGCGCCCTCGAGCAGGGTGTAGACGGCGAGAATGGCGGCGGTCATCAAACCGAAGACGGCCAGCGGCAACGATCCGGGGACTTTGCCTTCGCGCTTGGCAACCACGATATTGATGAAGAAGGTGATGACCTGGATCAGCGCGCCGACCGCAAAGAGGATGTAACTTAGGTAGAACAGCGGATGCGCCTTGAGCGGCACATACGCGGAGAACATGACGATGCTCTTCGCGTCGAAGAGAACCACGCCGTTCACCATCAGGCCGCCGATGGTCATCAGGATCCAGCCGAACCAGGCCAGTTTGGGCGCGGCATGGCGGGCGTTGAGCAGGGCGGTGGAGCCGAAGTGCAGGCCGGCCATTTCGAAGAACACGATCCACGCCACGAGCATATCAATGCCGTGCAGGGTGAGCAGGCGGTAGAACCAGGTGGCGTCGAGCAGGTGAATGGCCTGCCAGCGGGTGAGCGCGATCAGCAGGGCGAAGAGTCCGCCCAGCACGAGAGTGACGACCGCCATCACCGCGTTGGCAATGATGAGGCGTTCGGTGTGCATGTCCACTTTGAGCGTGGTCACGTTGCAGACGCGATAGTCATCCTTCGCGCCTGCCGTCCAGGGAGTAGTGGGAGCAAGTGTAGCCATCGAAAGCCTCCTATTTCACGATGATCTTGCCGACCATCGTGTGATGCCCAAGCGAGCAGAATTCATTGCAGACCACGGTGAAGTCGCCGGTCGAGGTCGGGACAATGGTGGCGACGTAATCGTAGCCCGGCAGGACTTGCAGGTTGATATTCACGGGTTGGAGCGAGAAGCCGTGTTGCAAATCCATCGAGGACAGGTGCAGGCGGTAGGTCTTGCCCACTTCCAATTGCAGGATGGGATACCACTGCCAGGCGCTGGCGCGCAAGTACACATCGGAGCCAGCGGGCGGCGCGACTACGGGGAAGGTCACGCCGTTGAGGGTTTCCTCTCCAACTTTGTATTGATCCACAAAGGCGTTCACCTTCGCGGAGAAATCCGCACCAGAGATTTTATACGTTTCGGTCGGCACATTCTGCTTGCCCATGAAATACCAGAGCGGCATCATCAGGGTCAGGAAGATGCACCACACGAAGGCCACCGTCAGCCAGGTCTTTTCGAGGCGGCCAAGAGGTTTCCACCAGATTCGTTCGGGAGCTAACATTGTTTATTCTCCTATTTAGATTTGGCCTACGGGGCAGGCGGCACGTTCAACAGGTCAACGATTCCCCACACGTTGTAAACCACGGTACTGATGGCCAGCGAAAGCAGGAACAACAACCAGATATTGTCGAAGATCTTCTGCCATTTCGCCGCTTCGGGGCTTTCGTGTGCATTCTTCTCGCTCATAGCATTCTCCTTTTGTGTAATGTGGCTTATTTCACAAGATTTATCTGAATAAACCCTATATTAGCCGCTAAGTTCCTTCCTTGCAGTGACTTTTGTTACAAAATGGAGTGTTTGGGGAAAGGTTTTTCTGTCGCGGCAATAAAAAAAGCCTGCTCTCTTGCGAGGCAGGCTTTGATATCTCTGCTTTCTGTTTACTACTCTCTCCTCCCCACCCTCTTCGCCATCTCCATCACCCCAAACACCACCACCCCACTCCCAGCCGCGATGGACAGGTCGCACAGGCTCAGCGGAACCACGTTGAAGAAATTGCTCAGGAATGGGATGTAAAGCACAACCAGTTGCAACACGACCACGGTCAATGCCATGGCGACCAGCAACGGATTGCTCATCAAACGGATCTTGAACAGCGAATCCTTGGCTGAACGCGAAGCCAGCGCCTGGAAGACCTGCATGAATGCCAGCGACGTGAAGACCATTGTCTGCCACTGCTCGCGACCCGTGAAGTAATACCACGCGCCGAGTCCCAGCGCGAGGGCGCCGATCAACGCGCCGACCCACACTACCTGCACGCCTGCGCCGCGGCTGAACACGCCTTCCTTCGGCGAGTACGGCGCGCGCTTCATCGTGTCGCTCTCGGCGTTCTCCACGCCGATGCCGAGTCCGAGCAGGCCGTCGGTCAACAGGTTGAGCCACAGCAACTGCAACGGCAACAGCGGGATGGGCTTGCCCAAGAACGGAGCGAGCAACATCACCAGCACCTTGCCGATATTCCCCGCCACGCTGAAGCGCACGAACTTACGGATATTGTCGTAGATCACCCGCCCCTCTTTCACCGCGCTGACGATGGTCGCGAAGTTGTCGTCGAGCAGAACCATGTCGGCGGCTTCCTTCGACACGTCCGTGCCCGTGATGCCCATCGCCACGCCGATGTCGGCGCGCTTGAGCGCAGGCGCGTCGTTCACGCCGTCGCCCGTCATCGAGACGATGTGTCCGCGCTCCTGCAAGGCTTGCACAATTTTCAATTTGTGTTCGGGCGAGACACGTGCGAAAACCTGCACCTCGTCCACCACATTTTTTAATTCGTCGAACGACAGGGCTTCGATCTCCGCGCCTGTCAACACGCGTCCCGTCTCGGCAATGCCCAACTGCCGCGCGATCTCCGCCGCGGTGAGCGGATGGTCGCCCGTGATCATCACCGTGCGGATGCCCGCGCTCTTCGTCACCGCCACCGCGTCTTTCACTTCGGCGCGCGGCGGGTCGATCATCCCGAACAGGCCGATGAACGTCAGGTTCTGTTCCAGATCCGTTTGGATGACTTCGGGGATCGAGTCCAGCAGACGGAACGCGACGCCGAGGACGCGCATCCCCTTCTTGGCAAGACGCTCGTTCGCCGCTTCGATCCTGACCTTGAACTGGTCGTCCATTTTCTGGGCTTGACCATTCACCCAAACCTGGCTCGAGATCCCCAGCAACCCATCCGCGCTGCCTTTGGTGAAGGCGATGTAATGGTGACTACCGATCTCCAAGCCCGCGAGAACCGTCCCATCGAATTGACCGAGATGGTGGACGGTGGTCATGCGCTTGCGCTCGGAGTCAAAGGGCAACTCGGCCGCGCGCGGGAACGAGGTATCCAGCGAGGACTTCCAGTAGCCCATCTTGGCCGCGGCCGCCACGAGCGCGCCCTCGGTCGGGTCGCCGAGCGTGTGGAAGCGGTCGTCGCCCTCGTCAATGAGACGGGCGTCGTTGCACAGCGCGCCGCCGATGGCCGTCAGCGAGAGAGCGGATTGGGCGGGTGTGCCCAGGCTGCGGGTCGCAGTGAACGAGCCGCTGCGATCCATTTCTTCGGTCAAATCCAACGCGTGGTCGGCCACGTCCAATACAACGACGGTCATGCGGTTCTCGGTGAGGGTGCCCGTCTTGTCGGAGCAGATGACCGTCACCGAGCCGAGGGTTTCCACGGCGGGGAGTTTGCGGATGAGGGAGTTCTTCGCCAACATGCGTTGCGCGCCAAGCGCCAGCGTGATCGTGACCACGGCGGGCAACCCCTCGGGGACGATGGCCACCGCCACGCTGACCGCGGTCAACAGCATGTGACGCAACTCGTCGCCGCGTAAGAGTCCCAACACGGCAATGAAGACCGCGATGACCACGCCCACGATGGCGAGATTCTTTCCAAGTCGGTCGAGGCGCTTTTGGAGCGGCGTCTGCCCCGTGTCGCTCTGCTGGATGAGATTGGCGATCTTGCCGAGTTCGGTCTGCATCCCCGTAGCGACGACGAGCGCCAGGCCGCGTCCCTGCGTGACGATGGTGCCCATGTAACTCATGTTGCGACGGTCGCCGAGCGGAAGGTCGTCGCCTGATAGCGCGGCGGTCTGCTTCTCGACGGGTTCGGATTCGCCCGTCAGCGCGGCCTCTTGGATTCGCAGGTTGACCGCTTCCAGCAGACGCACGTCCGCGGGCAGGACATTGCCCGCCTCGAGCTGGAGGATGTCGCCTGGGACGAGGTCACGCGCGGAGAGCGGAACCAGCTTCCCGTCACGGAAGACGCGCACTTCGGGCACGGAAAGTTTCTTCAGCGCAGCGATGGCCTGTTCGGCGCGATATTCCTGCACAAATCCGAGGATCGCATATAGCAAAACAATGGCGCCGATGGCGATGGTGTTCTTGGTGTCGCCAAGCAGGCCAGCAACGACCGCGGCCGCGATGAGGATGAGAACCATCGTGGCGGTGATCTGCTCCCAGAAAATTTTCAGCGGGGTACGCCCGCCTTTTTCGACGAGTTCGTTGCGGCCATATTGGACGAGGCGCGTTTCCGCGTCGGATTGGGAAAGTCCGCGCTCTTGCGTCACGCCAAGATTGGCTAGATTTTGTTTGATGTCAATGAGATGCCAATTCATGTGATTCCTTGTTTATTCCATCTCGAGCCGTGAGAATTGCTTTCGATAATGAAAGACCATGTAGCCACTTACCGCCAGCAGGCCGCCGATTAAAATGAAAGGGAGATATTGCTTGATGTACTGGCTGATGAGCATCCATTCATGTCCAAGTATATAACCGATGCCGATTAACAGGGTACACCAAACGTAGGCGCCAATGAGCGTGGCAAAGAAAAATTTTGGAAAAGGAATCCGCACGAGCCCCGCAGGAATGCTGATGAGCGTGCGAACGCCAGGGATGACGCGACCGATCAAGACGATGCCTGTTCCAAATTTGTGGACTTGCTCCTCGGCGCGCGTGACGTGCGCCATGTCCATGCGGAAGAAGCGGGCGAACTTTTCGATGACGGGACGTCCGCCGAGCCGCGCCACCCAATAGGTGATGGACGCGCCGATGGCGCTGCCCAGCGCGGCATACGCTCCGCCGAGGAAGATCAGGCTGGGATGCAGGGCGTGGCGCTCGATCAGCATCCAGCCAGCGAAACCCAGGATGATTTCGCTGGGCGTGATGCCTGTGGCGTTTTCAAAAACCATCAAGCCGAACACGCCTGCCCAGCCGAACTGGTCGAAGACGGTTTGCAAGGTTGCCAAAATGGTTGCTTCAATCTGGTCTAACATGATTCTCTCCTCAGTTTATGCGTAGCGTTTCATTCAATAAGATTTGTCCTATCGGAGTGCGGACTTAAGTCCGCACTCCGAGGATTTTTTCGGATAGGCTCCAAGGCGCCACGCATCCCTGGATAAAAAAAGACCACCGCCAAAATGATTCTTGGCGATGGTCTTGCCTTTCACTGAACAGCCGAGACCGAAGTCCGTATTGACGACTGCCCAACCCTTGCGGGCGGCTACTCCCCATCGGAGTGTGCGCAGTATACAGAATGATGCGGGCTCTTGTCAATTCTCTGCGGTTAAGAGTTCTCTCATCAGGCAGGGACGATCACGATGCCCGAGGCCTTCAGCGCGGAGCGGATCATCAGAAACTCGGTGATGTTCTCGGCCGTGATGAGGCCGACGAACTGTCCCGCGTGCATCACGGGCAGGGTCTTCGCTTCGGCCTCCTGCAAACGCATCAACGCCATCTCGACCATTTCGTACGAGTCGACCGAGGGCAGGTCGCGGCGGATGAAGTCCATCACCGCGGCGGACTGTCCGTGCTGGGCGAGGGCGGTCATGAAGCGGTCACGTTCGAGGATGCCCGCGACATTTCCGTTCGCGTCCACTACGGGGAAGTCGTGCTGCGAGCCAGCCAGGAGCAACGCCACCGCCTGCGCGAGACTATCTCGCGGCGAGAGAGAGTGGAAGTCGGTCATCATGGCGCGGGTGACGGGGATGCCGCTGATCGAGTTCTTCATCTGCACCATGCTGGCTTCCTGCGAAGCGCCGATCCACACGAATAAGGCGATGAACAGCAGGGTCGGGTTGCCGAACAGGCCAGCCAACCCAAACAGCAGAGCCATGCCCTGACCGATCGTGGCGGCGGTCTGCGTGGCCTTCACGTAGTCCATGCGCGTGGCGAGCAGCGCCCGAAGGACGCGTCCGCCGTCCATGGGGAAGGCCGGCAGAAGGTTGAAGAGAACGAGCGAAACGTTCACAAGGGCGAGGCGCTCGATGAAGGATCCGCTCGCGACGGTCAATCCCGTCAACGGCTCGAGGGTGTTCGTCAGGATGAGCCAGCCGAAGAGCGCGATCGCCAGAACTACGTTCACCGCGGGACCCGCCAGCGCGACCCAAAATTCCTCCATCGGCTTCTCGGGCATGCGCTCCAACCGCGCCACCCCACCGATGGGATAGAGCGTGATATCGCGCGTCTTGATGCCAAACTTGCGGGCGGTGAGGGCATGACCATATTCATGCATCACGACAAAGAGGAACAACAGAAGGATGAAGGCGATGCCCGAAAGCGCCGCCGCCCAACTCTGCTGGTCGAGCCAATGCGAAATGCCCACCCAACCGATCAAAAGTAAAAAAGTGGCGTGCATGTACACGTCGATATCAAAGAAGCGTCCGATTTTCCATTGCCATTTCATATTCTCAACTCCATAAAACTTGTACGCGATTACTCAACTGATGTGGCGATTGTAAGATTAATTTATAAGAAAAATGTTATAAAAATCTCTCAGGAACTATCAGAGTTTGGTATCATGGCCTTGAATTTTATCGGAACCGACACAAGGAGATTCCCATGCCCAATTCCCCCACCTTCGACGTGACCGCCGCGCATAAATACTTTTCGGCGGATTGCTACAACCAGACCTGGACCTTCATGGATAAAGCGCATCGCACGCCCAAGGAGGACGCGTCCATGTTGCAGACGGCGATGGCCTCGCTCTGGCATTGGTCCCAGCGCGAGGACGCGACGCCGACGAATTTCTCCATCGGCTACTGGCAGGTCTCGCGCGTCTTCGCCTTGCTGGGACAGGCCGACAACGCGCGGCGCTACGGCGAGATGTCGCTGAAATCCGCGCGGGAGGGAGCGGAGATCGTCTTCATCGGCTTTGGCTACGAGGCCCTCGCCCGCGCCGAAATGGTGGCGGGGAACACAGAAAAGATGAAGGAATATCTCGCACAAGCGTGGTCTTGCGCGGAGAAGGTGGAAGATGAGGAGGATAAGCAGTTGCTGGTGAAGGATCTGGAAACTATCCAGTAATCAGATATTTTCACAACAAAGCGCCCTGTCCGTGTTATACTTTTAAGCAGAAAGGTATAACGCTATGGAACTAACGATTTCCAACAAAGGTTGGGTGGTCATCCCAGCCGAACTGCGAAAAAAATACGATCTCCACTCTGGCGCGACGGTAACACTCGTGGATTATGGCGGAGTACTGGCGATCATTCCTGCTTTAAAGAAGCCAGTCAATCAGGCTGCGGGAATGTTAAAAGGCGGCGCGTCGCTGACAAAGGCATTACTCGACGAACACAAAAAAGAGCGCCAACGTGGCAGATAAGCCCGTCTTTGTGTTGGACGGTTTTGCGTTGCTCGCCTATTTACAGGGTGAAGCAGGTATGGAACGTGTTCAAAAAGCGCTGGAAAAAGCCGAAAAGGGACAGGCGCTTGTTACGATGAGCATCGTCAATCTGGGGGAGGTTCTTTACATCATCGAACGGGAAAAAGGATTATCCAAGGCGCATGAAGTTTTATCTGTGGTACAGCAACTTCCCCTTCAAATTATCCCTGCAGATAATCAAACCGTCCTTGCCGCGGCTCATATTAAGGCCAATCATGCCCTTTCGTATGCAGATGCCTTTGCGGTGATTTGCGCCCAAAGTCTTGGCGGGATAGTTTTAACGGGCGACAAAGAATTTGAATCGGTGAATTCTCTGGTTTCCATTGAATGGCTTCCAAGATAAAGCAAACAGTCCGCCTTTCGGCGGACTATTCATTACTCTCTGTTCTCTACTCTCTCCTCACTTAATAATCCCCAATTTCTTCCCCGCCTCGCCGATCACATCCATCGCGCGTTCGATCTCGCTTGGCTCATGCGCGGCGGTGACGGTGGCGCGCAGGCGGGCGAGTCCCTCGCCCACGGCGGGCGAAACAACGGGCAGGACAAAGACATCGTGATGCTGGCACTCGCGCGTCAGGGCGAAGGCCGCCTCATCTTCGCCGCACAGCACGGGGACGATGGCTGTCTCGGTCAGCATGGTGTCGAAGCCGAGGCTCTTCAATCCGCCGATGAATTGTTTGGTATTTTCGTTCAAACGGACGATGCGCTCAGGTTCATCCAAAATCACTTTGAAGGCTTCATTCGCGGCGGCGGCTTGGGCGGGCGGCAACGCGGCGGAGAAAATGTAAGCGCGGCTGGCGTGACGCAAATAATTGACAATCTCTGTCTTCGCGGCCACGTACCCACCCACCGAGGGGATGGTCTTGCTGAGCGTGCCCATCTTGATGTCAATCGCGCCGTACATATTGAAATGCTCTTCGATGCCCGTCCCCTTTTCGCCCAGCACGCCGACCGAGTGCGCCTCGTCAATCATCAACCAGGCGTCATATTTTTTACACAAGGCAACCATGGTCGGCAGGTCAATGATATCGCCGTCCATCGAGAAGACCGAGTCCGCGATGACCATTTTGGCCGCGCCCTCTGGCACATTCTTGAGCATGGTTTCGAGGTGTTCCATGTCGTTATGTTTAAAGCGGCGGAACTCCGCGCCCGACATCAGACAGCCGTCCACGATGGAGGCGTGATTCAGTTTATCGGACAACACGTAATCGCCGCGTCCCATCAACGTGGAGACGACCGACAGGTTGGTGGCGTATCCCGAAGAATAGGTGATCGCCGTTTCGGTATGTTTGAAATTCGCGATGGTCTCTTCGAGTTCGGTGTGGATCGCCAGCGTGCCAGCCAGCGAACGCACGCCGTTCGTCCCCGTTCCGTATTTGTCCACGGCGGCTTTGGCGGCGGCGTTGATGCGCGGGTGGCCGACCAAACCGAGATAGGAGTACGACGCGTACATTCCCATCTCGCGTCCGCGCACGCGTACCTTCATGCCTGGCAGAATCTCATCTATGGGCTGGTTGTAAAAATAGAGGTCATTGGCCTTAAGCATCGAGACGCGGTCGGTGAAAGCCTGGATGCGGCGGGTAACAGAATCATTTGTGTTCTCGAAATCCATACGAAACTCCTGGGCGGGGATTGCCCCATTATATCCGATGACTTGGGCGCGAGCGCTTCGCGCCTTCAACAATTTGCCGTCATTGCGAGGAGGGCGCTCTTCCCGACGAAGCAATCCCCGCGCCGACGAGGAGATTGCTTCGGGCGGGTACGCCCTCGCAATGACGAATCACTCGCAGAATCCACAACCTCGCTTCTCGGCCTCGACGATGGCCTGGTCGCTGCTCCAGAAGAAGTTTTTCTCGCCGACGGTTTCTTTCACGCCTCCGCGCTTGAGCATGTTGCACACATTGTCGTGGACTCCCGCGAACATCAACGTGCCGCCTTGCTTGTGCAATCGCTCGTACAGGCGATGGATGGCTTCGATGCCCGCCGCGTCTATCAACGGGACGCCGCGCATCGAGAGGATCAACGCGTGGGTGTCGCCGAGATTCTGGAAGGCTTCGTTGAACTGTCCCGTCGCGGCGAAGAACAGCGGACCCGTCAGAAAGGCGACGCGCACGTGCTGACACTTCCCCTCCGTCTCAATGCCGCGCTGACGGAGTTTTTCGCGGTCCACTTCCGCCACGTCAATTTCGATGCCCGCGATCTTGTTGAGGAAGACCGCGCCCGCGAGGACGGAGCCGATCAAGATGGCTTGCGTCAGGTCGAGGACGATGGTGGCGAGCATGGTGATCGTGAAAGCAATCATGTCTGTTTTGAAGCGCTTGCCAAAAATAAATTTGATCGCAGGCCATTCGTTCATGCGGACGGCCGTCACCATTAACACGCCCGCCAACGCGGCCAGCGGAATCCGCGCCATGTACGGAGCGAGGAAGAACATCGAGAGCAACAGTCCCACCGCGTGGATGATGCTGACGAGGCGCGTCTGTCCGCCCGATTTGATTCCGACGCTGGAGCGCGCGATCGCGGCCGTGGCAGGGACTCCGCCGAAGAATGGGATGAGCATGTTGCCGATGCCCTGCGCGACCAATTCTTGATTCGCCTGCAAGCGGACGCCCGTCATGTTCGAGCCGACCGCGCCGCACAGCAATGATTCGACCGCGCCGAGCGCGGTGATCGTCAGCACGGGAGCGAGGAAGTCGGGCAGATTCGTCCACGGGATGTGGACGAGACTGAGGCGGTCGGCGAGGAAAAGCGTCTGGGGGATGTCGCCGATGATCGAGGCAGACCACCCCAACGTCGAGGAAAGAAGCGTGGCGAGGACGATGCCGAGGAGCGAAGCGGGGAAGCGCGCGTTCCATTTCGTCGGCCAGAGGAGCATGGTCACGATGACGATGATGCCAATGACGAGCGCGTGCCAGTCGGGGGTGAATCCGCCGTGAAAATATCCGAGCAGTTTTTGCGCGGCGGTTTCAGTGGCTTCGGTTTTGACGCCGAGGAAGTTGTCAATTTGGCCGATGAAGATGATGAGGGCAATGCCCGAGGTGAAGCCGCTGATGACGGCCGAGGGGATGAAGGCGATGAAGCGGCCGAGGCGCAGGAGGCCGATGAGGAGGAGCAGTACGCCCGAAAAGAGACCCGCCACCCAGATGCCTTCGAGGCCGTAGCGACTGACCAGCACAATCAGAACCGCGGACATGGCGCCCGTGGGTCCGCTGATCTGATAGGGCGCGCCGCCGAGGAAGCCCATGATGAAGCCCGCGAGAATCGCGGTGACCAGCCCCGCCGCGGCGGACGCGCCCGAGGCGACGCCGAACGCCAGCGCCAGCGGAAGCGCCACCGCGGCGACGGTGAGACCCGCGAGTAGGTCTTGTTGAAATTTGGCAAGCGAATAGCCAGAGAACTCGTCTTTGTAGAGACGAGCGAGGGAACGTCGAGGCATAGGTTGTGCTCCGAAAAGTAGTTTTCGCCAAAGGCTCGTGCTCCCCCGAAGCGTCCTTTGGTTAAGTTGGGCGTGATTTTATCACAAGGAATTAGTTGCCATCAGCCTGATTTTCGTCTAGAATAAACACATCATTTTAGGGAATCACCTTGTTGTCGTTGCGGGAGCGTTTTCATGCCACGTATCGAAAAAACTGTTTTCATCAGTTACCGCCGCACAAATCTACCGTGGGCATTGTTTATCTGGCAAAACCTGACAATGCATGGTTATGATGTATTTTTTGATTACCAAAGCATAGACAGTGGAGGATTTGAGAAAATCATCCTTGAAAACATCAAAGCAAGAGCACATTTCATTGTTATTCTTACCCCTTCGGCATTGGAGCGCTGTAAAAACCCTGGCGATTGGTTAAGACGAGAAATTGAAACTGCAATCAATGAAAACAGAAACATTGTACCTTTAATGATGGAAGGCTTCGATTTCGGTAGTTCCCTGGTAAAAGAGGCGTTAACTGGGAAACTTGAAATACTTGGCGGCATAAACGCCTTGCCTGTTCCCGAAGCATACGCAGTTGAAGCAATGGACAGATTACGGGAACGCTTCTTGAATAAAGCACTCAGCGACGTTCATCTTCCAACGTTGCAAGCAGATGCAGAGAAAGCAACTGAAACCCAAAAAGCCGCTGCAAATGAAGCTGAGCCCGTAAAAGAAGAACAACTTACGGCGCAAACCTGGTTCGAAAAGGGATATGTATTCCAAGAAGCCAAGAATTTGGATGAAGCAATTCGCTGTTATTCGGAAGCCCTTCGTCTTGATCCCAACTTAGATGCTGCCCTTAATAACCTTGGAGTCATGTTTGACGATCTCAAACGGTACGAGGAAGCGGAAGCCAGTTATCGCAAAGCCATCGAACTCAATCCGTCGGACGCCACCGCCTACTACAACTTGGGTAATTTGCTCAGTGATGAAAACCTGAAACGGTACGAGGAAGCGGAAGCCAGTTATCGCAAAGCCATCGAACTCAATCCGTCGTACGCCACCGCCTACTCCAACTTGGGTATCTTGTTGAAAAACCTGAAACGGTACGAGGAAGCGGAAGCCAGTTATCGCAAAGCCATCGAACTCAATCCGTCGTACGCCACCGCCTACTCCAACTTGGGTATCTTGTTGAAAAACCTGAAACGGTACGAGGAAGC
>JACRBL010000011.1 GCA_016234485.1 Chloroflexota bacterium
CACTTCTGCCGCCACCCCGACAGAGGCCGCCGTCCAAACCGTCGCCACGTCACGCGGACCCGAGCTCCACGCCACCGATCCGACCACGGTCAAACTCGCGTCGGGACAACTGCAACTGGTGGAGTTTTTCCGCTTCACCTGAGGCACCTGCCGCTCGATGGCTCCCATGGTTCATGGGCTTGAAGCAAAGTATTTTGGCCGTGTTCTCTTCTCGTACATTGACGCCGACGATAGCCGCACCTTAGACATTCAACGTGCCCTCGGCTTCCGCTATCAACCCGAGCTCTACCTACTCGACGCAGATGGCAATGTGTTGCAGAAATTCGTAGGCTTCACTTCGCAAGAGCAATTGGAAAGCGCCTTCGCACAGTATTTGCCGTAAGAATCTTTGTAAAAACAACTTCCCGATTTCAGAGTTTGTGAGCAGTTGCACTGCGAGCTGTCAGTAGTCCAACTGCTGACGAAACACAAAGGATGTTCATTCAGCAGTTGAATTGCTGAGCGAACATCCTTTTTATTTCTTGACAGCCGCGCCTGGGAAGTTGATAATAGACAATAATGTCCGAATTAGCGCTCATTGTCGAAAACCTTTCCTTCCGCTACCGTGATCGCCAGGGCGCGGCCATTCATAATATTTCGTTCGCGGCCAACGCGGGCGAAATCCTTTTAATCGCGGGCGCGAGCGGATGCGGCAAGACCACGCTCATCCGTGCGATCAACGGGCTGATTCCGCGCAGTTACAAAGGCGAGTTGACGGGACGCGTCCTCATTCAAGGCGAGAACACCGTGGAGATGAAATTGTCCACAATCTCGCAAAAAGTGGGGACGGTACTTCAAGACCCCGAACGGCAAATTTTGGGGACGAAGGTTTTGAACGAGGTCGCTTTTGGCCTGGAAAACCTGGGGTTGCCGCGCCAGGAGATTTTTCAGCGCGTGGACGAGGCGCTGGCGCATTTGAAGATTCAACACCTGCGCGGCCGCGACACGTTCCTGCTTTCGGGCGGAGAGAAGCAAAAAGTGGCGCTGGCGGGCGTGCTGGCGATGCACCCATCCATCCTCCTGCTCGATGAACCGCTGGCGAGCCTCGACCCTGCCTCCGCGGCCGAGACGTTGGACGCCGTCCGCGCGCTGGCCGACGAGGGCATGACCGTGCTGATGGTGGAACATCGTGTGGAAGATGTTTTGCGGATTCGCCCTGAACGCGTGCTTTATATGAGCGAGGGGCAAATCCGTTACCTGGGGGACGTGAAGGGGTTATCGCAAGTGGTGAATTATCGCGAGGTGAAATTGCCCGCGGAGGATATTTTGGAACGCGCGAAGCACGATCCCGCTCCAGCGCAGATCAAAGTCCTACCTGGCGCGGCCGCCTCCCCGTCAAATTATGAAGCGCTGGTCAAGTTCGAGAATGTCGCGTTTGGGTATGAAGCCGATAAGGAAGTCCTGCATGGCATCAATCTCGAAATCCGTCGCGGCGATGTGATCGCGGTGCTGGGTCCCAACGGATCGGGCAAAACGACCTTTGTCAAACATGCCATTGGCCTGCTGAAACCCAAATCGGGACGGGTGCTGGTCAACGGTAAGGATACGAAAGAGTCGAGTGTGGCCGAAATTGCGAATACGCTCGGTTATGTTTTTCAGAGTCCCAGCCACATGCTGTTCGCGCCGACGGTACGCGAGGAACTGGCCTTTGGGCCGACCAACCTGAAACATCCCAAGGATGAAATTGAAAAGGAGGTGAAAGAAGCGCTACGAATTGTGAACCTTTCAGACAAAGAGCAAGACCCTCCGCTGGCGCTTTCATTCGGCCAGCAGAAGCGCGTCAGCATTGCGGCCATCCTGGCGATGCGCTCCCGCATCCTCGTCATGGATGAACCGACAGCGGGGCAGGATTATCAGAATTACATGAACTTCATGGATTCGATCCTGCAACTGCCTGGCTTTGAGGCCATCCTGTTTATCACGCACGACGTAGACCTGGCGGTCATTTACGCCAACCGCGTCCTGCTTGTGGCGGACGGTCAGCTCATGGCCGACGGCTCGCCGCACGAGACTCTGCGCGACTTCAATCGTCTGCAAGCCTGCCGCGTCATCCCGAGTTCGCTTCTTTCGCTGAACGTGAAACGCTTTGGTGAAACGGGGCGATTTATGCGGGCCGAGGCGCTGGCACATGTGTGACCACACCCCTCAAAAAATTCCTATCCTGAATAGGACAGGAAACGAGTCAGAAGGAGAATGAAATGGACGCAAAACTTAAGAACGTATTGATTACACTTGGCGTTGTACTCGCTTTCTTTGCCCTTGCGATGTTTGTGCTAGCCCCGTCAGGGAGTCTTTTCACCGCTCCCGTGGGTGAAGGGAGTATCAATCTCGATTTTTCGGTTGAAGAATCCACAGTTGGCGTGCGCTTCCTGTTTGTGGTGATCGGACTCATGATTGCCCTTGCAATTTACTTTGCCACAAAAGAAAATAATGCATGGGAAGTGGGTACGCGTCAAGTCGTTTGGATGGCGATTGGCGCAGCTTTGTATGCTGTGTTCTCCTGGGTGTTCAATGCTTCGGTCATTATAGTTCCCTCGGTTAGCCAAGTTGCGCTTCGTCCTGCCATTGCTATCCCGATGTTCTTCGGCTACGCCTTCGGCCCGGTAGTTGGATTCTTCACTGGTGCAGTTGGAAACATGTTTGGCGACGCGATGACAGGGTTTGGTTTATCGCCGCAATGGAGTATCGGCAACGGCCTCGTCGGGTTTATCGCAGGTCTTGCTATGCTGTTCCCCGACAAGAAAAAAGGCTTGAACACGATTCTCGTTACGGGTGTTGTTATCGCTGTCGTTACTGCGATTCTGTATTTCCTCAACCCAACATTAAAAAACCTAACCTACTTCAATCCAGAGGATTTCACTTTCGCTGAGACGCAGATTTCCATGCTTGCAGGCATCTCCATTTTAATCGGTCTAGCGCTGGTAGTGATTGTACGTTTTGCCTTTGGGAACAATATAAATGTGGCCGCAGCCGTTACTTGGGGCATGTTGGGGAACATTCTCGGCATCGGCTTTGCGGCCATCTCCGATATCTGGATTAATGGTTTTACGCCCGTTGCCGCCATCGTAGGCGAATTCCTGCCCGCGGCTGGCCCGAACCTGATCTTTGCCGCCATCCTTGTCCCGCTCCTCGTCGGCGCGTATGCCGCCGTGCAGAGGCAGTCGGGTCGTTAATCAGTTTTCAGTTCACGGTTGACGGTTGGTAGCAACTTCGCTATCAACCGTCAACTACCAACCTCCAACAACATGCTCGTCGCCTGGCGTTACCGCAAACGTGAAAACTCGTTCATCCAGTCGTTCGATCCGCGCGCCTGGTTGATCTTCTATATCTGCGTCCTATTTTCCACGCTCTCGTTTTGGGACGTGCGTTTTCTCCTGCCATTTTTCTTTCTGGCATGGTTCGTGCTACTGACTTCGGGCGTAAAATGGCACGAAATTCGCCGCGCGTTTATTTTCATCATCGGGTTTATTTTCATCTTCGCCTTCCTGACCTTCCTCACCGGCCGCGGCGGCACGGAAGTGTACGAACAGGAACACCTCCTCAAAAAACTCGAAGCGTCGTTCACGATCCTCGGCTGGCGTCCTGCCCTGGATATCACCGTGGAACGCATCTTTTTTGGGTTGGCTCAATTTGTCCGTGTATTCAGCCTTGGCATTTTGACCGTTTTGATTCCCTATTCCCTTGACCCAGCCTTATATGGAATCACCTTCCGCGGCCTCGGACTGCCCGACAAAATCGCCTACGCCATGGATCTGACCATGCGCTTCATCCCGACCTTTGGCCGCGATTTCCAACTGACGATGGACGCGCAGAAAGCGCGCGGCTACGAACTCGAAAAGATTCAGGGCGGGTTATTCGAGCAAGTGCGAAAACTCGGCCCGCTGATGGTCCCCGTCACCATCCACGCCATCATCGGCAGTGAAGACATCATCGACGCGATGGACTTGCGTGCCTTCGGCGTCGGTCCACGCACCTGGCTTCAACAATTGACCTACCAAAAACGCGACCGAATCCTGATCGGCGTCGGCGTTGCAATATTGATCGTCACCATAGTGGTTAGCATGTTTGGTCTTGGTCAATTCTGGGTCCCGCCTGCCTTGCTCGCGCTGGTCTCCTAAAAGGGCGATTTCCCTAAAGGATGCTTCGCAAAAATCGCATCAACATCTACAAAGCCGATCTTCGTCGGCTAGTCCACGAAGGTGGACTTCGTAACTGTTGCGGCGACTCCCTGGCGCCGTGCGGCTTAAGCCGTACCAGGGCAGGCGTAAGTCGCCCTGCCCTACTCCACCCAATCCAAAATCTTGTGCCACATCCCCGCGACCGGTAAAAACCACGGGCGGCCATCGTACAGCCCGAGCGGCGCGCCGGGGAAATTGAATTGCGCGAAGGGATGCTCGCGGATATTTCCTTTCAGCATCGCTTCGGCCACGGTCTGCCCGAGGTACGCGCCCATCGCCACGCCATGCCCCGCGTAACCGAGCGAGTAAAACACGCCATGCTCCTCGCCCACATGCGTCATCATGTCGAAGGCAAAGTCCAGCGTTCCGCCCCAGACATATTCCACTTTCACATCGCGTAATTGTGGATAGACTGAGATCATCTCGCGGCGTAAAATTTCGGCGCTGCGCGCAATCGTGTTTTCGTTTTCGGGGAAGAACGCGGCACGCCCACCGAAGATCATGCGGTTATCCCACAGGCGAAAATAGTTCAGGTAGTGTTTGTAATCGAAGATCATGCGATTCTTCGGGCTGAGTTCGCGCGCCAGCTCGTCGGGCAATTGTTCCGTCGCGATGATGAACGACCCGATCGGGATGACCTTCTTTTGCAGGGATTTCGTCGCGCTACCCGTGTATCCCGCCGTAGCGACAAATACGGACTCCGCTTCCAATTTGCCGCGTCCCGTTTCGACAACGAACCGCGTCCCGCGACGCTCGAGGCGGGTAACTCGCGCCCGCGCGTGGAGACTCGCCCCCGCGTTTTCTGCCGCCTGCGCGAGACCCGCCACGAACTGTGCGGGATTCAACCCCGCGCTGGCCTCGTCCACGAGCGCGCCGTGGTAGATACGCGAACCGATCTCGCTTTGGAGGTCGCTCGGCGGGACGAGATGCACGTTGTGATCGAACTCGCGCGCCATAAACTCCACTTCGTCCTTCAACGCGTCGAAGTGCTTCGGCTTGTTTGCCGCCAGCAAATGACCCGTGCGCGCAAACCCGCAATCAATATTTTCCTCGCGGACGATCTGCTCGACCGTGTTCACTGAATCCAATGAGCATTGGAAGAGACGCCGCGCCTGCTCGCGGCCGTAGCGCTTGAGGACGGTTTGCATGGGGAGCTTGAGTCCCGTCAACGCCATACCGCCGTTGCGCGAACTGGCTCCCCAGCCGATCGTCTCTGCTTCGAGGATGGCGACGCTGGAGCCATTCTGTGCCAGGGCACGCGCGGCTGCCAGCCCTGTGAATCCGCTCCCGATGACCGCGACCGCCACTCGGTCAGGAAGAGGCGTGAGGTCTTTGTCGGATGGCATGGATACGGTGTCGTGCCAGAAGATCCGCTGTTGGAGCATGGCTGTCTCCCGTCGTTATTGTGATTTCTTGTTGGGTTTCGGTTGGGGTTTCTTGTCGCCCATGGCGCGCGACTGAACGGAGATGCCGACGAGGACGAGGAAGAAGGTCGCAATCATTGCGATCGTCCCATCCAGATTGATCGCGTCCACGACCATGCCGCCGCCGATGATGCTGGAGAGGATGATCACCGCCCAATCGAAGAGTTGACCGACGACGATGATGCCGATCACGCCGCCGATGACATAGAAGATGATGGACGGGATGGTTCCGTCCACGCCGAACCAACCCGCCAGGGTGAGCGCCAGCGCGCCGCCGCCGATGAACCCCGCCAACGCGATGGCAAGCGATTTGAAGAACATGGCCAGCGCGGCAAAGATCAACCCGACCACAATGCCCACGATGATGGCAAACGGCTCGGACGCGTTACCGCCGTTCGTCACGAGGCTGACTCCCGTCATAAAACCCGCCGCGCCGACGAAGAGCCAGAACAACTTTCGACCTGCAAAGAGCAGGCCAATGCCAAGCAGAATGGTGATGACTGCCAACATATTTGACTCCTTTTGCTGGAATGCGGACTTAAGTCCGCGCTCCGTGTTATCGTTTTGTCTTTACCAGATCGCGAATACCCTCCGCAAGCACGGGAGGAAGCGATGGCGAGATGCGGCGGAATGTTGTCGCGGTGATGGCTGTCGGCGAGTTGGAAATGACCTGCCGCAAAAAATAAATCGTTTCGGTGGGAGAGGCTTGATGGAGGGCGGAGAATAAATCCACAAAATCATTTTGCAGAATCCCTGGCGCGGCTTCGACGATGGGCGTCAACACATCAAACACGGGCGGCAGGTTGTGGAAGTTGGGGGTTTCGATCAACGGGATGACGGCTTGGATTCCGTTCGACCACATGCGCTGGCGTTCGGGATTCAGCCATTCGCTCACGAGCAGGAGGAAGCGCTCGGGCGTCTCTTTGCGGAGGCGCGCGAGACTGGTGGTGAGCAGCGCGGCGCGGACAGATGGGTCGCGGACTTGCATCGTCCATGCGGTGAGGCGCGGGAGCAGACGTTCCTCGCGCGGCGGAATCCGTCCGAGGAGAGAGGCGGCGAGCAGACCCATTTCCAGCCAGCCTTCATCCCAGAGTTGGTCGGCCAGTTCCAATGCCTGCTCGGGATGATTCGCCGCCAGCGGGGCGAGTTCGGTTTCGATGTGTTTGAGGATGGCGGAAGGCGTGCGATACGTGTTCAGTACAGACGAAGGCGCGACCGCGTCTACAGAGCGCAAAGATCGGTTGACGTAGAAATCCAACATGCCGTGCAAGGCGCGCACAAATTCCCCAGGCCGATGGAAGAGATCGGTCAGTTGCGCGGTTTGTTTTTTGAGGCGGGCGAGATCAATGGCGGGCATGGGGGGCAGTAATCAGTGATCAGTAATCAGTGATCAGTCGTCAGTGTCATTGTCGGCGAGGTAGGGGGCGGCTTCTTCGTGGAGGGTGTGTGGGGGTTCGCCGCAGAACAGATCGGCCTTGTCCATCATACCTCCTAACATGCGCCCGATTTCAAGACACTTTTGGTGGAGTGATTTGCTGGTTGACTCGTTGATGTATCCACATTCAAGGGCAGTTTCGATCCAGTGTTGAGTTTCCATTTGTTCCCCGTCGGAGTCGGTCAATTTGCTGATGAAATGCTTTTCGTATCTTCGTTTCGCCCATGCTTCGGCGATATTCGCGCCGATGGAACGCGAGGAGCGACGGATTTGGCTGGACAGCGCGAATGTTTCGTCTTTCGGAAACGACCTTGTGAGATTGAAAATCTCACGCTGAAGTTCACGCCCCTTCTTATAAACGAGCAAATCGCGAAAACTATCGGCATGATTCAATCCGCTCATCGTTGCCTCCTGTCGTTTTTATTCGATCATGTTGATATTGAAAGTGACCAGTGACCAGCGAGACTGATCACTGGTCACTGATGACTGATCACTAGTATGCGCGGGCGAAATACACTTTCTTCTTCGCGTTCTTACCGCAGACGACACACTTGCCTTCGCCGTAATTCTGATCGAGAGGGATGTTACGTGTGGTGGCCTTCGTATCTTCCTTGACCTTCGCTTCACATTCCTTGCTTTCGCACCACCACGAGAACGCCCAGCCATCCGTCACGACCTGTTTGAGTTCCTCGTAGTCCTTGGGATCGTGGATGTTGGCGTCGCGGAATTCGGTGGCGCGCTTCAGCAACGCATCCTGAATCTCGGTCAGGAGTCCGCTGACAGTCGCCGCGAGATCCGTCTGCGAGACGAAGGACTTGCCCTCGCGTCCGGGCTTGTCTCGGCGGGCCAGCGCTACCGAGCCTTTTTCCACATCTTTGGGTCCGACCTCGAGACGCAGAGGCACGCCGCGCATTTCCCAATCGTTGAATTTGAATCCGCTGGAAACGTTGTCACGGTCGTCCACTTTGACGCGGATTTTGGCGGCCTTCAGTTCTGCGAAGACGCGGTCGGCCACTTCCATGACCTTGGCCTTTTCGTCATCGTTCTTGAAGATGGGGACGATGATGACCTGCGTGGGCGCGAGGCGGGGAGGCAGGATCAGTCCCTGATCGTCGCCGTGCGTCATGATGATCGCGCCGATGATGCGGGTGGAGAGTCCCCACGAGGTGGTCTCGGCGAATTGGAGCGTGTTGTTCTTGTCGAGGAACTGGATCTCGAAGGCCTTGGCAAAGTTCGTGCCGAAGTAGTGCGAGGTGCCGCATTGCAGAGCGCGTTTGTCTTGCATCATGCCTTCAATGGAGGTGGTGACCTGCGCGCCAGCGAAGCGCTCAGTCTCGCTCTTGAAGCCTTTGAGGACGGGTAACGCGGCTTCGTTGATCGCGAAGTCGGCGTAGACGTCCAACATGCGGAACATCTCCTCTTTGGCTTCCTCGGTGGACGCGTGCGCGGTGTGGCCTTCCTGCCAGTAAAACTCGGCGGTGCGGAGGAACAGTTTGGTGCGGAGTTCCCAGCGCATCACACTGCCCCAAACGTTGATCAGCACGGGCAGGTCGCGCCACGATTTGATCCACTTGGAATACATGTGGCCGATGATGGTCTCGGACGTGGGGCGGACGGCGAGAGGTTCTTCCAGCAATTGGCCGCCTCCGTGTGTGACCACGGCCAGCTCGGGCGCGAACCCCTCGACATGCGCCTTTTCCTTTTCAAAGAACGACATGGGGATGAGCGTGGGGAATTGCGCGTTAACGTGTCCCGTCTCTTTGAAACGCCAATCGAGCGCGGCGGTGATGTTTTCCCACAGCGCCCAGCCATAGGGACGCACGACCATGCATCCGCGCACGGGGGCGTAATCGGCCAGTTCGGCCTTCAAGACAAGTTGGTTGTACCATTCCGCAAAATTCTCGGCGCGGGTGGGGAGTTTTTCTTCAGCCATTTGATCCTCGATATTTGATATTAGATATTAGATATTCGATGGTCGGTATTCGACCTTCGAAAGTCATTTGATTTGATGTTGTGGAAGCTCGAATATCGAATTATCGAAGTTCGAGTAACGCCACAGCAGTTTCCACATCCGACCCGAATTGTAGCAGGTTGCGTTGAGTTTCGGACGTGTAGGTTCCAAGTTTCTCGAATACCTGACCGAAGACGGACTGCCAGCCGTCCCCGACCAGGATAAGCGGGCGTCGGGGCAAAGACTCCACGATCATCAGGTTCCACATCAGCGAGATTTCGGTGAGCGTGCCAGGTCCGCCAGGCAGGGCAATGGCGGCGTCGCACTCTTCGATCAAAACCTGCAATCGTTCATTCAAAGTCTTCTTTCGGATTTCCTCTTTCACCCAGCGATTCGGATTGACCTTGCGCCACTGTTCGATGTCTTCGCACGTCACACCGATCACGTGTCCGCCCGCCTCGGCCGCGCCGCGCGAGACCGCCTCCATCGTGCCGATGTAGCCGCCATTGAGGACAACGTGTCCGCGCTCGGCGAGGAGTCTGCCGAGAGTACGCGCTTCTTCGTAGGCCGCGTCGCCTTCTTTGGGTTGGGAACCGCCGAATACAGAGACTTTCATAATTTCCTTTACTTTTTTACGGAGTGCAAAGTCTCCGACTTTGCACTTCCTAACCTCGCTCCAAAGTCAGAGACTTTGGAGTCCGTCTCATGCCACATCCCATTCACGGGACTTGTTGACTTCCAATTTTTTCAAAACAGCCTGCTCCAGGTCAATGCCTGAAACAGAGGCCAATTGCAACAGGTACAAAGTTACGTCTGCCAGTTCGCTGGCGAGTTCGGCCTTGTCCGTCACGTCCTCGCGAAATTGGAAATGCTCCAACACTTCCGCGGCTTCGATGGACAGCGACACCGCCAAATTGCGCGGCGTCTGCGGGCGCTTGCTATCCGCCGCGTACCAGCCTTTCGACTCGACCAACTCGTGCATTCGTTTCGTAAGTTCGCGAATTTCCACAGACTGCTCTCTACTCTCTGTTCACTACTCTCTGCATACCCAAACAAAAACGGCTCACCAAGTCTGGGAGCCGTTGGGGTACGCGGAAGCGAACCTATCCAGACCTGGTAGATTGATTTTCGGGGGACGGGTTCGGGTCGAAAAATTTCATGGCGCACATTATACCTGATTTCCTGCTACAATTATTTGCGATGGAAAACCTCGCCAACCTCCTCGATCATTCGCTTTCGGCTACGCAAAAAGACCTCGTGCAGAAGATCGCGCGGGAGGCGGCCGCATTGGGGATGCGCGCTTACCTTGTCGGGGGATTCGTCCGCGACGCGATTTTGGGACGTCCCGTCAATGACTTTGACCTGGTCTTCGAGGGCAACGCGACCAAGCTGGCCAGCGTCCTCGCTCGGACTCACGGAGGGCGGGTCACTGTCCATTCGGCCTTTCACACGGCGACGTGGTTTTTGGACGACGATCATTTCATAGATTTAATTTCCGCCCGTGCGGAGACGTACGAACACCCCGCCGCGTTGCCCACCGTGCAACTCGGTTCGCTCGCGGACGATTTGCGGCGGCGCGACTTCACCCTGAACGCGATGGCGCTTTGTTTGGACAAGGATCGCTACGGCGAGTTGGCCGATCCGCTGGACGGACGCGAAGACTTGCAGCGCGGCCTGATCCGCGTCCTGCATCCCCGCTCGTTCGTGGACGATCCGACGCGGCTATTTCGCGCTGTGCGTTACGCGGCGCGCTATGGGTTCGCGCTCGCGCCCGAGACGGAGGCGCTCGTCCCCAGCGCACTGGATTATGTGGACAAACTCTCGCCCGAGCGCTTGCGTCACGAATTGGATTTGATTCTGGACGAGGACGATCCCGTCCCGATGGTGGAAAAACTTTGGGCGTTGGGAATCGTTCAGGCGGCGCGCCCCGCCCTCCCGTCGGGGGAGGCGACGCGGACGCGCGTCGGGTGGATGAGTCGCCTGCCGTCCGATGTCAAAGAGAGAGGCGAGACGCGCTGGATGATCTGGTTGATGTCTTCTTTGGAGGAGGAAATCGGCGCGCTGGAGGAACGTCTGCGCTTCACGGCGGATCTGTCGAAAAAAATTCGGGCGGCGGCTGCGGTCTGGCGCGAGTTGGATTCGTTTGCCGCGACGCGTCCTAGCGAATGCACGCGGCGGCTGGACAAATTCCCCGCCGAGGCGATTCGAGCCGCGTCCATTTGCGCGCCGCAGGGAGAGGCGGGCGCCGCGCTGGAGATGTATTTGACGAAATGGAAAAACGTGAAGCCGTTTGCCGATGGGGGCGCGCTGTTGAAGATGGGCGCCCCGTTTGGCGCGCGCGTCGGACAGATTTTGTGGGAACTGCGCGCGGCCTGGCTGGATGGAACGATTGCGAGCGAGCGCGAGGAAATGGAACTCGCGGCGAAGTTGGTGGGCGCGCGCAAGAATTGATATAATTCCTGAAAATTTTTAGGAGCATTCATGTATACACTCGGCGCGGAAGAAAAAGTATCGCTCGTGATGGCTTATACACAAACTGGATTGGTGCGCGGCGAGGTGGTGACGCGCGACAGCGTGCGCATCAACACGTGGCTTCGCACAGACAGCGCGCCCGATTATCTGCGCCTGTTCAAAGCGCAATGGCTTCAATCGGTGGGAGGCGTGGTGAAGCCGACGATCCAGGCTGAACTTCTCCTGCCGGTTGCGATGATGATCGGTTTTCATCTTGCGCCGCCCGCGCAGGAACCGTTGGATTACAACGAGCGCGAAGATAATCGCGTGAACAAACCTGTGACGATTTTCATGGGGCTGTTCGTGGTGAAGGGAAATATCCGCGCCTCCGCGAAGAGCGATCTGGTAAATGCCCTGCAACTCACGCACTCCCCGTGGACGTCCATCTATGGCGCGGAGATCAGCTCGCCGCAAATTCCGCAGATGCCGCCGATGCAGGTCCCGATGCTGGTCGTCCGCACAGCGGAGGTGGTGTTTGTGCCGCAGGGGTAAGAATGCCGCAAATACTGCGGCGTTCACTGCGCTATCTTTGTAATTTGCCTGCTTACCACGCCCACTGGCACGTTCCCCATGATGGCAGTTTCTTTCTTTTCCTTTCTTTCTTCCGATAACGATCTGTTTTCGTTGTCGCATTTTCTGATTCCCCTTCCTTCTTTTCTCCTCTCCCGCCGCCTGATTCCTTCCCTCATTTTTCTTGCCTTCCCTTTCTCGCAAGCATATAATCACCCCCACCAGGACGGCTGTCTCGTATCTCGCATTCTTCATTTCCCAAGCCTCCCCTAATTCCCAGCCTTTCCTGCGTGCAGCTTCGTCCAACTCGGACAGATGCGGCGGCACTATGCCCCTTCCTTCCCCTTTGCCGCCTCCCGCCGCATCAATCCTTAATTCGTTGGGCGGCTCGTCTCCCAGAAAGGAGATACAAATGCAACCATCCTTCAAGCAAGATACAACCGGCCCCATGGCGTATCCAGCTCGTGGGACTCTCAACAGGTTCCTGTTCAAGAGTTTCGTCATCTGGTGGCGCATGGGTCTTGGACCATTGCTTAGGCGATGGATGCTCCTGCTCACCACTTGGGGACGCAAGAGCCGATTGCCTCGTCACACAATGCTCTCTTATACCCTCTATACTGGGAAGGCTTACCTTATTTCCGGTTGGGGCAAGCGCACTGACTGGTATCAAAATATAACCGCCAACCCGCACGTCACTGCCCAGATGGGTACAAGCCCCTATTACGCTATGGCCCGCCGCGTCATTGATGTCGAAGAGTATTCGGAAGTCATGCAGATCATGTTGCAAACAGGCGGTGACTCGCACTTCAAACCGTGGCTCAAGTCATTGGGCGTCGCTTACGACCTGAATGATCTGGTCGTGAAACGTGATAGAGTTTATTTGGTGGCGCTAGACCACGGATCAGATAGGACCACCGCCGATGGCGAGCGATTTGATCTGGCTCTGGGCAATCATTCTGGCTGGAGTAGTTGTCATCTTTTCACTTGCACGATTACTGTTATCTATCCGCTGAGTCAATAGAGGCAAGGACGCTCAAGTTCCCCAAGAGTAACCTAAATGATATGGCGCAGCCCAATATTGGCAAGATCCACTCCTTTGGGGCGCCGATCTAAGTCCTGTCGGAGCGAAACCCCTGCAACGCGAGAATTTGGTCCCCAGGTGGGACATTGGACGAGGAAGGCTCTCCCCAAATTCGGTTTTTCGACAGTCTCGTTAAGTAGTCAGTCGAAATAGATTATAAGGCATGATACACTTTCGTCATGAGAACCGTATACCAACTCAAGCCAAAAGAGTTAGCCGAAATAGAAAAAGCCATTCGGCAAGACAAACGAGCAGAAGTCAAACAGCGTGC
>JACRBL010000012.1 GCA_016234485.1 Chloroflexota bacterium
AATGGCGATGGCAAGGCTGATTTCGCGGTCTATCGCCCCTCCACCGGCACGTGGCACATCCGCAACGTCGGCATCGTCACCCACGGCGGCTTCTACGACCAGCCCTTCCCGATGTTCATGAACGGCGCGGTCCGCTACATGATCATCCACGCTGGCAACATCGCCATGGAATGGCAGGGCTTTGGCTTCCCCACCATCTCCTTCGGCGCGAACACTGACTCGCACCAATAAGCCAGTTTTGTAACAAGCACGACACAGCGGCGCGCAATTGCGCGCCGCTGTTTTTTTATGTTTCTCTCAAAGAGGCGAAAATCAGTACTTCACGAAAGCGCGTATTTGGCGTGCTCTCCTGGCATTGCCCGCCAGGGCAGTTGCAATGCCTAACTTATGCTACATCTCTCCTCCCCCGATTTTTGGGAGAGGCCGAGGGTGAGGGCCGCTTACTGCACTGACAATCTTTACGTGCAAACGACAGGACTGTTCAGTCCTGTCGTTTTTGTTAGTTTTTGTTTAAGGTTTGGCTTAAACAAAGTTAAACAAAAGTTAAACGCTACGTGGATGCGTTAAACGGGGCTTTTTAGTATCTTAGGCCGCATGACGCTCGCCCATACCTCTGTCGTTGTCATTGAAAGTCACCCGTTGATGCGCGCCGCCTTATGCGCCGCCATCGCAGACGAGCCCGATATGACCATCGCGGCCATCTCGGCAGACGGACACGACATTTTGGCAATGGCAGACGCCCTGCACCCAGACGTGATCCTCTTTGCGCTTGGCACAGCAGAAGCGGGTGACCTGGACGCGTTAAAAGGCCTGCGAGAAAAACTGCCTCATGCTTCCATTCTGGCGCTGATGTCCGAAGAATCGACCGGCCTGGAGCAGGCCGCGCTCGAACATGGAGCCAGGGCCATTCTCACCAAGGCCGCCACGCGCAGTGACCTGCTCGGCGCGCTTCGCAAACTCATCCTCGCAAATCATTGAGTCATCCAAAATCCTTCCAGGAGGTTTCCCAAAACCAAAACACCACCCATTCTTTCGCTCACAGGAAATGTTCAAATCTTTTCAACTTTTCACAAGGAGAATCAAATGAAAGCAAAATTTACACTGGCGTTGACACTGATCATGATCATCAGCCTCGCCTTCCAGGTGACGGCCAGCCAGGCCGCGGCCGGCACCTACTTCACCGGCACAGATAATGAGGATAATGCCCACACCGGTACCGCCGATGGCGATATGGATGTGGATATCTGGAATTATTACGCCCAACACCCCATCGAGTTCAACATCAACATCCCGCAGGGCGGCCTCCCTACCACCGATGCCTACCTCACCATCCGCGCGTTTGATGTGGACGAGGAACAAGGCCAGAAGGATCAAGTCTTCCTGAACGGAACCAGCCTTGGCTTCCTTTCGGGAACTAACCAAACCTGGAACACCACGGCCTACGCAATCCCCGGAGGCTTGTTGGTGGAAGGGAACAACCTGGTCCAAATCAATGTGGACACCCTGAATCCTTCCGCCGCACAGTGGCTCGTGAAGATTGACTGGGGACAGGTGGTTGTGGATGGCGGCGTTGGCACGCCCGGCCGCATCAACAGCATCACCGTGACCGGCTTCTCCGTAGTGGGCGGCACCATCACCCTCGATGTGGATGTGGTCATTGAAGCCCTCGCCGATGGCACGTTCGCCCTCGAAACCAACATCTACGATCCCTCCAGCAATAACATCGGCGCCAACACGCAGACCGGCATCGCCATGACCGCTGGCCAGATCCTCACCCGCCAGGTCCAGTTCGTCTTCCCCGAAGGCACGACCGGCGACGTTTACACCATCCGCGGCTTCCTGTTCGATGAAGCCACCGGCCTGTTGAACAGCATCAAGTCCACCACCTGGACATACAACTCCAACCCCGTCTATGATCTGGATGTAATAGGAACCTACAACTACTTCACCAACGACCCGGCCATGAATATTGCCACCGGGTTGACGGCCATCTCCACCCCATCAGGCGGCACGATGGATGGTGCGGTTGTCCTCATCGGCAACGGCTTCCAAGCAGGCGATACCCTGTCCGCCACCGATTCTGGCGGCGTGACCAGCAGTTACAACTCCAGTTCTGGTGTCCTCACCCTGACCGGCGCTGCCGATATCAGCATATACCAGACTGTTTTGGGATCAGTCAAATTCTCCACTACGTCCACCAATACCACCTCACGCACGGTTACTTACTCGCTTGGCGCGGCCCGCCCCTATGACAGCAATGGCCACTACTACGAGTATGTTTCCGCCCCGGCTGGTTCCTGGTTCAACGCCCAGACGGGCGCGGCCAGCCGCACTTACTTTGGACGAACCGGCTACCTGGCAACCATCACCGACGCCAATGAGAATGCCTTTGCGACCAATAAATTGGGCGGCGCGGCAGCCTGGATTGGCGGTAGTGACTCGCCAGTTGAAGGGGAATGGCGCTGGGTCACTGGGCCGGAAGAGGGTACTTTGTTCTGTACTGACACCCTTCCTGGCGCTGGCGGCTGTACCGATGGAGGTCAGTATGATAACTGGGCCTCTGTCCAGCCGGATAATGCCAGCGGCGAACACTACTTGCAATTCCTGGCCGGCGGCACCGGGCAATGGAACGACCTACCCGGTAATTACACTGGCGTTGCAGGCTATGTCGTGGAATACGGCGGCCTGGGTAGCGATACCCCGATGGATATTGACGGTAGCGTTACCGTGAATGTCACCTCCAACACCGCCCCGGTTGCCAACAACGACTCTTACAGCACCCCCATGGGAACCACGTTGAGCGGAACCACCGTCCTCGTCAACGACACGGACGCGGAGAGCAATCCCCTCACCGCGATTCAGGTGACGGGTCCCTCGAACGCCTCCGCCTTCACCCTCAATTCGGACGGCACCTTCTCCTACACACCGAACAACGGCTTCTCGGGCGACGACACCTTCACCTACAAAGCCAATGACGGCACAGCCGACTCCAATGTCGCAACCGTCACCATCACCGTCGTCAACAACGCCCCCACCGCCGTCACCCTCGACAACCTCTTCATCCAGGAAGAACGCCCGGCTGGCTGGCTGATCGGCAACATCGGCGGAACCGATACTGACCTGACCGATTCCCTGACCTACAGCCTCGCCAACACCGTCTCCTGCGACGGAACGGACAATGGCTAC
>JACRBL010000014.1 GCA_016234485.1 Chloroflexota bacterium
AAATTGCGCAGATGATCAATATGCAGCCCAGTTTGGTTAGAGCCTATGTCACATTGGCCACAAAGTATCATCCCGAACTGTTGCCCGAACAATCCAAACCTGTTCAAGACCAAAGGTGACAGGTGGCACTATCACGGATTTTTTTATTTGTTTTTCTCCGCGCCATCCGCGCTCGTCCGTGTCCATCCGCGTCCCGTATTTCAGCGGTGATAAAATATCCACCTATGAAAGAATTCATCTATTCCCGCAATGCCGTTTACGAAGTTCTGCGCGCCAAACGCAGAGACGTTTTTGAAATCATGATTGCCGAAGGGGTGCAAGAGAAGGGCAAGATCAAGGAAATCATTGATTCAGCGCTTCAGCGAAAGATCAAGGCGACGCGTGTTCCGCGCGGCAGGTTGGACAAAATCCACGAGAACCATCAGGGCGTGGTGGCGGACGTGGGCGCGTATCCCTACTCGGATGTGATCGAGATCCTCGACCATGCCCGCGAGAAAAGCGAACCGCCCTTCCTGTTGATTCTTGACTCCCTGCAAGACCCGCAAAACTTCGGGACGTTGCTTCGCACGGCGGAAGCCGTTGGCGTGCATGGCATTGTCATCCCGTTGGCGCGGACGGTGGAAGTGACGCCCGCGGTGGTCAACGCGTCGTCGGGCGCGAGCGAGCATTTGCTGATCGCGCAGGCCAATCTCGCGCAGGCGATGGATTCGCTCAAAGATGCGGAACTGTGGATGGTCGGCCTCGACCAGCACGGGGTCAAGATGGAAGCGGGTTCGCGTCACCTGCGCGGCGCGCTGGGGCTGGTCGTCGGCTCGGAGGGCGAAGGTCTGCGCGAGTTGACGCGCAAGAAGTGCGACATCATCCTGCAACTGCCCATGCGCGGGAAGATCGAATCGCTCAATGCGGCGGTGGCGGGGTCGGTGGCGCTTTATATGGCGTATCTGGCGAGAAACGTGTAATGCTGCCCTTCAACTACGCTCGGCTAGCGCCTCTCTCCGCTCAGGGCGGTGACTTGGTGACTATGTGACTAGGAGACTATCAGACTATATGACTACCTACCATTTTCCAAAAGGCTTCCTCTGGGGAACGGCCACCGCCGCGCATCAGGTGGAGGGCAACAACACCAATAACCAATGGTGGAAGTGGGAGCAGGACGGCCACACGAATGGCAAGTCGGGTCTCGCCTGCGATTGGTGGGGCGGACGCTGGCGCGAAGACTTCGACCGCGCCGGCGAGACGGGGCAGAACGCGCATCGCCTTTCGGTGGAGTGGAGCCGCATCCAACCCACGCCTGACAGGTGGGACGAGGACGCGCTGGAAAAATATCGCGCCATGTTGCGGGGGCTACGCGAGCGCGGCATCATGCCAATGGTCACGTTGCATCATTTTACTGATCCACTCTGGCTGTATGAGCGCGGCGGATGGGAAAACGAGGAAACCGTTCTTCTGTTCGAGAAATTTGTCCGCAAGACGGTGGAAGCCTTGAAAGAATATTGCACGCTGTGGTGCACGCTCAATGAGCCGAATGGGTACGCATTGAATGGGTATGCCAGCAGTATCGCAAGTTTTCCGCCCGGTAAGAAGAGCCTTAAACTAGCCATGCGAGTGCAGGCAAATCTGATCCGCGGACATGCCGCCGCGTACCGCGCCATCCACGAGATTCAGCGTGAAGCGCGCGTGGGATTCGCGTTGCATTATCGTTCATTCGCACCGCATCATTCGTGGTCGCCCCTGGATAAGTTTGTAACGAAAAATATTTTCAACGGCGTGAACAACGGCTTCCCATCTGCGCTGGCAACGGGCGTGATGAAATCGCCGCTCGGAAATTATCAGATTCCCGAAGCGAAAGGAACGCAGGATTATTTCGGCTTCAACTATTACACGCGCGACTATGTGACCTTCGACCTCGCCAAACTCGATACGCTCTTTGGCCGCAACTTCTTCCGCGAGGATGCGGTGTTAAGCGAGACTAAATTTCTCGCCAATGAACCCGAAGGCATGTTCGAGGGATTGAAATGGGTGACGCGTCTCTTCCCGAACCTGCCGATCCTCGTCACCGAAAACGGCGTGGAAGACTCCGCCGATAAATTGCGCTCGCGCTACATGGCGGAGCACATCCACCAAATGTGGCGCGCTGTCAACTTCAACTGGCCGATCAAGGGCTACTTCCACTGGTCGCTGGTGGACAACTTCGAGTGGGAACGCGGCTGGACGCAGCGCTTCGGACTCTGGGGGCTGGACGTGGAAACCCAAAAGCGCACCAAACGCCCCAGCGCGGACCTCTACGCCGCGATCTGTCACGAGAACGGCATCTCGTCTGAGATGGTGGCGAAGTGGTGTCCTGAGGCGATGGAGAAGTTGTTTCCGTCGTGAAATGTATACAAGTACACAGGTGGTCTCGATACGAGCGGGAACGACGCCCGCTCTACTCGACCACCGACTGATCACTGATCACTGATGACTAATTACTCCTCCCCCCTCCCCGTCATCCGCCCCGCGTTGCCGCGTGATGTCGCCGATGTGGCCGAGTTCACCAAATTTATTTGGGGCGGACACGATTACGTGGGCTATGTCTTCCCCGAATGGCTGAAAGACCCGCGCGGACAGTTGCTCGCGGCGGAATACGCGGGGAAATGCGTCGGTTGTGCGAAGGTGTCGTTCCTCGCGCCAGGCCAATGGTGGCTGGAGGGATTCCGCGTGGACCCGAATCACCAGGGCTTGAAGATCGGCTCGCGCTTGGACGCCTCGGCCAACGAGTGGTGGGACGCGCACGGCGACGGCTCTCTGCGCCTGCTCACCAACTCGAAGCGTGTCCAAGTCCATCACCTGAGCGAGGCGCGCGGCTTCATACGCATGGGCGAGGTCTGCGCGTACGCGGCGGAGCCGTTGACCGAGTCCACGGACGCATTCACGCCTCTGCGCGCCGAGGAAGCGGACGAGGCGGCCGCGTTCTTTCAGCGTTGGATGCCCAGCGGATATTTGAACGTCGGCTGGAAGTTTGCCGCGCCGAACGCGGACTCCATGCGCGCCGCGTTGAAAGACGAGAATCTGTTTTTCTGGTGGCGCGGGCGCGAGGGAATCGTCTCAGCCTGGGAAGATGATGAAGAGGGCGCGTCCCGCCTCATTGTCGGGATGGAGGCGTGCGCGGGCGGGGGGCGAGTCCAATTGTTGGAGGATGTCCGTCGGCTCGCGTCCGCGCGCGGGGTGACCGTCGCACGATGGATGAATGTGATCGATGATGCCATCCTGCGCGATTTGGACGAGGCGGGCTATCGAAAAGATTGGGAAGACACGGCTTATTTGTACGAGCGAAGCCACTCTTAAATGCAACAGCCTCCCAAACGGGAGGCTGTTAGATGCCAGCGGGTTGTATTACTTACCCAAGAAGAGGGTAATCGCTGCTCCGAGGGCAAGAATGCCCGTCACAATGCCGTTTGCAAAGATACCGAACCCGGCAAGAGCGGCGAACAGGAAAAACAAGATCATGAACCAGGTGGAAAGGGATTTGGGCATATTCATTGTAGATTCTCCTTTTGGTTGGCGAACAGGTTGACTTCCAAAGTGGACAGTTCTATCAAATGTAACCCTGTCCCTATTGAAAAGGTACGAGAATATTCCTGAAATTGATATGAGGTTTGCTTGAGAAACCTCATTATGAATGAATAATAGATGTGTTTGTTTGGTGAAAGCGATATATAATAATATTACAGTCTATATCGCAAAGGAGATAAGAATGGAAATTGTATGCAAAACCTGCAAGAAACCGTTCAACGCGCATCCCGGCGAAACCGCCAGCGCTGCCATCGACTTTACCTTTGGTCGTAAACATACGTTCATCTGTGATAACTGCAAGGCTGAAAATATTTTAACCAAGGCCGAGTATGAAGCCATTAAAGATGCAAAAGACAAACCCGAGGCGGCCCCCAAACCCGTCGTGACTGTGCCAAAACCGGTGGCCAAACCTGTTGCCCCCAAGCCCGTAGCGGAAGTTAAACCGGTCGCCCAAAAACCCGTAGGAGCGCCCAAACCGGTTGCCGCTCCTAAACCGGTCATCGTGCATTCCGAGCCTGTTGAAGCCAAACCTGTTGCCGCTCCCCAGCCAAAAGAAGGAAAGGTGATCGTCGACAGTCTGCGAATCCGCAAAGATCACAACACCAGTGCGGAGATTGTTGCGGGCCTCGCGTATGGCAACAAGGTGACAATCCTTGGAACGTGGACTGACGGCAAAAATACTTGGGCGCAGATCGGTCCCGATCAGTGGGCCGCCATCGAGCACAATGGCAAGAAGATGATCGAAGTTGTTTAAAACAATCGATCACAATTGATTTTGAGTACGATCAAGACGGCAGTCATGCCGTCTTTGATTTTTAACCGCATGGTAAAATCCAATTCGTTTCCATGACAGCCACCCCTCTCCCCGCAGAATTTACCCTCGCCCGCCCGCACAGCGCCAACCGCACCAGCCCGATGCGTTGGATTGTTTCGCACGCGCTTCGTTACTGGCCGATCCTCATCATCATTTTGATTGGCGCATACGGCAACGGCGCGCTGGCGGGCGTTGTGCCGCGTTACGTGGGCGCGGCCTTCGACGATATGCTGGCCGCCGCGCCGAGCCTGAGCATGCTTTTGCAGACCGCGCTCGCCATCGGCGTTTCGCAGGTGGTGCGCGGCGTGTTGCAGTTTGGGCGCAACTTTGGCGCGGAGATCATGGCGCAACGCATCGAGCGCGATATCCGCGACGAACTTTACCTGTCCCTGCTCGGCAAGAGCATGACCTTCCACAACCTGCAACCCGTGGGCGACACGATGGCGCGCGCCACCAACGACGTGCGCGAAGTGAATTTCATGTTTAGCCCTGGACTGAACCTCGTCATTGGATCGTTCTTCTTCCTGCTCATCCCGCTCTTCACTGGCCCTCGCATCCATCCTGACCTTTTGCTGGTTCCCGCGCTATTTAGCGTTGCCTATTTTTTCGCGCTCGCGAACTACCTAAAGACCCTCTCGCCCGTCACCGACGCGGTGCGCGGCGCGTTTGGCGTGATGAACACGCATCTCTCGGAGGCCCTCGACGGCGTGGAGACGATGAAAGGCGCCGCGCAGGAGGATGCAGAGATCGAACGCTTCGTGACCAACGCGCGGCGCGTGCGCGAAGCCTTTGTGAAACAGGGCGATTTGGAAGCAAAGTTCCTGCCCATGCTGTTGCTCGGCATCACCTACGCGGCGGGACTCTTCCATTCGCTCCTGTTGTATCGCGCGGGCGAAATCTCCGTGGGCGACGTGGTGGCTTTCTTCGGCCTCTTGCGCCTGCTGGAGTTTCCCACCTTCGCGTCCACCTTCGCCTACAGTCAGATCTCGCTCGGACTTTCGGGCGCGCGCCGCATCCTCGAGCTCATCAACCGCGAGACCGACCTCGACCAGAACGCGGCAGGTTTTGACGGGCAGATGCTCGGAGAGGTGGAATTTAACGAAGTCTGTTTTGAATATGATATGTCCCCCTCTCCCAACGGGAGAGGGGCTAGGGGTGAGGGGAGGGGCGAAAAGATTCTTGAAGATGTATCGTTCAAGGTAAAAGCAGGTCAAACCGTCGCCATCGTTGGGCAGACGGGCGCGGGCAAGACCTCGCTCGTCAAGCTCATCAACCGCATCTACGACGCGCCCTGCGGCGAAGTGAAAGTGGACGGTGTGGAAGTCCGCAATTGGAATCTCGCCTCGCTTCGGCAACAAATCTCCATCATCGAACAGGACATCTTCCTCTTCTCGCGCACCATCGCCGAGAACATCGCCTTCGGTAAACCCGACGCGACGCGCGAGCAGATCGAGTCTGCGGCGCAGTCCGCGCAGGCGCACGAGTTCATTCTGACTTTCGACAAAGGCTACGACACTGTCATCGGCGAGCGCGGCGTCACGCTCTCGGGCGGACAACGCCAGCGCCTCGCGCTCGCCCGCGCCTTCCTCACCGACCCGCGCATCCTCATCCTGGACGATTCCACCTCCGCGATTGACTCGGCCACCGAAGACCGCATCCAACGCGCCATCTCCGCCGCCTCGAAGGGACGCACCACCTTCATCATCACGCACCGCCTCTCGCAGATCCGCTGGGCAGACCTCATCATCGTCCTCCGCAAAGGCCGCGTCGCCGCGATCGGCAGCCATGAGGAATTGATGAAGACCTCAGAGGCGTATGGCAGGATATTTCGAGAATAACGATATTCGGGATTTGATACTCGATATTCGATAATCGAATATCGAGTATCGACTACGTGAACTATCAGACTAGAGACTATCAGACTAACCCCATGGGCTTCTTTGCTGGACTTACCCCCGAAAAATATGATCGCCAATACAGCGACCGCGTGTTGGCTCGCCGCATCGCGGGCTATTTTAAATCGCAGGCCGCGCGGCTGAGCGTGGTGGCATTGCTCGTCATCGCGCTGTCCGCGTTGAGCGCCGCGACGCCCGTCATCGTTGGCCGCATCGTGGACGCGCTCGGCTCGCAACCCTCGATCTCCGTTATCGCGTGGATCGGGGTGGGCATGCTTTTCGTGGGCGTGGGCAACTGGGGCTTCAACTGGGCGCGGCGCAGTCTCGCGGTCCGCGCAGTGGGCGACGTGGTGCTCGACCTGCGCGGCCGCGCCTTCCGTGCCGCGGCCGACCACGACCTCTCGTTTTACGACCAGTTCTCGTCGGGGCGCATCGTCTCGCGCGTCACCTCCGACACCAACGATTTCGGCCAACTGGTCGTCATCCTCACCGATGTCACCGCGCAGACATTTCAGGCCATCATCCTCGGCGTCATCCTCTTCCAGACCGCATCGAACATGGCCTGGCTCATGCTGGGATTCGTCCCGATCTCGCTGGGGTTCACGCTCGGCTTCCGCGCCCTCGCCCGCCGCGTCACCAAACGCGGGATGCAGGCCATGGCAGACGTCAACTCGGCCATCAAGGAGACCGTCAGCGGCATCTCCATCGCCAAAAATTTCCGCCAGGAACACAGCATCTTCGAGACCTTCGACGCGGCCAACCAGACCTCCTACGGGGTCAACGTCCAACGCGGCCTGGTTTTCTCGCTGGTCTTCCCAATCTTAAACGCGTTGAGCGGCATCTTCGTCGCCATCCTTGTTTACGCGGGCGGCCTGTCCATCGTGGACGGGATCATCACCGCGGGCGCATGGTATCTCTTCATCCTCGCGCTCGACAACTTCATGTTTCCGATTCTCAACCTGTCCTCGTTCTGGGCGCAGATCCAGTCCGGGCTTTCGGCGGCGGAGCGCGTCTTCGCGTTGATCGACGCGGATCCAAACGTCGTGCAGACCGACGCGCAGGAGGCGGGTCCGCTCAAAGGTCAGATTCGATTCGAGAATTTGGGATTCCACTACAAGACCGACGAGCCGATCCTGCGCGACTTCAACCTGGTCATCCAGCCTGGCGAGAATCTCGCGCTGGTGGGACACACGGGCGCGGGCAAGTCGTCCATCGCGAAGTTGATCGCGCGCTTCTACGAATTTCAATCGGGATCGTTGACGATCGACGGACGCGACATCCGCGCGTTTGACCTGCAATCGTATCGCCGCCGACTGGGGATCGTGTCGCAAGTCCCGTTCCTTTTCTCAGGGACGGTGGCCGAGAACATCCGCTACGCCGCGCCCTCCACTTTGGAATCTGAGATGGAGCGCATTGCGCGTCAGATCGGCGACGGCGAGTGGCTGGAGACCCTGCCCGACGGACTCGACACGCAGGTGGGTGAGCGCGGCAACCGCCTCTCGATGGGACAACGCCAACTGGTCGCGCTGATGCGGGTACTTGTCCAAAACCCCGCCATCTTCATCCTCGATGAGGCCACCGCCAGCATTGACCCGTTCACCGAATGGCAGATCCAGCAGGCCCTGAATTTGATCCTGAAAAATGCCACCAGCATTTTGATCGCGCATCGTCTCTCGACGGTGAAGGCCGCGGATCGGATCGTCGTGATGCAAAAGGGCGCGATCATCGAAGAGGGGAATCATCAGGGATTGCTTACGCAGGGCGGCCATTACGCTGAGTTGTACAACACATATTTCCGTCACCAAAGTTTGGCTTATGTTGAAGAGATGAAGGAGATGGTGATGAAGTAGCGCGAACCATTGCACAACGGCCAGCGCAGGCGTCTTACGAAAAGAGCGGAACATAATGAGGCAAAATAATAAAATAGAATTGTCATTCATTCATTCCCAACAGGAACACATGAAACCCTTTACCTTTATCAATGTCGCCGTCACAGTGGACGGAAAAATGGACACCTACGAGCGTCGCGGCGCGGCCATCTCATCCGCGGCGGACAAGATTCGCGTGGACAAACTCCGCGCGGAGGCCGACGCGGTGATGGTCGGCGGGAAGACGCTGCTCGACGAAGACCCCAAGTTGACGGTGAAGAGCGAAGCGTTGCGGGTGGAGAGAGTGGAGCGTGGGTTGACGGCGAATCCCATCAAGGTGGGAGTCGTCACGAATGCGGACGGTCTCACAGACGGGGATTTTCTCAACTTTGGGTTGGCGCGTGTCGTAATATTCACGACCGATAAAACGTCGAAAGCCCAAGTTGAGTTTTTGCGCTCGCGCAACGCGGAAGTCTATGTGCATCACAGCGAGCGCGTTGACCTGACCAAAGCCCTGCACATGCTTCACGAACTGGGCGTGAAGCGGCTGATGGTGGAAGGCGGCGGGACGCTCAACTTTGAACTGCTCCGTCTCGGCCTGGTGGATGAACTGACCATGTACATCGCGCCGATGATCTTCGGGGGCGAATCGGCTCCCACGGCCGCGGCAGGCGCGGGGTTGATCCGAAGCGAAGCCGTCCCGTTGAAATTGGTTGCGAGCGAAGTCCACCCAGATGGTGGAGTCGTACTAAAATATTCAGTAGAGCGAGATACTATCTCGCCCAACGCGAGGTAACTATGTCTACAACCATGCACGAAAAATTGGAACAAATTTTGCGTGACGATCCCGACCATGAATGCGAGGGCATCGGGCGCGAAAAGATCTGCGTGCGAATCGTGGCGATGGCCGAACTGCCCACGCGCTTCGGTGATTTTCATATCGTCGCGTTTGAAAATAATCGCGACGGCAAGGAACACATCGCCATCACGCGCGGCGACGTGATCGGCGCGGCGGATGTGCCTGTGCGCCTGCACTCGGAATGTTTGACGGGCGACGTGATGGGTTCGCTTCGTTGCGATTGCCGCGACCAACTCGAAGCCGCCCTGAAAATGATCGGCAAGATGGAGCGCGGCATTGTGCTTTACCTGCGCCAGGAGGGGCGCGGCATCGGCCTCATCAACAAGATCCGCGCCTACAGCTTGCAGGATGAAGGTCTCGATACCGTACAGGCCAACCTTGCGCTCGGCTTCCGTGACGACGAACGCGATTACGCCGTGGCCGCGCACATGCTGATGTCGCTGAAGGTTAACTCGGTGCGGCTCATCACCAACAATCCGAAGAAAATTTCGCAACTCACCGATTACGGCATCAACGTCAGCGACCGCATCCCGCATGTGATGACGCCCAACGAGCACAACCGTTTTTATCTCGAAACCAAAGTCAGCAAGTCGGGACACATGATTGATTTCACAGGCCGCGAACATTTGCAGGAACAGAGCGACGAGGCCTTCCTCGATGGCATGACTCCCATGCCGTGGAATGTGCGGCGTGACTGAGCGCGTCGTCGTCATCACTGGCGCAACGGGCGCCCTCGGCCAACTCGCCACGCAGACCTTCGCCGCGCGCGGCGATTCTCTTGTTTTGCTTTCGCGCAATCAAAATGAATTGGACTCCCTCGCCCGCGACTTAAACCTACCCTCAAATCGACTCCTCGCCCGCGCCATTGACCTGCTCGACGCGCCCTCGCTTCGCACGACAGCCGAGGCGGTGAAGGCCAACTTTGGCCGAGTCCACGCCCTGATCCATCTCGTCGGCGGCTGGACGGGAGGCAAGACGATCAGCGAAACCGCCGTGGACGATTTCGCCTCCATGCTCAACCAGCACGCGTGGACGACCTTTCACCTCTTCCAGGCCTTCGTCCCTCAACTCATCGCCAATGGCTGGGGACGCGTCATCACCGTCTCGCTCCCGCTGACAATCCATCCGCAACCGAAGATGAGCGCGCACGCGGCAGGCAAAGCCGCACAGGAAGCGCTGGTGTTGACCCTCGCCGAGGAGACCCGCGGCACGGGCGTCACTGCCAACATCCTTCACGTCAACTCGATTGACGCGAAAGGTAAGGGGAAGGGGACGTCTCCCAAGGAGATCGTCGCCAAGATGGAATATCTCTGCTCGGAGGAAGCGTCCGATGTGACGGGGATGAGACTTGCGATTTACAAGTAGAGCGAGATTAATCTCGCTCTACTTTTTTTACGCGCGCTTGGGCAATGAGAAAAAGCCCCCTTCCTTTTATGATACACTCGCCGAAATTTTTCCAAGGACTCTCCCATGGCCTACCACGGACTTTTGCACAAATACGGTTCTTTGCTCGACCTGCCGACGCACACGCGGCCCGTGTCCCTGTTAGAGGGGGATACGCCTTTGATCCCCGCGCTGAATTTGGCGCGCGAGATGGGCGGCGGGTTTGAGCTGTTCATCAAGTTCGAGGGACTCAACCCGACCGGTTCGTTCAAGGATCGCGGCATGACGGCGGCGGTCAGCGAGGCGCTGGGGCGGGGCGCGACCACCGTCATTTGCGCGAGCACGGGCAACACGGCGGCCTCGGCCGCGGCCTACGCGGCGCGGGCGGGGTTGAAGTCCATTGTGCTGATTCCGCAGGGAAAGGTCGCGGCGGGGAAACTGGCGGGCGCGCTGGCCTATGGCGCGCAGGTCATTCAGGTGGACGGTTCGTTCGACGACGCGCTTTCGCTGGTGGCGCTAATTTCGGAGAAGCATTCGATCTGCCTGGTCAACTCGATCAACCCGTATCGCATCGAGGGGCAGAAGACCGCCGCCTTTGAAATTTGCGATACGCTCGGCTCCGCGCCCGATTGGTTGTGCCTGCCCGTAGGCAACGCGGGCAACATCACCTCGTATTGGGCGGGCTTCAAACAGTATGACGAATTGAAATCAACGGGACTGCCGCGCGTTCTCGGCGTGCAGGCGGCGGGCGCGGCTCCGCTTGTGCTGGGTCATCCCGTGGACAGGCCCGAAACAGTCGCGACCGCCATCTGCATCGGACGCCCCGCGCGCGGGGAACAGGCCTTGCAGGCGGCGGAGGAATCGCGCGGACGCATCATCGCCGCGACCGACGAGCAGATTCTCGACATGCAGAGGACGCTGGCGCGGCTGGAGGGAATCTGGGTGGAGCCCGCGTCGGCGGCGGGGTTGGCAGGGCTGGCGGCTGAGGTCGGCGCGGCCCGCCTCGAGGTCCGCGCGAAGCGAATTGTGGCAGTCTGCACGGGGCACGGGTTGAAGGATCCAGATATCGTCACGCGCGAGATGTCCAGCCCGAAAATTGTCCCGCCGAAGTTGGACGCGTTGGAAGAAGCGATTCTATGAAAATCCAAGTGAAAGTTCCCGCGACGACGGCCAACCTGGGGCCGGGATTCGACGCGCTTGGTCTCGCGCTCGACCTGTGGAACGAGGCCATCTTCGAGACGAACCCGCGCGGCGACAAAAGCATCCGCGTGACGATCGAGGGCGAGGGCGCCGACAAGTTGCCGCTCAACGCCGACAACGCCATCGTGGAGGCGGCCCTGCGCATTTACGAACGGGCGGGCAAAGCATGCGATGGATTCCGCCTGCGATGCGTGAACCGTGTGCCGCTTGGTTCGGGGCTGGGATCGAGCTCCGCCGCGCTGTTGACGGGCATGCTCGGCGCGAACGCGTTGTTGGGCAATCCGTTTGGCGAGGAGCAGATTCTGAAATTTGCCATCGAGACCGAGGGACATCCCGACAACGTGGCGCCTGCCATGTTGGGCGGGCTGGTCGGTTCGGTGATTCACGGCGAGCGGGTGGTGTCGCTTAAATTGCCGGCGCGCGCCAACCGCGGGCCTGTCCATGCCACGGTGGTATTGCCCGATTTCGATTTCCCCACCAAACAGGCGCGCGCTATTCTGCCAAAACAAGTGGAGCGCAAGGACGCCATCTACAACATCAGCCGCGCCGTGATGGTGACCGAGGCCCTGCGCACCGGCGACCTGGAACTGCTGGGCGTGGCGATGAAGGACTCCCTGCATCAGCCGTATCGCCTACCGCTCATCCCTGGCGCGCTCGCAGCGCTGGAGGCGGGCAAGGAAGCGGGCGCGGCGGCGGTGGCGCTTTCGGGCGCGGGTCCAAGCCTGATCGCGTTCACCGCTCGGCGCAATCCACAGGTCGGCGCGGCGATGGCACGGGCGTTCGAGGCCGCGGGGCTGTCAGCGCGGATCTTTGAATTGTCACCGAGTTATGAGGGGGCGGAGGTGGAGATTGTGTAGACCCCCGTCCCGGCCTTCCCCCAAACGGAAGAGCACGTTTGGGGGAAGGGGAACAGTCGTTGGGGTGAAAGCGCTAAGATCGCATTCGGGATGATTTTTCATTTCTCCCCCAAATCTGTTCTTGATTTGGGGGAGATGTCCCCGTAGGGATAGAGGGGGTCAAAAAAGGACTCAGCCATCGCCGAGTCCTTTTCGCTACTCTTCGTTCTCTACTCCTCGCTCTCTTTCGGCACAAAATAAACATCCGTCGGCTTCAACTTGGAGTTGCGCAGGAAGCGCGGCTTGAGCTCCATGCCGATCCAGTCGAGGGCGGGCGCGGCGGGGTCAACGCCCATGACGCGGGTGAGCAGGAGCGTATCCACGCCTTCGAATTCGACGAGCGCCAGCACGAACGGCGTCTCGGGTAGGAACTCCTCCGAGCCGAAGTAGCAGACGGTGAAGGCATGAATTTTCGCGGGGACGTCGGTGATATCGATCCACTTCGTCTCCGCGCCTGAGTAGATGTCGTGGCCGCGCGGGTTGGCGGTGGTGTATCCGCTTTCGGGGTCGCGCGTGGCGAGCAGTCGCTTGTTCGAGAGGGCCGCGAACCACGGGCTATCCTGTCCGTACGAATGCAGATAGCGGATCTTGTATTCCTGTTCGATCT
Source organism: Chloroflexota bacterium (assembly GCA_016234485.1). Classification (GTDB taxonomy): domain Bacteria; phylum Chloroflexota; class Anaerolineae; order Anaerolineales; family Villigracilaceae; genus Denitrolinea. The sequence goes on from JACRBL010000014.1 coordinate 13,075, forward strand.
GAATCGGCGCCATCTTCTTCAGGAACGCCAGCCCCTCTTCATCCGTGCTGATCGGGAACGGCACACCGTGGACGATGTAACCGCCGAGGGTCTCTTCACGTTGGGTGGGTAATTTAGCCATAGTTATCTCCTATCATCGTCCTGAGCGGAGGGCGTACTCGCCCGCAGTCGAAGGACGAGTTTGTGGCGACCTGCCCTTCGACTACGCTTCCTCGAAGTGCACTCGGTCGCTCCGCTCAGGGCAGCGGATTTATCCTTCGCGCTCCAACACCGACACCGAGACATACGTTCCCGTCCCCGCGTGACTGTGGATCGCGCCCCGCTTCGCATCTTTGACCTGTAGCTGGTCACTGCCGAAATGTTTGTTGACCGTCCCTTGCAGTTGCCAGATGGCGAACACGCCCTGCATCAGCCCGGTCGCGCCGACAGGATGTCCGCAGGCGATCAGTCCGCCCGAGGGATTCACCGCGCAGACGGGTTTGTCTTTCAACTTCAAGCCGTAATCGAGGTTTGGCAAAAAGGCCTTGCCCGATTCCGCAAACGTCCCGCCCTCGCCGTAGCGGCACAGACCGAGGTCTTCGTAAGTCTGGATCTCGGACGAGGTGTAGGCGTCGTGCAGTTCCACGAAGTCGAGTTCGTGGAGCGGGTCTTTGATGCCCGCGTGTTTCCAGGCCATGTTGCCGGCGCTGCGTCCCGCGCGGAACGAGTGGACGCCCGGGTAGCGCGTGCCATGCTCCCAGAGTTTTTTGTAATACGCCTTCGTGTCGTCCGAGGATTTCTCCAACTCGGTGGCGTAGTTTTCCATGAAGTAGTCGTAGTCCACGTGCGGACGGTCGGCCATGCGCATCATGTCGGTGCCGCGGCCGATCCCGGTCACTTTCACGAGCGGACGCGGAATCTGCGCGCCGGCGGCCTCCAGTTTTTTGAGTCCCTCTTCCGAGCAGAAGATGGTTGCGGCCGCGCCGTCAGACATCACGCAGATGTCGAGGCGGGTCAGCGGCCACGCCACCATCGGCGCGTTGCGCACGTCCGCGATGGTGTAGCGATGGCGTTTTTGCGAGTAGGGATTGTGGAAGGCGTTGATGTGGTTCTTCACGCTGACGTGCGCCATCTGCTCCACGGTGGTGCCGAATTCCTTCATGTGGCGCGTCACCATCATGGCGTAGTAGCCCGAATAAAAACCTCCGACGGGATAGTCAAACGACACGTCGGAGGCAAGCGCTATGAATTCATTTCCTTTCCAGGTTTCCACGTGAGACATGGTCTCGAAACCGTAGGCCACACACACGTCCATGTGACCGCTGGCGACGGACTTCCACGCTTCCTGGAAGCAAAGTCCACCCGTCGCGCCGCCGCCTTCCACGCGGTGACTGGGCTTGGGGCAAAGGCCGAGGTAGTCCTGCGCCATGATGCCAGCCATCAACTGTCGGGTGAAGTGATCCGAAAAGTACGAGGCCACCGAACCGTCCACAACGCGCGTGAAGGTCGGGAAATCCAGTCCGATATCAGCAATGGCGTAATCGTACGCCTCCTTGATGATGGCCTGGAAGGTCTTGTCGGGGCGGGCTTTGGCGAACTTGGAAACCCCGCCTGAGATTGCGTACACGGGTCTCATCAGCGAACCTCCTTGGGAGAATTGGGATGCTTTGATTTTACAGGAAAATCGAGGAAAGACAACATAAAAAACGGGCTTCTCAAAAAGAAGCCCGTTTTTTATTCGACCAACTTTGCCGCGCCGCCCACCCCCGCCACGAGGACGTCGCTCACGCCGGGGATTTCTCGCAGGCGACGCTCCGCCTCTTTCTGGACCTCGCGCGGGCACAGCACGTGGACGTTTGGTCCTGCGTCGACGGTGTACGCGACTGCCAGCCCCGCCGCGCGCCACTCGCGCACCGCGTGGAAAATTTCCACCGTCGCGGGTTGCCAGTAAAGCAGTGGCGGGTTCGACGTCTGCATCACCGCGTGCATCATGTCCGAATCCAACTCGATGATGTCGGCCAGCGCGGCGAAATCGCGGCGCAGGATCGCGTCGCGGCAGATATCAAGCCGACGCGAAGCGTCCGCCACGCGCGCCGCCTGGAGCGAACTCGTCCATGCCAGCGCGTGGCCCTCGGTGGAGCCCGTCTTCTTGTGCCCCGCGTGGACGATGGCGACGCAATCGGCCAGGTCCCAATGTTCGGGCGGCGCGATGGAGACCGCGAAGGAATCCTCGTCGGTTGTCCCTGCGCGCCATTCCACGAACCCGCTGGGGATGGAGCGACACGCCGACCCCGAGCCGCGTCGCGCGAGACGCGATAATTGCTCCTCGGACGGAGTCCAGCCCGCGGCGTGGGATGATGCGAGGGCCAGGGCCGCGAACGCCGCGGCCGACGAGGCAATCCCCGCGCCCGAAGGAAAATTGTTTTCGCTGATGACTTCCGCCTTGTCTTTGAGTCCCGTCTGCGCGCGGACGATATCGAGCATGTCCGAAACGCGATCCAGCCCTCTGCCTGTTATCTCGCGGCCGTTGATGATGAGCTCGTCGAAGGGCAATGACGGCTGAAAACTGACGGCGGTGCGCGTAAACAACCCATCCATGTTTAGCGAAATGGAACTGTTGGCGGGAATGCGCAAGGCGTTATCGCGATTGCCCCAATATTTGATAAGGGCGATATTTGCATTGGCAATCGCGGTTGCTGTTCTTTTGGGTCTATCAGACATTTTAGATACAAAACCTTTTCGCCATTCTCAAAGGCAATCTTCCCGCGTATATCAAGAAGCTCTATGATTTGCCTTTTGGCATTGAAATCAGCGAGGTCTAAACCTTTCCTGATTTTAGCGCAAAACTCTTCAATGTATTCCAGTTGATTGTCAGTCATTGTAACATGACGAACGTGGACAATCAGGTCGTTGTGTTCTTTCCCTAGATTGAACAGTAAATCTTCAAGGCGAGCTTTTCTTTCAGTCAATACTTCCTTCGGAAACTCACCGTCCAAGTAAAGGTCAAGAATCTTGTCGAGTTGACCCTGATAATGGGCCATTTGCTCTTCGATGATGCCGAGACGTTCGAAGAGGGCCTGGTTTTCCTGCTCCAATTCCTTTTGGGCATCGTCCAGGCCAACTCGTAAATTTTCGGGACTTTCAATGATTGTCTTTGCCCATTCCCAAACGATTTGGTCAACCCAATCTCCGCGCACGCTTGGCATATCGCAAAGTTTTACCACCTGCCTTTTGCCATTGCAAAGGTAGTATTGATTTTTACCGTGCACAAATTGCCCCCGTATGCCATAGCCACATTTGGAGCAAGTCAGGCGGCCTTTCATCAGGTAATTTCTCGTCGCGTGACCACCACGTTTCCTCAAAATCTCCTTCTTGCGTTTCTGTGCTCGGCTAAAAGTCTGGGCGTCAATTATTTGTGGAACTTCAACCGGTATCCATTCATCTCGCGGGCGGGCGATCTGCTTCCCAAGCCCGCGTTTGGACTTCGGCTTTCTTTTCTTGCCGTCATCAATCATCTTTGTTTTGCCAAAGTGCCAAGTGCCGGTATAGGTTTCGTTTGTGAGGACGTGTATCACCATCGCCCGTTGCCACACTCCATTTCCGTGTTTCTTGGCAACGTGGCTTACCCTATCGCCCCTTGAGAGTACTCCCATATTGGTAAGCTTCTTTGCAATTCCATTGGCAGACATCCTCACGCCGTTTTGATCTCCGTTTACATACCATTCAAAAATCGCCCGAACCACAGCCGCTTCTTCTTCGTTTATTTCGAGCCATGCCTTGTGGGGTTCTGACTTTACTTTATATCCATAAGGAGGACGAGCGCCGGTCAAGACAAAACCGCTTTTTGCCTTTCCTCGTTTTCCTCGCTTGCTCCGTTCCATTATTTTGGCTTTCTCATATTCGGCGATGACTCCCCTTATCTGCTTTTGCAAACGTCCTTCATCCGAATCGTCGTACTGCGCCATGACGTATTCGATTGTCACTCCCTCCCTTTTGAACTCTTCTTCGATTAGAACTTGATATGCGCTTTTTCTCGCTAGGCGGTCAATATCATAAACAATAACCGCATCGAGTGGATTGTTCAGCATGTAATCACGCAGTTGGTTCAGCGCGGGTCGATCTAAGGCCGCGCCGGTGTAATCGTCGGTAAATGTTGCGACGACTTTGTAGCCGCGTTCTTTTGCGTAGGTATGACAAGCTTCAGCTTGGGTTTGCAGACTGTAACCCTTCGATTGCTCGTCTGTGCTTACTCTGGAATAGATGGCTGTTGATATCATTTTGCCTCTTGAATGGGACTGTGCCGGGAACAGACCGCATTGTCAGTTTGCCGACTTTTTCACTATGTGGATTTCCAAGAAGCGATTGACTTCACTTACCAACTTGCCACCCAAAAACACATGGCGTTCCTGGGGCGTGAGTTGAAGCTTATCGGCAACATCGTTCAGAAGAAGACCTACCGGCGTCTCGACTTCAAGGAGGCTTCCTCCATTGATCGTCTCCTGCCATTCCTCGCGAATTTCAGCAAGGGCAAGTACCAAGCGCGTTCGTCCACTTGGTTGTTGATCGGTCAGTCCATCTAGCATGGGTTGGAAAGGCATTTTTGCTCCTTTGGAGCATTTCGCTTTCCCCCGGCAAGAAAGCAAAACGCCCCGGTGAATCCCACCAGGGCGGCTATAATAGCAATTAGCCCGTCCGCCGCGTACTCGGTGGGTTGGGTCAGGGCGTGCTGAGTGTTACCGCACTTCTCACGCCCGTCTCAAGGGAAAATAGGTTGTAACTTACAAACTAATTATACTCGTTTTTTTGTTTTTGGGGTGAACCGTTTGTCCTCTTTTGATTTGGCCGCATCAAGATAGTCGAGTAGCGATTGAGATCTAACCTGCCAGACTATGCTGAATTTCTTGGCCTCTATTTCCCCATCGCGAATCAAACGTCTTATGTATTCGGGGTGATAGCCGCTGAGTTTAGATGCTTCATTAACGCTCAACCATTCATTGGACATTGTTACTCTCCAATCAAATTATACTATTGCCCTGGTGGAATATTTTGTTTTAAAGGTGCCGTGTCTTCTTTGCCTTGGTTCGTTTCTGATGACGCGTTTTCGATTTCTTCTGTCAACTTGATCAGAAGGCTGTAGATTTTCGCCAATGCTCGTCGTCTTTCAGTGTCGTTATCGAGGGGATAAAAATTTACTGGCATCATAGGTTGTCTTCTCTCCCCTATCCTAAGATGCGAAGGCTGAATCGTAATTAGATGAGTTAGCCTTGAATTTGCCAATCAATGGCCCCCTATATTCTTGAATTACAGACTTTTAATACGCTAAATGTCTGGTGAGGCGTAACACTGTCCCCATGACAAACTCAGGTGGAATAGGGCGCATGGGTACATTTTCTTTTTCCACCTCTTGCAGGAAATATTCTTCAGTTTCAACGCCAAATGCCAAGGGACGCCAATTGAAGCGCTGACCTCGGGAAGTATCCAGCAGTTTCTCTGGAATAGGATATTGATTGGACGCTTCCAGAGTATCCAAATCTTTGTCGCTGGTTAGGCTATGAATTCGGCAGAGGAGATATCTTTTTCCCTTTTTTCCAAACGGCAAAACTGTAATGTCTCCCGGTTGAGGGCGTTTACCGCGATCACAGATTAACCAATCCCCTGCCAGAATACTCGCCTCTGGTATTCCCTCTGATGCAACCAAGGCAAAGACATTTTCAGGGTTGGCGCCAGGCAGAACGCTGGCGAAATGTCCGTGCTTTTTAGGAAAGTCAAGCAGTTCGCCGTAGCGATTGACTTTCCCGGCAATCACAACCTCAATAATTGTTTCTGTCGTGCCCGCCCTCTCGATGATGCGGATGAAAAAGCCAGAGACGCTATCACGCGCGAAGTAGATGTACCCCTTGTTGTGCAGGGCCTCCAGGGTTTTATGAGCGGTTGGGAGTTTTACACCGAAATGTTCAGCAACTTCATCGAGGCGCGGAGAAGACTCGTTGTCTTTAATAAATTTGCGAAGGAATTCAAGATATTCGCTTTGCCGAGAAGTGAGGGCGTGGGGCATCTCTTACTTCCGTTGAGAATTGTCTAAAGCGTCAACTCTACCTTGACCCGTAGATTTCAGATACTGTTGCCATCTATCAAGGTTGATAGATTTTGTTTGAGTTGAAAGATTACGTTCTCCTTAGAAGTTTTCCACGAGTCTGCGAGAGCATCGGCAATGGTAATCGCTTCCCAAGGCATAAGTGGGGTTGAGTGATTTGTCGCGAATGGGCCATCTGTCTCTGGAAGTATTCTGTCCTTGGGTAATTCTTGGAGTAGAGCGCGGCCTTTTGCTCCTCGGAGCATTGCAGGCCCAACGCTGAACCAGCATCCTAAAGCTTTTGCTCGTCGCGCCTCAGTAATCGTCCCTGAAAACCAGTGCAAAACCGCAGTGCTATTCTGACAATGTTTTTCAACGAGATCAAGGACTCTCCCCGCCGCATTTCTCGAATGAATGCTCAGTATCTTGCCGCCCCCTCGTTCACATTCAATCAGCACATCGCTCATAATCGACTCCTGCATAGCTATAGTTTCCTTGTACCTATACGAGCCGTCAAGTCCAATTTCTCCAACATATTTCGCCTTTGAAATACAAGATAGGAGCAATTCTCTTTCACCTGCTTTTTTGCCCACAATTTCTGGGTGCAACCCGACAGCAATCTCTATATTCTTATAGCCATTAAATACCTGTGAGGTCGCTTGCCATGCCCTAGGACTGGTAGTAACCACCAAGGTGAAAAGATTCCGTGAGGCAACTATTGGAAGAAGTGTAAGCGCATTTTGGTAGAGGTCTAAATGACAGTGAAAGTCGATCATAAAACTCCATGGCTCTTGAGTAGTTGACCTAATTCATCCATACCACGGGCGACAACTCCCTCATACAGCACGCGATCTTGATTAGGTGCAAAGGCTAGAGCCCCACCTACAAAACGAGGCAACCCCTTTTGCTTATATCGGAGGAATGCACTTGCAACCGCCAAGAGATCGCTAGATGTCGAATCTTTAAGATTTTTACAAAGATAACCCTTCATTGTTTTATCTGGAATTCCAGATGCAAGAAATGCGGCTCTCCTTACCATACAGGGAAAGCACTCTCCACAGTGAGTCAGGTTATGTCGTTGTATTTTCCCGCAACTCTTCGAATCGCTTACCAACGCCTTGAGTTTTATTTGGTCTACGCATTCTGCAAATATCTCCCCTTTGGTTTTGTAACGATATGGAAATGAGAGATGTGCATTAATATCACATTTGTCCCAAAGTGATTGAATCCCATTCATGTAAAGTGGATGAGTAGTTTTTGTGCTTAAACTTCCAAAACGACCAGGAGTTAATGAGATATTGAGGCTGACGAAGCCGTTTTCAGGAACAATAACTTCTATAGGTTGATTCTCCTCTGAGCGAATCGCGGAAGCCGCCAGAGCCGCAAAGGCAAAGAAAATAATGGATCGCCCTCTTGTTGAAGGCTCTGATTTCCCATTATGATTCACGGTAAAGCTCCACTGATAATGACGATCTTGAGCGCCTAATTCTCGCGCGTATCTCCGTTGGGTTTCAGCATCCCCTCTGACAATACGAGAGACAAAAAGTGGCCTTCGGCCTGCCGTTGTGAGGTCGATTCCACCAACTAAACTATCTGCCCCTCCCGAAAGTAAACAAACGCAATCTGCGTCACTTAGCCTCCCTTGCCTGGCTCTTGGAGGCTCTAGCCCTCCTTCTAGAAATCGCAGTGTCCAAAAGTCACCCGTCAGATGCTGGAGGCTTGACTCAAATACTTCGCGTTGGGCCTCCCACACAGACGGTTCGTTGAGGCAGATGCTCAGATCAATCATTCGTGTCCAGCCATCCGGACTATCTTTTCTCAGGATGATCTGATCAGCTGCAGCAACAGATAGGGCAATAGTAGTGAAGTCCCAAGTCCGTACAGTTGGCATCAGCCCCGCTCTTTGAACAAGGGAAGGCAAAGTAGGTGCAATATAACCAGCCGAGACACGTCCAGCTGGAGCATGCGAGTAGATGCTCAAATATTCTGTTTGTGAGTCGGATCGAGTTGGTAAGAGTGAACTTGGACAACACATTATTTTCTTCATAGGGAATCCTCATATACTTGAAAAGTATTCTCCACGGCCTTTTGTAGGATTTCTTGAAGCTGACCCCGAGATGCATTTGGAGTTGCATGTCGTAACTTCCCAATTTGTGCGCTCAGATCAGCCCGCAAATAGTCGTACATTTCATTCATTCGGATAACTGTCTGTGCGCTAAATTTTTTATTCTCGAAATACATACCATTGTCAAAATATATGCGGCTGGAGGCTTCATAGCCAAGAAAAGACTCAATTAGCGCCCAAATATTATTGTCGTCTAATCGTAGAAGATCAATGTTTGGATTATTTTTCAATAAATCTTGAAGTGCAAAAGCCATAGAATCTCTACACGAGTTGTCCTCAATACTGCCACCAGTTGGAGCCACATAGCGGATTATCTCGTTGACAATATCCTGCGCACGCGTGCTTCGAGTTGTTAAAATCCTGACCCACTCTCTAATGTTCGGATCGCTATCATCGCGTGCAGACTGCAAAACGTGAAACAGTTTTGCAGCTGACCTAGTTGAGACGCGCATGCGATTGGCGGTTCGATGTGCGCCTCCCATTCCAGATCGTGAGTAGTGGCCTAGCGCATTACGAAATGCTTCCCTGTCACCAGTACGTATGAATTCTCCAAAATTGCGGCGTGCATTACTGAAACGTGCTGGCGGTGCTACGGCTGGAGTTAGGTTAGGTTGATCAGGTTGTTGGTCTGGTTGTGGATCACCCTCTTCATCGTTGTTTGGTTTCTCAGGAAGAGGAGGTGCCCCGTCACCTGGAAAATCTGGTAACACATCATCCAGCCAAGGAGGGTCAAACGGAACACCTGGGCCTGCACCAGGACTTGAGGCGGAAGTTCCCATATACTTATGATTTCCCTTCTAGTTCGCCAATTGCTTTTTTTACGGGCGCGGGCGACAGTGGATCTTTAGCCCACTGCGCTAATATATCTTGGGCCCAATCTTCATCTCTGATTAAAGGTATTAGAGGGGCCGGTCGTTGCGATGGTGGCACCTCTCGAAGATAACTAACATAATTAGGTCCTAGCTTGGGAAATGCCTTAGTCAGATGTAATGCCTGCATCAAGCGAGTTCTATCCCATTGATCAGATCGTGCTTGCCTCATAACTCGACTAAGGATTACCTCACCCTCTGCTTCTCCAAGAGTCTTCACCTGATCTATCAAAGGCTTCATTATTTGATTGGCTTGAAGCACTGCATCCAACAGAGACCGACCCTCAGGGGAGAGTTCGTCAAAATATGCCAGAGATAAGGTTCTGTCTCGACTCAAGTAAAGAAGAGGCCTTAGGTCAGTATTACCTAGTTTGGGATTCAATTTAAGCCATTCCGCAATGAAAGGCGATTCCCAACTTTTGTCTGGCATTTCGAATGGCATGCCTTTTCCCAAGGCTGTCTCGATTTCGGTTAAAAACACTGCCTTCCCGTCTTCACGTTCAGCTACTCGCTTTATAAGATATTCAAACGCTGCCATGGGTGCGCATCGTTCAAACAGTTGTAGCTTTACGAACTGATCGAAAGCAATTGTCAGCCCTTGCGCTTTGGCTACTGTGTCGCGAATCATTAGGTTGTTGAGGAACCTCTTGATTAGGCGCGGATTCCCGGCAATGCGGTCGGCAGACACCATTAGGCTAGCCAGCTGGTCGGCAAGGTCGATCTCCATACTCACCTTCGCTGCATCAGCTCCGAAGGCTTCCTCCATCTTTTTGCGGGTAAGTCCGCCCGCCCATGATTGGCGAACCGATTCCAATATGGTCTTCTCTGCTTGAGCACGTGCATCGTGAGTAATGTCGCCTCGCTTCTCCGCCAAATCAGCGAGTAACAATATAAGGTAGCCTTTAACTTCTGTCACGCCCAGCCTCGGCACTCGCAAGGGGACTTGGATAAGCTTGTCGAAGTAACTCGTAACAAGGTCGTCGGTTAGATCAACGTCGCTAAAATGTGCGCGTACTGTGCTACGAATCATTTGCTCATCAGCAGCTATTATGAACGCCGTACGAGGAAGAAATAGAAGCAAGCGCATTGCTTCCAATGTCGAGACCGCTGTGGGAGGCAAACAGCGATCCAGGTCATCGACCAGTACAACAAGAGTAACATCCATTGACGACAATAGATCCCCGAATGTTTTTCGTAATTCCTCAATTTCCTGTGGAAGTGATCTTGTCTCTTTTTCCTTCAAAAGCCCTGCGAGTTCTGGTTGAAGTGCATCATACGCGCTTCTCAACTTCTCAATATCCTCCACAGTTGGCGTACCTCCCCCTTTGAGGATGCCACCAGCAGCCCCAATAACTGCGCCAATTGGTCCTCCGATTGTGCCACCAACAAGCGCACCTGATACCACAGGGAGGAGGAGATTACCGATACGCAACCAGTTCACACGCTTTGCGAATTCAAACGCTTTTTCAACGCCCGTTTTACGGCTTTGGGATTCTGTAACAAGTTTATCTGCAACAGATTGAAGCAATGCCATGCGAGCGTCATCGTATCCCTGGTATAGCCAAGCATTAAACTCGAGGAAGACGTACTTCTTTTCGGCATCTGCGTCCCTCAATGAATTGCCGATCATCTTCACAAGTGAAGATTTTCCAGTCCCCCAGATACCTGAGATACCAATAGATATTGGCTCTTGGGCTGATTCTCTTACCAGTTGTGCGGCGGTCTCGGCAACAACCGTAAAGTTGAGAAGGTCTTTGGTTGTTTCAACATCATGCCACATTTTTGATCCCTGCTTTCTTTGTAATTATATCTGAACACGATTGTTAAAGAGATGTACTAACGATAGTTCTTCCCTGATAAGCCTTTGCGCTTGCCACGATTAAAGACACCATTTGACACGAGTCTTAATTCTCTATAGCATGGAGTTACTTACTAAAAGAATAACTATGCAACGTTTGGGGGAAATCGCCGCATTCAAAGACCGCAACCTGCGTTTACGTGGGGCAGATATTGCCACGCAACGCGGTTGGACCGGCGTCCCCAACTTCATTCTCGAGAGTGAAAATATTTCCATTGGCGCAAAACTCACCTATGCCATGCTTCTTAAGTATGCCCGCGAACTGGATGAATGCTTTCCCGGCCAGGACCGCCTTGCCGCCGACATGGGAACTTCTCGTCAAAGTATAAACACATACATCAAAGAATTGAGTGAGGTAGACCTAATCACGGTTCAAAGACGGGGACAAGGTAGGCCGAATCTCTACACTATCCATCTCAAAGCTTCCTTCTGGAGAAAGCGTCATTAATCCCAGGCTGATGTCAAAAATTTTGACATCAAGATGTCAAAATTTTGCGCTTCCAGTTGTCTAAAATTTTGACACTATTACTATACAGAGAAATAGTAATCAGAAAACTAAGATACAGTTAGAGTATAAATCTCTTTTTGGGAATCGGAAAGCAAATTTCATGGGCGCATCCATCGAATTACGATGGATTGTACAAACGATCAATCCTTTTACTCAAATCAAGAACAAAGACAGCAACCCCACGCAAGCCCCCAGGCGTACCGCCGTTTTGCTTGCACGGGGTTGTTCTCGATTCTTCGAACGTCGAGTCCTCGAATCGAGCCAGGAGATATGCCCCTCCTCATGGAGGCCATGTCCAACAGACTGATTTTCCTCTCGCCGCGCAGGCCTGCTTGCGAACCGGAAAACAGACTGTATGGCCAGACCCCCATTCGTCGGGTCATCGTGTCGGGTTCGACCGCGTTGCGGACGTACCCCGACTGCCAACGCTGCGCCCTGGCCTCCGCCCCCACATAGCGGGGTCGGCTGGCCAGGGTACCCTCAGCGCGGGTACTCGCTACGCTCGTCCGCGCTTCGGCGCCACGCTCGGCTAGAGACTGCCTTCGGCAGACTCTAGCCTCGCTACCGCGTTGGCAGTCGGCGTCCTTCGACGCCGACACGTGCGGCCGACGGTTTCTCCTGGACCTCTCCGTCGGCCTCGGAAGCGGTAGCGCCTGACGGCGCTTTATTTTTTTCTCCACGCCTCGGGCTTTCTCCGGGCTTACTTACCGCTAACTCGCCTGATGACTTCTCTCCTCCCACATGCTAAGTTTGGCGTGGAGGCACGATATGAATAAAGAATTTGAGCAAACCCCGGAACTGCAAATTTTGGCCGCGATGTTGGCGGGCACGTTCGTACAACGTAGAGACTTGTATGCGCGCCAACTGGACGATGGACGCTACTTGTGCGTCCGCAAACCGCTCACCGAAAATCACTTGGTTGCCCACTTGAAAGGAACGCATACTCTCGGCACGTACGTGCTGGATGCAAACAGTCAGGCGCGGTTTGCCGTCGTCGATGCCGACGACGATCTCCAGTTGGCGCGCTTGGCGAATATGTCAATGAGCCTGGCCAAAGGGGGGCTTCCTTCCTACCTCGAAGCGAGTCGCCGCGGCGGTCACTTGTGGCTGTTCTTCGCGCAACCGATGCCAGGCAAGACCGTCCGAGCCTTTGGGCAGAACTTACTAAAGTTGTACAACTTGGATGGAATCGAATTCTTTCCGAAGCAGGACAAACTCGCTGGGGGGCCAGGCTCATTGATCCGCTTGCCTTTTGGCATTCACCGAAAAGACGGCCAGCGGTACGGCTTCGTCACCGACCGAGGCGAGCCACTAGCCCCCACCCTCGCCGAACAGATCCGCATTCTTGCCCATCCAAGAACGGTCGAGAAATCTGCGCTTGATGATCATCTCAAGCGGCACAAAGCCCTCACCCAGGAATCGAGCGCCGTTCAGCACGGAACGAGCGGAGTGACCTTATCCGAGCAGATCAAGCGCAGGATGACCGTCTTGGATTTCGTCGGTCAATACGTTGAACTTTCCCCCGCTGGCCGCGGGCTTTGCCCGTTTCATGATGACCACCACCATAGCTTTTCGGTGAATGCAGAAAAGAATTATTGGCACTGCTTTGCGGGCTGTGGGGGTGGAAGCCTGATTGACTTCTGGATGAAGTGGCAAGGGGTGGAGTTTAGGCAAGCGGTGAAAGAATTGGCGGGAATGTTATTATAGTTTTATCAATAGATTAATTAGTATTAGGAGCTACCCTCTGTTTGCTGGAAAACTGAATATTTAGACATTCAGTGTGAAACAACCGCTTCTTGATTTCTTGCCCACTCAAACAAAGCTAAATTGGTAATATCTTCTACTGGAACTTGTCAGACATTAGTTCTCTAATTTCAATTTTGTTCAATGCATACCCTTTACAAACTTACTGACGGTGGTACAATTTTGCTAATCAAGTATCAACTTGTCTAGAACACTCGTTCTGTCAATGGAATACAATTCAGGGAATTAAGTATGAAACTTCCAGAATCAAATCGTACAACATTTGCCCAAGATATTAAGATGACACCAGGCATTCTAAGTATAATAGCAAGAATTGCTAATCATTCTGTAACTACATTTAAGCAACGCGAGGAAGCTAGTCAGAAATATTATAAGGCGCTTATTAAGGCAAGTTCAGAACAAAAACAATCCAAAGAACGCCCAAAAAATCAGAAGCCCAAAAAGTAAAAATTTCCGCTTCGGTAATTATCACGCCACTGCACCTAAGTTTTGTTGTAATTGATGTCAGGGTGGGATAATGGGGTAGGAGTTCATGCCACAACTGCCCAGAGTTGACTACAGCCCTAAAGAAGGAATCAGGATCACATTGTATAAATCAGTGGTTCCTGATAATGCTATGCCAAGGAGAAGGGATTTTCTCGTCTGGGGAGCTTCAAGTTTTTTATTCGTTGATCCTTTTCAATCCTTAACAAGGCTTTCACAATTGGAAATTCTGGATTCTGATTCAGAAGGCCTTGACAATATTCCCCTTACAGAAAACCGATATATTTATCTATATAAAGATCAGGATACAAACCTGTTTCCAGAGAAAACGCTAGACTGGATTTTTCAGGATTTTCATGACGCCCCTTTACTAGTGATTACACTAGTAAAGGCCGATCTTCAACAGATTATTGCGAAATTCAACAGTGATAATGATACCAGGTTGTTCTATTTTGACGTTTACAGAACCCTAGGCCAAGATACTGGGGTAATTGTATTTCGTTCCTGGACATATTCACCCGTACTAAATTTTAGGTAGTCACCCTGTTGGGTGTGGTTGAAATAAGGTATAGATAGGCAAACATTGGATATTCGGAGGCGGTATGGCGGAGTTAGCCAAAGCTGGAGACTTTTGTCCAAACCAAGGATGCCCGGACTATGAAAAGCTGCAAAG
>JACRBL010000019.1 GCA_016234485.1 Chloroflexota bacterium
CGCTGCAAAGTCTGCAAGAACCGTTGCTCGGGCGTTTTGGCTTCCTGCCGACTGATTTCTTGTTCGTTGCTCATTTGTCACCTCTTTAGATTATAGCGGCCGCACCGCTCCTCAAAGGGGACAGGTGTCACCATATATGTACTCCGTGTACAAAGCATTTATCCCCACAGATCGCGCGAAATCTCTTCCAACCCCAACTCCCACAATTTCTGTTTCGACGGCTTGCCAGTCATCTTGTCCCATCCACGCGCATCGTAATATGCTTCGAGCATCTCCTCGAATGGGATGATGTATCCCGCCGCGCCGCCGTTGGGAAGCGGTTCAAGCAAGCCCTTCGGCAGTTTATCGTTGGCGCGCGTCAGGCCGAGACGGTTGTTGATGGCGCGCTTCAGGTTCCAGCCGCGTTCGCCGCTCTTCATCATGTCGTCAAGCGTCCAATCCAAACCACAGGCGGAGTTGACCAAATCCAAAACTGTTTGCGGCGGCACGTTGCCGAAAATGCACATCACGAGCGAGTTGAACACCGTCCGCCAATCCTGGTGGATCGCCACATTGGCCGATTTCTCCGCGCCCGCCTGCCGCCCGTAGAATTTCAGCCCAATGGATTCCTCCACCTGTCCCCACTCCACGAAGAAATAATCCGATTGATTGTGACACGCCCCGCGCGGACTGGTGGCATACGCCAGCGCCATGCCCGAAACGCCGCGCGGATCGTGATAGGCCACTTCCAGCCCGTTGACTTGCACGGCCTCGTCCTCCGCGTTGAAATGTTTTCCCAACGCGCGCGAACCGCGTGCTAGTAATTCGCCAAAGCCTTCGCGACGCGCCGTCAAACGCAGCAGGTTTGCCACCGTTTCTTCGTCGCCCCATTTCAAAATAATTCCGCCCGTGTCTTTTTCTGAAATCGTGCCACGATCAAAAAGATGCATCGCCAGGCCAATCGTGTTGCCTGCGCTGATCGTGTCCATGCCGAGGCGGTCGCACAAATCCATCAATCGCACAATCGCGCCAAGATCGCGGATCAACAAGTTCGGGCCGAGCCCAACGATCGTTTCGTACTCCGGCCCTTTCTGTTTGCCCGCGCCAATATCCACCACGCGGCCGCAGGCGACCACGCATCCGTGGCAGGCGCTCGTGCCGCGCAAAATCGTCTCGGCCATCGTCGAGCCAGAGACCCTGTCCACGTTATCAATTTCGCCGAGCGTGTAATACATCTTCGGCATCGAGCCGAGATAATCGGCGTAATCCGTCACGCTCGAGGTGCCGAGTTCGTGCAACACGCGCGTCTGGTTGTCGCTCTTCAAAGCGCGGTTGGCCGCGGAACGAATCGCGTTGTACCCATCCGTGTCGGCCAGCGGAATTTTTCCGCCGCCCTTCACCGCGATGGCTTTGAGATTCTTTGACGCCATCACCGCGCCCAATCCCGTGCGCGCGGCGGTGCGTCCATGATCGCAAAAAATTCCTGCGAACATGACTCCATTCTCCGCGGCGGGACCAACGCATGCGACGCGCGCGTTCGCGACTCCCACTTCTCTTTTGATGGACTCCTGCGTCTGGTACGTATCCTGCCCCCAAACATGCGCCCCCGCGCGGACCTCGAGCCGGCCTCCGTTTAACCAGAGGTATACCGGCCCCGACGCGCGTCCCGTGATCCACAAGCCGTCGTAGCCCGCGAAGCGCAGTTCGGGGCCGAAAAAGCCTCCGCAGTTGGACTCGGCCCAAAGTCCAGTGACGGGCGAGCGTCCGCAGACGACGAAGCGGCCCACCGTCGGGCCGAGAGTCCCGCTCAAAGGGCCGTTAAGGAACAGGAGCGGAGCGTCCGCAGAAAACGGATCGAGGTCAAGCGTGATCGAAGAATAAAGGAGACGCGCCGCCAGCGACGCGCCTCCCAAATAGTCTCGTTGCCATTCTTCGGGAACGGCATATTCACTTATCTCGCCAGTGGTGAGATTGATTTTCAGAATCGGTTTCAACATTGATTTCAGAACGATGCGACGGCGGCTTCCAGGTTGGCGTGAATCTCAAAAACGAGATCAACGCCGGAGATTTTCAACACGTCTAAAACGCGTTCCTGCGGGCTGAGCAATTTCACGCGGTTCGACATCTTGGACTTTTCATCGTGCGCGAATTTTCCGCGCATCAGCAAAGCCAGCTCGTTGAGCGAACGGATGCCTGCGCTGCTCATGTAGGAAACGTCCGCGAGGTCGAGCAGTAAATATTCCGCGCCCGCCTCCACCTGCGCGCGGACGCGCCGCGAAAATTCCTGGTAGGAGGCCGAATCAACCACGCCCTGCACATGAAAAACGGCAACTGGAACTCGGCCTTGTTTTTGGGAAGTTGTGATTTCCATTTTCGTTTTTTGCCTTATAATTTGATGATGTCTGACAATGGGATTTCGTCATTGTATCCTTGAAGCAGACGAAAGGCAAGCCCGCGCGTTTTTCAAACGCAAGCGCTAAAATCTTCTCGAAAGGAGGTGGCGCACAGACCCATTTCCTTGCCCATAAAAAAGCATTCGACCAAAAACATAAAGAGGAGACCTATCACCATGAAGAAACTGTTTGTTTTGTTCAGCCTGCTTGTCATTGCTTCGCTGGCTTTGTCGGCTTGTGGCGGAGGAGCCAAAGCCGATAACCTGCTCGCCGATATTAAATCACGCGGCTACATCCTCGTGTCCACCGACCCGAACTATGAGCCCCAGTCCTTCCTGAACACCGCGGGCAAACGCCCCGCTGATACCAAATGCCCAAGCGACGCGCTGACCACCGCAGAAATGCAGGGCTTTGACGTGGATGTCGCCATCGCCATCGGCAAGGGACTCGGCGTGGAAACCTGCTTCGCCACCCCGAACTGGGACGCCATCACCGCGGGCAACTGGGCCGATAAATGGGACGTGAGCGTCGGCTCGATGACCATCACCACCGATCGCCAGAAGATCTTGAACTTCAGCGTTCCCTACTATTACACCCCTGCCGTGATCGCAGTTGGCAAGGATTCTGGCATCGCCTCGGCCGCTGACCTGGCTGGCAAGGCCCTCTGCGCTGGCACTGCCACCACCTACGAAACCTGGCTCAACGGCGGCGATCTCGGCTTCCCGGCCACCTCCATCTATGCTCAGGCTCCCGCAGGCATCACCGTTGTAACGCTCGAAACCGACCAGGAATGCGCCCAGGCCATCGCCGCGGGCCGCACCGACTTTGTTGGTTACGTGACCTCGCAAACCGTGGTGGACGCGAACATTGCCGCGGGCATGCCCGTCGTCCAGCTCGGGTCGGCCGTCTATTCTGAGGATTTGGCCGCGGCCTTCGATAAATCCGCCACCCTCAACGCCGATAGCCTGATCGCCGAAGTCAACAAGATCCTCGAAGCCATGCACGCCGATGGTACGCTCTCCGAACTCTCCATCAAATGGTTCGGCATGGATCTAACCCAAGCCCCCAACTAAGTTCCACGTTTTTTACACAGGGAAGCGGCGCGCGCCGCTTCCCTGACTTTTTCCTGACAAGGAATTTCCGATGAACCTCCTCCCGCAAAAAGAGAGCGCGCCAAAATCGCACGTGGAATTGTTGTACCAAGCATTCCAGCGCAAGGAACGCATCTTCCGCATGAATGTGGGAATCTCGTGGGGCGTTCTGCTCCTCATCCTCGTCTTCCTGTTCAGCGGACAGGAATGGACATTGGCGGGCATTCCCTTCAAAACCATCAAAGTGGACAGCGAGTTCATCCGCGCCAACATGGTGTTCATCGCGGGAGGCATCGGGGAAACGATCAAAATCTCCATCCTTTCGATCATGCTGGCGATCTTCCTGGCCCTCATGGCCGCGCTGGGCAGGCTTTCGAGATTCCCGCCATTCTACGCGCTAAGCACTTTTTACGTCTCGCTCATTCGCGGGACGCCGCTTTATTTGCAGATTTT
Source organism: Chloroflexota bacterium (assembly GCA_016234485.1). Classification (GTDB taxonomy): domain Bacteria; phylum Chloroflexota; class Anaerolineae; order Anaerolineales; family Villigracilaceae; genus Denitrolinea. The sequence continues at coordinate 3,917 of JACRBL010000019.1, forward strand.
CTTCTTCTTCCTGGCTCTGCCCCAACTTGGCATCATCCTGCCTGGACTTTGGGCGGGCGTGCTGGCCCTCGGCCTCAACTACGGGGCGTACATGAGCGAAGTCTTCCGCGCAGGCATCAGTTCCGTCGGCAAGGGACAGCGCGAGGCCGCCATCGCGCTCGGCATGACCAACGGGCAGTTGATGCGCCGCATCGTGCTTCCGCAGGCGCTACGCTTCGCCATCCCGCCCATGGGTAACGACTTTATCGCCATGACCAAAGACTCGGCTCTGGTGGCCGCCACGGGCTTCGTCCATGAACTAATGTGGCGCGCCGTCAAAGTGGGACGCGCCCAATTCCACAACCTCGAAGCCCTCATCATGGCCGCCATCTTCTACTGGGTGATGACGCTCTTCCTCACCGCCATCCAGAGCCGCATCGAAGCGCGTCTGTCCAAAGGAGATCGTTAGCCATGAGCGCTCCCATTATCAAACTTACCAACCTGAAAAAATATTTCGGGCGCTTGGAAGTGTTGAAAGGCATTGATCTCGAAGTGCAACCGCGCGAGGTGGTCTGCGTGATTGGGCGCAGCGGCTCGGGCAAAAGCACCATGCTCCGTTGCATCAACTTCCTCGAGGAGCCATCGGAAGGCACGATCGAGATTCACGGACTCGTCATCCCCGCGGGCGGAAAGGGCAAGGAACACCAGCAACTCGTCCACGAGGCGCGCCTCGTGACGGGCATGGTCTTTCAGGAGTTCAACCTCTTCCCGCACATGAGCATTCTCGAAAACGTGATGGAAGCGCCCATCATCGTCAAAGGCATGGATCATGCTAAAGCGAAGGAAATCGCCGAGATGAATCTCGCCCGCGTGGGTATGTTGTTCAAAAAGGACGAATATCCCCTCCGCATTTCTGGCGGACAAAAACAGCGCGTCGCCATCGCCCGCGCCCTTGCCATGGAACCGAAGGTGATGCTCTTTGACGAGCCCACCTCCGCGCTCGATCCCGAACTGATCGGCGAAGTGCTGGAAGTGATGAAAGGCCTCGCCAAGGAAGGCACCACCATGCTGGTCGTCACGCACGAAATGGAATTCGCCCGCGAGGTGGCTGACCGCATCGTCGTGATGAACGAAGGTGAACTGATCGAGCAGGGCAAGCCCGAAGACATCCTAAATCACCCCCAACACGAACAGACCCAGGCGCTGCTCGACCGTTATCGCACGGGCAAGAAATAAAACAACAAAAACCAGGTTTCTCGATGAAACCTGGTTTTTCAATGCGACTACAAAATCTCTTTCGTGATTTCGCGGCAACAGCGCACAAAATCCAGCACCGTCGGCACGCTTCGCATCATCACCGCCATATTGCCCTTCACCGACAACTTACGCGTCAACATGGCTTGCATCGGGTCGAGTTTTCCCGTCATAATGCGTTTGATGTTATCGTAGGTGGCGCTCAGCACAAAGGACGCCTGTTTTTCGGCAGGGTCTTTCAGCATCGCCACGCCGCGGCATTTTCCATGCCACAGGTCGAGATAGAAAACCATCCGCTCTTTCAAATTCCCCTCCGGCTCCACCACCACGATCATATCGCCCTCCCATTTCTTGGCAATGTCGGCGTAGCGTTCATCGTTGTTGAGTTTGGCATCCAATTCGTTCAGCCAGTCTATCGAAGGGAAAATGACGCTCATAGTTTTCTCCTGAAATCGTTTTGGCAATTCTACCACTCACAGAAAGGCAGACCCTGTTGCCCCAGCAGTTGAACTCCTGGGGCAACAGGGAAAGGCAGACATGACAGGCGTAGTCTACTTCAATCACGGAAAAGAAAGCGGACCCTGGGGCGACAAGATCACGCGTCTCGCGGACGTCGCGCGGGGTCGCGGCTTCGGAGTCGTTTCCCTCGACTATCAGGGCATGGACGATGCCGACGCGCGCGTGGCGAAGTTGCTCGCTTCAGACGCGCGGGCGGCGAATCCGCTCGTTTTGGTGGGATCCAGCATGGGGTCGTATGTGGCGGCGGTGGCGTCCGCGTCGCTCCAGCCGAAGGGGTTGTTCCTGCTAGCGCCCGCGTTCTACATCCCCGTCTTCCCGATCCAGGAGCCTGAGCCCCACGCTGAGTTTGTGACTCTCGTCCACGGCTGGAATGACGATGTCATCCCGTTTGAAAACAGCGTGCGCTACGCCAGCAAATTCAAGACGGTGTTGCATCTGGTGGACAGCGACCACCGTCTCAGCAGTCAACTGCCGTTGATTGAAGAGTTGTTTGATGGGTTTCTTGCTCAACTATGAATCGTCATTGCGAGCGCTCTTCGCGAAGCAATCTCCTCCACGGCGTGGGGGATTGCTTCGTCGCAGCGAACGCTCCTCGCAATGACGGAGGTGACAGATCGAAAAACCACGCCATCCCTTCGGGATTATGAAAAACCATTCCGCTTGCTACAATCCGATCACCCCTTCGGGGTTGGGAGTATTAAACAAAAAATCCCCTTACGGGGATTTCGTTTGTGCGCTGGAGAGGACTTGAACCTCCACGCCTTGCGGCACATGGCCCTCAACCATGCCTGTCTGCCAGTTCCAGCACCAGCGCAAGCCAACTGCCTTTTTTCAAAGGCAGGCCGTATTATAATCGGCTTACTTTTCCTGTCAAGCACATCCCCGACCCAGTTTCTCGAAGAAGCCTAAGGTCACAAAAGGAGATCGTATGACCCGCATTGTTGTAGACGCAATGGGAAGCGACGAACACCCTCACCCCGACGTGGAAGGCGCCGTGATGGCCGGGCGCGAGTATGGGGTGGAGATCATTTTGGTTGGCGACGAGACTAAAATTCAGCCAGCGCTGGCGGCGCAGAACCCAGGCAATTTGCCGATTCGCATTGTCCACGCGCCCGAGATGTTGACGATGGAAGACAAGGGCGAGCAGTTGGCCTTCAAGGCGCGCCACAAAGACGCGCAGAATTCGATGGCGGTCGGCATTGACCTGGTGAAGCGCGGTGAAGCGGACGCGTTCGTCACCGCGGGCAACACGGGCGCGGCGATGGTGACAGCCCTGTTCCGCCTCGGACGCATTCGCGGCGTGGAGAGGCCCGCGCTAGCTCCCATCTTTCCCACCGCCACAGGGACATGCGTGGTGCTGGACATCGGCGCCAATCCCGATTGCGAGCCGCTCCATCTTTTGCAGTTCGGCATCATGGGAAGCATCTACGCCGAAAAAGTGCGCGGCGTGAAGAACCCGCGCGTGGGGCTGGTGTCCAATGGCGAGGAGGAGGGCAAGGGCAATCATCTAGTCAAGGAGGCGACGCCGCTTTTCAGGGCATCCAAGTTAAATTATTTCGGCAATGTTGAAGGCAAGGAAGTGATCGGCGGTAAAGTGGACGTGGCCGTGACGGATGGCTTCGTGGGCAACGTGATGCTCAAAACCGCCGAAGCGGTGGCGAAACTGATCGTGGATCAGATCAAGGTCGCTATCAAGGGCGGAGGTCCGCTGGCAATGCTTGGCGGTCTGCTGGTGAAGCCTGCGCTTGGGAAGATCAAGAAACTGCTCGATCCCAGCGACCAGGGCGCGGCGCCGTTGCTCGGCGTGAACGGACTGGTCTTCATCGGTCATGGCCGCTCGGACGCGATCGCAATTAAGAACGCTGTGCGCGTGGCGAAGCAGGCCGTGGAAGCGAATGTTTTGGCCGCGATGAAATCTGCAATTGAGGAAAGTTTGAAATAACAACGGAGGAATGCGTCGCACCTTATCGAGCGGTTTTTTCCCTCGGTTTAGGTGCGACGCATTCGCGCATAAAACCCATGAAAATCATCAAAAACGAAAAACTCATCAAGCGCAACGCGACGATTGGACAATTCACCAGCATCGGCGCGTTGGTCATTTTGTTCGGTGGTATGTACATTTCTTTCACCCAGCCCGAACTCGCGAACTGGTCGCTATTCGCGTTAATACTTGGCTTCGTGTTGACCCAGATTGGCATGTATTTTGGCAATCGCTGGGGACGCCGCCCACGCCCCGACGAGAAGTTGGACGCGGCGCTCAAAGGCCTGCCTGGGGATGGGATTCTGTATCACTATTCCACGTCTGTGCCGCATCTCTTCGTCGGCGCGGCGGGGATTTGGATTTTGCTTCCGTTTCATCAACGCGGCAAAGTGATCTTTCAGAAGAATCGCTGGAAGAGTTCGGGCGGCGGTTTCCTGCAAGGATACCTGCGCATCTTCGGGCAGGAATCCATTGGCCGCCCTGATATGGAAGCCAGCCACCAGGCCTCGCAGCTGACGAAGGAAATCAAGAAGTCGCTCAGCGAGGGCGAGGAGGTTCCTCCCATTTACGCCGCGCTGGTTTTTCTGGACGACAATATCGAGATCGAATCCGAAGGCTCGCCTTACCCTGCCGTGCAAGTGAAGAAATTGAAAGACCTGCTCCGCAAGGCGGCCAAGGAAAGACCCCTTGTGCATACAGACTTGGAACGCGTGAAGGCCGCGTTGCCGCAAGAGTAGTAAAACAACAGCCCGCTCAAATTGGAGCGGGCTGTTGTTCTTATCTGAGAACTACCTCGTTCCCCAGCAGTTGTACTGCTGGGCCGCGGCACGATTTGCCAAGCAAATCGAACTGCCGCTCGAACGAGCGGTGATCAATTATTTAATTTCAAAGATGGGCGGGAGGGGATGGCATTGCCCACAGCCGATGTGCGGTTCTTTGACCACGTCGCGGCTTTTTTCGCAAAACGCGGTGACTTGCACCTGTCTTTGGAATCCCGAAAATAGCGAACGCGTCACTCTCGGTTTCAAGCGGATGAATTGGCAGGCGTTAGCGCGGCGGATCTCGGGGACGGGGCAACTGCGGCATAAGGAGGTGTTCCAGGCCTGGCCTGTCGCCGCGAAAAGACGACACTCTTCGCGGTTGCGCCCGCGCAGGTAATCGCCGTAGAAATATTCACATTCGGTTCCGTAGGGTGTTTTCATTTGCGCCCCATTTTATCATCGGTGAATTGGTAGAGCAAAATTCCCGCCGCTACAGAGAGGTTGAGCGAGGAGGCACGTCCACGCATGGGCAGGGACACGGAAAGGTCACAGGCTTCGAGCTGTGAGTCGGACAATCCCTTTTGCTCCGAGCCGAGGACGAGCGCCCAGGGTGATGTTGGCGCGAGGGAGCGATAGTCGTTTTGGGCGTGGGCAGAGGTGGCGATCAATTGCATTCCGCGGGCGCGGGACCATTGAAGAAATTCGTCGAAGGAGGCGCGGACGATCGTTTTCCAGAAGATTGTTCCCATGCTGGCGCGGATGACGGAGGGATGAAACTCGTCCACGCCGCCGTCGAGGAGGAAGAGCGTGTCGAGGCCGGTCGCGTCCATTGTCCGCAGGATGGAGCCGAGGTTGCCCGCGTCTTGCGGGGAGACGAGCGCCAAAGATGAGGCGATGCGCGCGACGGAGAGTCCGGCCAAAGTCGAGGAGCGATGCGAGAGGAGGGCGATGAGTCCCGCGGGATTGTCTTTGTCGGCGAGGGAGTCCATCACTTGCGCGGAGACAGGTTGAGTCCGTATGTGCTTTGATTCGAGACGGGCGACCAGGTCGCGGGCAAAGTCGCTGGTGAGAAGGCCGGGGGCGTAGAGCGCGGCTTGGATGTCCCAGCCTGCTTCGACGGCTTCGCCGACATGGTGGATGCCTTCGACGAGGAAAAGCCCTGTTTCGGCGCGTCCCTTTTTTTGGCGCAACGAGCGGGCTTGTTTGATGAGCGGGTTGGAGAGGCTGGTGATGAGTTCGGGCATATCCCCATTGTAACAAAAGGCAACCCCTAAAAGCGTGGCGGCCTTTAGGGGTTGGCTAATTTTAGTTACGGGGCGACGACGGTCATTGAGCCGAGCATGCCGGCTACGAAGTGACCTTCGGTGCCGCACACGATCTGGTATTCGCCAGGTTCGGCGGGAGCGGTGAAGGTGACGGTGAGGGTTTGGCCCGCCGCTGCTTCCACTTCCCAGTAGATGTTGTCTTCATCTTCGTCGCCGAAATCATCGCCGACGGTGGCGCCGAGTTTCATGATGACGAATTCATGGATCACTGCACCCGCATTGGTGACTGTGAGGGTGATCTCCTGCCCGGCGGGGACGACCCAGGTATTGGGCGTGAAGGCGAAGTCGGTGAATTCCGTTTTGAGGTCTGTGGACGGTTTGTTGCCGCCACCGCAAGCCGAAAGAGCCAGGGCGAGGACAACCAGTATGATGAAGATTGATTTTTTCATTTGCATTCTCCTTTTGTGATTTCAAAACAGTATAGAGGTTGTATGCATGGATTTCAATTATCTGAAAGGGTGATTCTCAATGTCACCCCTGTCATCATCTTGTATGGCGGTTGCGATTTTCAAGATAAGCGCTAAGTAGTCAGTCGAAATAGATTATAAGGCATGATACACTTTCGTCATGAGAACCGTATACCAACTCAAGCCAAAAGAGTTAGCCGAAATAGAAAAAGCCATTCGGCAAGACAAACGAGCAGAAGTCAAACAGCGTGC
>JACRBL010000013.1 GCA_016234485.1 Chloroflexota bacterium
AACCGTTGCTCGGGCGTTTTGGCTTCCTGCCGACTGATTTCTTGTTCGTTGCTCATTTGTCACCTCTTTAGATTATAGCGGCCGCACCGCTCCTCAAAGGGGACAGGTGTCACCATATATGTAATCTGTGGCTGAAGTTGGCTACCTTCCCGTTAATTACGAGAGAGCCAACAAAACTGGCTTCCTTTTCAGGAAGCCAGTTTTGTTATTCAGGCGCTTTATCAGCGCGAGGGGTTACGGGACATAATAGGTGATGATCAACGTCGGGCGCACTCCCACCGTGGCGTGATTGCCTGAGTAGAATTGCAGGTTATCAGCCACGCCATCGGCGTCATCGCCCTTGGTAAAGCGAATGCGGAATTGGGTTGTGCCAGTGCGGTTGACGTAGGTGAAGCCTGTGCTCTTCATCGTCGCGCTATACCACGGGCTGACGAAGGAGAAGGCATTGAAAATAGACGCTCGTCCTGCCGTAGCCTCGAAATCGGTCTTGGCAAGGGCTGCGGTGCCGAACGAGGGTTTGTGCATGTCGGCCAGGAGGGCGCTCAGCGTGGAGATGTTTCCACTGGTGGCGGCCCGTTGCATCTTGAGGACGACCGAAGTAATCACAGCGGTATCGGGCAGGTTTGACGTATCAAAGTGCAGGATGCCGCGATATTGCTTTTTGGCCGTGTCATCGCCCACGAAGAAGGTGGTGTTCGTGGCGTTAAAGGTGCCGCCCTTACTGCTGGTGGCCGTGGATTCAAGCGTCCAACCGTCGTTTCCGCCAACGGAGTTATAGGTGAGCGTCTTGTTCACCGTGTAGGTCTGCCCGCTGACGTACGCTCCATTTTGCGGATTTTGGGCGGCGTCTTTGATGGTGTTGTCATCCAACACGTTCAGTTTGATCGTGCCATTGCCCGAACCTGTGTTGACGGTGACCGTGTACGTTGTTCCTGAACCAGTAACAGTGGTGACGGACGCGCCGGTAACGGTGACGAGGGTGAGCGAGAAGTCGGTTGTGTTCACGCCGGTGACGGCTTCAGAGAATGTGACTGTGAACTGCACAGTGGCGCGATTGGTGGGGTTGGGATGGACGAACACGCTGGATACAACCGTTGGACCGGTCAGGTCAATCGTCCAAGTGTAGGACGCGGGGGTGGCGTCCACATTGCCGGCCGCGTCAATGGCGCGCACCTGGAAGGTGTGCGAGCCGCCTCCCAGTGTGAAGGAAGCGGGGCTGGTGCAGGCGGTGAAAGCGCCCGCGTCCATTTTGCACTCGAAGGTGGAGGGGGCTTCGGTCGAACTGAAAGTGAACGGCGAGGAGGCGCTGTTGGTCAACAGTGACGGATTGGAAACGATGCTTGTATTCGGCGCAGTCGTGTCAATCACGATGGCTTTGTTGACCGCCAGCGAAACGCCGCTGAGGGTGAGCGTGGCGGGATTGTTGAAGAGGTCCTCGATCGTGCCGCCGTTTAAGGACAGCAGGGACGAGTCGAGATCGGCGGAGGTATCGCCAGCCGCCACGGTGTAGTTGGAGAAGGTCAGCGTGTTGGTTCCCGTGCCGCCCGAATAGGTCAGAACAGCATCGTTCGTGCCGGTTTCAAGCGTGAGTTGCGGCGTACCGGTCACGTTCACTGCTTCGCTGAATGTGACGGTGATGCCGGAGATCACGTCCCCCGCGTTGTAGGAACCGTTGGCCGTGGTGGAGGAGACGCTCGTCACGGTCGGTGCGACATCGTCCACTTCGCCGACGAGAAAATCAAACACGGTATTGGAAGCGACGAAGGCCGCGCCGAGGACTTGCGTACTGGTGGCGGTGCGCGTCCCAACGGTAGCCGAATGCCACGCGGAGGAATAGTAGTTTTTCACGCCGAAGTTGGCCGTGTTCGCGCCCCCGTCCACATCGCCAGGGACAAAGTTGAACGTGGCATCGTAGTTCGAGAACACGATGGTTACGGGAGTGAGAGTCCAATAGCGGTTGACGTCTTTGGTCACGTCATAGCCGGTAATCGTGCCAATGGCGGTATGCGCCGTCGTCGTTGTCTTTGCGGCGATGCCGCCGGCGGTGGTGACGTTGTTGACGCTGATGTCCACCGGGGTGTAGTTGGTGGCGTCGCCGATCGGGTAGGTGAAAAGTTGCGGCGAGCCAGAGGTTGGGAACATCTTCCTCAGGTTACCGATGACGTAGCGCGTCGCGTCCGCCCCGACGATCGTGGCGGCGGTGCCGATGATGACGAACCTGGTGGAGGTGGTGATCTTGCCGTTCGTCAACGTCAACGAATTGTTCACCGTAATATCTTTGGAAAGCGTGACGCCCGCCGCGTTGTTGATGATCAGATTATAGAATGGCGCGGTGGCGTTGTTGTTGATGGCCTGGGATGCGCTTCCCTGCATGGTGACGGTTCCCAACTGCGGGGTGAACGTGCCGCTACCGGTGAAGCCACCACCGACGTTCAACGGGAAGTTAGAAGCGGAGACATCCAGCGTTGTACCGGTGTTGATGGTCACGTTGCCGCCGACGGTCAACCCTGCCGCGAGAGTTGCGGTTGTGCCGCTTGTGCTGAGGGTGAGATTGCCGTTGACATTTGTCAGCCCTGCTTCCAGGGTCTTGGCCGAAAGATTGCCTCCGCCAATCTCAAGATGATGATAGGTGATGCCTCGAACCGTCTGTGCGCCGGCAACAGCCTGCGTGTACTTGACCGTATTGCCGACAGAAGAGGCGTTAAGCGTCGTAATATCCATCGTCCCATTGAGAATGAGGATGCCCGTTGTGCCTTGCATCCACGTTCCCAGGCCGCCGAGATTACCGCTGATGGTGATGGAGCCATCGTTGGTGAGCGTTACGCCGCTTCCAACATTGATGTTAACAACCGCGATCGTTCCGTCTATGATCTGTGCGGCAGTAGTATCGAATGTGTAAGTGGCGGTCACGCCCGCGTTGCCCGAGGTGATCGTCCCATTCAAACCGCCGCGGAAGGTGAAGTCGGCATCGCCGCTGTTGCTCCAAGTTCCCGAAATGGTCACGAGGCCAACATAGGTTTTTGCGCCAATCTCGCTGTTGTGGGTCAAAATCCCTGTAACAGTGGTCGTGCCATTGACAGTGAAGTCGGCAGGGCCGACGAATAAGTTCGCGCCAACCGCGCTGATCGCCAAGTTTCCGCCAACGGTGAGGGCCGTATCGGTGGTGGCGCTGGCTGTACCACTTATGGTGAAATTGCCATTTACTGTGGAAAGGCCACTAATCACTTTGGCGCTTGTGGAACTAAGCGTGAGGTGATGATAGGTGATGGGGCGGATGGTTTGCGTGGCGCCATTGTAGTTGACCGTATTGCCCGACGCGCTGGCAACGAGATTGGTCAGCGTAAAACTGCCTACGCCCATGCCCAGATTCAGCGTCGCGCTCGCGCCCTGCGTGAGCGTACCCGCGCCCGTCAACGATGTGGTGACGGTGAGGCCGCCGGTGTTGTTGTTGGTGAGGTCAACGCCCGTATCCACAACCAGGTTGGGGATGGTAAACGCGACGGTCCCACCGATGGACTGGGTGGGAGAAGTTTGGAAAGTGTAAGCGCCGGTTCCGCCATTAAAAGTCTTTCCGCTAAAGGAAAGGCCATTTTGGAAGGTGACCGCGGAATTGCCTGTACTGTTGTCCCAAAAGCCGTTTAAGCCGATCGTGACCGCGCCCACATGGGACTTTGCACCTGTCGCGTTGCTGTAGGAGAGTTTGCCGTTGACGGAGGTAGATGTGCCAGTGATGGAGGTGGTCCCGTCCACGTTGAAGTCAAATGCGCCGACGGTTAATGTCGCTCCGCCGGAGATGGACAAGTTGCCGTCCACATCCAAATTGGCGACGGTCGTCGCGGTGGCGGTTCCGCTCAAGCTGAGGTTGCCTGTGAGGTGGGTCAATCCCACGGGCAGGGTTTTGGCGCTACTGCCGCTAAGAGTGAGGTTGTGATATTGAATATCCTTCACATCCTGCGCGCCAGCATAACCATAGTTAATGGTATTTCCAATCGCGCTGGCATTAAGCGCAGTGAGCGCGCAACTGCCATCGGGTAGGGAGAGATTGAGAACGCCGCTCGCGCCCTGCGTGACGGAACCGCCCGTCAACCACGTGGTGACGGTGAGACCGCCGCTACTGTTATTGGTCAGCGTTCGGCCAACTTCAATGGTGACGTTCGGAATGGTCAACGCGCTCGAACCGCCCAGGCTCTGATCGTTGGTCTCAAAGTAGTACATGCCCGTCCCCGCGTTGAAGGCCGAGCCGTTATGCATGAGGCCGCCACGGAAGTGAACATCGGCGTTGCCCGTGGAGTTGCTCCACGTCCCGCCCGGATTGACAGTGACCAGGCCGTTAAAGGTCTTGGCACCGGTGGCGCTGCTGAGCGTCAACGTGCCGGTGAGGTAGGTATTGCCTGCCACCGTTAAGTTGAACGCGCCCACAGTAAAGTTGGAGCCAGACTCAATTCGCAAATACCCGTTGGTTGTAATATCGCCCAGGGCGGTCTTTACGCCGGCGGTTTGGAATTTTAGGTTGTGATACGTGACTGCGGCCACGTTTTGAGCCGCGCCGCCATAAGTAAATGTGCTTGTCCCCGGCGTAAACGTCCCGCCTGTGCCGCTCACGGTCCCGTCAACGCGAATGATGCTGGAGCCGCCATCGAGGGTTCCTGCGGTGCGCGTCCATGCGCCAGTGAAACGATGGCTTCGACCCGTCCCGAGGTTGAGCGTCCCGCCCGCGCCGTTGAGCGTGAGGCCGGCTGCAATAACATTCGATGTGAAGGTGGCCGTGCCGGATGTTTTCGTCATGGACACGTTTCCAGATGTCGTAAAGCCCGCGATGTTTTGCGTAGCCGCCGCGCCCGCGATGACGATATGGGAGCCAGCGTCGAACGTGCCGTTATTGACGAAATCTCCCTCCAGAGTCAGCGTAGAACTGCCTGTTGCCAGTTCCGAGCCCGCGTTGATGGTGAGCGATCCCTTCACGGTGGTGGCGCTACCCAAAGTGACGACGGCTCCATCCGTGGTGGCGATGACGACCGAATCGTCAATCCCATCTGGCGCGACGCCGCCGACCCAGGTGCTTCCATCGCTCCAAAGCCCGCCTGTTTCGGTGCTGGTGATGATTTCACCGGCGGCCTTCGCAGAAGGAATCGGCATGGCGGCAAGCGCCAGGATGATAAGAATGACGCTAAACGAAATGTGTTTTAGCAAGGACCGATGCATGGTTGCCTCCTTGTGAAAAAGACGCCTACAGGCTGGCAAGATAAAATTTTGAAAGAACGAAAGTTTCATCTACGCCTCGCTTTCTGCATACGCGCCTTCCACAAATAGTGAATATCAATAAAATTATTATACAGTAGTGAAAACAGTGAAAAGTCCACAAATTTGTTAATCTGGCCTCCTTGCATCGGAAATGCAATTTTTGGAATTTGAGAAAGGGCAATCATCCGCCAAACCCCTTTGGCAGTTCCGCGTATACGCCGCGCATTTCAACGGGCAAAGCCGCGGCCAGGGTGAACATCAATCGGTCGGTGAGCGCGAGCGGCGTCTCGCCAGGATACGGCTGAATGGGCGCGAGCAGGCTCACGGCCACGCGGGCGCGACGCGGGAGGCGCTGGAAGAATTGGTCCGAGCCCACGATCGCCATCGGCACGATGGGCGCGCCCGCCTCAATCGCCAGCCGCGCCGCGCCCGTCTTCGCCACGCCGAGGCCGCGTCCCTTCGAGCGGGTCCCCTCAGGGAACATGCCCAACGTCTGCCGGTGCGCGAGCACTTTGAGCGCGTGGTTGTAAGCCCATTCATCCTTTTTCTCGCGCGAAACGGGAAACGCGCCCATGCGACGGAAGACCGCGTCGGCGATCGGGTTCTTGAACAATTCGGCTTTGCCCATATAAAAGATGGGACGCGGCAAAGACAACTGCATCGGGAAGACGTCGAAATTGGTGACATGATTGCACGCCACGATCACGCCCCCATCTGACGGGAGGTGGGCGAGGCCAGCGATGCGCAAATCCATCACCGCGAGGAACGCCGCGCGCAAAATCCCCACAATGCTTTTGCGTAAAAGTGTATCGTGAAAAAAGAACGGCTTGCGGTCGCGCGGGTCGGGCGCGAAGTTTGTTTCTGTCATGGTGAATGGGATTATACTTGGCCAAGTACATCGATAACAACCCCAGGAGTTCAACATGGATACAACGATTGAAAGCATCTCCGCGCTGGAAATTCTCGATTCGCGCGGCAATCCCACCGTGGAAGTGGAAGTGGTTTTGATGGACGGCGCGTGGGGACGCGCGGCCGTCCCATCTGGCGCGTCAACGGGCGATCACGAGGCCCTCGAAATGCGCGACGGCGACAAGAAACGCTATCTCGGCAAAGGCGTGCTGAACGCCGTCGCCAATGTGAACGGCGTGATCGCCGAGAATCTCTTCGGCATGGATGCGTCGGAACAGCGCGCCATAGACGCCTCGTTGCTCGAATTGGACGGAACCCCCAACAAGTCCACGCTGGGCGCGAACGCCATTTTGGGCGTGAGTCTCGCCGTCGCGAAGGCCGCGGCCAACTCGGTCGGGCTTCCGCTCTATCGCTACCTGGGCGGAGTCCACGCGCACGTGCTTCCCGTCCCGATGATGAACATCCTTAACGGCGGCGCGCACACGGGCTGGCAATCCACCGACATGCAGGAATTTATGGTGATGCCCTTCGGCGCGGAAAGTTTCACCGAAGGCGTTCGTTGGGGCGCAGAAATTTATCACGCGCTGAAATCGGTCTTGAAAGAAAAGGGCTACCCCACCCTGGTCGGCGATGAGGGCGGTTACGCCCCCGCGCTGAAAGCCAACGAGGAAGCGCTCGAAGTCATACTCGCGGCCATTGCCAAGGCCGGCTTCAAAGCGGGCCGTGGCGAGCAGGTGGCTATCGCGCTCGACCCCGCCGCGTCGGAATTTTACGAAGTGGAAAGCAAAACCTATAACCTTCGCAAAGAGGGCAAAAAATTCACAGGGGAGCAAATGGTGGAATTTTGGGCCAAGTGGGTGAAAGACTATCCCATCGTCTCCATCGAAGACGGCCTCGCCCAGGACGATTGGGCTTCGTGGAAACTGATGAACCAGAAACTCGGCGACAAGTTGCAGATCGTGGGCGATGACCTGCTCGTCACCAACCCCGAACGCGTCCGCCGCGCCATCGAAGAAAAAGCCGCCAACGCCCTGCTCGTCAAAGTCAACCAGATCGGCTCGCTGACCGAGACCATCGAAGCGGTGGAACTCTGTCACCGCGCTGGCTGGAGGGCCGTCACCAGCCATCGCTCCGGCGAGACCGAAGACGCCACCATTGCCGACCTGGCCGTGGCCCTCAACACCGGCCAGATCAAAACCGGAGCGCCCGCTCGCTCGGACCGCGTGGCAAAATACAACCAACTGCTCCGCATCGAAGCCGAATTGGGTGAAGCCGCCCACTACGCAGGCTGGGAAGCCCTGTGGAAGTAAATCTGCATTTCCAAAATCCAACGCAACGACGCGAAGGCGCAAAGTTTTTTAAGCGGCTTCGCGTCGTTGTGTTTAATGGCGCCACTGACCCACAGGGCGCTTCGCGGAGTCGTCACTACAGGGAGTTCATCCCACGTAGTAGCGACTTCAGCCGTTGGGTACGAATTCAAAGTTTGCGAGTAGTTGAACTGCTGAAAAATACGAGCAGGTGCGGTGTAAACGGATGCAAGCCGCCAAAACGGGAAGATCGCTGGACATTTTGAATCCACTCAAGACTTTCCTCTGTTCTGAACTCTCGTCATTCAATATTCAGTGGTTAGCACGGAGCACTTTGTTAATACACTTGACAAAGTAGAATTTAGCGCTATCATTTAAGCAAGTTATTTAGCCGTCAGGAGCAAGAATAGGCCGTGTTAAGCGCTTACATTCGTTACCTTCCCAGCCAGAATGTAAAGTACGTTAACAAACATGCCGCCTTGGATTTAATCCGCTTCGCGCCAGGGGGCATTTCGCGAGTGGCGCTGGCCCAAAGGCTGGCGCTTACGCGCGCGGCGGTTACTTCTATCGTAAACGACCTAATCAAAACAGACCTCATTCGCGAGACAAAAACCCGCGCCCCGTCCAATGGCCGCCCGCCCATCATTTTGGAGATCAACGAAGAACGCGGCTGCGTTGCCGGCGTGGACATGGGCGCTTCGCACCTCACCGTCATCGTCGCCAATTTCGGCGCGCAGGTTTTGGCGGAAAAAGAACAGCCCTTCAAAATCGCCGACGGCCCCGAGGAATGCATTCGCCAGGCGGACGCGGCGCTTCGCTCGCTTCTTTCCACGCTCGGGCTGGGTCTCTCCGACTTGAGCGCGATCGGCGCTGGCGTACCAGGCCCGACCATCGCCAGCGAAGGCATGGTGCTTGCGCCGCCCATCATGCCCGGCTGGGACCGCTTCCCCATCCGCGACACGCTCGAAAAACTGTGGGGATGCCCCGTCTCGCTCAACAACGACGCCGAACTGGGCGTACTGGGCGAGTGGGCTTACGGCGCGGGACGCGGCGAACAAAACCTGGCCTACATCAAAGTTGGGACGGGCATCGGCGCAGGCCTGTTCATTGATGGACAAATTTATCGCGGCGCCACCGGCTCCGCGGGCGAGATCGGTCACATGACCATAGACGAGAACGGCCCGCTGTGCGCCTGCGGCAACCGAGGTTGTCTCGAAGCGTTGGCCGGCGGGCGCGCCATCGTCAACTTGGCGCGAACCGCCATCCAGTCCGGGCGGCGAACCGAGCTGAGCGCAAACCCAGAGTCGCTCACCGCGATGGACGTCTCCAACGCGGCCGCTCGCGGCGATTTAGTCGCCCAGGAAGTTTTGGCCGAGGCAGGCAACCAACTTGGTATCGCCCTGACCAGCCTCGTGAACCTTTTTAATCCGAATATTGTCGTTGTTGGCGGCGGCGTGGCCCAAACGGGCGACCTGTTTCTGGAACCCATCCGTAAAGCCGTTCTGAAAAGAAGTTTGCCCGCCGCGGCGCACGCTGTTCGCATTACCACCTCCCTGCTTGGAAAACGATCCACGGGCATGGGAGCGGTGGTGCAAGCCCTTTCGATTGCCCTTCATAAAATTGCCTCTTGAAATCAAAGCCTGCGGACGTATAATCAGGTTACTATACCCGATACGAAACGGAGGATCACAATGGCAAGCGTTACCTATAAGAACGTCGTCAAAAAATTTGGCGACTCGACCGCCGTGGACAACATCAATTTCCACGTCGAAGACAAGGAATTCCTTGTGTTGGTTGGCCCCTCAGGCTGTGGCAAGACCACGGCGTTACGTCTGTTGGCTGGTTTGGAAGAAATCACCGGCGGCGAGATTCAGATCGGCGACAGGGTTGTGAACGACGTGGCGCCGAAGGATCGCGACATTGCCATGGTTTTCCAATCCTACGCGCTCTATCCCCATCTTTCTGTTTATGACAACATGGCCTTTGGGTTGAAACTCAAGAAGACGCCCAAAGACGAGATCAAGCGCCGCGTGAGCGAGGCCGCAGAAGTGTTGGGCATCACCGACTTGCTTCAGCGCAAGCCGCGCCAACTTTCGGGCGGTCAGCGCCAGCGCGTGGCGGTGGGACGCGCCATCGTGCGCGAGCCGAAGGTCTTCCTGTTCGACGAGCCGCTCTCCAACCTGGACGCGAAACTGCGCGTGCAGATGCGCGCCGAGATCAGCAAACTACATCAGCGCCTGCAAACCACCTTCATCTACGTGACGCACGATCAGGTGGAAGCCATGACCATGGCCACGCGTATCGCCGTCATTAACCGCGGCAAACTCCAGCAGATCGATTCGCCGCAGAATCTGTATGACCATCCGAACAACCTGTTTGTGGCAGGCTTCATCGGTTCGCCGGCCATGAACTTCTTCCCCGCCAAACTCCGCAAGGACGGCGCTAAACTGGTGGTGGACTCGGGCGATTTCGTCGTCGCCCTGCCCGCGGATGCGGCGAAGAAATACGAAAAGTACGAGGGACGCGAAGTTGTCTTTGGCATTCGCCCCGAAAATATTCATGATGTCCACTTCACGCCGCCCAACATTCACGGCGAAACGATCAGCGTGAAAGTGGACGTGACCGAGTTGATGGGGAATGAGATCTTCCTGTACCTGGTGAACGGTAAGAACACTTTTGTGGCCCGCGTGGACCCGCGCTCAAAAATGCGCGTCGGCGAGCAGGCCCAGGTGATGTTCGATATGGATCATGTCCATATATTCGACGCGCAGACCGAAGAAGCGCTTCATTAATTCAAAAGGAGGTGATGCCCTAAACCCAATGCCCTTTGAACGCTTCATTTCGACATCAATCACTCTAAACTCTTCAAGGAGAAGAACATGAAATCCAAGATCTCGATTTTGATTAGCCTCATGGTCATTTCGACCATGATCCTCTCCGCCTGCGGTGGCGGAGGCGGAGCCACGGAAAAGAAGGAAGTTACCTTCTGGCATGCCTACGGCACCGGTTCGGCGGAAGAAGTTGCGTTGGCCAAGGTTCTCGAAGCGGCCGCCACGGACCTGCCCCAGTATAAGATCAACGTGTTGCAGGTTCCGTTCAATGACATCTACAACAAGTATCGCACCGACGTCGCCGCTGGCGCTGGCCCGGATATGTTCATCGCCCCGAACGACTCCCTCGGCGACGATGCCCGCGCTGGATTGATTGCGGACATCACCGAAATTGCCAAGGGCAAACTCGGCGATTACACCCCGCTCTCCGTCGAAGGCATGAGCGTGGAAGGCAAACTCTACGGTATTCCTGAGTCCCTCAAGGCCGTCGTCTTCTGGTACAACAAGGACATGATCGCCACCCCGCCCGCCACCACTGATGAGCTCAAGGCTCTGATGGAAGGCGGCACGGAGATCTCCCTGTCCTACGGTTGCTACCACCACTTCGGCTTCTTCGGCGCTTTCGGCGGCCAGGTCTTTGATGACAGCTGGAAAGTCGTTGCCGACTCGAATTCCGGCGTTTCGGATGCCATGGCTTACTTGAACGATCTGTATCAGATCTCCAAGGCCAATAGCTGGCCGAAGAACGACGGCGATGGTTTGGCTCCCTTCTCCGAAGGCAAAGCCGCTGCCATCACCAACGGCAACTGGGCCATGGGCGATTACAAGAAAGCCCTCGGCGACAAACTGGGCGTTGCCGCCCTGCCCGCCGGCCCCGGTGGACCCTCCACCCCCTTCCTCGGCGTGGACGGCTTCTACTTCAACCCGAACTCTGCTGACCTGAGCGCGGCCCTCGAAGTGGCCCTCTACCTGACCGGCAAATCTGCCCAGCAGATCATGATGGACGAGGCTGGTCACGTGCCCGCCAACACCAAAGTCACCGTGAGCGACCCGCTCATCAAGAGCCTGCTCGCGGCCTTCGAGACCGGTTACGTCCGCCCGCAGGTCCCGCAATTGGGCCTGTACTGGTCGAACTTCTGCGGCACCGATGAGGTGTTCGAGAAGGGTACCGCCGCGGCTGACTGGGTCAAGACCGCCACCGAGAACGCCAACAAGTAAGACTGTTCGATTTTGAAGCGGGCAGGGTGAATGGCCCTGCCCGCTTTCTTGTTATACAAAAATCCTGGCTCATCCATAGAAAGTGTGGTTGTTGTTGCGAGGGCGGTGAACTTCCGCCCAACCCTGGCGGCCGCCCGCCAGGGCAAGTGTCGTCGGGAAGATCACCCTCCTCGCAGAGACAAGCGTCACTCTTTTTAAACATGAGCCAAAATCCTTGTGAAGGAGACTTTATGGAGACCAGTAAAAAAAGCGCCAGTTTGCACAAGGCAAACCTTAAGCGCGCGGCGCTCCCCTACTACTACCTGCTCCCCGCATTTATCCTTATGGGAGTCATCACGTTCTACCCGTTGATCTACCAGGTGATCATCTCCTTCACCGACTTCCAAACCAAGGACCTGCTCAAGCAATTATCCTCGCCTGAGTTGAAATACGTCGGCATACAAAACTATGTCGAGATTGTCATGGGGGGATTGCCCGTTCAAAACTTTGAATTTTTCCGCATCCTCACCTACAACCTGTGGTGGGCGGTCACCAACGTGATGGTGCATGTGCCTGCGGGTATTTTGATCGCGGTGTTGCTCAATACCCAGGGCTTGTGGATGAAGCGCCTCTACCGCGCCATCTACATTCTGCCCATCGTCATCCCGCCCATCGTGGTCGCCACCGTCTGGCAAAACATCTTCGATGAGCAGTATGGCGCGATGAACCAACTTCTCAGCGTTATTGCGGGCTGGTTCGGCTCGGCAGATCCCGTCCACATCCGCTGGTTGAATGAGTACACGCCTCCCATTCCGTGGTTGTTGCCAAACGGCCCGCTTACGCTCGCCTATTACGCCATGATGATCGCCAACTTCTGGCTGGGCTGGCCGTTTATGACCATGGTCGCCACGGGCGCGCTCCAGAGCATCCCCAAGGACTTGTACGAGGCCGCGTCCATTGACGGCGCTTCGGGTTCACAACAATTCTGGAATGTGACCGTCCCGCTCATCCGCCCGGCCATGATCCCGGCGGCGGTGTATGGTTTCACCCTATCCTTCAATCTGTTCAACTTCGTTTATTTTATGTCGAGAGGAGGTCCCGCGCGTTCGACGGAAATCCTGGTCACTTTTGCCTACGATCTCGTGCGTAACCTCCGATTGTTTGGCGTGGCCGCGGCCTTCTCGGTCATCATCTTCTTCGTCGCGCTGATCATCTTCCTGATCACGAACCGCATCACACACGCGACCGAATCGTACTCGGAGGCATGACATGACCACCAATACCAAAAGTAAAAACCCCATCGTCCGCCTCCTGACCATGAACACCTCTGGCGAGGTGGGCGGACGCGACCTGCCGCTCTGGAAACAGATCCTTCTACAATTACTGACTCTCTTCATTGCGGCCGAGGTGATGTTTCCGCTGATGTACGTGATCACCCTGTCGTTCAGTTCCAAAACCACGCGGCCATCCTCGCTGGAGATCTTCCCGAAAGAGCTTTCGTTTGTGGCCTACCAACAGGTTTTGGATCGCCCCACCGCCAACCCTGTCACCTTCCTCGAATTGTTGCAAAATAGTTTTACGCTCTCCATCGGCGTGGGATTGATCTCCCTGCTCGTGGCGGTTACCGCGGCCTATGCCTTCTCGCGCTTCAAATTCAAGATGCGCCAGGTGTTGATGATTTTGGTCTTCGTTCCGCTTCTCATGCCGGCCATCGGTCTCGCCACGCCGCTCTACCTGCTGTTGAACAGTTTCCGCGTTGCAGATTGCGGTAACGGAGTCATTGCCCTATCGCCGTTCATGGCTTGCGATGTAGGCCTGGGAAAAGTACTTTTCAATCTACGCGACTCGCTTTGGGGCGTGGGCGTCGCCATGATCGCGGGCGCGCTGCCCTTCGCGGTCTGGAATCTTAAGGGCTATCTCGACACCATTCCGAAAGAACTTGAAGAAGCGGCCATGATAGACGGAGCCGACGCGAACCAGATTTTCTGGCAGATCGTCATCCCGCTCGCCATCCCGCAACTGGCCGTCACCTTCTTCCTCGGCTTCATCGGTCACTGGCAGGAATTCGCCATGCCCTGGCTCTTCTTGAGTCAACCTGGCGATTACACCCTTGCCATGACTCTCTACAACATGACAGGCCAATACGCCGGCTCCATCCCGTGGAATCGTTTCGCGGCCATGGCCATCATCGTGGCGGCGCCCGTGGCGGTCATCTACATCGCCCTGCAAAAGCAGATCGTCGGCGGGCTGACAGCGGGCGGCGTCAAAGGCTAGAACACATTCGACTCACACAACGCGGGACGCTTCCACGCCTCCCGCGTTTTTCTTCTCTCAAACATGCGCACCTCTTTCCTGACCCGAATCCTGCTCCTGACCCTCGTGCTTTCCCTGTCCGCGTGCGGAATTGCCCGCGACGGCGCGCCCCGCCCAAACGTCGGGAAAGAGGCGTGGTGGCGCGAGGCTGTCTTCTATGAGATCTTCGTCCGCAGTTTCCGCGACACGAACGCGGATGGCGTCGGCGATTTCAATGGCATCACGCAAAATCTGGATTACATCCAGGCGTTGGGAGCGAACGCGCTCTGGCTCATGCCGATCCATCCGTCCCCCTCTTATCACGGATATGACGTGGTGAATTATTACGCCGTGAATCACGAGTATGGGACGATGGAGGATTTCAAGCGCTTGCTCGAAGAAGCGCACAAGCGCGACATCCGCATCGTGATTGACCTGGTCATTAATCACACGTCGAGTCAGCATCCATTTTTCAGGGACGCGCGCACCGACCCGATGTCGAAGTATCGCGACTGGTATGTTTGGTCGGAGACGAGCGGAGGCAATGGCTGGCATGCGGGCGAGAGCGGATTTTATTTCGGCTTCTTCTGCGATTGCATGCCCGACCTTAATTATAGAAACCCACAAGTCACCGAGCAAATTTTAAACGTGACCGATTACTGGCTGAACGAAATCGGCGTGGACGGTTTTCGCGTGGACGCCGCCAAGCACCTAATTGAAGAGGGCGACGTGCGCGAAAATACGCCAGCCACGCACGAATGGTACAAGGGGTTTTACACGGTCTACAAAAAACAGAGGCGCGACGCGTACACGGTGGGCGAAGTGTTCGGCGCGGGTTCGTCGGTGGTGAAATCGTACACGGGCGATCAACTCGACCAGATTTTCAACTTTGAAATGTCGAGCGGATTTGTGAACAGCCCCAACGGCGGCGCGAATTCGGGCATTGTCAGCGCGATCAAGTTTGCCTTGCAGGATACGCCTGATTTCAATTTCGCCACGTTTTTGACCAACCACGATCAGAATCGAAGCATGTCGGTTTTCAACGGCAAGGTGGGAAAGGCTAAGGCCGCGGCCACTTTGCTACTCACCTCGCCAGGGACGCCGTTCATCTATTACGGCGAAGAGATTGGGATGCAGGGACGCAAACCCGACGAAGATATCCGCCTGCCGATGCAATGGAGCGCGGACGCCAACGCGGGCTTCTCGACAGTCACTCCGTGGCGCGCGCCTGCGCTTGACTATCCGCAAGTGAATGTGGCCGCGCAAGAGGCCGATCCCGACTCGTTGCTCAATCATTACCGCGCGCTGACCAAACTCCGCGCCGAGCAGGAAGCGCTCCGAAACGGCGGGATCGTTTTGCTCGATACGGGCAACACGGGCGTGTATGGCGCGATCCGCAAGTCGGGCAAAAACATTATTCTGGTACTCGTCAATCTTACCGACGCGCCCATTTCAAATTACAAGTTAACACTGAACGAAAAACTTCTCCCCAACCGATCTTTCACCCCAGCCTTGTTATTGGGAGCGGGAAATGTCAACGCCCTGTCCGTCGTAAAAGGAGGCTTTGTCGGCTACCAGCCGCTCGATGAATTGGCTCCTTATGGTTCTTATATTTTTCTGGTCAAGTAAAAGAATTTATTTACCGCGAAGCACGCGAAGGTCGCTACACTGCCCTGGCGGGCTGTGCCAGGGAGAAAAAACCGTTGAAAACTTTGCACTCTTGGCGGTCTTCGCGGTAAATCTTTTTCGGCTTGTCCGAGTTAGGGTCTATTGCCGAAAGTCAGAATCACCATATAGACGACCGAGATCAACATCCCCAACACCGAAATGCCGATGCCCGCGATGGCGGTATTACTCCGCTCGATTCTTAAACTCAAAAAGCCGAGTACCATCCCCAGCAGGCTGATCGCGCCGCCACACCAGGGAATCAACGCGCCGCACAAACTGATCAATCCAAGCGCGGCAGATGCGATGGCATACCACTTTGCCATCCGAAGTTCAGGGTCAAGACTATCAGGATCAACATCCATGAAACGGCCTCCAGTTATCGCTGAATTATACACTTCCCTCCCATGAACAAAACCATTCGAGCCCTCTTTCACATTCTCCCAATTGCGTTGGTCTTCGCTATCGCGTTTGGACTGCGAACCCACGCCGCCGACAAACTATCCATAGACTATGACGAGGATGACTACCTGCGCGCCGCCCAGGAATTTGCGCATCTCATTCGGACCTCGGATGGGCGCGGCTTTCTGGACGCGAACTACCGCCCCGAGCATCCCCAACTTGCGAAGATCATGTTCGGGTTGAGCATCGTGAATGTGCCAGAACAGCCACTGATCGAGGATGTACCCATCACAGCGGACCCCGCCAAATACCTTCCGCGGGAATTGCTCAAACCCGCGCGGACGATGTCCGCGTGGTGGGGCGCGTTGACAGCTGCCCTGCTGGCGCTGATCAACCCTCTCGGCGGATTGGTTCTCGCTGTTCACAGCTTCACCATCAAATACACGTCGCAGGTGATGCTCGACGGATTCGCCGCGCTGATGAGCACGTCAACGGCGCTGGCGTATTACTTCTCCAAAAGGAAACAGGGCAAGGCAAAGAATGCCCTCCTGATTCTTTCGGCTATTTTTCTGGGTCTCAGCGCTTCATCGAAGTATCTGCATTCGGCGGTTGGGATTGCAATTCTGATTGACTGGTTTCTCGTTGCGCGAGAAGCAGGCGAAACAAAGAAATATCTGCGGAATGCATTTTTATGGGGGCTTCTTTCCATCCTAACTTTCTTTGTCTTCAATCCATTCTATTGGCCTGACCCGCTGGGACGCATCCAGGCCACCCTTGAGGCGGTCTCTGCGACGACCACCAATCCCAATGTGGTGAACTCGGCATATCCGGTCTGGCAACAATTGATTCACCTGTCCACCTCTGTGCCAGTCCGATGGAGCTCGCAGGGGTTTCTAGTTCGACTGGATGGATTAATTTTTCTTTTCGCGATCTTCGGTCTTGCCAACACGTGGAAAAAGAATCGCTTCATTACCATCTGGCTTTTCGTGGACGTGTTTCTCCTGCTGGTCTGGCAGACGCGCTGGGCGCAATACATCCTCGTGGCGACCGCGCCTCTCTCCCTCGCCGCGGCGGAGGGGATCAAGGTCGCGTGGGCGAATCTGGCCGAGTGGTGGCGCGCCCGCCCGGAGCGTCGGAAGGAGGCGGGGAAACTGTCCACGCGGGAAATGAAGCGCGCGCTCCCGTGGTTAATCCCCGGGCTGGTGGCGTTCGCATTGTTGACGATCATTCCCCTCGTCTTAGAATTTGCCATCTCAATGACCGACTTCAGCTCGATATCCATTCGGGATGGATTCAACGGCGGTATCTGGCGCGCAATTTCACAGGGACTGACAGGTCAGGTGCCTGCCCAGGAAATCGATATCGGGACACGCTCCACTCAGGTCAACTTCACCGGGCTGAATATCTATCCGCCCGTCTTCAGCTACGTTAGCCAGAGTCCACCGAACCTTTTATTTGGTACTGGGCCACAAAGTATCTTGTTCTTTAATGCCATGTGGACAGTACTCTCAGTAGTTCTCCAATTCGGGATTGGGCTGGCGATGGCGCTCTTACTCTGGCAGAAGGGGGTGAGGCTTGGCAAATTCTGGCAAGCGCTCTTCATTCTTCCATGGGCCATCCCCGAATTGATCGGCGCGCAGATGTGGTTCAATATTTTTAGGTTTGAATCTGGCTGGCTCTACCTGGCTGCCGAGAAATTCGGATCTGCCTCCTTCTTTGGAACCATTGTACATAGTCTACATACCAGTTCCAGTATAAGACTAATTCCTCTCCTCCTCGCTGCCGCCTGGTACGGTTTCCCATTTATGATGCTGGCCGTTAGTGCGGGTTTAAAAATGGTTCCGCAGGATGTCCTTGATGCCGCGGCCATCGACGGGGCAAATCGCTGGCAGGCCTTCCGCACAGTAATCTGGCCGCTGATACTGCCTCTCATTGTCCCCGCCTTGATTGTGCGCGGGATATTCTCTTTCAATCAGTTCTATCTGTTCCAAACCTTTAGTCTTCAAACGGCCACATTGGCTACATTGTCATATAACCTCTTCAATCCTACTCCCGAGTACGGCGGTTTGCCAGGCGGTCAGTTCGCCATCTCGGCGGTGATCAATATTATCGCGGTGATCATCTTGATGGTATTCGTGATTCTCTTCAATCGCTGGAGCAAGGCAGGCGAAGGAGTGAGCTATGCGTAAGATTTCCATCCCGCGTCAGATTGTCACGCAACTCGCGTTGGTCGCTATTGGCTTCTTCGTCATCCTCCCCATCTGGGGCATGGTACGCCTGGCCTTCGATGGTTCGCTGATGGGACGTCCCACCGAGTTTCGCCTGCTACCAAAAGTTTGGGCGTTCGAGCCTTTCCTGCGCGTGTTGGATCGTCCCTACCAAAGCGTGGACTTCTTGACCTTGCTGAGGAACAGCCTGGTGGTTTCCTTCGGCGCGGGTCTCATCGCCATCGCGCTCGGATTTGCGCTGGCCTACGCCTTTGCCCGCTTCCGCTTCCCCGCGCGCCAAACGGGATTGTTCGCCATCCTGCTTACCGCCGTTCTGCCTCCCGTCGCGTTTATGACGCCGCTCTATATCCTATTCAGCATTTTGCAGATTCGCACGTCGCTCCTGGCGCTGATCCTCGTCTACGCCGCGTTTGCCATGCCCTTCTGCATCTGGAACATGCGCGCCGCGTTTCAGGCTGTGCCAAAAGAATTGGAAGAAGCCGCCTTCCTCGACGGCGCGAGCGATTTCAAAACCTTCCTCTACATTACCCTGCCTCTGGCGCTTCCCTCCATCGCGGTGGCGGGACTCATCGCCTTCCTCATGGCCTACTCGGAATTTGCCATGGGATGGTTCTTCGTGGACAAGGCCGACAACGTCACGCTCGCCATGTCCATTTACGCCATGACGCAAAGCTGGGGCGGCGCGCAACCCTGGAGTTACCTCGGCTCACTCGCCATCATCATGTCCATTCCCGTTGTGGTGATCTTCCTCATCTTCCAGCGCGCCCTGCTCGAACGGATGATGTTTGGCGCGGCGAGCGATTCTTGATATTGGCTAATTGGGAATCACCGCGATTAAAATCTTTTGTACACGGATTTCACGGATTACGCGGATGGACACGGATTTTTCTTTAAAAAATCCGTGCAACTCCGTGAAATCCGCGTAACACCTGCACTGCACCGAACGCAGCGCGGTGCAAGTGTCCGTGTACCGAATCACGACAACTCCAAAGAGCCTATAAATTTCTGAGTTGACAAAAAATCAATGGGGGCTATAATGCGGTTAGTTTGTTGCCCCAACATACTAACTATGCCCAAAAACACCCTTGACCAGGCTTTCCTACGCGAGACCAACCTGTCCGCCGTGTTGCGGTTGATACAGGCGCAAGCCCCCATATCCCGCGCGCAACTGGCGGTGGCGACGGGACTGAACAAATCCACCGTTTCCAGCCTGGTGGACGAATTGATCGAACGCCATCTGGTCCACGAGATCGGGTTGAACTCCGCGGGGACTGGCCGCCCCGCCACCCTGTTGGAAATTGATCCGTTTGGCGGTCACATCATCGGCCTCGAACTCGGCGTGGACTTTGTCTCGGTGGGCATCGCAGATTTCAGCGGGGACCTGGTCTGGCAACGCAAAGAGGATGCCGATCCCGCGCAGGGTCAAGATAGTATGTTGGCGCAGGCTCTGCATCTGGTCAAGGATGCGATCGCGATTGGAAAGAAAAAAGGCTACCGCTTTTTGGGTATGGGTCTCGCCACGCCAGGCACAGTGGACTTGAAAGAGGGCGTGCTGATCTTCGCGCCCAACCTGCATTGGAAAGACGTCCCTTTCCGAAAGATATTCTCGGAAGCCACAAAACTCAAAACCCATATTGACAACGACGCCAACGCGGCCGCCATCGGCGAGCATTTATTTGGCAGCGCGCGCTTTACGCGTGATTTCATTTTTGTGTTCGCGGGCGTGGGCATTGGCGGCGGACTGTTCTTGAATGGCAAGTTGTATCGCGGCAAGAACGGCTACGCGGGCGAGATCGGCCACTCCCCCATCATGGCTGACCATTCGCAGACCCCCTGTCATTGCGGAAACCGCGGCTGTTGGGAAACCCATGCCAACCAATTCTCGATCATCCAACGCGTGCGGGCGCGCCTCGAAGTAAAGCGCGATAGCATTATTCCAAAACTGATGGCGGACGCGCATGCCCCGCTCTCGATCGCGCTGATCAAACAGGCCGCGGACGCCGGGGACCAGGAGGCCGCCTCATCGTTCGCTGAAGCGGGCCGCGCCATGGGACAGGGCTTCGCGGGGCTGGTCAACATCTTCAACCCCGACAAGATCATCCTCGGAGGGCCGTTGAGCATCGCCGGAGAATACCTCCTGCCCGCCATCCATGAAGTCATTCCGCATCACACCCTTCCAGAAATTGACCAGCAGGCCGAAGTGATTCTGTCCTCGTTTGGACCGAACGCCAGCCTGATTGGAGCAATTGCAATCGTCGTGGACGATGTGTTATCTCATCCAACCCAGGTTGAAAGGAGGTGAGGCCCTGCATAGCATAACTCCCTGATAAAAACCACTGTCCATTTTATTCAATTCAAATCAACCCTTTCAAAGGAGAGAAGAATGAACAAGAAGATTTTCGCTCTGTTGAGCGTACTGATGATCGCCTCGCTCGCGCTTGCGGCATGCGGCGGCGGCGCCAAGAAAGTGGAAGTGTTTTCGTGGTGGACGGGCGGCGGCGAAGCGGCTGGCCTCGATGCCATGATCAAGATCTTCAACGCCAAGTACCCCAGCGTTGAATTCATCAACGCCGCGGTCGCGGGTGGCGCTGGCACCAATGCGCGTGCCGTGCTGGCTACCCGCCTGCAGGCTGGCGACCCGCCTGATAGCTGGCAGGGACACGCCGGCCAGGAATTGATCGGTACCTACGTGGCCGGCAAGCAGATCCAGCCGTTGAACGATCTCTACGAAGCTGAAGGCTGGCTCGATGTCATGCCCGAGACGCTCATCCCGCTCATCTCGCAGGATGGCAACATCTACTCGGTGCCTGTGAACATCCACCGCGCCAACGTGATGTGGTACAACCCGAAAGTCCTCGCGGATAACGGCGTTGCCGTCCCCACCACCATGGACGAGTGGCTCGCGGCCATGGACACCCTCAAAGCGGCTGGCGTCACCCCGCTCGCCCTCGGCGAACAGTGGACGAAGTTGCACCTGATGGAAACCGTCCTGCTTGGCTCCCTCGGCGCCGACAAATACAATGGTCTGTGGGATGGCTCCACCGACTGGGGCTCCGCTGAAGTGACTGCCGCGCTGGAGAACTACGCCAAGGTGTTGACCTACACCAACAGCGACTCCACCTCCCTCTCGTGGCAGGATGCCGCCCAACTCGTCATCAACGGCGACGCGGCTTTCAACGTCATGGGCGACTGGGCCGCTGGCTACTTCATCGAGCTTGGCAAAACCGCCATGACTGACTACGGCTGGGCTCCCGTCCCTGGCACGGTCGGCGTCTTCCAGTTCCTATCCGACTCCTTCGTGTTGGCCGTTGGCGCGCCGAACGAGGAAGCCGCCATGGACTGGCTGAAGGTGGCTGGCTCGAAGGAAGGTCAGGAAGCTTTCAATCCCGTGAAGGGCTCCATCTGCGCCCGCACCGACTGCGACAAGTCGCTGTTCGGTGAGTACCTCCAGTCCGCCATGGACGATTGGTCCAGCAACGTGGTCGTCGGCTCGCTGACCCACGGCGTGGTGGCGAACGACTCCTGGAAATCCGAGATCGACACCGCTCTCGGCTTGTTCATCCAGGATGGCGATCTGGCCAAGTTCCAGGCCGCGCTGGTTGCCGCGTGCGCCGCGTCTGGTCCCTGCAAGTAAAAGCCTAGTACAATATGGAGGCTCCGTCGAAGCTCGGCGGAGCCTCCATTCGTTTTTTGAGACTCGCTACCGTATAATACGAGTAATTCCGTCACTGCGAGGAGGGCGGTTTTCCCGACGAAGCAGTCCCCGTGTCGAAAGGAGATTGCTTCGGGAAGAACGCCCTCGCAATGACGCAATGGCGGGTGTACGGTAGAGAATTACAAAAAAAAGAGGCCAGGCATGTTTAAAGACAAGGATCGCTATCTTTCGATCGTTCTCATTTCTCCATCCATCATTGCCGTTCTGATCTTCATTTATGGATTCATCGCCTGGTCGGTGCGCGTTTCTTTGAGCGAGTGGAAGGGACTGACTCCCGATTACACCTTCGCCAAACTGAACAACTACATCAACCTGTTCTCCGATCCGCGCTTTCAGGTGGACATTCGCAACACGTTGATCTTCACGGGGGTATTCGTGGTGGGAAGCATAGTCCTTGGGTTCTTCATGGCCGTCATGCTCGATCAGGGACTGAAAGGCGAGGGCTTCTTCCGCAGTCTCTTCCTCTTCCCGATGGCAATCTCCTACATTGTGACGGGCGTGGTCTGGCGCTGGCTGATGAACCCCGCCGAGGGAGATCGCATCAGCGGCTTGAACCTGTTGTTCTCCAACCTCAACCTGGACTTTCTTATCAACAAGTGGCACACCACCGAGACGTGGGGCATCGCGGCCATCGCGCTGGCGGCCATCTGGCAGATGTCTGGCTACACCATGGCGCTTTACCTGGCAGGCTTGCGCTCCATTCCCATCGAGTTGCGCGAGGCCGCCCAAATTGATGGCGCGACCGAACTGCAAATCTACCGCCACATCATGCTCCCCCTCCTCGCCCCCGTCACGCTCTCGGCGCTTATCATCCTTGGGCACATGTCGCTCAAAGTCTTCGACTTGATCGTGGCAGTGGCAGGCAAACAACTCCCGCTGGACGTGCCCGCCATCTACATGTGGCAGACCACCTTCGACGGTCTCTTCTATGGACGCGGCGCCGCCATCGGCATCCTCCTGCTCATCAGCGTTGCGGTTTTGATCATCCCCTACATCCGCTACACTCTCAAGACGGAGACGCAGGCATGAAGACCAAATTCCGCATCGGCAAAAACTGGCTCTACATCCCGTTGATCGCGCTGGCGATCTTCTACCTGCTCCCCATGTACGTAATGTTGGTAACAGGTTTCAAGAGTTTTGAAGAGATCGACCTGCAAACCATGTGGAACCTGCCACGCGGCCTCGCCCTCGACAATTACATCGAGGCCTACGGGTCGCTGGCTCCCTCACTCTGGAACAGTTTCCTCATGGTCATTCCCGCCGCGGCCATCTCCTCCATGCTCGGCTCGCTGAATGGCTTCATCCTCGCCAAGTGGAAATTCCGGGGCGCCGATTTCATTTTCCCCTTCATCCTCTTCGGGATGTTCATCCCATATCAAAGTATCCTCATCCCGCTGGTGGTTTTCGTCAACGCCACCTTGCGGCCGCTGGGATTGGGCGGCATCCCTGCCCTCGTCATCGCCCACGTCATCTACGGCATCCCGATCACCACGCTCACCTTCCGCAACTACTACGCCTCGCTTCCGCAGGAATTGCTCGAAGCCGCCAAAATAGACGGCGCTGACATGCTGGGCATCTACCGTTGGATCCTGCTCCCCATCTCGATCCCCAGTTTCGTGGTGGTGCTGATCTGGCAATTCACCTCCGCGTGGAATGACTTCCTCTTCGCAGTGGTACTTACGAGCAACCGCTCCTGGCCGATCACGGTGGCGCTCAACAACATGGCAGGCAGTCAGATCATCTCATGGAACGTGCAGATGGCAGGCTCGCTCCTCGCCGCGCTCCCCACCCTGTTGGTTTACATCTTCCTCGGCCGTTACTTCCTGCGCGGGCTTCTGGCAGGCTCGCTCAAGGGATAGATCGAATCTCGCTTCCTCTCAGACCTGGCTTCCTCACCGAACCAGGTCTGATTTTTATCAGGAGATCCTATGACTGAACGACCGCTCAACTGGGGACTACTCTCGACCGCGCGCATCAACCGCGCGTTGATTCACCCCCTCAACGCATCCAAACGAACCCGCCTGCTGGGCGCGGCCTCGCGGACTCAATCCTCCGCCGACGCGTACGCCCGCGAGTGGAAGATTCCCCGCGCCTACGGAAGTTACGAAGCCCTGCTCGCCGATCCCGAAATAGACGTGGTCTACAACCCGCTCCCCAATCACATCCACGCCGAGTGGACGATTAAGGCCCTGCGCGCGGGCAAGCATGTGCTGTGCGAAAAACCGTTCGCGTTGACTCTCGCCGAAGTGGACGCGATGATCGCCGCCTCGCGCGAAACAGGAAAAGTGTTGGCCGAAGCATTCATGTACCGTCACCACCCGCAGACGCTGAAAGTGAAGGAACTCGTGGATAGCGGAGCCCTCGGCAAACTGCAACTCATCAAAGGCGCGTTCACCTTTACATTGACACGCGAGGGGAACTTCCGCAATATCAAAGAGATGGGCGGCGGAAGCATTTGGGACGTGGGCTGTTACCCCATCTCCTACGCGCGCCTGCTGGCGGGCGAACCAACCGAAGTGTTTGGCTGGCAGGTTGAAGGTCAAGGAGGAAGCGACGTGAGTTTCTTCGGCCAGATGCGCTTCGCGGACAGTGTCCACGCGCAATTCGATTCGGGCTTCCAATCCCCCTTCCGAAGTTACATCGAGATCGTCGGCTCCGAAGCGACCTTGAGCGTCCCTGTCCCATTCAAACCTGGGTTGAAAAACGACATCTTCCTCACACGCGGCGACCAGACCGAAACCATCCACATCAAGGGGGAGGAACTTTACATGGGCGAAGTGGACGACATGTGCGACGCCATCCTGCTCGGCAAGCCAACGCGCATGTCGCTCGAAGACAGCCGCGGCAACGTGGCGGCCATCCTTGCTCTTTTGCAATCCGCCGAGACGGGGATGCCAGTGAAAATGTAAATTTTCTAGAGTACAAACCCGAATAAATTCCGTCATTGCGAGGGCGATCTCCCCGAAGCAATCTCCTCTCGCCGCGCGGGGATTGCTTCGTCGGGAAGAGCGCCCTCCTCGCAATGACGGACGAATGTACAGCAGTAAAGTTATAATTACGTCATCCCACTTCAAGGACACCCCCCATGCACACCCCCGACTGGGTACAAGACGCCATCTTTTACCAAATTTTCCCCGACCGTTTCGCCAAAAGCAAACGCAATCCCGCCTCCTCGATGCAATTTGAGCCGTGGGATTCCGCCCCCACCTATCACGGATTCAAAGGCGGCGACCTCTACGGCGTGGCCGAGAAATTAGACTACCTGCATAACCTCGGCATCAACGCCATCTATTTGAATCCCATCTTTTCTTCGGCCAGCAATCACCGCTACCACACCTACGATTTCTACAACGTGGATCCGCTTCTCGGCGGCAACGACGCGCTTAAGGTTTTGCTCGCGGAAGCCCACCAGCGCGGCATGAAAGTCGTTCTCGACGGCGTGTTCAACCACGCTTCGCGCGGCATCTGGCAATTCCATCACGTGTTGGAATCGGGCGCCGGCTCGCCTTACAAAGACTGGTTCCATTTCAACGAAGATCATCTGCTCGGCAAAAAACATTGGGGCGCGTATCCCACCAAGGAAGAAGAAAAAGCCATTCAGCGCGACGGCACATTAAAAGCCATCGGCTACCAGGGCTGGTGGAATTTGCCCGCCCTGCCCAAGTTCAACACCAAAACGCCCGCCGTGCGCGCCTTCCTCTTCGACATCGCCGAGCATTGGATCAAGTTCGGCATTGACGGTTGGCGGTTGGACGTGCCAGGCGAAATTGACGACGACTCGTTTTGGCAGGAATTCCGCCGCCGCGTGCGCGCCCTCAACGGCGACGCGTACATCGTGGGCGAGATCTGGCACGAGTCTCAGCGCTGGTTGCAAGGCGACCAGTTCGACGCGGTGATGAATTACCTCGTCACCGCCGCTTCGCTGAGTTTCTTCGGCGCGCGCACGTTGGATTTGAAAGTGGCGCACGAAGCGGGCGGCATCAAGGAACGCGTCCACGCGATGGACGCGCTGGCCTTCGCCAACGAAGTGGATCGCATCCAGAATCTTTACCGGCCCGAAGTCACCCGCTCGCAACTTAACCTGCTCGACAGCCACGACATGCCGCGCTTCCTCTCGTGCGTGGGCGGCGACAAGTCCGCGCTCAAACTGGCCTGGCTCTTCATCCTCGCCATCCCTGGCGCGCCCTGCATCTATTACGGCGACGAGATCGGCGTGGACGGCAGGCACGACCCCGAGTGCCGCAAATCCTTCCCGTGGGACGAGGCAAAATGGGACCGCGACCTGCTCGACTATTTGAAGACCGCCATCTCGCTTCGCAAGACTCACCCCTCGCTTCGCCGCGGGACGTTCAGCCGTCTCTGGTCTGCGGACGGGGTCTACGCCTTCGGGCGCGCGCACGCGGGCGAGTCGCTCGTGGTGGCGTTCAACGCGTCAGAATCGCCGCGCCCGCTCGAAGTCTCGTATGAAGCGAAGAGGAAACCAAAGGCGTTGTTCGGCCAGCCGTCGGATATCGAATCGAAAGGCGGCAAGGTCAAGTTCACCATCCCCGCGCGCAGTGGCGTTGTGCTGGGATAGCGTTCTTGTGTTCTCCCATGTTCACCCAGCAGTTGAACTGCTGGGTGAACCAAAATACCGCAAGATAAATCTTGCGGTATTTAATTTAAAAGTTGGCGTTTTTTGGCAGTTCAACCATGTCATCACGTGATAAATTCATAACCAAAGGATTTCATCCGTGTTTCCATTGATGAAAAGGAGCGCCACATGACCGAACCAATCATGCAGGATGTTTTGAACGAGTTACTGGCGAATCTTAAAAGCGGGGACGTGTCGCGCCAAATGGATGGCTTGCAAAAATTGGGGGCGATCAACTTCAGCAGTGACGCCGTGGTGAAGCAGTTGGAAAAACTCGCGCTCGGCGAAAACGAAGAAGTGCGCGCTGCCGCGTTGAACGCGCTCAAATTAAAAACCAGCAAATTGGTCGCGCAAAAAAGGGCAGTCGAAAACAAATTCAATCGCGCGCTGATCGTGAAAGAAATCGGCGGCTGGGAAACGGACGGACTGCTCGAGCCGCACCGCGCCGAAGTGATTCGCAGGCGCTACGATTTCGATTCGGAATCCGCGCAACCCGCAGCGCGCCTCACACCCGCCAAAGCCGAAACTCCCGCGCCCGAACCCGCGCGGCCTGCCGCTTCATCTGCCCCACCACCGCCGCGTCCCACCTTCGCGCAAACATTCCTCAGCGAAGCCAGCACAAAAATCTATCTATATCTCGGCGCGTTCCTCGTCATCATTGCCGCGGCCATTTGGGCGATCGTCCGCCCCGAAGCGCGCCTGCCCGTTTTGATCGTGGCCACGGTTGCGTTTGGCGCGGGCGCGATCTTCACGCGCAAACGCCTGCCCCTGCCTAGTTTTGTCCTTTCCATCGTTTTCTCGTTCCTGCTTCCAATAGACGCAAACGTGATTGACGATTCGCTGGCGCTCTCAACAAGCGGCAACGAAATTTACTGGACTCTCGTCTTCCTCGCGATGGCGCTCATCTGGGCGTTCGGCGCGTGGTTCTACGAATCGCGTCTCTTCACAGCGCTGGCGTATTTCTCGCTCATACTCGGCGCTCTCCGCTTTGGCGATATTTTCGACGCACGCGAAAATTGGAGCATCTTCTTCATTTCCGTCGCAAACCTGCTCGGCCTGGCGGCGATGTTCGCGCTGAAAAAATGGAAAGACGCGAAATTCATCCTGCCCGTTTTTCTGCTGGCGCAACTCGTCCAATTTATTTTGGTCTTCGTCTCGTATTTCCTGAACCTGGGCGGAAGCGTGACGGGAGCAGACTTAAGCGCGGACTGGCTCCCCGCCCTGCTGACGTGGATCCTCGCCGCGTCATTCTACGTCGCGAGCGATTCCCTCGTCCCGTTCCCGCTCTTCCCGTGGACAGCGGCCGCGTCGCTCTTCCCCCTCCCGTGGACAATTCTCTCCGCGTTCGACGCGTCCGCGTCCGCGCAGATGGTCGGTTACGCGGTGTCGGCCGCGCTGGCAGTGGCTGGAAGCGAAGCTGTCCTGAGATTCGGATTGCAAAGTCTCCCGACTTTGCAACCGCTCCAAAATCAGGAGATTTTAGAGTCCGCGTCCGCGCCGAGATTCAAAAAATATCATTTCCCGCTGTTGGCGCTTTCCCTGCCTTTGTTTACCACCGCGATCGTCATCGGCTTTGACAGGAGTGCGCAGAATGGATTTGCCGCCTTGCTCAGCGTGGCGTTCGTCTACACGCTGGTCAACGCCGCCCGCCCGCGCTGGTACGTGTGGATGACGGCTTTGCTGGCGGCCATCGGAGCGTACTTCACCTTCTACCAATTGCCTGGCATGTGGGAATTTCGCATCCACATCTCTTATCAACTGATCGGCGCGAGCCTGGCCTTGCTCACCCCTGAGTTGTTCCTCAAAGGCGAATTTTCGTTCCGACGTTCCTGGAGTTGGCCGCCCATCCTGTTGGGGTTCATTGCCGTAGGGCTAAACATCCTGCTCGTTATGAGCGTCGCGAATTATGACCAGACCACCATCGTCTTCGGCGTAAGCGCGGCGCTCGCGGCGGCTTACGCCCTGCGCTTCGGCGAACCGCTCCTCGGTTATTTCTCCACCACCCTGCTCGCGCTGACGGTCGTCTTCGCGCTCCAATTCTACGAACGCGATTGGTGGCTCCCCGCGTTGACCGCGCTTGCCGCGCTGTACTACGCCGCGGGCTTCGTCCTCGCCCGCCGCGCAGAGACCCAACCTTGGGGCGCGATGCTCATCGTCAGCGCGCTGGCGTTGGGCGGATTGATCTCCGCGCTGGCGGTTATCATCCTTGAGCCAAATGGCGGATGGTACGCGCTGGTCATAGCGGCCATCTTCCTCACGGAAATGTTCGTCCGCAAGAACGGCTGGCTGGAACTGTTCGCAGAGATCATGTTGAGCGCGGCGCTGTTCCACTTTCTCACCGATCTTGAAATAGATAAAGCCGCGTATTTCCTGTTCGGCCTCAGCCTGTTATGGTTCGCCTGCGACCTGGCGTTCAAATACGCCTTCCAGGGAACGCGCAAGCTGGAATATTTCACCAAAGTCATCGCGAGTCTCCTCACCCTGGCAGGCGCGCTTTTCGTTTCGCAAGAACTCCCATCTGGCAATGCCGCGCTCTACCTGGGTATTTACACGCTCTTCTTTGCGGCCTATGCCTGGGTCTACAAAAACGCGCTGATCGGATACGTCCCCGCGGCCTTCCTCGCATTGACGGTCTACTTCGGCCTCGACGCGGCGGGCTTGGAGATGTGGTTCTTCCCGCAGATCGCGCTGGCGGTCATCTACTACGCGGCGGGATTCATCCTGCGTCGCGGCGGTGAGACGAACGGCTGGAGCGCCACCTTCCTCTTCAGCGGCTTCATCCTGGGGACGCTCGTCGCCATGCTCTGCCCCATGCAAGACGGCGGGTTGGAAAAGGCCATTCCCATCGCCCTCGCGGCCAGTCTCTATGCGGTGGAGGCCTTTGCCCGTAAAAACGTCTGGCTAGGATTCCCCGCCAACCTGCTGTATCTCGTCTCCTATTTCACCATCCTCATTGAATTGAATGTGGACGAGGCGCAATTCTTCTCCGTGGGCGCGGCCGCGCTGGGCATGTTAATGCACTACCTGCTGACGCGCACGGATAACAAATCGGCGGCGTTTATCACGGGCATTCTCTCGCAACTGGTCTTGCTGAGCACGTCCTACATCCAGATGGTGGGGTCGGGCGAGTTGAAATATTTCTTTGTGCTGTTCCTGCAATCGCTGGTGGTGTTGATCTACGGCGTGGTGATCCGTTCGCGCAGTCTCGTCATCGCGCCGATTGCGTTTATCGCACTGGCGTCGGTCACTGTCCTTTATAACGCTCTCAAGGATCTGTCGGTGGTACTCATCATTGGCATCACGGGTCTCATCCTGCTGGGGCTGGGTACACTGGCCGTAGTGATGCGCGAACGGATTTCGAATCTCGCCGAACAATTCAGCGATTGGGATGCGTGAGTATAATCAAAGTGACAGTCACTCCAATCGTGACTGTCACTTTGCAAAGAGGAGCCGTCCATGTTCAATGATCCCAATGACAAGCCCTTTGAAATGACATCCCAGGAACCCGCGGACGTCGGCGACAACACGCCCGTCAGCGTGGAGTCAGCGGAGATGGCGCCCGCGACGGCGAGTCCGGCTCGAGGTCCAAGAGCGGATCGAGCGTTGTGGTTCACCGTCGGGGGCATCACAATCGCCGCGTGTTGCGTCGTCTTCGTCCTCGTCTTTAATTTTCTGCGAAGCGATCCATTCGCGAATCTTTTTGCCATGGACGATTACGAAACGCCGACGCCGTTTCCCACCGTCAGCGCCCGCGACCTGACCGCCACCCAGCGGGCGTGGACTCCGCCGAGCGCGCAACCCACCTTCGCTTCGGTGAGCGAGGCGAGAAAGGCCGCGGAGGAACGGACGATTTGGCCGCTGGCATATTTTGCCGAGCGCTATCCCGACCAGCCCGATATCAATCAACCTGGCGATGTTTATCTGTACAATGTTTTTTTGAGCGCCGATCAAAGCGCGCTTTGGGATTACGGATGGTGCGCCACCACGCAGGAAATTCTCGAACAGAATTTCGCGCAAATGAAGGTGGAGTTTATTGTGAACGGAAAAGTTTTACGCGCCGATCTTGTGGTCAGGGATTACGACCGCGGGAACGATAGCGGGCGTTGCCGTGACTACACCGCGCTCATCACCCACTGGCCGAGCGGGACGCATCACCTGGACGTGAACGTGACTTTCCTCATCCCCACCGACGACGGCTGGAATATGTACCCCGCGGGAACGCATACGTTTCGGTATTTTGTAAATGTAGAGTGAGTGTCGTCGCTCTTAATCTTCAGGCGTCAATCGCTCACCCGTTTTCGGATCCAAATAAATATAGCGCGTATTTTTTCCACACGTGGAACTGGTGAGTATCCATGCTAGTTGATTCTTAACCTGATAACGTCTTATCAGTTTTAGTGAACTGCAAATCAGGTATTCTTTTGGGCGTCCATCAAAAGTGACCCGCTCTTTCGAATCAAATAATAAGTCAAACGCGTCGATACTATCGAGAGACCAATCCTGTTCCAATATTGGAGTCTCCTGACTAATTGGGCGGGTGTGAGAGAATGTTTGTGTTTCGTACGTATCGTCAGAATAAAGGTAAACGACAAAAATGGTCCCTTCTCGGCTCGGGGCAACAAACCCAACGCTCATTCGCAATAGATCTCGAGGATGCCCTGTTGCTTCGATGGGAATATCCGCAGAAATCAGATATGAATCGGATGCCCAGGCTTTTGCATATTTATGCATGAATGGCAGGTAATATTTCAGCGACCGCACATAAACGACTGTATGCTTCTCTTGAGCGCCACCGCATGACGAAACAAATAAAACAAAGAGCAGACAGAAAACCACAAACTTTCGTTTCATAACCACACCGCCTGCATCAGCGCGGGCAACACTTCGCCCGATTTTCCCTGCAAAAGAAAATCAGCCTTCTCTGTGAGCGGCGTCGGTTCGAGATTGATCTCGACCACGACCGCTCCTTTATTTCTGGCGGCGAATGGTAGCGCCGCCGCGGGCTGAACCATGCCCGACGTGCCAATGGACAGGAATACCTGACTCGTCCGCGCCGCCTCCACCGCCGCTTCCAACGTGGACCTCGGGAGGGACTCGCCAAACCAGACCACGTCTGGCCTGAGCATTCCCCCACACCCCGCGCAACGCGGCACGTCCCCATTTTCTTCCCACGCATCCGCGTACATGCCACATTCCGCGCAACGGACACGTTGAATGTTGCCATGTAGTTCGAGGATGGGGTAAGAGACCTCACAGGTCTCGGAGACCTGTGAGGTCTCCTCCGCCTTGCGATGCAATCCATCCACGTTCTGCGTGATAAGAGTAAAGTGCGGGACGCGATGTCCCATCTCTGCCAGCGCGTAGTGACCCGCGTTCGGTTGGACTTCGCGTATTTTCTCGCGGCGCATGGCGTACCAATCCCAGACCAGTTTGGGGTTGCGCGCAAAGGCTTCGGGCGAGGCCAGGTCTTCGGGCTTGTATTGCGCCCACAACCCCGTCTGCGCGTCGCGGAAGGTGCGGAGACCGCTCTCTTGCGACGCGCCCGCCCCCGTCAACGCGGCGACGCGTTCGGCTCTGCGAAGGACTTGAAGGAGGATGTCGGGAAATTCTGTCATGGTGAAAACTCGTGGGTATAGTTTCTCGGCAGTTCGATTTGCTTGGCAAATCGTGCCGAACAGCCAGCAGTGCAACTGCTGGCAAAACATTTTAGAGACTTTTACAATAGGTTTATTGTACAATACTTGAAAGGAGAAAACTATGAAACAAAAATCGCTTCTGCTCCTCGCTCTTTCCCTTGTGCTTTTGCAGTCCTGCCTTGGCGCGCCGAAAGTGACCGAGAGCGCGCCCAACGGGCAAACCGCCACGCCCCCCACCGAAGCGCTTCCCTCGTCAACGCCGCAACCCACTCCCCTGCCGAGTCACATCGTGCAGTTGCGGGTGGCGTACATTCTCGCGGGGAATGTCTGGGTTTGGGACGCGTCCACGGGCGCGCGGCAACTCACATCCGACGGTGACGCGTGGCGGGCGAAAATATCCGATGATGGGCAAGTCATTGTTTTTCAGACACTCGGAAATATTAATTCGGAGTCGTCTTCCGAAAATGCGGGCGATACGCTTTGGGCGGTTAATGCAGATGGATCGGACTCGCGTATACTCGTAAACATACCAAGATACGCGACTTTTCTTCAGATGAACCACCAAGTCAATTATTTCTTCACTGATCTTTACCAATTCGAGATTCAACCAAACTCGCATTGGGTCTATTTCACGACAGCCTGGGATGCCGACCAAGGTCAAATGCCTTCTGACGACCTCCATAAGGTTGATGCGGATCATCCCACGCCAGAGCCTTTGCTTTCTCGCAGCTGCGGCGAGATATCCTTTTCTCCTGACGGCACGTTAATTTCACTGGCCTCCATAGGCGACATTGATGTAGTCAATTCTGACGGCGTGGGGTTAACGCTCGTCCCAGATGGAGCAAGTTCCTGGCCTGTCGTTTCGTTTAATCTAAGATTCACCAATCAACAAACGTATCACCCTCAAGTCGTCTGGTTATCGAATGGAACGGGGATTTACGCCGTTCTCCCTTTTCGGAATGATTCCTGCTCGCAATATCTTGGAAGTGGAGATCTCGCTCCTGACGAAACAGGGAAAAGATTCTGCCTTGCTTACATAGCCTCCGACGGCTCCGCTTTTGCCCAGTTGGCCGAATTCTCCGCAGAATGGACAGAAACAGGCCAGCCCCTCATCTCCCCCGATGGGACAAAAGTCGCCTACGTCGTCAAGAACAACTCCACTTACGAATTACACGTCATTGACGCGGCGACAATAGACACGGTCATCGCCTCCTATGAAAACCCGCCGATGTTTGAACTCTACGGCTGGTCGCCCGATTCCAAGCGGGTCGTGTTCTTCATCTCGGATCGCCTATTCCCCTTCGCGGCGGGGATCGGACTCCCGCCCGCCCCGCTGACCGAATCCGCCGCGCCTTATTCTCTGCGCTGGTTAGACGCCGAACGCTTCCTCTTCTTCCGCGAGGGACGCCTGCTCGTCGGGCAGGTGGGCTCGTCCGCGACCTTCGAGATCGCGGCGGGGTTCGATAAATTGATGGATAACTTTAATTTCTACGATTTTGTGCTTTTGCCTTCCCCCTGACATAAAAAGTAGGTCGGACTGGCAGTCCGACCTACTAACTTACTTATCCGTTTGCTTGGTGATCTGATCAAGCAGGGTCTGGATCTCGTCCCGCTCCTCGATGGCCGCCTGTAGAGAGATCTTGAAGGATTTTTTCTCCTCCTCGAGCAACGTCGCGAGCATGGACTCGGTGCGGGCGATCTGCGAAACTTTTTGCCTCAACTTCACTTCCAGGCGTTCGCGGTACCCTTCAAAGAATTTGCGTGCATCCAGGGGTCTGCTATCGGCCAGCGTGCCGCGCGAGATCAATTCGGCCACTGTCCGCAGAAAATCCTCGATCACGATGGGCTTTTCGAGGAAGCGCGTCACGCCAATAGCCGCCGCGAATTCCTTGTCCTCAGGGGCGACATAGGTGGCCGAAAGGAAAATGACGGGGATGCCGCGCGTATCCGGGTCAATGCGCAGGCGGTGGACGAGGCTGAACCCGTCCATCTGCGGCATCAGGATGTCGGTCACGATCAACGCGGGATGGTCTTTCTGGATAATTTCCAGCGCTTCTTTGCCGTTGGTCGCGGTGATCACGTCATACCCCTTGAACGTCAACGTGACATTGACCAGTTCAAGCGTATCGGGAATATCTTCCACGACGAGGATGGGGCCTTTTTCAGTCATATCTCAATTGTAAAACTTTTCGGCGTAATGTGCAATTCAAATATTATGGGTCAAACCTACTAATTTTCCGCGCCATTGAAATCGTTCTTCACCAGTTCGATGTTTGCCGCTTTCAAAAAAGCCTGCGAGTTCTCGTCGGTGCGATAGGCATTGCCATAGACGATGCGCGTGATGCCCGCGTTGATCAGCGCCTTCGTGCAGTTGATGCAAGGCAGGTGCGTCACATAACAGGTCGAGCCCTTCGTCGAAACGCCGTGTAGAGCGGCCTGGATGATGGCATTCGTCTCGGCATGGATGGTGCGGACGCAATGCCCCTCCACCATCAGGTGGCCGATCTCATCGCAATGCTCCTGTCCAGCGGGCGAGCCGTTGAAGCCCGTCGTCAAAATGCGCTTGTCCAATACCAGCACGCACCCCACAAACGCGCGGTCACAGGTGCTACGCTCCGACACGGCAAAAGCGATCTTCATAAAATAGGAATCCCAATCTGGACGCATAATCATCCCTCGCGAAAAGTTTTTGCGGATTATACTTGACCAATGGACAAAACCTTCTGGCTCTCCCTGCGCGAATCTGACTTTGCGCTTCCCCCCGGACGGGACATCGGGTCGCTGACCGCTGAGCTTTTTTCCCACCTTTCGAGTCTCGACCCCGAACTGCGCGACGACATCGCCTACGTTACCTACGCCAACTGGCTCAAGCAGGGACAGTATCCCCTCGACCAGATCCGCGTCCACGTAACGCGTCTCTTCGGCAACCTGCAACACGGACTGGGTGAACGCGAGTCCGACAGCGTTTTCCTCCGTTCGTTTTCCGCCTTGTTCCTCGCGGAGATCACCCACAACAATAACAAAAAGCCGCAATTCGAGCCGCACGAAACCGCCGAACTCCTCAATCACGCCCTCGCCTACCTCGCCGCAGAACGTGACCCGCGCGGCTTCGTCCCCGTCAAAGGTTGGGCGCACGCCCTGGCGCACACCGCCGATTGGCTGATGGTTCTCGCCAAGAATCCGCATCTCGATGCCGCCTCCCTGCTCCGCATTTTGGAGGGAATCTCCACCAAACTGAAAAACTCCACCGATTGGGTTTATCTGCACGGAGAAGATGACCGCCTCTCGAACGCGGTTCTCTCCGTCTTCAAGCGTGGACTCGTCCCCGCCGAGCAAGTCAAAGCCTGGCTGGCCGCCCTCTCCGCCGACTGGCAGGGCGCCTGGATGGATGAAGCCCGCACGCGCGCCTTTTTCAACGTCCGCAACTTTCTACGCGCCGTCCATCTCGCCCTCGTCAGCACGGATGATTTCCCGCAGAAAAACGAATTGCAGGTCCTCCTGCTCGAAACGCTGGAAAACCTGCAACCCTATTGAGTCTTCTCCCGATCCAGCCACAACTCGCGATATTTTCTATTCCAATCAATCGTGAAGCGGATGGCGATCACGAGGCCTGCGAACGCGGCCAGCCAGAGCGCGTCGCCGCGTTGGCCGATCAGGAAAAGGACGATCGGAACCAGCGCTCCAGCGATTACGCTTGCCCGAGCCGAGTGGCGGATGACCAGTACCAAAAGAATGAGTGTGGCAAGCGCCGCAAAAAACGCCAGCGGCGAGAGGGCAAACAGTCCCCCGCCCATCGTCGCGAGACCCATCCCGCCGCGGAATTGGGCGAAGACGGGCCAGCAGTGACCGGCAACAGCGAGGGAACCCGCCAGCGCCAGCGACCAGCCCGAAAGTCCCGCGCGATGCGCCAGCCAGACAGCGAGGAAACCCTTCCCGAAGTCTAACGCGAAGACGAGCGCGCCCGCCGCCCATCCAGCCTGTCGAATCGTGTTGGTGGTGGTCACGTGGCCCGATCCCGCGTCGCGCACGTCCACACCTTTGAAGAGGCGGGTGATCCACAATGCGGAGGGAATCGAGCCGAGCAGGTAGCCGAGGAGCCAGAAAATGATCATGGTCTTATAGTCTCGTGGTCTGATAATCTGGTAGTCATATTGTCACGTGGTTTTCGTTCATTGACTATGAACCCCTGATGCTTAGGATGGTTGCCAAATTATTCGACTAGGCGACCATTTGACCAAGCGACCAAGCGACTATTTGACCATCCGACCAAATTTTCTCTGGTATAATCCCCGCCCGTGACTGGTCCTGCCCTACGGTTAACGCTGTGGGCATGGAGACCTGCATATAATCTACAGAAAGGAAGCAAACGTCATGCCTCTCAATAAGGAAGTAAAAACAAAGGCTATTGCGGATTTCCACCGCCACGATACGGACACGGGTTCGCCCGAAGTTCAGATCGCGTTGCTCACGAACCGCATCACCCAACTGACCGAGCACCTGCGCGCGAACAAACACGATGAATCGTGCCGCCGCGGCCTGCTCAAACTGGTGGGACAGCGCCGAAGATTGCTGGCCTACCTGCGCAAGACGGAATATCAGCGTTACCTGGAAGTTACAGAACGCCTGAGCCTCCGCCACAAGTAAGTCGAAGTTAGACCCTAAAAGTCTCGGAGACTTTTAGGGTCTTGTTTAACCGCCCGTCAGGAATTGAATAGCGCTGGCAAAAATTTTGTCGCCGCTCTTCAGTCCCTGACAACTGGCGGACATTGGTGGGGCGGAATGGCATTCCGCCAAATAGCGCTCCACAAATACAGGAGACAATATGAAACCCGAAGTAAAACGTTACTCAACGACCGTTGGGTCGCGCACCGTCACCTTTGAAACAGGCAAACTCGCCGCGCAAGCAGGCGGAGCCGTGACCATCGCGCTCAACGACACCATCGTCTTCGCGGCGGCCACCATGGGCGGCGTGCGCGAAGGCATTGACTTTTTCCCCCTCCAGGTGGAATACGAAGAGCGGCTCTACGCCGGCGGAAAAATCCCCGGTTCGTTCTTTCGACGGGAGGGACGCCCCGGCACCGACGCGATCCTCACCGCCCGCCTCACCGACCGCCCCCTGCGCCCGCTCTTCCAACACGGGATGCGCAACGAAGTGCAGGTGATGATGTTCTCGCTCTCGTCTGACGGGGAGAATCCGCTGGACGTGCTGGCGATCAACGCCGCCTCCGCCGCGATCATGATCTCAGACATTCCCTGGGGCGGACCCGTGGGCGCGGTGCGCGTGGCGCACGTGGACGGACAGTTCATCGCCAACCCGACCTTCAAGGAAATGGACGCGTCGGACTTGGACCTTCGGCTGGCCGGCACCAAAGACGCCATCCTGATGGTCGAATGTGGCGCGAACGAAGTCCCCGAAGATATCATGGCCGCCGCGCTGGATTTCGGTCATCAGTCCATTCAACCGCTGATCGAAGCGCAACTCAAGATGGCCGCCGAAGTTGGCAAGCCGAAACGCACAGCCACCTTCGCCCTCGCGGCCAATGAACTAAACGACAAGATTTTCGAGCGCGTCAAAGCGCCGATGAACGAATTGCTCGACAAGCCGTTGAGCAAAGCCGAATTTTACGGCGGCATGGACGAACTGCAAGCGACCCTCGTGGCCGAGATGTGCAAGGCCGACGATGCCAACGCCCCCTCCGAAAAAGACGTGAAATCTGCCTTCG
The DNA here is from genome assembly GCA_016234485.1 of Chloroflexota bacterium. Classification (GTDB taxonomy): domain Bacteria; phylum Chloroflexota; class Anaerolineae; order Anaerolineales; family Villigracilaceae; genus Denitrolinea. The sequence goes on from JACRBL010000013.1 coordinate 37,780, forward strand.
GCGAGGCCGAGCACAAGATTGTGCGCGAGCGCATCCTCGGACAGGGCAAACGTCCCGATGGCCGCGGCCCGACGGACATCCGCCCGATCTGGTGCGAAGTGGGACTCTCCCCGCGCGCGCACGGCTCTGGCATCTTCACCCGCGGCGAGACGCAGGTTCTTTCGCTCGCGACGCTTGGCACGCTGGGCGAGGCGCAGGAACTGGATAATCTCGGCCCCACCGACACCAAACGCTACATGCATCACTACAACTTCCCGCCGTTTAGCACGGGCGAGGTAAAACCCCTGCGAGGGCAGAGCCGTCGCGAGGTCGGGCATGGCGCGCTGGCCGAACGGGCGCTCGAACCCGTCATCCCCGCGGAAGAGTCTTTCCCGTACACGCTGCGCGTCGTCTCGGAAGTGTTGGCCTCGAACGGATCGTCCTCGATGGCCTCCGTCTGCGGCTCCACCCTGGCGTTGATGGACGCGGGCGTGCCGATCAAGGCTCCTGTGGCGGGCGTGGCGATGGGTCTCATCACCGACGATGGCGGCCGCTACAAAATTCTGACCGACATTCAGGGCACCGAAGACCACCTCGGCGACATGGATTTCAAAGTGGCTGGCACCGCCAAGGGCATCACCGCCCTGCAAATGGACATCAAGATCACCGGGCTGAGCGCGCAGATGATGAAAGAAGCGCTCGAACAGGCGCGCGTGGCGCGCATGGCGATCATGGACAAGATGCTGGAAGCGATTGCCCAGCCGCGCGCGGAACTCAAACCGCACGCGCCGCGCATCATCACCGTGAAAATCCCCGTGGAAAAAATCGGCGCGCTGATCGGACCCGGCGGCAAGAACATCCGCGCCTTGCAAGAAGAGACGCACACCAAGATTGACGTGCAGGAAGACGGCACAGTTTACATCGCCACCACCAATGCGGAGGACGGCAAGATTGCCCAGGAACGCGTGGCGGGCCTCGGCGAGAACGCGGTCATCGGCAACATCTACACGGGCAAGGTCGTTCGCATCGCGGATTTCGGCGCCTTCGTGGAAATTCTCCCTGGCGTGGACGGACTCGTTCACATTTCGCAACTCGATAGCGAGCGCGTCAACAAGGTCGAAGACGTGGTCGGCATGGGCGAAGAGATCACCGTGATGGTGACCAACATAGACGGGCAGGGCAAGATCCGCCTCTCGCGTCAGGCCGTGCTCGAAGGCTGGACGGCTGAGGAAGCCCGCGAAAAGGACAGCGGCGGCGGCTCACGCGGCCCGCGTCCTGGCGGCGGCGGACGCGGCGGTGACCGTGATCGCGGCGGACGCGGCGGAGATCGCGGCGGACGCAGTGGCGGGGCACGCGACCGTCGGTAATTGGTAATTAGCGGATGAAGGAAACTTCATCCGCTTTTTTTTATGCTAAACTTCCTTCAATGCGTTTCAATATTTTCTTCCCATTCAAAGAATATCCACGTCAATTCTGGCTGATGATCGCGGGCCTCGTTCTCGCTACCGCAGGCGGAAGCATGATCTGGCCCTACCTTTTGATCTACGTCAGCGGCAAATTGAACCTGCCGCTCAGCGCAGTGGCTACGCTGATCTCCATCAACGCTGGCACGGGTCTCTTCTCCTCCATCATCGCGGGGACATTGGCCGACCGCATCGGTCGCAAAGCCGTGATGAACGCCAGCCTCGTGATGACGGGCATCGGCTACCTGCTCCTGATGCGCGCCGAAACCTTCACCCAGTTCGTCCTGCTGATGATCCTGATCGGGTTATCCAACCCGCTCTACCAAGTCGGCGCGGACGCGATGCTGGCCGACCTCATCCCCTCCGAACAACGCAACGACGCCTACGCCATCAACCGCATCGCCAATAACGCCGCCTTCGCCATCGGCCCCGCCGTGGGCGGTTTCCTCGCCACGCGCTCCTACGATTTCGCCTTCTACGGCGCGGCCGCAGGATTCCTCTCCTACGCGGTTCTGTTGTTCTTTTTTGCGCGCGAGACGCTGGATAAGACCGCGAATCAGCGCGTCAGCGAACCAACGATTCAAACTCTCGACGAAGTCGCGGAACGCGGCGGCTATCAGCGAGTCTTGGCCGACAAAAAATACATGAGTTTCGTCGTCCTTATCAGCATGGGCCTCATCGCGCCCAGCATGTTATGGATTCTGCTCTCGGTCTACACCAAAACCCAATTCGGCCTGCCCGAAGCGCAATACGGCTGGATCCCCACCACCAATGCCCTGATGTGCGTCTTCGTGCAATACTTCGTCACCCTCGTCACGCGGCGACACCGCACCCTGCCCGTCTCCGCGGCGGGCATCCTCGTGTACGCGCTCGGCGCTGGCTCCGTGGCGCTGATGACAGGCTTCTGGGGCTTCTGGCTGAGCATGGTCATCCTCACCTTTGGCGAACTCATCCTCATCCCCACCGCCAGCAAATACGTGGCCGACATCGCCCCCGCCGACCTGCGTGGCCGCTACATGTCCGTCTATTGGATCGGCTGGGGCCTCGCCCGCATGGTCGCGCCCCTCATCGGCGGATTCCTGAACGACGCCATCGCCCCCCGCGCCATCTGGATCGGCGGACTGGTCATCGGCCTGACAAGCGCCCTCGGCCTGACCATCCTCGCCCGCCGCGAACGCGCTACGCTTCCCTCCTGACTTTTAGCGGGCCGCGCCTTCGACGGTTGTCCGCCGCCCGAAATTATTGCACTCGTTTTCCCAGCAGTTGCACTGCTGGGCGGCAGTCCAACTGCCGCCAAAACTACGCAACGAAGGTTACATATGAAAGTCGTCATCGCCCCCTACAATCCAAACTGGCCTATGTTGTTCGAGCAGGAAAAAGCGCGCATCAAAGACGCGCTCGGCGAACATGCGATCAGCATCCAGCATATCGGCTCCACGTCCGTGCCGGGGTTGGGAGCGAAGCCCATCATAGACGTGATGATCGCCGTCCCTTCGTTGGAGGAAGCGGACGCGTTCTGCGTCCAGCCGATGGTCGCGTTGGGATACGAGTACGTGAAAAAGTTCGAAGCGGAGATTCCCCATCGTCGCTACTTCCGCAAATCGGACGAGACGGGAGTCCGCACGCATCACGTCCACATGGTCGTCATCAACAGCGCCTGGTGGGTGGACCATCTGCTCTTCCGCGACTTCCTGCGCGCCGACGGAAACGCCCGCCGCGCCTACGAGGCCCACAAGCGCGAACTCGCCGAACGCGAGTGGAATGACAGCAACGATTACGCCGAAGCCAAGACCGATTTCATCTTGAAAACGATGGAAGAGGCGCGGGCGTGGAAAGGGCGAGTATGCGTATGATCATCCCTTTTTGAAAGACAAGGGATTAAGACATGCCATATTTCTGGTCAATTATTACGCGTGGCGCGAAAGGTGCGACAAGTGATCGACTCAAAAGTTGATATTGTTATTTCCCGCCAACGGTTGTATAAATTAAACGCTTCCTGATTTTCACATTTCACGGAGTCATGACCATGACCCTTAACGACATTCTCAATCTTATCGTAGACAGCATTGACACCCTGCTCATCCCCTTCGTCCTCTTCTTTCTGGGACAGTGGTACATCCGCGCTAAAGAGCGCAGTGACTCCGCCGTCCGCGACGCGACGCAGTTGGAATCCTTTCTCGAGCATCTTTCCAGCGAGAATCGAGAGAGGCGCAAACTGGCCCTGCTCGCGCTGAATCACATGCGCAACGCGGGACAGTTCCCCGCCGCGTTGTTGCAGGCCATCGAAAGCATCGCCGCCCTCGACGACCCCGAAATCGCGGCCGCCGCCGACCTGGCCCTCGGACGCACCAGCGCGCAGGCGGGTCTCAGCTCCGATGAACGCGACCTGCTCTTCGAACTTCTTCTGCCCATGAAAGTCCACTTTGAACGTTCGCACCGCGCCTTCCAGGAATGGGTGCGAAACCCGCCCGCCAAGCCAAACATCGAAATCGAAGACGCCATCAAAGCCAGCAATTCCGTCGTTCGCAACATTCTCGCCAGCAAACGGCATTTGATTCCGCCCGACCTGCAACAGGACGCGCTCGACTTAATCAAGCATTACGACGCCTGGCAGGAGGAATACGAACGGTTGAGACCTGGCGGCATCCGCAACCCCAAAGTGCCGTACGTGTTCGTCGGTCCCAAAGGCTTCCCCTTCCCCGTCGCGGCCGAGCGCAATTTCATGGCTCGTTTCGAGAAACTTTCTGGACAAAGCGGCGAAACAAAAACAGACACATAATTCTTACGCGCTTCAGACCTGGGCGTGATATGCTGGGCATCAGGAGAAAACATGCTCAGTTGGCAGGCTCTCACCCTTCGATCGCTACTTTCAGCCCGCCGCTTCCTTGCCCCAAAATTAGGCGGACAGGATATTGAAAGCGCGCGCGCCAACCTGGACATGGCTGGCGAACTCTGGCGACCGCTCATCCCCATAGATCACATCGAGACATTGGCAAACGGCGTCCCCAGCGAGTGGGTCATCCCCGCGGGCCTGGGAAGCGACCGCGTTATTCTCTACCTTCATGGGGGCGCGTACAACGCAGGCTCCACCCGCTCGCACCGCGCCCTGGCGGCCAACATCGCCTACGCGGCCCGCGCCCGCGCCCTCGTCATTGACTATCGCCTCGCGCCCGAGCATCCCTACCCCGCCGCGCTCGTGGACGCGTTCTCCGCCTACCGCTGGCTGTTGGACGAAGGCTTCCGCCCCGAACAGATCGCCGTCACTGGCGATTCGGCCGGCGGCGGTTTGACCATCGCCCTGCTGACGGCCCTGCGCGAACGCGGCTATCCCATGCCCGCCGCGGCGGTCGTCCTCTCCCCGTGGACAGACCTCTCCACCAGCGGCGCTTCGTGGCAGGAAAATGCCAAAGTAGATTATTTGATTCACGGTTCAAAATTGAAGGAAGCGGCGCGTCTTTATTTGAAAGATATCAGCCCCCAAACGCCGCTCGCGTCGCCTGTCTACGCGAATCTCAAAGGATTACCCTCGTTGTTGATCCAGGTTGGCTCCGAGGAAGTTTTGCTGTCCGATTCCCAACGGCTGGCAGTCCACGCCCGCCTCGCGGGCGTGGACGCGACCCTGGAAGTCTGGGATGGGATGCAACACGTCTGGCACTTCGCGGCCAGTTTCCTACCCGAGGCGCGTCAGGCGATTGAACGAGTCGGTCAATTTATTCTTGCCCAAGTCGAGCGCCAGGTTGTGCCAGCGCTCGCACCAGCGCTCACAGGCGCTATCCATATAAGATAGATTCCAACCTCTCGCGAACTCCCTCCCACTCCGAATCTACAATTGAATAGAAAACTGAATGGCGGATCGTGCCATCGGGCAGGATCATGTGGTTGCGAAGGATGCCCTCCTTCACCGCGCCGATGCGCTCGATGGCTTTCTGCGAACGGACGTTGCGCGCGTCGGTTTTAAGTTGCACGCGGATCGCGCCGAGCGTCTCGAAGGCATGTTTCAGCAAAAGATACTTACATTCGGTGTTGACCGCCGTGCGCTGGAAGTCGAGTCCGTACCACGTGCCGCCGATCTCGAGGCCGCGATCTTTGAGCGACACGTTCAGGTAACGCGTCGCGCCCGCCACCCGTCCAGATGCGAGATGAACCGCTACGAAGGGCAGGTCGCCTTTGCGGGAGAGGATGTCGGTCACCCAGTTCCGCATGTCGGCCTCGGTCTTCATCTCGCCATACAACATGAAATGCCAGAATTCCTGTCCCACGCCAATCTCGGCCAGCGCGGGGGCGTGCGCTTCGGTCATCGGCTCCAGGCGGACGAATTTTCCAGTGAGGGTGAGGGGGGTGAGATTCATATTGCGTATTATGTATTGCGTAACCAGTCGCTTTCAGATTTATCCTGCGAGGGGAGATAGGGCATTTGAGGGCCAGGGATGCCGAGCAATTCCGAAAGCGCGGCGCGCATCGCGATTCGGTCGTCCCATAAATATTCTATTTGACCAAAACACATGGACTGCTCGTGACCCTTCCCGCAGGCGAGGACAATATCACCGGGCCGCGCCATCTTGACCGCCAGGCGGATTGCTTCGCCGCGATCGGCCACGCGCCAGAAGGTTTCGCCTTCGCGTCCACCCCTGGACCTCGCGCCATTTGCCATCTCCTCGAGGATTCCCTCCAGCGATTCGATGCGCGGGTCTTCGGCGGTGAGGATCGTGACATCGGCCAGCTCGGCGGATGTCTCTGCCATCATGCGACGCTTTTCTTTGTCCCGCAATCCTGCCGAGCCAAACGTCACTATTACTTTGGGGCGGTCTTCGTTGTCATTAGGAGTTGGGAGATAGGAGTTAGGAAGCATGGCGCGGGCGGCTTCGAGGGCAACTTTGAGGGCATTCGGTGTATGAGCAAAATCCACGATGGCGGTGAAGGGTTGACCGAGGTCAATGCGTTCCATGCGGCCAGGGATGCCCGCGAGTGAGGCCAGTCCGCGCGCCGCGTCTTCGGGAGAGATGCCGAGCCCGTAGACCGCGGCCGTGAACGCAGCGAGACAATTCGAGACGTTGTACGCGCCCACCAGTGGACTGGTTACATCCACGCGGAAATCTTTCGACGCGGCGGTGAAGTGAATGCCAGTGGGAGAATAGGTCACGTTCTCGGCGCGCAGATCGGCGGAATCTTGTAGGCCGTAATTTAGTTTTTTGGTCTGGATGAAATCGTCCAGGAAGTCGAACGATTGGTCATCGCGATTGATGATCGCGAGACGCGGATTCCCCGATGTTTTGGCGCGAGTCTTTCCCAAACTCTCGAAAAGGCGGGCTTTCGCCGCGCGATAATTTTCGTAGCCCCCGTGCTGATCCATGTGTTCCCAAGTGATGTTGGTGACAATGCCAATGTCGAACTCGCAGGCGTCCACGCGATATTGCGCCCAGGCGTGGGAGGTGGTTTCGAGGACAACGTGCGTCAGACCCGCGTCCACCATTCTGGCAAGATAAGCCTGCACATCGTGTGCGTCGGGCGTGGTGACGTGGAAGCCCGTGTCGAGGACCTCGTCGCCGATCACGGCATTGACCGTGGAGATCATGCCCGCTTTGAGTCCCGCCGTCCGCAGGATGTTGTAGAGCAGGTTCGTGGTGGTGGTCTTGCCGTCCGTGCCAGTGATGCCGATCACCGTCAGGCGCCGCGCCGGCCAATTGTTGAACGCGGCCGCCAGAAAGGTCAGGGCTTGACGCGGGTTGTCGAGTCCAATGTAGGGAGTTGGGATGCCACCCCGACCCACGTCGCCAATCACCGCAACCGCGCCATTGGCGATGGCGTTGGGGATGAAGTCGTGCCTGTCCACTGTGCCGCCTTTCATCGCGACGAAGAGGTTGCCCGGTTTCACGGCGCGGCTGTCTATGGCAATGCCTGTGATGGGGATATCGGGGATGTCGGATGGGTGGGGAAAGGGGAAATCAATGAAAAGTTGCGCGAGGGTTTTTGTCATGCGAGGCCTGTGTGTGTGTTTAAACGAAAAGAGGGCTTCGGCAATTTTACCAAAGCCCTCCAAAAGATTTCGGAAGTCTGCGAGACTTCCGAAATCTGCATTACTTCAAGCTCGTGCGAAGGCCTTCGAGTTTGCCAGCGACGGAGCCATCGAGGACTTTGTCGCCGACTTTGATGACGAGGCCGCCGAGGATGGATGGGTCGACGCGGAAGGTAACGGCTTGCGCGCCGACCTTGGCGAGGACGTCCTTCTTGACGGTGGCTTCCTCATCCTTCGAGAGAGGCAGGGCGCTGGTCACTTCGGCAGAGTCGCCCTTGAAACTGGCATCGTCGAGAACGACGACTTTGCCGCTCTTCACGCCCGAGAAGAACTCGTTGATGAGGGCGTGCTGGCGCTTCTCGTCCAGCGCTTCGCCGACGAGTTTCTGCGCGGCGGCGATGGAGAGGGCGGCAACCTGTCCGCGCAGATCGCCAAGGATCTTGTTGCGTTCGCCTTCGACTTCGGCGAGGGCGGCATCGCGCGCTTTCGCGGCTTCGGCATCCGCGGCGGACTTCACGTCCTTGGCGGCGGCTTCGGCGCGTTCGCGGGCTTCGGCGACGGTGGCGTTGGCTTTCTTTTCAGCGTCGGCCACGATCTTTGAGGCGTCTTTTTCGGCGTTGGCGCGGGCTTCGGCGGCCACGCGGGCATCTTCGATGCCTTTGGCGATGGTCTCGCGGCGCTTCTGCAACATACCTGTCATCGGTTTGAAGACCCAGACATTCAATGTGACCATGACGATCGCGAACGCCAGGATCTGGACGATGATCAATCCAAGATTAATACCAAGAGCTTCCATGTTGTGCTCCTAAACCTTACACGACCTGGAACAGCATGAGGAACGCGATGACCAGGCAGTAAATGGCGATGGCTTCCGAGAAGGCGATGCCGAGGATCATGTTGGTCAACAGGTTGCCGTAGGCGTCGGGATTGCGAGCCATGCCGCCCAGCGCGCCCTGCACGCTCAAACCGATACCGATACCAGCGCCCGCGGCGCCGATCATTGCCAGGCCAGCCCCGATGAAACGACCAGCGAGTACCAATGCTTCATTTTCCATGTTGAATGTCTCCTTCGAAATAATTTTTATTGTTTAGTGGGATTCGGCGTGCTCTTCACCGCCGTGACCGACGGTGGCTTGCGCCATAAAGACCATCGTCAACATGCCAAACACGAAGGCCTGGATCACGCCGACGAACAACTCGAACATCATGAGCATCGAGGGAATGATGGTGATCTTGCCCAACAGGGCGGCCACCACAGCCATCAACACGACGCCTGCGAACATGTTACCGAAAAGACGGAAGGCAAACGAGAGGATCTTCGAGAGTTCCGAGATCAACTCCAACAGGCCGACGAGGAAGTCCATCGCGCCGAAGAACGGGACGGTGAACATGCGGCGGGTGTTGAAGAATTTGCTCAAATAACCAAAGCCCTGCGACTGGAAGCCGATGACCTGAATGAAGATCACGGCGATGAGCGCCAGCGAGAAGGTGAAGTTCAAATCCACGGAAATGCCGCGGAAGAACGGGATCAGGCCATAGCCGTCGTGTTCCGCTTCCTGCGCGACTAGCGTGGTGATCGGACCAAGATGCTGAACCTCATAGCCATGCTCGGAATGATGAAGCACGCCGATGGTCTCGAAGCCAGGGACGATCTTGAGCAGATTGGCGAACAGCACGTAGATCATGATGGTCGCGAACCAGGGGAAGATCTTCGGCGCCCACTTGGCTCCCGCGGAACCTTCGGTGAGGTTGTAGAGCATTTCAAGCAGGGCTTCAAAAACGCCGCCGATCCCGTGGGGGACGAGGTCTTTTTCGCTCTTCTTGATAGCGCGGTTCACCGAAAAGGCGATCCAAATGATGAGGATCAGGGTCAGGGCAAGCGTCGGAAGAGTATTGACGAGGTAGAGAGGACCGAGGCCGAGGAAATTCTCGATGAACGGCTCCTCCATCAATTTCTCCGCGGCCACCTGAATGTGCGGCTGGACAGGCGCAAAAATACCGCCAAGCAAAAAGCCAGCGATCATCAATGCCAGAACGATCCAGCGGTTTACGGGTCTGCGTTTTTCTGCGGTAGACAAATCCGCCTCCTACAAATCAGTGGTTTTGGTTTCAGATTTTGAGTCTGTAATGCGAGCGATGGATCGACGGGCGATCCGATACATGACAACGATGGTAATCGGTATTCCTGCCATCACAAGGACAGCCGTGAATAGCGGCTTGGTGCCGAATTGGTTATCGAGCCACAATCCGCCAAATACGGAAAGCAGAACGATGAGCAACGATGCGATTCCAACCTGCATCATCACGCCCAAAATCGTATTAATTGCCTTGCTGTTGTTGCCTTTGTCCATTTGTGTCATACCGCACGATTATATCAATAGGGTTTACGATGTGTCAACAAAATTACCCTCACCCTAGCCCCTCTCCCCTGCGGGGAGAGGGGAATGAGGGGCTAGAACAAGTTCAATGCGCCTTGTGCGGCCAGGTTGAACCAGGGGGCGAACACGGTGCCGAGCAGGATCACGCCCAGCGCGAGCATGGTCAACGCGATGGCGTAGGGACGCGTAATGGGCAGGGGCGTGTTCTCGGTCGCTTCGTCGCGGTACAGGTAGATGTGCTTGATGACGATCAAGTAGTAGTATACGCCGAAGATGGAATTGATGATACCGACGATCGCCAGCCAGACGAGCCCGACTTTGACGGCCGCGGCAAACACAAGGACCTTCGCGATGAATCCGCCGAACGGGGGCATGCCAGCCAGGGACAGGAACGCGATCAACGCGGCCAGCGCCAGCCAGGGATGCCGTCGGCTCAGGCCATTGTAGGCGGGGATGTCGTCCGAGTGGACGGCGCGGGAGTAGGCGGTGACGATGCCGAAGGCTAGCAGGTTGGTGGCGATGTAGGCGATCAGGTAGAACACCACGCTGGTCACGCCGAGATCGGAGAGGCCCGCGTCGCTGACGTAGATGGCCGCCACGCCGATCAACGTGTAGCCCGCGTGCGCGATGGACGAGAAGGCCAGCATACGCTTGATGTTCTTCTGCCCGATGGCGAGCAAGTTGCCGAGGGTCATCGTGGCGGCAGCGAGGACGGCGAGGATGAACGACCAGGCCTGCGCGTCGAGCGGGAAGGCCACCACCAACAAGCGGACGAGGACGGCAAATCCCGCGGCCTTCGAGACCGTGGACAGGAATCCCGCCACAGGAGTGGGCGCGCCTTCGTACACATCGGGAGCCCAGAAGTGGAACGGCACAACCGAGACTTTGAAGCCGAGGCCGACGAGAAGCAGGAAGACCACGCCAAGGAAGAGTCCCTTCGGGAGTTCGGCCGCGATGGAATAGAGGTCGGCTGTGCCTGTGAAGCCGTAGAGCAGGGAGAAGCCGTAGAGCATCACGGTGGACGTCAACGCGCCGAAGAGCAGGTATTTGAAGCCCGCCTCGGTGGATTTATCGTCCGAGCGGAGGAACCCCGCCAAAACGTAGAGCGGGATCGAGGTGGTCTCGATGGCGAGATAGAGCATGACGAGGTTGGCCGAAGCCGCCATCAGGTTCATGCCGAGGAGCGAGGCGAGCAGTAACACGTAGGCTTCGCCGCGTCGGTTGACCTTTTCCATATCCATCAGGAAGAGGGCTGTGGCCGCGCCGCCGAAGAGGAAGAGCATCTTGAAGAAGAAGCCCAGCCAGTCGAAACGCAACATGCCGCCGAGGACGGTGACGGGTTGGTCGGGGCGTCCGAATAACAGCGACACGACCAACGTCAGGAGAAGACCGCCCGCCGTCAGCCAGCCGAGGCCGCGTCGGTCGTCCGCCTTCCAGAACGGTTCCAGGATCAGGATGGCGATCCCGATGGCGAGGAGAAGAATTTCGGGGAGAATGGAGATGAGATTCACTATGCGCCTCCCAACAGGTGGAGGATACTATCAACGCCCGTTTGCACCATTGGCGTCATGATCTGGGGGAAGAGACCGATGCCGACCATGAAGAGACAAAGGGTGACGATGGCGATCTTATCGAGCGCGGTGAGCGGACTGATGTGGCCGTGGAATTTCTCTGGCACATCGCCGAAGAAGACCATGCGGATATTGCGCATGATGTAGGCCGCGGTGATGACGATGGAGATGCTGGCGATAATCGCCACGCCCCATTGTTTGCCCCACACGCCCATGAAGATGGGGAATTCGGCCACGAAGCCAGAGAAACCTGGCATGCCCATCGAGACGAGGCCGCCGATGATGAAGCCGATGGAGGCGAAGGGCAGGAGTTTGCCCATGCCGCCAAGCTCGGGAATTTCGCGGGTGTGGGCTCGGTCGTAGACCATGCCTGTGACAGCAAAGAAGAGAGCCGTCATTACGCCGTGCGAGAACATTTGCACGCCCGCGCCGAGAAGACCGTCAGAATTGAGGGTGGAGATGCCGAGCATCACCAGACCCATGTGTGAGACGGAGGAGAAGCCGATCATGTATTTCAGGTCGGTCTGGACGAAGGCGATGTACGCGCCGTAGACAACCGCGATGGAGGCGAAGGCCAGGATCAACCATGACCATTCCTTCGCGCCTTCGGGCAGGAGCATGACGCCAACGCGCAGGGCGGCGAACGCGCCCAACTTCATCAGCACGCCCGCGTGGAACATGGAGACGGCTGTGGGCGCGGCCACGTGACCATCAGGCGACCAGTTGTGGAACGGCCAGATGCCGCCCAGCACTGCAAAGCCGAGGAAGACAGGCAGGAACCAGAGCGTTTCAAAGGGGATTTTCGCGCCGAAGACATTCACCATCACGTCGAACGCGCCTGCCTGTTGCGCGGCGGAAATGGCGCGCATGTCGAAGGTCGCCTCGCCGAGATACTGCCCCGCCGTCCAATATATCGCGAGCGCGCCGACGAGGGCGACGACCGAACCGATGAACAGGTAGAGCGTCAATTTCATGGCGGCGTATTCGCGAGTCTTGACCCAGCCCCAGATGGCGATGAGCAGGTACATCGGGAAGACGGCGATCTCGTAGAAGAAGAACAGCATGAACAGGTCGAGCGAGGCGAAGACGCCGAACACCCCCGAGGCCAGCAGGAACAGGAAGGCGAAGAATTCACGCGGCCGATCCTGAATGCCTGCGGGAGCGTGAGGATCGTCAATGCCCCACGAAATGAGCACGCCCGTGAACATGACGATGCCCGTCAGCAGGACGAGCGGAGCGCTCATGCCGTCCACGCCGAAGATGAGTTTCATGCCGAGTACGGGAAGCCAGTTGTATTCTTCCACGAACTGATAGCCCGTCATGTGGTTTACAAGATATTGAATGTAAACCCATGCCGACAGGAGCAGGGCAAAGGTCGCCGCGGCGAGGGCGAGGGTGCGCGTCTCATTCCGCTTTTCGGCGGGCATGAGCAATATCAGCACCGCCGCGACCATGGGGGTAAAAACAATTACGCTGAGAACTGGAAAGTTCATAATCACCTCGAGGTAAAACGTAATGCGTAAAACGTAAAATGTTAATTACGTTTTATGTTTTACGTTTTAGAAGAGCATCACCATCGCTTTATTGATGACATCCAAAATCCACGCGGGGTAGACGCCGATGATGAGGATGAGAGCCATCAACGGAACCATGACGAAAATTTCGCGCGTGTTAATCTCGGTCAGTTTGTGCTCGCCGTGCGCCCAGTGTTCGTTCATCGGTCCGTGCAGGACGCTCTTGATGCCCTTCAGGATATACGCGCCCGTGAAGAGCAGGCCGATCATGGCGATGGCGGTGTAGACCAGCATCACAGAGTCAGAGTTGACGCCGACGCCGTACGCGCCCCGTACCACCAGGAACTCGGAGATGAAGCCGTTGAGTCCAGGCAGGCCAAGGGAGGCCATCGAAGTGAAGATCAGGATACCGCCGTAGACGGGCACGAGCGGGAAGAGTCCGCCAAACTTGCTGAGGTCGCGGGTGTGCGTCCGCTCGTAGATGACGCCGACGAGGAAGAACATGCCCGCCGCGGAGAGTCCGTGGTTGAACATTTGGAGCACCGCGCCATTGAGGGCGATGGTCGCGTCGATCGTCCCTGCGGCGCGAGCGGCCGCGGCGATACCGAGCAGGACGAAGCCCATATGGTTCACGGACGAGTACGCGACCAGTCGTTTGAAGTCCGTCTGACCGTACGAGGCGAACGCGCCGAAGACGATGGCGGCCACTGCCAGGAAGGCCAGCGAACTGGCGTAGAAATTCGCCTGCTCAGGATAGAGCGGCAGGACAAGGCGCAGGAAGCCGTACGCGCCGAGTTTCAGCAGAACGCCCGCCAGGATCATCGAACCAGCGGTCGGCGCTTCGGTGTGCGCGTCGGGGAGCCATGTGTGGAATGGCCAGACGGGGACTTTGATGGCGAAGGCCAGCACGAACGCCCAGAAGGCGACGATCTTGATCGTGGAATAGGTGATGGCTGTGCCGCCAAAGGTGGCGTCGGGAGAAATGGAATTCCACTTCTCGACGATGCTGGCAAGGTCAAAGGTCTGGAAGAGGACGCCAAGCAACTGAATGCCGAGGAGAAGTCCGAGCGAACCTCCCATGGTGTAGATCATGAACTTGAGCGAGGCATAGTTGCGGTTGGCGCTCCCCCACTGATTGATGAGGAAGTACATCGGGACGAGGCCGATCTCCCAGAAGACGAAGAAGACCAGCAGGTCAATGGACATGAATACGCCCAACATGCCCGTTTCGAGGAACAGGAAGAGCATCATGTAGGCCTTGACCCGGTCGCTGACGCTGAACGAGGCCAGGATGGCAAGAGGCGTCAGGAAGGTGGTCAACACGACCATCGTCAGGGAGAGACCGTCCACGCCGAAGTGGAGCGAGGAGTTGATGGCTTCGTACCAGATGTATTTGACTTCAAACTGGTAACCCGCGAGATCGGGATTGAATCCGAGCCAGAGGTAGATCGAAAGCCCGAACGGGATGAGGCTGGCGAAGAAAGCTGTCCAGCGGATGAGTTTGTTCTCTTCGCTGGGGAAGAAGAAGATGACCAGCGCCGCGAGGGCGGGGAAGAACAGGATCAGGCTAAGGAGGTGTGTGTTGAGAAATTCCATGATTGCTCTCCTACGCCGCCGTCAGGAATATGGTCAGGATGAAGCCGACGATGATGATCGTCAACAGCGCAGCCAGCATGTACTGTTGGACGCGTCCCGTTTGCATCGGGCGGAGTCCGTGGCCGACATCTTTGGTTCCGTAGCCGACGAAATCGCCAAACCAGTTGATGCCTTTGACATCAATGTAGGTGCGGATGAAGCCGCCTAGCCATTGGGTGGCCGTTCCGAAGAAATGCAGGATGCCATCAAGGATGGTCTTGTCAAACCACGGGACGGCGACTTCGGAGAACCAGTTGAAGAAGCGGATGACGGTGGCGTTGTAGGCTTCGTCGTGATACCACTTGTTTTTCAACACGCCGATCTGGAAGATATCTTCCTTGACCGACTTGACGTTGCGATAGTACAGCCAGCCGAGAATCAAGCCCCCGCCTGCAACGCCGATGGATGTCAACAATGGGATTGGGTCAAACTCAACCGCTTCCGGAACGTGCGCCAGCGTGTGGCCAACGAAATCGTGGAACCAGTTCGGGACGAGTCCGCCAATGACAGGGAAATGCTCGGGAATGCCGACCCAGCCATACCCGATGGCGAAGATCGAGAGAACGACGAGCGGGGTCGTCATCGTCCAGGGAGTCTCCTGCGCGTGTTCGGCTTCCTTCGTGCGGGGTTCGCCGAGGAAGGTCAGCGTGATCTGACGCATGGTGTAGAAGGCGGTCATGAACGCGGCGACGGCGAGGGTGATGAAAACGACCAAATGGCCGTGCGCCCACGCGTCCGCGAGAATTTCGTCCTTCGACCAGAAGCCCGCGGTGATGAGCGGGAAGCCCGAAAGCGCGAAGCCGCCGATCAGGAACGTCCAGAAGGTGATGGGCATTTTCTTGCGGAGGCCGCCCATGTTGAACATGTCTTGCGGGTCAACGTGATGGTTGCCCATGTGCAAAACGCCATGCTCCATACCGTGGATAACGGAGCCAGAGCCGAGGAAGAGCAGGGCTTTGAAGAAGGCGTGCGTGATGAGATGGAACGCGGCCGCCACGTACGCGCCGATGCCGATGGCCGCGATCATGAAGCCGAGTTGCGAAATGGTCGAGTATGCCAGCACGCGCTTGATGTCATTTTGCGCGACGGCAATCGTTGCCGCGAAGATGGCGGTAAACGTGCCGATGATGGCAACAACCGTCATTTCGGGAGTCAAGCCGTGACCATCCCAGCCAGCCGTGAGGAGCGGGAACATGCGGATGACCGCGTAGACGCCCGCCGAAACCATCGTGGCCGCATGGATCATCGCGCTGACGGGGGTCGGGCCTTCCATCGCGTCGGGGAGCCAGACGTGGAGCGGCCACTGCGCCGATTTGCCAACCGTACCGATGAAGAGCAGAATGGCGATCATGCCCGCCCAAGATAAGCCCCACAAGGCAGGCTCGGCGGCCAGGCGGTGCATGAGTTCTTCGTTGCCGAAGATCTCGCGAAAGTTCAGCGTGCCCGTCGCGGAGTAAAGGAAGGAGATGCCCAACAGCATGAACACGTCGCCGATGCGGGTGGTCATGAAGGCCTTGATGGCCGCGTTACGGGCGGATTCTTTTCCGTACCAGAAGCCGATCAACAGGTATGAGCACAAGCCCATGATCTCCCAGCCGACGAAGAGCGTCAGCAAGTTATCGGAGACCACCAGCACGTACATGCCGAAGGCGAACAGGCCGAGGAAGGCGAAGAAGCGCGAGTACATCGGCTCAACGGAGGGGACAACGTGCTTATGTCCATGCTCCTCAATCGTCGCGCCGTGCGGGGGAAGTCCCTTGCGATCATGGTCGCCTGCAGGCTGGCCGAAATTATGATAGCCAACGCTATACAGGAAGATCATAAAGATCGTGATCGAAACGAAGAACAACACGGCCGCGCCGAGCGGGTCAATCAACACGCCGATGCGGAACCATTCTTCACCAAGCGGTAACCAATTGATCGCCGATTCAAAAGGATGCTCGCCCAAATGCTCCACGCCGAGGGCGCGCACGAAAACGATCATGCTCGCCAACCACGAGAGTGCGGCCGCGCCAACGCCAATCGTATGGCTCAGGGCTTTATTCTTGTTCGTGAACAACACGATCAAGAAAAACGCCAACACGGGCGGGAGGGGGATTAACCAAATCAATGTCTCAGTTGCCATGAAACCTCCGAAGAACGATATTCGATAATTCGTTATTCGACCATCGATTTTCGAGTATCGAATATCGAATATCGAAATCCGAATATCGATTTTCGCTTTACCACTTCATCAAATCAATCTCATCCGCCACAACCGTATTGCGACGGCGATAGACGGAAATGACCAGCGCCAAACCAACCGCCACCTCCGCGGCCGCAACCGCGAAGACGATGATCGCGAACACCTGCCCGTCAATGCGGGTCGGGTCGTTATAGCGCCAGAACGAAACGAGGTTGATGTTCACCGCGTTCAACATCAACTCGATGCCAAGCAAGATTGCCACCGCGTTCTTGCGCGCCAGCGCGCCAAACAGGCCAATGCTGAACAACGCCGCGGACAAAATCAAATACCACCAGAGAGGGATCATCTATTCCTCCCCTTTCCGCTGAAAAGCGATATAAACCGCGCCGACCAATGCCGCCAAAAGCAGGACGGACGCGACTTCAAACGGCAGGACGTACGCCTCAGGCGAGACCAGCGCATTCGCCAGCGCGCCAATCGCGTCAAACTCGGACCCGAGAGCGGGCGCGACCTTCGACAGCCCGTCCCAACCTTGAAGCAACCAGACCAGCCCGCCAAAGGTGAGCGCCGACGTTACCGCCGAGAGCCACCAACCCTTGTTCAAGCCTGGACCCGTGTCGTTCATCTCGCGGCGGGTCAACATCACCGCGAAGATGAACAGGATCGCAATGGCGCCGATGTAGACCACCACCTGCACCACCGCGATGAAGCCCGCGTTCAGCATGGCGAACAACACCGCCGCGCCGAACAGCGTCACGATCAACCACAGCGCGGCATGGACAAGGTTCCGCGTCGTCACGACCATCGCCGCCGAACCGAGTATCACTGCCGCCGTAATCAGGAAAATGATTTGTGCTACTGTCATAGTTTTCTCTACTTTATTAGTTCGCGAGCAGTTGCACTGCGAGCGGGATGCAGTCCAACTGCATCCCGAACCAGCGCTTAGTGATGCCCCGCCTCCACTACCGCGCCTTCCACTTTCACGCGCTCACCGTGAGCGCGTCGGCGCAGGATTTCGAGCGTGATCCAACCGAGCAAAATATTCGAGAGGAACATGCCCCATGTATAAATCCACATGGCGCCTTCGGTTGCGCGAAAACCAGCCAAAAGCGCGTTCATCAACGCCACGTACATCAACAACACGAACGAGAACGGGACAAGGAATTTCCAGTTCAAGTCCATCATCTTGTCAATGCGGATAC
The DNA here is from genome assembly GCA_016234485.1 of Chloroflexota bacterium. Lineage (GTDB taxonomy): Bacteria > Chloroflexota > Anaerolineae > Anaerolineales > Villigracilaceae > Denitrolinea. Next base: position 55,720 of record JACRBL010000013.1, read on the forward strand.
GCGGCATGGTGTACTTGATCCAACCGAAGAGCCAGTAACCGACAGTGGCCTTCGCGAGGAAATACAACAAACCGAGCGCGGGAATTTCACTCACCCACGGACCCTGCCAGCCGCCGAAGAAGAAGGCCGCAATGAAACCGCCGAAGGTGAAGGTGTGTAAAAGCTCGGAAGCATAGAACAAACCGAACTTCATGCCCGAATACTCGATGTGATGACCCGCGATCAATTCCGACTCGGCCTCGGTCAGGTCGAAGGGCGCGCGTCCCAATTCCGCTGTGGCGCTGATCAGGAACAGCAAAAACGCCAGCGGCGCGAGAACGATGTACCACGACGATTCCTGCGCGGCCACGATCGAGTTGATGCCCATCGAGCCAGACAGAATGGTCGGGATGAGTAACGCCACCACCATCGGGATTTCGTAGGAGATCATCACCGCCACCTGGCGGAACGCGCCGAGCAAGGCATACTTGTTATTGGATGACCAGCCCGCCATGATGATCGAAAGCGTCCCGAGCGCGCCCACGCCGATGAGGTAAAGCACCCCCACGTTCAAGTCGAGACCGAGGAACTCCGTCAACGGCAGAACCGCCCACAACAACAGAACCGAGGTCATCATAATGATCGGCGCAAGGTTGTAGACGATCTTATCCACGCCGACGGGATAGATATTCTCTTTGATGATCAGTTTGATGATGTCCGCGAACGGCTGAACCAAGCCAAACGGTCCAAGACGGTTCGGCCCGATGCGATCCTGAAAGCGCGCCACGATCTTGCGCTCGGTCCACACCAGGAAAATATCCAACACCATCACGACGCTAATGAGGACAAGAATGCCAACAAACGCGGCCAACACGTGCGCCGCGTCTGCATTCATACCCCATCCGACGAAAATGCCCGAAAGCCATTCGCCGGCGGCTTCTACGGGATCAGTCCAAAAGTCCATGCGCTACTCCTAGTTACCCACACCCGCTCCACCTCCCCCCTCTCCCCGCAAAGCGTTCGGGAGAGGGGACGGGGGTGAGGGCCGGTGAGGGTAGAGATTACACAAAGAGAAGGCTGAAAAGATAAACCTTTCAGCCTTCCCGATTTAAAAACGCTAACTTACGCCCATTCCAGCATCCCCTTGCGCCAGGTATAGGCCAGGCCAGCCAGAAGGATGCCGATGAAAATAATGCCTTCCACAACGGCAAACAACCCCAACTGGTTCAACGTCATCGCCCAGGGGAAAAGGAACACAGTCTCCACGTCAAAGACAAGGAAGACCAGCGCAAAAATATAGTATTGAGCCTTGAACTGCACCCAGTTACTGCCCACTGTTTCGATGCCGCATTCATACGTGCTGTCCTTGATCGGGTTCGGCTTATAAGGCGAAAGAACGGCCGCCAAAATGATCGCCGCCGCAGGGATGATGATGCCCACGATCAGGAACAAGCCAATGTAAATCCACTCGGTCTGCATGGTCGCTCCGTTTAAGTAAGTCGGGTTGGCAACCCGACCTACAAAGATGCGTCAATTGTGAATTGACGTGCAAATTGTACCACTAAGGCCAAACGCGATATATGAAAGCATGTCAATTTTTTGGGTGATAATCGTCATATATTTCCCGTACCATGAGATTCATCTCGCCGCCCCCTTGCAGACAGAATCCCCATCCCCACCCCGATGAAAAGACCGACGACTCCTCCCATCCGCGCCTCGCTCCCCGTCCGCCCCAACACGGACCTTGAGCGGGCCTCCACCCTTTGAGCCAATACCGGCCCGCGCGCCTCCTCACCACCCGCCTTCGGCACGAAGCGCAGATACAGCCAGACCGTCCCGCGCGCCGCGCCCGCTTCGCGTTGAGTCACCTCCCAATAAAACGTGGGAGAAGCCCCCCGCGCCAGCGCCGCGCTGACAAGGTCCGCAGGACGCGCGTCCGCCCCTTCCAACTCCAGCCGCGCCTCCACAATGACGTTGTATTCTTCATATACATTTTCGCCGTCCACATCGCCATCCGCCGAAAGATTCAACTCCACCACCTGCGAATCTCCCAGCCGAGTAACAGGCGCATACGTGACGTGGATCGTGCGCGCCTCCGGCAAGGCCGGCAGATCCGCGGGAATTAACAGCGGAGTCGAAACCGTCTCGCGGCGCGGGGGAATAAATCCCCATGCCAACATGGGCAGGGAAAAAACAATCAGAGCAAGCGAAAGCGCGAACTGAATTTTTTTCATCATAGTCAAAAGTTCAAACCTTAATCTTTCTACCATTTACCATACATCCGTCATTGCGAGGGTGTTCTTCCCGAAGCAATCCCCTCCCATGACACGGAGACTGCTTCGTCGGGAAGACCGCCCTCCTCGCAGTGACAGAATCTCTCGTGTTTGTACAGCAGAGAAACCTTTATCAAAAATGTAAACTTCCCTAATCCTCAACGCAAACAATTATAATGGACAGATAATTGCGTCTTCACCAAGAGCAAGGTTTGGCAATGGAAAAACTCGAATCGCCCAACATCTTCTTTCGCGTTGACCTGTTAACGGGTTGCAACAACCTCGTCAGTTTCAACGAGGCATTGTCAGACAACTTTTACAATCTGGCTAACGCCCCCATTTCACTGATCGCATTGGACGTTAACGAATTCCGCGCGATCAATCGCGTCAAGGGAGCCGCCTTTGGCGATAGCCTGCTCCGCTGGTGCGGATTCGCCATCAAAGACGTGACAGACGCGGAAACCTATCGAATTTCAGGGGATGATTTTGTAGCGGTACTCATCGGCGAAAATCATCAAGCGCATGCCCAAAAAGGACAGGAACTAGCCGAGCGGCTCAACGGCGGCGCCCAACAATTTGGCCTGCAAGCACCCATCGTGCGCGTCACTGTCTTGCACTTTCCCGTTGGCCTGCCGCTGGATATGGCCGTCGTCTGGAAATACCTGAACGAAAAACACAACTACGCCGATAGCCACGATCCCTTCCGCGTTATTGAAGTAGACCCGAATCTCAGATTAACCTACGAAACGGGACAGGCCCTCGTCCTCATGGCGCAGCGCATCGCCGACCTGGGCTTTACGCTCGAAAACACCTTTGGCATGGCATACACCGATCCCATCAGCGGCTCGCCCAACATGCTCGCCATCCAACATAAACTCGATCTCGCCCTGGCAGAAGCCTCGCAACAGAAAAAGACCCTCAGCCTCTGCCTGCTCGATGGCGACGACCTCCGCCGCTACAACAGCAACGACTACGCCGCAGGCGACGAGGCCATTCGCAAGATCAGCGCCGTCCTCTCCGCCTCCCTGCGCCCGAATGATTTTCTCGGCCGCTGGCGCATGGGCGATGAATTCATCCTCATCCTCCCCGATACCGGCATCCAGGAAGCGCGCACCGTCGGCGAGCGCCTGCGCTCTGCCGTCGAAGCGGCCTCCAAAGATTGGCTCTACCCCACCACCATCTCCATCGGCATTTCCTGCTGTCCACAACATGGCGACCAGGCCGCATCGTTATTAGACTTTGCAGAACAGGCGCTAAAAATTGCAAAACGCCAGGGCAAGAACAAAGTCGTTCTCGCCGAACCATGAATCTTTCCCCTCGACATTCAAAAAACGCAAACGTGACGCGCCTCTCGGACAACGGCTGGCGCATGGACATCCCCGCCGGCGACGCGTCCGCCTATCGCTTCGCGCAACTGGACGATTATTCGCGCCTACCGCGCTCGCGCTTCCCCTCGCAACCTCCCTTGACGTTGAGCCTGTGCGCGCGGACCTCGAGCGCTTCAGTCACCGGGACGTGGGGCTTCGGCCTGTGGAATGATCCATTTGGACTGAGTCTCGGCTTCGGCGGGAATCCGTTTCGCCTGCCCGCGCTGCCGAATGCCATTTGGTTTTTCCACGCGTCAGGAGATGATGTGGTGCGGACCCCCCTTCGGGGACGATGTGGCATTCCGCAAGACTCGGCGGGATTCCATCCCGCCCCACGAGGAGAGAATTGGCTTTCGTTTTCCGATAAACCTGGCAATGGATTCCTCGCCCAGGCGTTTCGCTCGCCGAAAATCCCATCGCCGCTTCTCGCCTCGCTGGGCCTCCTCTCGCTCCCCATCGTTCTCCCCGCTCTGGCTACGCGCAGGATGCGGAAGTGGTTGAGATGGCTGGCAGGACGCTTCATCCGCGACGACTCGGTCCGCGTCAGCGTGGACCAGACTCAATGGCACGCGTACCGCCTCGAGTGGAGTCTGACGCGGTCCGCTTTTTGGGTGGATGAGGCGCTGGTGTTTGAGTCGCCGCTAGGGCCGCGTCCACCGCTGGGAGTCGTCATCTGGATTGATAATCAGTTCGCGCGGTTCGCGCCGGAGGGAGAGATTGGTTTTGGGGTGTTGGAGGGAGAAGCGGAGTGGTTGGAGGTAGATGAAGTCGTACTGCGTAAAATGTAAAAAGCCCCGAGTATTCGAGGCTTTTTACGTTTTACGTTTTATTTACATTGGCCAGTATTTGGCCAGCAGGTCGGCAGTGAAGGGGATGACGCGCAGGGCGGAATCGAGGATGAGGCCGAGGATCAGCAAACCGCCGAACATGCGGTTGTGATAGAAAGCAAAGCCCGAGAACCAGGTGGGCCAGCCCGGCCATTCTTTGGGCGGTTCGTTGGGGCGCGGTTTGGTGAGGACGCCGATGACGAGCAGGGCGCGTTTGCCCGCGAAGAAGACGATCAGCATGAGGGGGCTGAAGTAGTGGACAACCACGAGGTAGATGATGACCGCGTAGGTGGCGATGACCGCAAACTGGTTGACGAAGCGGGCAAATTTTTCGCCGACGCGTACGGGGAAGGTGCCGACGCCTTTGGCCTTGTCATCCTGCATTTTGTCAATGTGTTTGCCAATGTTGATACTGGCAACGCTGAGGCCGAAGGGAATGCCCGCCAAAATCACGTTGACGAGGTTGGCGGGATTATGTACCCCTGCCCCAAGCGCCAGCACGAAGTAGACGCCCGCGATCATAATCGGCCCCCAGATGAGGAAGATGGCAAACTCGCCGAGCGCCCAGTATTTGAGCGGCCAGGTATAGAAGAGCAGGACGAGCGCGCCGAACACGAACAGCCCGATGACGTATGGATTGAAGCCCGTGTAGGTGAGCGCGTAGATGCCGCCGATGGTGGCAATGATGCCGCTGGCGATGAACCACTGGATCTGCTGGGGCTTTGTCCAGAAGCCTTGCACGAGCGGATGGACGCCGTATTGCGTGCGGAAGTAGTTGTCTTTGTCCACGCCGCGCGAGAAGTCAGTGTAGTCGTTGAGCAGGTTGTTCGTGCCGTGGGCAATGAAGAGGCTGATGGTGAGGACGAGGAACGGCCCCCATGAGAAGAATCCGTCGCGCCAGGCCAACAGCCCCGCGATGATGCAGGAGTAGACAGTGACGAGAGTGACCGCGGAACGCGTGGCGATCAGCCACTTGGAAATGATATCGAGCGCGTCCCATTCTTTCTTGTTGTCCATCTTGACGAGTTGCCAGATGGCGGTGCGCCACATGGAAAAATTGATTTTCATTTACTCTCTCCTTGGTTGGTTGTGCCAGATTATACAACTGAAATGGGACGCGGATTGATGCGGAAAAATTGAACGGCATTAAACGAAAACGGGATGGAGAAAACCATCCCGTCGTTTTGCACAGATCAACATGTAGCGCATTTTAGCAAATTGCGCTACAACGAGCGCGCCTATCGCCAAAAGGCAGGGACGATGACGCGCAGGAGAACGTCCACGAACAGGCCGAGCATGAAGAGCGATCCAAAGGTGCGGTTGTTATAGAAGGCGTATCCCACGAAATAGAGCGGCCAGCCTGGTTGACCTTCGGGCGCGGAGGTGGGCTTGGGCTTGAGAAACACGGGATAGTATTTCAGAAAAGTGGGGATGGCGAGAAGCACGATCAGCATCACGGGCGTGAAAAATTTCGCCGCGATCAAATAGACGGTGATGAAATACGGCAGGATCATCATTGCCAACACCGCGTAGCGCGAGGCCTTTTCGCCGATGACGACGGGCAGGGTGTGGATGCCTTTCGTTTTGTCCATATCGAGTTTGTCAATGTGCTTGCCAAAGATGACGGTTGTGACTCCCAGCACGTAGGGCAGGCTGGCGATGACCACGAACCAATTCCATTGATGCGCGATGACGTAATGCCCGCCGCCGATCATCAGCGGCCCCCAGACGATCAGTACCGCCACCTCGCCTAACGCGAGACCTTTGAGCGGCCACGTGTAAAAGAGGAGGAAGAATGCCCCGAGGCCGAGCAACACCCACGAAGTGGACGAGAAGCCCACGCTCCAGAGCAGGTAAATTCCCAGCGCGAGGGCAATCAGCGCGGTGACGGCAAAATACGTCAGGTGCTGGCGCTTGGTCATAAGCCCTTTGGCGATGGGTTGCGCGCCGTAGATGTTGCGGTAGTAGTTGTCCTTGTCCACGCCGCGGACGAAGTCGGTGAAATCGTTGAAGATGTTGTTGGAGGCGTGGGCGAAGATGAGGCCGAGGACGAGGGCGATCCAGGGCAGGAAACTGAACGCGCCGTCGCGCCAGGCAAAAAGTCCCGCGAGCGCGGCGGAGATGAAGGTCATCACGAGGACGGCCGCGCGAGTGGCGATCAACCATTTCGAGATGACATCCAATTGATCCCACTCCTCTTTCGAGACATCGGGGATGACGTTCAGGGCTTTTTTCCACATGGCAAAGTTCATCGGAACACTCCTAAAAAGATTTTGGCGATTATATCAACACCAACGCCGCCCAATAGGCTCAATTTACAAATATTGTCTAATCATGCTTGCGATAACCAACTCAATTGTCTAGATGGGTTGTCAAACTTCTATTGTGACATTTGTCACATATTGTGATGATTTCCCGCCCTAGTATTTTTGTGAATTATTTCACATAATGGAAATAGAGCCTTTCCATGCTAACCGAAGGAGTTTCCCGTGGAAATCACGTTATCCCCTCTCAGCCCATCCATCAGCAAAACCTTCTATTCCAGTTTGCATGAACTGAAGGACGGCGAACGAATTCGCAAGTGCCTGCAATGTGGAACGTGTTCGGGCGTGTGCCCGTTCGGGTATTTTATGAAGTACCCGCCTGGAAAGATCATCGGGACGTTGCGCGCGGGCGTGTTCGACCTGGTGACCAAAACCGACAGCATCTGGATGTGCGTTTCGTGCTCCGCCTGCTCGGCTTTCTGCCCGACTCAGATTCCCATCACCGCGGCCTTGATGACCCGCGTGAAAGAAGAGATGATATTGGAGGGGAAAGTTCCCGCTGAACTGCAAACTGCATTCAAGAATTCACAACAATATGGAAATCCGCTGGGCGAATCGCCGCGCAAACGCGCGGATTGGGCGGCGGGACTCCGCCCCGAAGTGAACATCCTCGGCAAGACGCGCCAACCCGTGGACGTGTTGTGGTTCGTCGGCGACTACGCTTCGTACCACCCGCGCATGGTCGCGGCCACGAAGGCGTTCGCGAAAATTTTGAACGCGTTGGGAATCAAATTTGGCATTCTTGGACCCGAGGAGAACAGCGACGGCGATTCGCAGAGACTGGCGGGCGAGCGCGGCATTTTTGAAATGCTCGCGAGGAAGAACGGGCTGGCGTTCAAGAAATATCAGTTCAAGGAAATCATCACCACCGATCCCCACGCGTACAATGCGCTGAAAAACGAATATCCTGCGTTGGGCATTTCGTATCCCGTGCAGCACTTCACGGAATTTTTATGCCAGCGGCAGGAACAGATCAAGCCATTGCTCAAGAAGGAAATCAAGGCGAAAGTCGCGTATCACGACCCGTGCTATCTCGGACGCGTTAACGGCGTTTACGACGCGCCGCGCGAACTGCTGAGCGCCATCCCTGGCGTGGAATTGGTCGAGATGGCGCACACCCATTCCAACAGTCTGTGTTGCGGCGGTGGCGGCGGCGGGATGTGGCTGGACGGCTTCCAATGGGAAAAGGCGCACGTGCGACTCTCCGAGTGGCGCGTGAAGGAAGCAATGGCAACCAATGCCGAAATTCTCGCGGTTGCCTGCCCCTACGAACCGCCGCGCTTTGAGGACGCGACCAAGACCGTCCCGAACGCGGGAGGGTTGAAGGTACGCGAGATTGCTGAGTTGTTGGCTGAGTCAATGGGCATTTAGCGCCTTACGAATGAAAACCATTAACCACAAAGGACACAAAGGTCACGAAGGAAGAAAGATGACTTTGAAAATCCTTTGTGTACTTCGTGCCCTTTGTGGTTGACCTCTTTTGTTTCTTCGGCTTGTCCGAGCAAGGATGTGACTAATGAAGATCGCGGTTCCAATCAAGTTCGTCCCCGATTTGGTGGAAGAGCTCACTATTGACTCCAACGGCGCCGCGCTCGACACCTCCTGGTTGCGCTTCATCATCAACGAGTTCGACGATCATGCCATCGAGCAGGCAATTTTGCTGAAGGAACGCGCGGGCGCGGAAGTGACCGTCATCTGCGCGGAGGGCGATGGCGTAGACGACATCCTCTTCGCCACCGCGGCCAAAGGCGCGGACTCGCTCGTCAAATTGACAGGCGACTTCGGCGGCGGGATCAACAGTCACGCCGCGGCGCGTGCTTTGGCCGACCTATTCAAAGAGTCCAAGCCCGATTTGATTCTGACGGGCGTGCAGGGTCACAATGATCTCGACGGTTCCGTCGGCGCGCTGCTGGCGGAATATCTCGGCATGCCCTTCGTGGGATACGTGGCAGGCGTGGCGCTTTCAGACGGTAAGGCCGTCATCCGCAAAGAATATCCTGGCGGAATCATCGCCGAGATGGAGATCAAACTGCCCGCCGTGCTTGGAATTCAGGCCGCGGAACAGCCGCCGCGCTACGTGGCTTACAGCAAGATCAATCAAATCATGAAGACTGCCAAAATCGAAGATCGCGCCCTCGCCAATTTGGACTTCAACGGCGGCGCGACCGTTAGTCGCATGTTCAAACCCAAAGCCGCGTCACAGGCGACGATGATCCAGGGCAGTCCCGATGAAGTGGCCGAGCGGGTGTTCGGTCTCCTCAAAGAACACGGCGTAATGTGAGGAGGAAGAAATGACTCAAGATATCTTCGTTCTCATCGAACATCTGCGCGGACAGGTTCTCGATATTTCCTACGTCATGCTGGCCGCGGCGCGGGGATTTGCACAGGATGGCCAAGTGACCGCCGTCCTGTTCGGTCACGACGCGAAGGGATTGGCGAACAGTCTCGCCGCCGACCGCGTGTTGTATGTCGATCATCCCGCGTTGAAAGAATTTACATCCGAAGCGTACTCGCTGACGCTTGCGAGTCTCGTCAACAAGCATCATCCGCGCGCCGTGTTGATGGGTCACACCTCCATCGGCATGGACGTGGCGGGCGCGCTCTCCGCGAAATTGTCGCTTCCGCTGGTCAGTTCGTGCCGCACGCTTTCCGCTGATGGAAAATTCGTCAGCCAGATTTGCGGCGGAAAGATCATGGCCGAAGGCGACCTGCCCTCCCCCACCGCGCTCGTCACCATGATTCCCGGCGGATACAAAACCGAGCAGGGACAAAGCGCCAATGCGCCCGCGATTGAATCCTTCACGCCTCCCGCGTTGGACAACTTGCGCGTCGTGCTCAAGCAAATCATCGAACCTGAAGCGGGCGACGTGGATATTTCCAAATCACCGTTCCTGATCGCGGTCGGACGCGGCATCCAAAACAAGGACAATCTCGACTTGCCCAACGAACTGGCCGCGGCCACAAGTGGGACAGTCTGCGCCTCGCGTCCCGTTGTGGATCAGGGTTGGTTGCCCACCACGCGGCTGGTCGGCAAGTCGGGCAAGCGCGTCAAACCGAAGATCTATCTCGCGCTCGGAATCAGCGGCGCGCCCGAACATGTGGAAGGCATGGGTGAAAGCGATGTGATCATCGCGGTCAACACCGATCCCAACGCGCCGATCTTCAACGTCGCGAAATACGGCACAACGATTGACCTGCTGGAACTCCTTCCGCTTTTGACTGAGAAGGCGAAGCAGGCGACACCTAGTTAATTATTGGATTCCGTCATTGCGAGGAGCGAACGGAGTGAGCGACGAAGCAATCCCCTCGCCACGACCAGGAGATTGCTTCGTCGGGAAGAGCGCCCTCCTCGCAATGACGAATGTACAGTAGAGCATCCACAACAGGAATGCAACCATGTACGACACGATCAAATCCATCCTCGTCCTCATCGCCCTGGTCGCATCCATCGGAATCTTTTTCCGATACGCGTGGCAACGGCTATGGGTCAACCTGCGGCGCGGGCAACCCACTCCCCCGTTCACGCAATGGGGCGAGCGCGTCAAGGGCTTGATTGTCTACGTCGCCGCGCAGTGGCGTCTCTTCCGTTTCCGCGTCCCAGGCATCGCGCACTTCTTCATCTTCTGGGGTTTCCTGCTCCTCTCGCTCACCATTCTGCAAGCAATGGTCGAGGGTTTGCTTGCATTTACGAATCCACACTTTGTCATTCCCATCATCGGCACGTGGGGCGCGCTCGCCTTCGTGCAAGACTTCTTCGCGCTGTTCGTCATCGCGGGCGTCTCATACGGACTCTACCTGCGACTCGTCGTCAACCCCGAACGCTACGCGGGAAGTCATCGCGGCAAGGGCGTGAAGGTGCTGACCTTTATCCTGACGATCATGCTCAGCCTCCTGCTGATGAACGGACTCCGCATCAACCTGGACCTCGACCTGCTCGGGCGTTACAGGCCGATCTCCACCCTCATCGGTGGACTCTTCGCCTCCCTCCCCGACGCGACTCAGTCCATCCTCGCGGAGGTCTCCTACTGGATTCACCTCGGCGTCGTCCTGCTCTTCCTGACCGAACTGCCGCAGGGCAAGCACTTCCATATCGTCACATCCATCCCCGCGGTTCTCCTTCGCGACCTCGAGCCGCGCGGACGCCTGCCCAAACCCGCGGACGGCGCGTCTGGCGTCGGGACGATGGAGCAATTCCGCTGGCGGACGATGCTCGACTTCTACACCTGTACCGAGTGTGGACGTTGTCAGGAAATGTGCCCCGCGCACACCAGCGGTTCGACTCTTTCGCCCAAGTTGCTGACCATGAACCTGCGCCATAACCTCGAAGAACGCGGCGCGGCCTTATCGGCAAAAAAGACGAATGGCGTGTTATCCAAGACTCTGATTGGCGATGTGATCGCCGAAGAAGCAATTTGGAGTTGCACCACCTGCTACACCTGCGACCAGGAATGTCCGCTGTTCATCGAACATGTCAATCCCATCGTTGAAATGCGTCGTCATCTCGTCCTCGAAGGCAAGATGGACAAGATGTTGCAGGAGGCGCTCGCCAACCTCGGACGTTACGGCAACTCGCTCGGCCAGTCCGACCGTATGCGCGCCAAGTGGACACAGGGACTCCAGCCCGCAGTCAAAGACGCGCGCCGCGAGCCAGTGGAATATCTGTGGTTTGTGGGCGATTATGCCTCGTACAGCCCGACGTTGACCGACGTCACGCGCAAAACCGCGCAGGTCTTCCAGCACGCGGGACTCAACTTCGGCATTCTCTTCGACGCGGAACGCAACGCAGGCAACGACGTGCGCCGCGTAGGTGAAGAGGGTCTCTTTGAAATGCTGTCGGGCAAAAACATGCAAGCATTGTCGAAGTGCAAATACGAGACCATTGTCACTACCGACCCGCATACCTACAACACGTTGAAGAACGAATATCCGTGGAACGGAAACCGTCCCAACATTTTGCATTACACCGAACTGCTCGATCAACTGATTGCGAAAGGACAACTCAAACTCAGCAAGAAACTCGACTCACGAATCACCTACCATGACCCCTGCTATCTCGGACGTTACAACGGCGTGTACGACTCCCCGCGGCGATTGCTCCGCGCGACAGGATGTGAACTCATCGAAATGTCACGTCACGGTGATCGCGCCTTCTGTTGCGGCGCAGGCGGAGGACGAATCTGGATGGAGGAAAAACCCGGCCGGGAGCGGCCCAGCGAGATGCGAGTCAAAGACGCGGCTGAGTTGGCAGGAATCCGCGAGTTTGTCGTCGCCTGCCCGAAGGATGTGACCATGTTCAAGGACGCGGTCAAAACCACAGGCAACGAGAGCAAGTTGCATGTCAAGGATGTGATCGAGTTGGTTTACGAGGCGCTTTGACGCTACGTCATTGCGAGCCGCGAAGCGGCGAAGCAATCCCCTCCATCGCGCGGAGATTGCTTCGTCGGGAAGAGCGCCCTCCTCGCAATGACGGGACAAAACAAAGGAGACTGACTCAACATGAACGCGGTCGCCAAAACCGCCACTGGATGGATCAAACGAATCAGGCTGCCAATTGCCACTAAATTGACCCTGAGTTTTCTATCTATTATTTTGTTGAGCAGTCTCATCTTCACCATCGTCGGCATTCAGATCATTAACAACCGAATCATTGCAGAAGCGCAGGAACGAGTTCGCAACGACCTGAACACGGCGCGCGAAATCTACAGCGACAGGCTGGTGCATATCGAGCAGTCCGTCGAGTTCACCACCGTTCGGCTCTTCATGGCCGATATTTTACGCGGCGACATCCGCCAGGAATATCTCGATGAGTTGATCCGTTTCAAGGACAGTGAAAATCTCGACGTGCTGACCATCACGGATGCCAGCGGCAAAGTTGTTTTGCGCGTCAACAACCCATCCATGTTGGGCGATGACCAGGGTCGAGACGCGATCCTCAGTTACGTTCTGCGAACGAAAGCGCCGCTCTCAGGCACGGTCATCGTCAGCGCGGAGGAGTTGGAGCGTGAATCGTCCGCGTTGGCGGAGCAGGCATATCTGAAGTTCGTTGAGACTCCGATGGCGCGCGCCCGCCCCGAGGTCGAGGAAGACGCGGGCATGATGTTGAAAGCCGCCGCGCCCATCTTCGATGCGGACGGGAAACTGATCGGCGTCGTCTATGGCGGAGTCCTGTTGAATCGAAATTACGAGATCGTGGACAAGGTCAAGGCGACCGTCTTCCAGAACATGGCGTACGAAGGCAAGGACATCGGCGCCGCGACGATCTTTCAGGACGATGTGCGGATTTCGACCAACGTGATGGACGAGCGCGACGAACGCGCCGTCGGGACGCGCATCGCGGAAGACGTGTACAACCGCGTAATCGTCGAGGAAGAACCGTGGATCGGGCGGGCGTACGTCGTCACCGATTGGTACATCACCGCCTATGAACCGATCCGCGATGTCGAGCAGAAGGTCGTCGGGATTCTGTACGTGGGCATCCTCGAGCAGAAATACACCGACATTCAAAACCAGACCATTCTCGTTTTTGTCGGCATCACGCTGGCAGGCGCGGCGTTGAGCACGATCATCGCGTTGTGGATCTCGCGGCAGATTTCCAGCCCGATCCGAAATTTGGTGGACGCGTCGCGTCAACTCGCGAGCGGAAACCTTGACGTAAAACTCGAGCCGACCAGTTACGACGAACTCGGCAAACTTTCGTACCGCTTCAATCAGATGGCCGAAGCGCTGCGACAGCGCGACGAACGATTGAAAGAATTTACAAAACGCAAGATCATGGAATCGGAGCGACTCGCCATCGTCGGTCAACTGGCCGCGAACGTGGCGCACGAACTCAACAACCCGTTGCAGGGCATTGTCACCTATTCGAGCCTGCTGCTCGAAAAAGATAGTTGCGACGAGCCCTCGCGGCAGAACCTTGAAAAAATTTCCATCCAGGCAAATCGCTGTCGCGAGATCATCCGCGGCCTGCTCGATTTTTCGCGGCAGAAAAAACCGCAAAAAACGCTCACGAACATCAACGCGCTGCTCCAACGTTGCGTGTCGCTCGTGGAAAACCAGGCGGTGTTCCACAACATCGCCATCCGCCAGAACCTCGACGAGAGCATGCCAATGATTGTCGTTGACCCCTCGCAGATCGAGCGCGTCTTCCTCAACCTGATCATCAACGCCGCCGAAGCGATGAACGGCAACGGCGCGCTCCACCTCTCCACCTGCATGGGACTCAACTGCAAGACCATCGAAATCGAAGTGAAAGACACAGGTCACGGAATCAGCGACGAGAATATGGAAAAAATTTTCAACCCGTTCTTCACCACCAAGGAGATCGGTCACGGCGTCGGCCTCGGGCTGGCGATCAGTTACGGAATTGTCAAGGAACACAACGGCGAGATCACGGTCGAAAGCGAATTCGGCAAAGGCGCGACCTTTCTAGTGAGCCTGCCCGTTGTGACGGAAGAAATCGGTGAACCTGATGGAATCAAAGCCTAGGATTCTCATCATTGACGATGAAGAAGTCGTGCGGGACTCCTGCGCGCAGATTCTCGCGGGAGGGAACTACGAACTCGCCTCCGCCTCCGACGGGATGGCGGGTTTGGCCCTCGCGGACGAGTTCCACCCCGACTTGATCTTCGTTGACCTCAAAATGCCTGGCATCTCTGGCTTCGAGGTGCTGGAGAAGGTCAGCGCGATGGATTCAACCATCGTCATGGTCGTCATCACGGGCTTCGCCACCATCAGCTCCGCCGTGGACGCGATGAAGCGCGGCGCGTACGACTTCCTGCCCAAGCCGTTCACGCCCGAGGAGTTTCGTCTCATCACGCGGCGCAGTTTGGAAAAGCGCAGGCTGACTCTGGAAACCATCGCTCTGCGCCGCGAGAAGGAAATGTTACGCGAGCATTTCGCCCACATCGTCTCGCACGAGTTGAAGTCGCCGCTGAACGCCGTCCAGCAAAATTTGATGGCGCTCGAATTTGAAGTAGGCGGCTCGCTGACCGAAGTCCAAAAGGACAAACTCTCGCGGACGAAGAATCGCATCAGCGACCTGATCAAACTCATCAACTCCTGGTTGCGAGCCATCTCGATGGATGCAGACCAGATGAAGGAGGCCTTCACACAGGTTTCGGTGAAAGATGAAATTGCCAAGGCGCTCGAAAATATGGAGCCGTATGCCGTGCGAAAGGACGTGGAGATTGTCACTTCGATTGGCGAGCCGTTGCATTCTGTAATGGGAGACGATCTCAGCCTTTCGGAAGCATTCGGCAACATCATCGGCAATGCGGTGAAATACTCTCGCGATGGGAGCAAGGTCACGGTGAAGGCCGAAGAAAACGGAAATGACGTGGTGATCGCGGTCAAGGATGAAGGCATCGGCATCGCGCAGGAAGACCTGCCGCACATCTTCGATGGCTTCTATCGCGGTAAGTCAGGTCAGGCCGTGGCAAGCGGACATGGCATCGGGCTGGCCGTCAGCCGTCAAATTATTGAGGCGCATAAAGGAACGATTACCGTAGAAAGTGAAGTGAGCAAAGGAACAACGTTTATTGTTCGATTGCCGAAAATCAGCCCTAACTCATTAAACACAAAGGACTCAAAGGTCACGAAGGAAGAAAGTCCGTAAGACGTACCGCGTTCCCTTTGTGTACTTCGTGCCCTTTGTGTTTGAAGCTTTTACCCCAAACGCAAAAATGACCAAACTCTTGCAAAACTTGAATGGAGGCATGACATGGTGAAACGACTACTGATCATTGACGACGATCCCGATTACGTGACGGGGATCAAGTCCATCCTCGACAACGCGGGATATGCAGTCGAGGTCGCCTACGACCCGAAGGCGGGACTGCAAGCCCTGCAATCGCGTCCCTACGACCTGCTCCTGCTCGACATCATGATGGGACGCGGCGCGGAAGGCGTGATGATCGCGCGCAAACTCCGCAAGGACTCCAAACTGCGTGAAATGCCTGTGTTGATCATCACAGGCATGAGGGAACAGATCGCCTTCCTTTTCCCTGGCGAACCGATTCACCCAGGCTTCGTGAAACTGGATGAACTGGTCGAGAAGCCTGTGGAGCCGTCGCTTCTGCTGGAGAAGGTCAATCACCTGCTCCAATTGGCGGAGGAAAGGAAGGCGGTACCAGCGTAGAGACTTCGCGTCATTGCGAGCCGCCGTCCTGAGCGGAGCGAGGCGATAGTCAAGCGCAGTCGAAGGACGAGTGAGCAAAGCAATCCCCTCCCCCATGAGAAGATTGCTTCCCGAAGGCTCGCAATGACGAACGGAAGTCTACAACCAACGAGGCAACTATGACAGAAGCATCTGAAACCTACACCTTCACCTTCATGAAAGAAGTTTCCAGCCTGCTGCACGCCGCGGACGGAAACCCCTTCCCCATGTGCGTCCAATGCGGCACTTGCTCGGGCTCGTGTCCTGTGGCCGCCTACATGGACTACACCCCGCGCCAAATCATCGCCATGGTCAACGCGGGACTCAAAGACCAGGTGCTGGACAGCAACACCTTCTGGTACTGCGCTTCCTGCTATCAATGCACGGTGCGCTGTCCACAGAACATCAGCATCACGGAATTGATGTATGCCTTGCAGCGCTATTCGATCTGGAAAAGCCGCTACAAGGAAGACATGATCGGACCGTCGTTCTCAGAGGCATTCGCCAAAACCATCATGCGGACAGGTCGCACCTTCGAGCCGATCCTCGCCCCTTCGTACATCTTCAAGTTCAAACTGCGCGAGTTCTTTATGGAGATACAGAACGCGACCGAGTTGATGTTGAAGGGACGCCTACCCCTGCTCCCGCCGCGCATCAAACGCCTGGATAACTTCAAGCGCATGATCCGCCGCATCATCCCGATGGGAGGTGAAGCATGAAAGAATATGCCTACTTCCCTGGCTGTTCGCTGGAAAAACTCGCCATCGGCTATCACCAGTCCGCGCTGGAGACGACGAAAAAACTCGGCGTGAAACTCCGCGAATTGGACGACTGGAACTGCTGTGGCTCGACCACCTACTTCCATATTGACGAACTGCTGGCCTACACGCTCACAGCGCGCAATTTGGCTATCGCCGAAAAGACGGGATTGGACGTTGTTGCGCCGTGCAGCGCGTGCTTCAAAAATATGTTCTTCACGCAGTCACACCTCAAAAAGGATCCCGACCTGGCAGAACACATCAATTTCGCGCTGGAGGAGGACGGCCTGCAATTTTCGGGCGACCTCCGCATCCAGCACCTGCTGGAGATGTTCACGCAGGATATCGGTGCGGAGGAGATCAAGAGCAAGGTCACGAACCCGCTCGAGGGAGTCCGCATTGCGCCGTATTACGGGTGCCAGATTCTACGTCCACGTAGAGACCACGATTCTGCCGAATCGTTGGAGAATCCGCAATACTTCGAGGAACTGCTCACGGCCATCGGCGCGACGCCCGTGGACTATCCGCTCAAGACGCGTTGCTGCGGCGGCTCGCTGATCATCTCCAGCCGCGTCGCCGCGTTGAGCATGGTTCGTAACCTGCTCCAGTCCGCGGTCGAGCGTGAGGCAGCGCTCATCGCCACGGCCTGCCCGATGTGCCAGGTCAATCTCGAATGTTACCAGCAGGCGGTGAACCAGGAATTCGGCACGAATTTTGAAGTGCCCATCCTGTACTTCACCCAATTGGTGGGACTGGCGCTCGGCATCCCTGAGAAGAAGCTCGGCATCGGAAAGGAACTCGTTTCCGCCATGCCTGTTCTTGCACGTTAACACAGTTCGTCATTGCGAGCGGAGCGAAGCAATCCCCTCCACCGCGCGGAGATTGCTTCCCGAAGGCTCGCAATGACGGGCGAACAGTAGCATAGCAAACTCAAAGGAGAAAAATCCTATGGAAAAAATTGGAGTCTACGTTTGTCATTGCGGCACGAACATCGCGGGCATGGTGGACGTCCAGCAGGTGGCTGAGTGGGCGGCGGCGAAACTCCAGCGCCGCGGCGTGGTCATCGGCCGCGACTACAAATTTATGTGTTCCAGTCTCGGGCAGGAATTGATCGAGAAGGACATCAAGGAACTCGGCCTGACGCGCGTGGTCGTGGCGGCCTGCTCGCCGCACCTGCATGAGAACACCTTCCGCACCGCCTGCAAGCGCGCGGGACTGAACCCGTACCTGTGCGAACTCGTGTCAATCCGCGAGCAGGTTTCGTGGGTGCATACGGACAAGGATCAGGCTACGGCTAAATCCATGGCGGTCGTTTCGGGCGGAGTCGAACGCGTCATCCATCACGCGCCCCTCGAACCGATGAAAGTTTCGATCCACCCCGATACGCTCGTCGTCGGCGGCGGGATCGCGGGCATACAGGCCGCGTTGGAGATCGCGGACGCGGGATACAAAGTCTACCTCGTGGAACGCGAACCCTCCATCGGCGGTCACATGGCGCAGTTCGACAAGACCTTCCCCACCCTGGACTGCGCGGCCTGCATCCTGACCCCGAAGATGGTGTCGGTCGGGACGCATCCCAACATCGAACTGCTGACCTGGAGCGAGGTCGAGAAAGTGGACGGTTACGTCGGCAACTTCGCGGTGACCATCCGCAAGCGCGCCCGCGACGTTGACACCTCGCTTTGCACGGGCTGTGGCATCTGCTGGGAAAAATGCCCGAAGAAAGTGGTGGATGACAAGTTTGAAGCGGGCATGGGCATGCGGAAAGCGGTTTACACGCCATTCGCGCAAGCCGTCCCGAAATATCCCGTCATTGACCGCCCGAACTGCACCTACTACATCAAGGGAACGTGCAAGGCGTGTGAAAAATTCTGCCCAACCAATGCCATCAAGTTCAACCAGGAAGACGAAGTCATCACGGTCAACGTCGGCAACATCATCCTGGCCACGGGCTACGACACCTTCGACGCGAAGCGCATCGCGCAGTACGGTTACGGACGCCTGCCGAACGTCGTCACCAGCCTCGAGTTCGAGCGGCTGTGCAACGCGGCGGGACCCACCAACGGCGAAATCCTGCTCAAGGACGGCAAGACCAAACCGAAAGCGGTCGGCATCGTCCACTGCGTCGGGAGCCGCGACAAGCATTACAACGAATACTGCTCGGTCATCTGCTGTATGCAGGGACTGAAGTTCGCGCACCTCGTCCACGAGCGGACGGGCGCGGAGGTCTACAACTTCTACATTGACATGCGTACCCCGTTCAAGGGTTACGAGGAGTTCTATCAGCGGGTTCTGGAGGAGGGCACCCACTTCATCCGCGGCAAGGTGGCTGAGATCAACAACGCCCCGCGCACGAAGGAGGAGGAGGGCAAGCTTATCGTCCAGGTGGAGGATACGCTGGTCGGCGTCCAAATGCGGATTCCGCTCGACATGGTCATCCTCTCGGTCGCGCTCGAACCGCGTCACGACGCCAAAGAGACCGCGCATCGCTTCGGCCTCTCGTGCAGCGCCGACGGCTGGTTCATCGAGAAGCATCCCAAACTCGATCCCGTCGCGACCATGACGGAGGGCATCCTAATCGCGGGCTGTGTGCAAGGACCGAAGGACATTCCCGCCACCGTGTCGCAGGGAGCCGCCGCGGCGGCGCGCGCGCTCGGCAAGATCCACGCGAAAGAAATCGCGCTCGAACCGTTCCGCGCCAGCGTCAACGAAGAGCAATGCTCGGGCTGTCGCATCTGCAATGGGCTGTGTCCCTTCAACGCAATTCTCTTCCACGAGGATCGCATGGTCACCGAGATCAACGGAGCCTTGTGCCAGGGTTGCGGAACCTGCGTGGCGGCCTGCCCCGCGGGCGCGATCAGCGGCACCGGCTTCAGCAACGAGCAAGTGCTGGCGCAGATCGAGGGCCTGCTGTTGATGAATATCGGAGAGGAGGCGCTTGCATAGAACGTATTGCGTACTGAGTATTGCGTAACGCGTTACGAAGTACGAAATACGCAATATGGACGCAATGCGACTTCGGCAAGGAGAACAACTATGAACAACGAACAATTTGAACCCACCATTATCGGCTTCACCTGCAACTGGTGTTCCTATCGCGCCGCAGACCTGGCCGGTACCGCCCGCATGAAATATCCGCCCAACATCCGCCTCATCCGCCTGATGTGCAGTGGGCGACTCGATCCGACCTTCGTCTTCAAAGCCCTCACCAACGGCGCGGACGGCGTGATGATCACGGGCTGTCACCCAGGCGAGTGTCACTACCTCGAGCAGAACTACAAAGCCCTGCGACGCTTCCACCTGATCCGCCGCACCCTGCAAGGATTGGGCGTGGAACCGAACCGCGTCAAACTCGTTTGGGCGAGCGCGGCGGAAGGCGCGAAATTCACCAACGAAGTGAAATCCTTCGTGGAGGAAATCCGCGCGCTCGGACCGCTCAACTGGGGCGGCGCGGGCGGGAACGGCCATCGCGTCGAAACACAAATCCCTGAGGAGGTTCCAGCATGAGCGACAAACCTAAATTCGCAATGTACTGGGCGGCCTCGTGCGGCGGTTGCGAGATCGCCGTGCTGAACATCCACGAAAAAATCCTGGATGTGGACGCCAACTTCGATGTCGTCTTCTGGCCTGTCGCCATGGACGCGAAATACAAAGACGTGGAGGCCATGGAAGACGGCTCGATCCTGCTGACCCTCTTCAACGGCGGCATCCGCAACGACGAGAACGAGCACATCGCCAAACTGCTCCGCAGGAAATCCAAACTCCTCGTCGCGTTCGGCTCGTGCGCCAACGAGGGTTGCATCCCTGGCCTCGCCAACCTCAGCCCCGTCGGCGAGATCGTGACGACCGCCTTCAACACCGTCAGCACGGACAACCCGAATCAGATTTATCCGCGCACCTCGTTCGACACGCCCGAGGGCGAGATCCACATCCCGACCCTCTACCCTCGCCTCAAAACCCTCGACCAGGTGGTGGACGTGGACTACTACATGCCTGGTTGCCCGCCCGAGAGTCACCAGATCGCGGCGGTGATTGACCTCGTGGTGCAAGTTTTGCAAGGCAAAGCGCAACTCCCGCCGAAAGGCGCGGTGATCGGCGCTGGCACCTCCACCGTCTGCGACGAATGCAAACGCACGCGCCACGTCAAAACCATCACCTCGTTCAAGCGCATCTTCGGCCAACCCATTGACCCGTCCCTGTGCCTGCTCGAACAGGGCATCCCCTGCAACGGCATCGCCACGCGCGACGGATGCAACGCGCGCTGCCCGTCCGCGGGCGCGCAGTGCATCGGCTGTTACGGACCCGCCGAGGGAGTCGTGGATTATGGCGCGCGTCTCATCACGGGCTTCGCATCCGTCATCGAGAGCAACGACCCCGATCAAATTGACCGCATCCTCGACGGCATCCCCGACCCAACAGGACAGTTCTATCGCTTCAACCTGGCAGGGTCGCTGATGAAGGCGGGCGTGTCCGCGTGGAAGAAGGAGAAGGTGTGATTGGTAAATGGTAATTGGTAATTTCCTCGTCGTCCCGTCATTGCGAGCCGCAAAGCGGCGAAGCAATCTCCTCCTCGTACGCGGAGATTGCTTCGTCGGGAAAACCACCCTCCTCGCAATGACAAGCCAAACAGAGGAACACCAATTACCAACCACTAATTACCAATTACCGAAATGGAGATCACTATGACACAACGCATAACTATTGACCCCATCACCCGCCTCGAAGGTCACGGCAAGATCGAGATCTTCCTCACGCCCGAGGGCGACGTTGCCAACACCTACTTCCAGATTCCCGAACTGCGCGGCTTCGAACGCTTCTGCGTTGGCCGCCCCGTGGAGGAAATGCCGCTTCTCACCAACCGCATTTGCGGCGTCTGCCCCGAGGCGCATCACATGGCCGCCGCCAAAGCCGCCGACGCGGTCTATCACGTCAACCCGCCGCGCACCGCGAAAATGCTGCGCGAGTTGCTCTACTCCGCGTTCTACGTCACCGATCATGCCACGCATTTCTACGCGCTGGGCGGACCCGATTTCGTCATGGGACCCGACGCGCCCGTCGCCGAACGAAACATCCTCGGCGTCATCCACAAAGTCGGGTTGGAAATTGGCGGCAAGGTCATCGCGGCGCGTAAGGCTGGTCACACTGTCGTCGAGATCATCGGCGGACGTAAAGTCCACCCATGCACGTCCATCCCTGGCGGCATGACCAAAGGCATCACCGAAGATCAGCGCAAAGAAATCCTCGAGATGGGCAAGTGGGCGGTCGAGTTCGGGCAGTTCAGCCTGAAGATCTTCAACGACATTGTGCTAGGCAACAAAGCCTACGTTGACCTGATCCTCGGCGACATCTACACCCATCGCACTTACTACATGGGCACGGTGGACGAGAACAATCACGTCAACTTCTACGATGGCAAAGTGCGCGTGGTTGACCCCGACGGCAAAGAGTTCGTCAAGTACTCGCCGAACGAATACACCCAGCACATCGCCGAACACGTCGAGCCGTGGACGTATCTCAAATTCCCGTATCTCAAAAACGTCGGCTGGAAAGGATTCACCGACGGGAAGGATTCGGGAGTCTACATGGCGACTCCGCTCTCGCGACTCAACGCCGCGGACGGGATGGCGACTCCGCTCGCGCAAGCCGAGTACGAACGCTTCTATGGGACGTTGGGCGGGAAACCTGTTCACCAGCGTTTAGCCACCCACTGGGCGCGCCTGATCGAACTGCTCTACGCGGCAGAAAGATGGGTCGAACTCGCTTCTGACCCCGAGGTGGCCTCGCCCAACTTCCACACCGTCCCCACCGCGACCCCCACCGAGGGAGTCGGAATCGTGGAAGCTCCGCGCGGGACGCTCACCCATCACTACACCACCGACGAGCGCGGTGTGCTGACCAAAGTGAATCTCATCGTCGGCACCACCAACAACTACGCGCCGATCAGCATGTCCATCAACAAAGCCGCGACCAGCCTGATCAAAAAAGGGACAGTCGTCACCGAGCCAATGTTGAACATGGTCGAGATGGCCTTCCGCGCCTACGATCCCTGCTTCGGCTGCGCGACACACTCGTTGCCCGGACAGATGCCGCTCGAAATTACCATTCGCAATTCGGATGGTGAGGTGATGGAGATGTTGAAACGGGGTTAGTCGAATAGTCGCTTAGTCACGTAGTCGAGTAGTCTTTCTCGTTCGCAAGCCAGCTACTTGACTACGTGATCATTTGACCATGCGACTACGCGACCATCAGACTATGAAGACTATCGTAATCGGCCTCGGCAATCCCATTCTCGGCGACGACGGCGTCGGCTGGAAGGTGGCGCAGGAAGTCCAGCGTGTCGTCGAGACGGACGCGCGCTACTTCATGCCAATCCGCCCGTTGGGGACGAAGACCGTCCAACACGTTTCGCCCATCGAAGTGGACTGTGTCGCGTTGGGCGGACTCAGCCTCATGGAGCGGATGGTCGGCTATCAGCGCGCGATCCTTGTTGACTCAATGGAGACGGGTCAAAATCCCATTGGAAGCGTGAAAGTCTTCGCGCTGGAGGAGTTGCCAAACCCATCGGCCAGCCATTCCACCGCGGCGCACGATACGTCGCTCCTCACCGCGCTGGAGGTGGGACGAAAAATGAAATTGAACGTCCCCGATTCGGTGACGGTGGTGGCTATCGAAGCGAAGAACGTGTATGATTTCTCCGAAGAACTCTCTCCCGCCGTGGCCGAGGCTGTGCCTGTGGCTTATGAAGCCGTGATGAATTTGCTCAAAAGCCCCGAAGGGGTGATCTGATCGTAGAGTGGGCAGAGCGCGGTGGCGAAGGAATAATTTGCGCAAGAAAAGAACCAGCGGAGAGAGGTCTCCGCTGATTCTTGGATTCTTTCGATTCGCTGGACTGGCTAATCACCTTAGATCGATATTTATTCTCTAGAACCTGAACAAAAAGCCAAATCCAAATATTGCAAAAGCAAAAACGAATGCAATCGTAAAAATTCCCAGAATCAGATATACGATAAATGCAATGTTGTTCACTTTTACAGAGTTGTTTTTGTAGTAATCATCCATTGAGTTTGCAATATCTTTGGCATAACGAACATGTTGCCATTGTTTAATGCGAATCTGCGCTGTTCCCATCCATGATGCCACTGCCGCCTGTAAATCTGCGTTCAATCCAGTGAGTTTTATTTTGGAAATAGTTTCTTCGTAGGGAAGGTTTAATTTGTTTAGCGCGCTAGTAAGGGCTTCACGAAATGTCTCATCGGAAACGCCAAATATCATGTAGCCTGTCATTTGTCGCCAAAAGACAAAAACTAGCAGTATGAAGATCGCCACTTGAAAAAATGGCATAACGACGAAAAATGGATCTCTACGTCCCCAAGAGTCGAAAAGGGGAATGAATGACTGAATAGTAATTGGGATGTACATTGCAATCAAGAACCACATCAGTTGGCGAGCCGCAAAAACCAATGGGCGTTTCTTGACTAATCCCCAAAGTCCAATTCCAAATACATACAGACCAAAAGCAATCATCACGATTCCGTACAGACCCATTACCCACTTCATGTTATCCATGTTTTACTCCTTTGTGATTTTGCTATGTTAGTTTTTGCAAATCGCCTGCCAACTTATCATGACAGTCTACAAAACTCCATTTGGACAAACCGCGCATCATTCTAGTTGCAGTGTAGCGGTTGGACGGCAACTTTTCGCCAGTATAGCACAACAAACCCCAATTTAACCACCAACGCCAGAGCGCCCTCCTCGCTCTGGCGTCTCTCATCGCGAACCAGTGTCTATCCCACCGCCACAAACTTCCCCTTCCCCACAGGGAAGGTCGTACCGAACAGGATTGGGGAGCCAGAATCCGCGTAACTGTAGACAGGCCACATCAATACGTCGCCGCGCTCGAGGCGCTCGTGCGAGACGCCCGCGTAGATGGGAGTCAACGCCGCGATCTCTTTCATGATCTCGCCCGCGGTGGCATACATCCAGGCGGCGTAGGAGCCGTCGGGGGCGCGCCCGCTCAAGGTCAGGATGCGACGCGCCAAGTCCGAGATCACTTGCCAGCCAGGCCGCGCTTCACCTTGCGGTTCGATCGCCTTCCGCACCAGTTGAATCCGTCGCTCGGTGTTGGTGTACGTCCCCGACTTTTCCGCAAAACTGACGCCAGGCAGGAGCACGTCGGCGTAATGCGAACCCTCGGACGCCATCACGTCGCACACGGCCACGAACTCGCAGTTTTCCAGGGCGTGGCGGGTGAGCATGCCCGTCTCGTCCGACCAGAGATTTCCGCCGATGACGAAGAGCGCCTTCAACGCGCCTTGTTCCGCCGCGTACATCATTTCGGGCGCGGAAAGGCCAGGCCGCGATGGCAGTTCCGTTCCCCATGCCGTTTCGAATTTTTTATGCGATTGTTTTTCGGCCACGGGCTGGTAACCCGAATAATACGCGGGCAGGCCGCCCATATCGAAGGCGCCTTGCGAATTGTTCTGGCTTCGCAACGGCGCCAGCCCGCCGCCCGATACGCCGAGATTGCCGAGCATCAATTGCAGGTTGGCCAGGTTCCGCACCGCGTCCGCGTTGGCGCCCTGGTGTGAAATATCCGCCCCCCACACCACCGAGCACGGACGGTTCGCAGCGATGACCTGCGCGGCCTGTTTCATTTTTTCGACGGGCACGCGGGTCGCCTGCGAAACATGCGCCAGATCAACCTTTTCAATGGCCGCCTTCAGTTCATCGAATCCCTGCGTGCGTTCCTGAATGAATTTCGAATCCATCCAGCCGTTATCCAAGATGATCTTCATCAACCCGTTGAGCAACGCGCTCTCGGAGCCGCGTTTGTAGCGCATCGCAAGCGTGGCATATTCTTCGATGTTGTAAAAGATGGGGCTGGCCGTGATCAGTTTGGCCTTGCGCCGCAACACCGCCTGACGGATGCGCGTCCCAAAGACGGGATGATTCTCGGTGATGTTCGAGCCGATGACCAAAATGGATCGCGCGTTGTTGGCGATGTCGTCCATCGAATTCGACATGGCCGCGAGTCCCAGCGAGCCGATCAAGCCATCCACGATACTGCCGCGGATCATGTGCGCGCCGCAATCAATGTTGTTCGTTCCCATCACCTGGCGCGCCAGTTTGTTCATCAGGTAATTTTCTTCATTGAACGATTTCGCCGATGTCAACAAGCCGACGCTTTCGCCGCCGTGACGTTCGCGCGTGGACGCGAGTTTTTTCGCCACGATGTTCAGCGCGGTCTCCCAATCCGCTTCCACCCACGGACCTCGGTTGGCGGGGCGCGGCGTTCCTTCGAGCAGATACTTGCGGACGCGCGGCCGCCTCAGCCGATTCTCGGAGTGGATGAAGTCGTAGCCGTAGCGTCCCTTCAAACAAAGATGGTCGCCATTGACAGGCGCCTTCGCGTTCGAATCCACCGAGATGACGCGCTCCCCCATCCCGTCATTTTTGATGTTCAGATAGAGTTGACAGCCCACCCCGCAATACGGACAGATGGCCGTCACCGTTCGGTCGGGATGTCCCAACTTGACCGACATGCGGTTATCCAACGCACCCGTTGGGCAGTGCGCCACACACGCGCCGCACGACTCACAACGCGACTGGAGCATGGACGAATCCGCGCCCGCCACGATGCGAAGGTCGTAGCCGCGATAGGCCTGTGTCCAGACGAAACGTCCCTGCACTTCGGCGCAGGCGCGTACGCAACGCGTACACATGATGCACTTGTTCTTGTCCACCCAGATGTATGGATTCGGGTCGCTGTCTATCTGGCGGAACGGCTCATGCGCCATGGCCTTCTTCATATCAATGCCATAGTAGTTGACCCAATACGCGAACTGCGAATCCAACTCGGGCTTAAGCGCGCCGTTGGTCTTTTTGTAGCCCGCATCGTAGAAGCGCACCAGCAGGAGTTCCAGGATGGTTTTGCGGTAGCGCGTGAGCGCGGGGCTTTCGGTCTGCACCACCATCCCAGGCGAGACGAGCATGGTGCAGGCCGTGGCAGGCAGGCGCATGCCTTGAATATCCACAGAACACAGACGACACCCGCCGTAGGGCGTCAGGTCTTTGTGATGGCATAACGTCGGGATGACGATGCCCGCCTGTTCCGCGGCTTGCAAGACGGTGGTATTTTCCTTGACTTCCAGGGTTTGACCATTGATCGTTAAACTAATCATGGTTGTTATCCTTTTTCTTCTCAATGTTCGCGAGCAGTTGAACTGCGAGCCCGCCAGCAGTGCAACTGCTGGCAAACGGTTGGTACCGCAAGATTTATCTTGCGAGAGTCGCAACATGAATGTTGCGGTACTGATAGATTCAACGGCTACGCAACTGCCGCCAATTCCTTGATCGGACAAACGCCCGTCGGGCAGACGTGGTCAACGATGTGCGCTTCCACTTCCGCGCGGAAATATTTCAGGATGTCGCGCAGGGCGGTGGCGGCGGTCTGGCCGAGGCCGCAGTTCGAGACTTCGGACATGGCTTCGGAGATCTTCTGCATCAGGTCAAAATCATCGAGCGAGCCGCGTCCCTCCGAGATCTGGCTGATGATTTCGTAAAGGCGCAACGTGCCGATACGGCAGGGCGTACATTTTCCGCAACACTCGTTACGGAAGAAACGCAGGATCACCTTCGCCAGATCCACCACGCAGGTATCTTCGTCACAGACGAGCAACGCGCCCGAGCCGAGGGACACGCCCGCGTTGCGGAACGCGTCGAAGTCGAGCGGCGTGTCCTGCAAACTGGCAGGGACGATCGTCCCGCTCGATCCGCCCGTTTGCACGAGTTTGAGCGCCTTGTCGTTCTTCATCCCTTTGCCGTAAATGTCAATTACTTCGCGCAGGGTAATGCCCATCGGCGCTTCGATCACGCCCGTGAAGTTGACGTTGCCCAAAATGGTGTAAACCTTCGTGCCCGTGCTCTTCGGCGAACCGACTTCGCGATACCACATCGCGCCGTTGCGGATGATGGCTGGCATGCTGGCAAGCGTCTCCACGTTGTTGACGACCGTCGGCTTGCCGTAGAGTCCGTACGTGGTCGGGTACGGCGGACGGGCGCGCGGCATGCCGCGTTTGCCCTCCAGCGATTCGATCAGCGCGGTCTCTTCGCCGCAAATGTACGCGCCCGCGCCCGCGTGCGGATGAATGTGGAAACTGAAATCCGTCCCGAAAATATGCTCGCCCAACATGCCGTGTTTCTCCGCTTCGGCAATGGCATGTTCGATGCGTTTATACGCCAATGGATATTCGCCGCGAATGTAGATGAAACCTTCGTGCGCGTTGATGGCGTAGCCCGCGATGGTCATCGCTTCGATGATGCTGAACGGATCG
The DNA here is from genome assembly GCA_016234485.1 of Chloroflexota bacterium. Classification (GTDB taxonomy): domain Bacteria; phylum Chloroflexota; class Anaerolineae; order Anaerolineales; family Villigracilaceae; genus Denitrolinea. The sequence goes on from JACRBL010000013.1 coordinate 83,738, forward strand.
CCCTCGATGATGAGGCGGTCTTTGAACGTGCCAGGCTCGCTCTCGTCCGCGTTGCAGATCACGTACTTAGGACTGCCTGGCGTGGCCGCCACGAAACTCCATTTGCGCCCCGTCGGGAAGCCTGCGCCGCCGCGTCCCTGCAGACCCGACTTCTCCACCTCCGCGATCACTTCCGCGGGAGTCATCTTGGTCAGCGCCTTGCCGAGCGCCTGATAGCCGTCGTAAAGAATATAGTCTTCGATGCTGGCGGGGTTCACCACGCCCGCCCGTTCCAGCACGATGCGTTTTTGCACGGGCAACGCGCCGCGGCGTCCACGCATCCAGCCGATCTCGGGAGCCATCTCGCGCATCATCGCCAACAGGCCAGGGACGATGTTGCCCTTGTGGAGATGCTCCTCCACGATGGTGTGCACGTCCTCCACCGTCACGGGTCCGTACACCGCCGCGTCGGGGTAGACGATGACGGTGGGCTTCTCGCCGTGCATGCCCGCGTCACGGATGGTCGTCACGGTGATCTGGTCGGAGAGGCCAAACTCGTCGATCTCCTCCAGAAAGGCGTGGAAGACATCCTGCGCGCCGCGCGCCAGGCTTTCATCATCGGCTGAAACAAGAACCATCGAACGGATAATTTTCATCTTTCACCTCTTCTCGACAAAGAGCCGCTTCATCCTGAACCCGTTACTGGTACTTCGCCAAAATCTCTGGCACCCGCTCGGGCGTGACGTTGCCGTACAGGTCATCGTCCACGAGGAAGACGGGGCCAACGCTGCAGACGCCGATGCAACTCGTCGTGAGCAGAGACCACTTTCGGTCCGCGCTGGTTTCGCCAGGTTGGAGTCCCAACTCGCGCTGTAACGTGTCGAACACTTCGCGTCCGCCCTCCACGTGACAGGGCGCGCTCTCGCAGAATCGGATCACATGCCTGCCGAGCGGTTCGAGCGAGAACATCTGATAAAAGCTCGCGGCAGAATACAGGTGACTATCCGCGACGAAGACGCCCTCCTGCTTTTGCTGTGCCTGAATGTGACGGCGGATCTCAGGCAGCGCCGCGGCGGGAATGTATCCCAGCGCGCGGTTGATCTCGCTCAGAATCGGAATGACCGCGTCGCGCGTCGAGCCAAGCTCGTCCATCACCTTCGTCACCAAACTGGCGATATCCAAATCCTTGACTTCGGGTTCCATAAAAATTTCTCCTGTTTCGTCACTCTTCCATGTCCGTCATTGCGAGCGTTCTTTGCGAAGCAATCCCCTCGTACTGTCGGGAGATTGCTTCGTCGGGAAGATCGCCCTCCTCGCAATGACGGCTGGCTAAATTCAAATCGTCGGGAACGGCGTGGCGTCAATGACGTAATCTTCGACGACCTTCCCATCCAGGACATGCTCGCGCACAATGCGTTTCACCGCGTCGACGGTGACGCGTCCATATGTGACCTTGGGCTGGTCGCCGATCACGACTTCGAGAATCGGCTCGTGGTGGCACAGACCGATGCAACCCGTCTCTGACACAACCGCGCCATCGAGATGGTCGGCCTTCACCTGCGCTTTGACGGCTTGCAACACATCCAGCGCGCCCGCCGCGATTCCGCAACTGCCGAGCGTGACGATCAATTCCACTTTGCCCGCGCTGGCCTTGCGGCGCTTCTCTTCAATGATCTGCTCGCGAAATTTTTTCAGGTCTTCAAGTGATTGAATTTTTTTCATAGTCACAGTTCCTCAACGCGAATATCGCGAATGGGCGAATGACGCAAATTTATTTTTTTATTCGCGGCATTCGCGGCATTCGCGTTAAAAATTGGCCGATTGCTCACACCAACACAGATCACGACAAAGTCTCCCATGTAGCATCATCCCGTTTCAGGGATTCGTAGATCCGCGTCACGGCCTTCTGCACTTCGGGGAAAACGGGATAACCAAATGCCACAACGCGCGGCTGGACTCCCAGCAACTCCACTTTGGGGACGAATTCCTGCAACGAAAGCATCAAATACGTGAGCGGAAGCGTGTGCGTCGTCATGATGAACGGGTCATCCACGCGGGTCGGGTCAATGAGGCGGACATCGCCAGGCTCCAATCCCATCTCGGCCGCGTCCACGATCAACGCGTGGTCGGGATTCATTTCGCGGATGCGCCACAGGTAACTTTCGGGCGCGTTGCCGCCGTCGAGCAAGTCCCAGCCTTCGAGCGGCTTGCTCTCGATCATGCGCGCCAGTAGAGGGCCGACCGCGTCATCGCCCATCATTTCGTTGCCAACCGTCACAACCAGTTTCTTTTTCATTGGCGCATCTTCACCATCAAATACAAGGCAGGCTCGGCGTTGATCTGATCCAAATAGTGGACAAACCGCGCCGTCCATTCTTTTTCGTCCGCGTTCATTGTGGACATGGACGCGTCCAGCATGGACTTCAATCCGCTGACATGACTTTGATTGATCTCGATCTCGTCAAAGGCCAGCGCGCCTTCCAACTTGCGACGCCCCTCTCCTTCGGGCAGGCGGGACAGCCACTTCCCGAACGCCTCCGCAGGGACGGCCATCAGCTCGTCGAAGCAGTCCATTACGCCCACGTGATGCCCGATCGCCAGCGAGTAATACACAATCTGACGGGCATCCTCGGGGACACTCTGCTGGTTGCTGACGACTTTTCGTCCGAGTTGGTAGAAGACGATTTGCGGTTCCAATGGTTTCCTTTGTTCTCGTCATTGCGAGGAGGGCGCTCTTCCCGATGAAGCAATCTCCTGGTCGTGCGCGGGGATTGCTTCGCTCTGTTGGTCTCGATACGCTCGCACACCTGCCCTGGCGGGCGGTGCCAGGGAAGAACGCTCGCTACTCGACCAACTTCGCTCGCAATGACGATGCACGAGTTTTACGCTTTACGCATTAGATAAATCTCACTCAATCGTCCAAAGATCTCCGTCAAACGCGAATCGTCTTTTTGCGCGAGAAAATTTTGGATATTGCGTTCGATGTCCGAAGCGGGAGCCTTCAACAGGTTCAGGAAAGAATCGGCAATCTGCTGGCCGTGCCAGTAGCCAGCCATCCGTCGGGACTCGCGCTCCACGTCCACGCGCAAATCCAACGGCAGTTCGGGGTGACGCGGTTGGACGCGTTCGTCCTCCCCCTCCACGTGATGCGTCGCCTTGAGTTTTTGACTCAGGATTCCCAACGCCATCGCGAAGCCGAAGATGGTGGCGGGCGGCGTGGGCGGACAGCCAGGGATGTACGCGTCGATCGGGATGACCTGATCCGCGCCGCCCCAGACGCAATAGAGGTCGTGGAAGATCCCGCCCGAGGAGCCGCACGCGCCATACGCCACGCAGACCTTCGGATCGGGCGCGGCGTGATAGGCGCGCAACGCGGGGACGCGCATCGAGCGCGTCATCGAACCCGTGTAGAGGAGGATGTCGGCGTGACGCGGCGAAGAGACGACCTTGATGCCGAAGCGTTCGGCGTCGAAGATCGGCGTGATAGCCGCGAAGATCTCGATTTCGCAACCGTTGCATCCGCCACAGTCCACGCGGTAGACGAAGATCGAGCGGCGGATGTCGTGCAGGAGCGCGCCCTTCAACGCCGCGGTCTGATCGTCCATGTGGATAGCATACTGGGTCTCGCCCATCAGGGTGTCGCGTCGCTTGTAATCGGTGACCATTAGACTGCCTCCTGATTCAGCGCAACCAGTTTGACGATATCGTTCTTCCGCCTGCAAGTGGGACACATCGCCAACAGCGCGCCGCGCTCCGCGAGTTCATCGCCCGTCACGCCCGATTGTTCGAGCAGGGCAAGGACGTAGGTCAACTCTTTGGCGGGCGCGAACAACACGCCGCAACGCGTGCAGGCGGCCAACCTGTAATCGGCCTGCTCGTAGAGATCGGCCTTGTTCATCACCGCCAATTCAAAGTCGTGGCTGAGCGAGATGGCGCGCGTCGGGCAGACCTCCTCACAGCGTCCGCAATAGATGCATCGCCCGTAGAAGATCTGCCAGGTGATGATGCCTTCGTCCAGATTGGTCGTCATCGTCAACGCGTTGGGCGGACAGGCCACCGCGCACGCGCCGCAGGCGATGCACTGCGCGGGGTCATGTTGCGGACGGCCGCGGAACCCAGGCGTCAAATCCACCGCCACAAAGGGATACGGGACAGTGGCCTCGCCAACTTTCAAGACTTCACGGAGTAATTTGAAAGGCATGTCAATCTCCTTGCACTCGTTTCGTCATTGCGAGGAGGGCACTCTTCCCGACGAAGCAATCTCCTTGCGGGAGTCGGGGATTGCTTCGGGAAGAACACCCTCGCAATGACGGGCAGGCAAATCTATTTCAACGGCGAATCCTTGCGCTCGACACAATAGCGTTCCAACTCTTTATACGCGACCGTCTTCACCGATTTCTTGCGGATGTCAACGACCGTTACGCGTTCGGTGCAGGAATAGCATGGGTCAATGCTAGCGACGATGAGCGGCGCATCCGAGAAGGTGTTGCCGCGCAGCATGTAGCGCAACGCAGGCCAGTTGTTGTAACTGGAGGCGCGGCACTTCCAGCGATAGATTTTCTGATTGTCGCCCAACATGCTCCAGTGGATGTCTTCGCCGCGCGGGGCTTCGACGTAACCGAGCGCGAAACTATACGGTTTGTACGCGAACCCTTCGGTCAAGATCGGACCTTCGGGGATGGTCTCCAAACATTGCGCCACCATATCGAGCGAGACGAAGAACTCCTCCGCGCGGATCAGTGTGCGCGAGAGCACGTCGCAACCCGTCTTGGAGATCGTCGTCCACGGCACACGGTCATACGCGCAATAGGGATGGATGACGCGGATGTCGCGGTGGAAGCCTGAGCCGCGCAGGTTGGGACCCACGGGGCTGTAATCGCGCGCCACATTCGGCTCGAGTCGACCGATGCCCGCCGTGCGCTGGACGATGTTCGGCGTGTTGAGCAAAATGTCCACGAGGCGGGTCACTTCCCCGCGCAGTTCGGCAATCCATTGCAAGACCTGTGTGCGTTCCTCTTTCAAAATGTCCTTACGGATTCCACCGATCAGGTTCATGCCGTAGGTCTTGCGCGCGCCCGTCAACAACTCGGCCATCTTCATGGTCTTCTCGCGCACGCGGAAGAATTGCATGAAGCCCGTATCGAAACCCACGAAGTGGCAGGCCAATCCCAAATTCAACAAGTGGCTGTGCAAGCGTTCCACTTCCAGCAAAATCGTGCGGATGTATTGCGCCCGCGCGGGGACTTCGATTCCCAGCGCGCGCTCGATGGATGTGCTGTACGCCACGCTATGGGCGTATCCACAAATGCCGCAGATGCGGTCCGTCAAAAATGTGATCTGGTCGTAGGTCATGCGCGACTCGGCCAGTTTCTCCATGCCGCGATGGACGTAGAAGAGTCGGTAGTCCGCATCCACAATGTGCTCGCCGTCCATGTACAGGCGGAAGTGACCAGGCTCATCCGACGTCATGTGCAGAGGGCCAAGCGGCACTTCCACCACGCCCTCCCCCTCCACCTGGATAAACTCGTAGTTCTCCTCCTCCCGCGTCGGCGTGGGACGGAAGCGATAATCCATCGCGTCCTTGCGAAGCGGATGCAATTCGGGCGGCCAGTCATCGGGCAGGACGAGTCGGCGCTTGTCCACCATCCCGACGGGCTGAATGCCAAACATATCGCGGACCTCGCGCTCATACCAAACCGCGGCGGGCACGCGCGAAGCGACCGCGGGAAACTCAGGCTGATGCGGCGGGATGAGCGCCCGGATCACCACGTAGGCTTTTTCGGTTTCGGTCTCGTCGCCTTCCACCGAGAGCACGTAGTAGATCGCGAAATGCCCGTTGATCGGACGCTCGTCCGAGCCGACCACGGTGGAGAGCCAGCCGCCCAAACGATAATAGACAAACTCCACCACGTCGGGCAGGGAGTTGAGTTCCACCATCAGCGTGACCTGCTCCGCGGCCTGCCACGACTCTTCGAGGATCTTGCCGCCAAATTGCGCGCGCATCGCGTCCACGTATTTCTGTCCGACTTTCGGTTTTGCTTCTGCCAATTCGATCATGGTGATCTCCGTTTATTCTGTCATTGCGAGGAGGGCGCTCTTCCCGACGACCCTGGCACCGCCCGCCAGGGCAGGTGAGCAATCTCCGCGTCGTGGAGGGGATTGCTTCGCTCCGCTCGCAATGACGAGAAAAATTAATGTCCGCTAAAGAACGAGAAAAACGATTCGACGGACAACCCGCCCAGAGGTCCCGCCACCGATGCGCTTCCATTCGGACCCGCGAGCGGGGTCGCGGTCACTCCAGCGTTAACCACCTCGACGGCGCCGTTCAGCAAGTCGGTCAACTGCGCGGGCATGAAGAGTCCGAGGACGAGCGCCAACACCATCAGGATGGCAATCGGCGCGAGCGTGGTAAATCCGCTTTCGCCATTTTGAATCTCAACAGGCTTCTGGCCGAGCGTCACAGAACTGCCCATGCGGAAGAGCGCCGTGAAGGCCAGCATGAGCAGTAACATGCAGACGATCATCAACCACCAGTAGCCTGTGGCGATGCCCGCCGAAACGATCAGGAACTTGCTGAAGAAAATATTGAAGGGCGGCGCGCCGACCAGTGCGAAGACGCCCGCCAGCAGGAAGAAGCTCGTCAGCGGCGCGGCTTGCATGAGGCCTTTCACCACGTCCAAACTGCGCGAGCGATATTTCATCAGGATGTTGCCCGAGAGGAAGAACATCATCGTTTTGACGATGCTGTGATTCACCAGTTGAAGCAGTCCCGCCAAAATGCCGATGGGACCGCCAAGGCCGAGGGCGATGAGGATCAGGCCAATGTTCTCGGGGCTGGAATAGGCCAGCAGGCGGTTGATGTCTTTTTGTCCCATCATGAAGAAGACCGCCGCGGCGAGAGAGATAACGCCAAAGACGAGGAAGAGGATCTGTGCGAAGGATGTACCCAGCGCGAGATTGACGATGATCGAGAAGCGGATGATGACGAACAGCGTGCAGTTGACCAGCACGCCCGAGAGCAGCGCGCTGACGGGGCTGGGCGCTTCGCTGTAGGTATCGGGAAGCCACGAGTGCATGGGGACGATGCCCGCCTTGGTGCCGAACCCGATCAGGATGAAAACGAAGGCCAGTTTCAACAGAGTCGGGTCGAGCGTGGAGGCGTTCTTGACGATCTCCGTCCACAGGCTGGCTTTGCTGGTTTCCTGAATCAGATTCACCGCGTCCGAGTAGACGAGGATCGTTCCGTACAAGCCGAAGGCCACGCCCACCGTGCAGATAACCACGTACTTCCACGCGGCTTCCAGCGCGGGACGCGTCCCATACAGCCCGACGAGGAAGGCCGAGCTGAGCGTGGTCGCTTCGATGGCGACCCACATGATGATGATGTTATTGGACGTGACCGCCAGCAACATGGTGAAGAGGAAAAAATGGAAGAGGCTGTAAAAGACGCGCAGGCGTCCCATGTCGAGACCGCCGATGGCGATGTCGTGATTGGTGTATCCGACGGCGAGTTCATGGCGGGTGAATCCAATGGAATAAATGCCAGATAGGAATCCCATTACTCCCACGATGACAACGAAGAGCGCGCCGAGCGAATCCACTCGCAGCCAGTCGCTGAAAGCCAGCGCTTCGCCCGCGTCGAGAACCTGACCCGCCACGATGAAGGTAAGAACGAGGGTCGCGGTCACGCTGGCGAGATGGAGAAATTCCAAAATCGGACGGGTGAAATCTCCGAACCAGTGCACGATGAGCGACAGAACGGAAGCGATCAGCGGGACGAACAGAAGCCAGATCAGGTGAGGGGATTCCATGGTACGCCTCTATCCTTTGAGCGTTTGCAATTCAGCCGAATCCAGCGTGTGCAGACGTTTATAGATTTGTCCTGCGAGCGCCACGAGGATGATGACCGCGAAGACCGCGTCGGTGGCGATGCCGATCTCCACGAGTTCGGGCGCGCGATAGGCAAGCAAGGCCAGGGTCAGGTGCGAGCCGTTTTCCATCAGGCAGAAGCCGAGGATCTGTTTGAAGAGATTTCGTTGGGTGACGATGCACAATTGACCGAAGAAGAAGTGCGCGACAGAGATCGCCAGCGCGGGGATGAAGTCCGCGGCGGATTTCAGCTCGATCTGACTCACGACTGTGAAGGACACCACGACAGCAAGAGCCGCCAGCAAAACCGAGACAGGAGCGCTAACCGTGTTGAGCGATGTGACGGTCTGGTCTACTTTGCCCAACGCGCGGTAGAGAATCACAGGGACGAGCACGACCTTCGTCAGAAACGCGCTCGCCGCCCACAGGTAGAGCTGGTCGGCTTCCATCCGAATCGCCAGCGCGAGGAAGATTGCCACGAGGATCAGCGACTGGAAACTATATAGGATGGCCGATTGGCGCGGCTTCTTCGTCTCAATCACGAGCAGGGATGTGAGGAGGAGCAGTCCGCTTAGGGTGTTGATCAGGTTGACGTTCAACATGTTGGTCTCCGAGGGAGGTACACAGGTAGACACGTAAACAAGTAGGCAGGTACACAAGTACGCAGGTGTTTCCGTCATTGCGAGGAGGGCGCTCTCCCTGGCACCGCCCGCCAGGGCAGGTGTCCCGACGAAGCAATCTCCTAGTCGTACGCGGGGATTGCTTCGCAACGAACGCTCACAATGACGAGCGAGGCCCTCACTTCAACCACGCCATCGCGAAGAAGCCAGAGAGAAGCGCGAGGCACGCCAGAATGACGAGGGCGAACTTCATCGAAGGCGCAATGTCGGATGCGGCCGCGACTTCGGCGGAGGAATCGCCAGGCACAGACGAGCTAAAGACCCAGAACAGCCAGGCGAAACTGCCGATGGTCTCCAGAATGGCGATGACGACGAGGATCATCAAAAGTGGCGCATTCTTGGCGGCTTCGAAGCCGCCCGCGAAGATGGTGAACTTGCTGAAGAATCCGTTGAAGGGCGGCACGCCCGTCACAGCCAGCGCGGCGACCGCGAAGCAGATTCCCACGAGTGGCATCTTCTTGAGCAAGCCCTTCAAGTTCGGCAACAGGCGCGTCCCCGTGGAGAAGCCGACCGCGCCCGCCACGAGGAAGAAGAGTCCCTTGCCGAGAGCGTGGTTGAAGACGTGGGCGATCGCGCCGTTGAAGGCCGTCGCGGAGCCGAAGATCGAAAGGGACAGCGCGAAGAAGATATAAGACAACTGCGTGATGGTGGAATACGCCAGCAGGCGTTTGAAATCTTTTTGCGGGAAGTACATCAACAGGCCGTAGAACATGGTGACGATCGCCATGATGACGCCCACGACCCCGATGACTTGCGGAACCGTCCCCGCAGAGAGCAGACAACGCGCGAAGATGTAGACGCCCGCCTTCACCATTGAAGCTGCGTGCAGGTACGCGCTGATCGGCGTCGGCGCGGCCATCGCGTCGGGAAGCCAGAAGTGGAGGGGCAACTGCGCCGACTTGCCCCAGGCTGCGATCAGGATGCCGATGAAGAGCCAGGTTTTGATCGTGTCGTCCAACGTTGCGAACGCGGAGAGTTGGAAGCCGCCCGTCAATACGAAAAAGGCAGCAGTAGCGATGAACAATCCCACGGAGGCCAACTCGGTGGTGACAATGGCTTTCAGCGCGGCCTTGAGCGATTTCTCGTCGTTGTAGTAACCAATGAGTCCCCACGAGCAGACGCCCGTCAACTCAAAGAAGGCGAGCAGGCCAAGCATGGTGGAGGACATCACCAGTCCCGCCATCGCGCCGATGAAGGTCAGCAGGAAGAAGTAATAGCGACGTTGCACGCCGTTGTGTTCGACGTGGTCGCGGTTCTTCTCGGAGAGGTATCCGCCTGAATAAACCACCACCAGGAACCCGAACAGGATGAAGACCGAGCCGAGTAACGCGCTGATCTTGTCCACGATCACGCCGTAGAGGACGATGTCGCCGAAGAAGAGTAGGTCTTGGGTATAGCCGACCTTGCCCGTCATGCCGAGACTGTACAGGACGAACAGCGTGCAGAGCATCGCAGCAAACGTGACGAGTTGACTGGTCGCTTTCACCCACGAACGCGGCAGGATCAGCACGAGAAGGCTTCCCAAAAACGGGAGCAGGATGCCCGCGAGCACGAATGTCACCATCTCATACTCCTTTTAGATCCTGACCAGATAAAACGCGAAGCACAACAGTCCCACGCCGACGGCGATCCACGTGAACGAGGGGGCTTTGATGAAGCGCGTACGCGCCATGGCGTTTTCCAGAATGGCGGCGAGGAAGTAGAGCGCCGCAGCTTTGATGAGGAAGATCGCCAGTGCGAGCAGTCCGCCCAACAGCGAGAGAGTTGTCATCGTGCCGAAGGGAACGAAGACCGCGATGAAGAGCGAGACGACCGCCAGTTGCTTCATGTAGAAGCCCCACTGCATCAGCGCCAGTCCGCGGCCAGAGTATTCGGTGAAGGCGCCCTCCTGCAATTCCTGTTCGGCTTCGGAAAGATCGAAGGGAAGTTTGCCCGCTTCCACGAAGACCACGAACGCGAACGAGACCATCCCCAGCCAGACCGTGGCGAGGTAGGGGATCGCGCCCGTCGCGACGCCGCGGCTGATGGCGCCGAGATTGGTTGATTCTGCGAGCAGGGACATGACGAACAGCACCAGCAGGATCAACGGCTCCACCAGCGCCGAGACGAACAACTCGCGGCGCGCACCCATCCCGCCGAAGGTGCTGCCCGAGGAGAGTCCCGCGAGCGACGTGAAGAAGCGCGCCAGCATCAGTAGGTAGACGACGAGGATCATGTCGCCGACCCAGCCGAAGGGTGAGTCCGCGGCGAGAATGGGGACGATCATCACGACCAGCAGCGCAGAAACAATCGTCACGTAAGGCGTGATGCGAAAGACCAGGCTTCCGTGCGCGGGCAGAATCTCCTGCCGCTTCATCAACTTGAACAGGTCGTAATAATTTTGCAACAGCGGAGGTCCATGCCGCGAGTGCATCTTGGCGCGCAACACTCTGGCAAAACCAGAAAAGAGCGGAGCCAGGGCGGCGACGAGAACCGCTTGCAGGAGGCCAATGAAAATTAAACTGCCAGTGGTCATGGGTCTCTCCTACTTGAAAATCACGATCAGCAGAACGGCGAGCGCGATGAAAATGTAGAGACAGTACATCCGCAGGTCGCCCATTTGCATGCGCTGCACCCAGCCCCCCACTGTCCGCACGAAGGCGAAGATCGGCTGGGAGACGGTTCGCTCGACGACGGGTTCCGCGGCGGGAAGCGACGCGCCGAATCTCTTCGCGAACGACGCGATCCCGTCCAGCGGTTTTTGCGCGAGCGTGCGCAAAAGATACAGCGGACGAAACGCGGCCAGCATCGGTTGGGCAAAGTTCGTGGCCGAGATGCCCATCTGCGGCTGGTAGCCGTACCCGCACGCCCACGGATCCGCATCGACCCGTTGGCCTGCTCGGTGACCTCCGAGCGCGAACACGGCGACGAGCGGGAAGGTCAGCAAGCCCGCGTGGAGCAGGAAAATGATCGGCGTGGACAGGACGCCCTGCGCTTCATTCCCAGGGAAAATTTGGATGCCGCTCGCCAGCGTTTCAGTCGGGACGTTTGCCACCTGTGCCGCGACTCCCCCGATGAACGGCGTCACCCACGGCGCGCCGAGGCCAAGCAGAGTGACGGCAATCGCGAGCGCTCCCATCCCCGCCAGCATCGAGCCTGGGACTTCGACCGCGTCCCGCGCGTGAACGCTACGCGGCTGACCCGTGAACGTCGTCCCATACGCCTTGACGAAAGTCATCGCCGCCATCGCGCCGACGAGACCGAGCAACACGGCGAACAGCGGCGCGAAGACTCGCAACACGCCGAGTTCAGTACTGCTGGCAATGAACAGCGACTGGAAGACAAACCACTCGCTGACAAATCCATTCAACGGAGGGATGGCCGAGATCGCCACCGCGCCGACGAGGAAGACGAAACTCGTCCACGGCATGGCGCGGGCGAGACCGCCCATCTCGTTCATGTTGCGCGTGTGCGCGGAATAAACGACCGCGCCCGCGCCCATGAACAAGAGTCCCTTGAACATGGCATGGTTGAGTAAGTGATAGAGCGCGGCTAAAAATCCGATTACTGCCAGCGTGGGCAATTGCAGAGACATGCCCATCATCCCGACACCGACGCCCATCAAAATAATGCCGACATTCTCGACGCTGGAATAAGCCAGCAGGCGCTTCAGGTCGCGCTCGTCGAGGGCGTAGACGATGCCCAGCAACGCGGACAACCCGCCGAAGCACAGCACGACGAATCCCCACCACCAGAGCGGCGCGCCGAGAATGTCCACGCACAGGCGGATGAGACCGTAGATGGCGGTCTTGATCATCACGCCCGAAAGCAAGGCCGAAACATGCGAAGGCGCGGCAGGATGCGCGCGCGGGAGCCAGATGTGCAGAGGCACAATGCCCGCCTTCGCGCCGAAGCCGAAGAAGGCCAGCAGAAAGATCAGGCTTTGAATGCCGAGGGGCAAACCCGCGTTGCGGAAGGAGTCGAAATCAAAACTACCCGTCTGCTGATACAGGATGAAGAACGACAGCATGATTAGCGCCGTTCCGATATGCGCGATCAGGAAGTAGAGATAGCCCGCGCTGACCGATTCCTTTTTTTCCTGCTCGAAGATGACGAGGAAGTAGGAGGCCAGCGTCATCAACTCCCAGAAGATGAGGAAGTAGAAGGCGTTGGCGACCGTCACCACCATCAACATGGCGGCGATGAAAATATTGTTGAAGAAACCCAGTTCGCCGCACCCGCGTCCGCGATATTCGTGGACGTAACCGATGGAGTAGATGCTGGCCGCGAATGCGAGCAGGGAGATCGCCCCGACCATGAACGCGGAGAGACCGTCCATTGCAAGGACGAAGCGACCGAACGCGGAGAAGCCAGTCAGCTCGAGTGAGGCGGAGTCACCCACGAACGCGGCCAGGGCGGAGAGAAACGCCAGCACGGAGGCCGCGGCCCCTCCCAGTCCAGAAACGACGCGGGCGGGGCGTTCGAGTCCGCGCAGGAGCAGGGAGAGCAGTCCCGTCGCCGCGAACGTCAGTGCGGAGGATATGAGGAGTTGGATGGCGTCCATTATTCTTCTCCTTGCGCGTCCACCGACGGCTCGTCCACTTTCACGCGGGCAAAGGCCTTGACCTGAACCATGCGCTCATCAGGTGCGTGGGTCGGGTAATACGTCAACGCCTTATGCGGACAGGCACGCGCACACGCGGGTCCTTGCGGGTCGAAATAGCACAGGTCGCATTTGAGCGCCACCTTGCGTTGGCCGATGCTCCACGCCAGCAGGGAGAGGTACCCCTGCGTGTTCATTTCGCGCAGATACATCGGCTCGGATTGATAGGGCGTGTTGACGTAGGAATACTGCCCGATGTCGAAACCCAGCACGGGGATGGGCGAGCCACCTGGCAGGATCACGCCAAACGGACAAGCCAGCCCGCACATCTTGCAACCGATACACAACCCCTCGTTGAGTTGCACAGTATGGTCTTTCATCACGATGGCCTTCACAGGGCAGACCGTCGCGCAGGGCGAATCGTCACATTGGCGGCATTGCATCGGCATCGTGCCATCGGGCGTGTTGGTGACGACGAGACGTGGATACGCCTGCAAGCCCATCCTGCGATGGTTTTCCACACAGGCGGCCTGACAGGCAAAACAACCGATGCAACGACTTGAATCGGCAAGCACAAAACCGTTCATACCGTCTCCTGTTTCAAGAGAAGGGAACTGGCGAACCTTTTCATCCACTGCGCCTCCGTTCTCTCCAAAACGTCGGGCACCTCCATCCTTTGGCGTGGACGAACCGGTCAAACAATCCACCCTATTTGTTGTAAGTTATTTCATTTTTATTCTATGATGTTCCATCCTTAAAGACAATCAAATCATGATCTACGTCATACGAGACTGGATTTACAAACCTGGCCATTGAGTGATTCGCCCCAATCCCGACCTTTCGGCGGCCGCGCTTTCAATGAACATTCGCGGCCGTTTAGGGATTTTCCGATTAAAAGAAATCGCGCGCCTCCCTTATTTGGGATGGCGCGCAAGTAAAAAAACGCAGCGCAGTGAACGCGGTAGCGGACTACCCCTCCCCCAACTCGGGAATCGGCTCGGCCGCTGCGCGGTGGGCGAGATAATTCTCCACCCAAAAGATGACGAGCGCCAGCCAGACGATGCTGAAACCGATCAAGTGTGAACGGTCAAAAGGTTCCTTGTAGATGAATACGCCAATGAGGAACTGCAATGTGGGCGCGATATATTGAAGGATGCCCACCATCGTCAAGGGAATCTGCTTCGCGGCAGACGCGAACATCAACAAAGGAATGGTGGTGACAATGCCCGCGCCCGCGAGCAGCAGGTCAACGGTTGCCCCCTCATGCAGGAAAGCGCCTTCGCCCGTCGAATTTACGAAGAGCAGGTAAATCAACGCAGCGGGGAAGACCATCGCCGTCTCGAGTGTGAGGCCGTAGAGCGAACCAAGCGGCGCCAGCTTTTTGACAAGGCCGTAGATGCCGAAGGAGAACGCCAGCGAGAGCGCGATCCACGGCAGGCGGCCATAAACGTAGGTCAGGTAAAAGACGCCGATCGCGGCCAACGCGACAGGAATCCACTGGGCGAGACGCAAACGTTCGCGCAGGAAGATGACGCCGAGTAGCACGCTCAAGAGCGGGTTGATAAAGTAACCGAGGCTGGTCTCCACGATAAAGCCCGCGTTGACGCCCCACACATACACAAGCCAGTTAATGGAAAGCAAAACGCCCGCCAGGGCATACGTCCCAACCGTCTTGGGGTGGAAGGCCACGGCGCGAAAGTCCTGCCATTGTTTCGTCAACAGGATAAACAGGATGAGAACGATGAACGACCAACTGATACGATGTCCAATAACTTGGAGGGCGGGAACGACATGCAGAAACTTCCAATAAATGGGAAAGAACCCCCACAGCACATACGCGCCGATACCGTACAAAATACCTTTTTTCATTTTTCTCCTTGACTACGACTTCACTCTCCGAAAACCCCGAATTCAGACGAGGGATGCGAGTATTCCAATAAAATAAACTTGGATCGCGGGCTTCACATCCGCAACCGTTTTTTACAACTTCCGCAAATACCACCTGCCCGAAACCACTTCCTCCACGTCGCGGGCAAAATCGCCTGCAGTCGGATAGCGCTCGTTGGGATCCTTGGCCATCGACTTGCCCACCACTTCCTGCCAGACGGAAGGAATGTTCTGCCCGATCGTCCGCACATCGGGGATCGGCCTGTTCACGTGCGCGTTGATCAGTGCAGTGGTGGAATCGGCGGCAAACGGCAGTTGCCCCGTCAACAGACGATAGAGCACAACGCCCAACGCGTAGATGTCGGCGCGGCCATCCACGATCGCGCCCGTCACCTGCTCCGGACTCATGAAGGCAGGCGTACCCACCATCCACTCCCCCTCATCGTCCGCGATGGACTTCGATTTGGCGATGCCGAAATCGGAGAGAAAGGCTTCGCCCGCGGAATCGAACAGGATGTTGGACGGCTTGATATCGCGGTGCACAATTCCGCGCGCGTGCGCCGCATCCAACGCGCTGGCTACACGCTTGAAGATGCGCGCGGCTTCGTTCAGTTTCACTTCGCCTTTTTTGAGTTGGTCTTCGAGCGAACCGCCCTTCATGTAACGCATCACAATGTAGGGTTGCTGTCCGTGCCAGCCGAAATCATAGACGGGGACAATGTTCGGGTGTTCGAGCGCGGCGATCACTTCGGCTTCGCGCTGAAAAAATTCGCGGTACACGGGTTCGAGCGTGTGGCTATACATCAACACCTTCACCACCACCTGGCGTTGAATATACGGATCGCGCGCCAGGTAGATCAATCCCATGCCGCCGACGGCGAGTTCGTTCTCAATTTCGTAACGACCGATTTTTTCGTCAGGCATTTTTATTCCCAATCAATCCATTTTCGGCCAGAAAATCCAGACTCGAGTTCATGCCAGAATTGGACGCGGTCCTCGCCAAACTTCCAGCAAAGATAAACGATGCGGTCTTCGTACAGCGCGGGAAAGTCAATCAACCCCGCCGATAAATCCTTCACTTCAATACCCATGTCATTGATTTGATGAAGGAGATAATCAAGTCTATCGAAATCGGGCAGGATCTTGCTGAGCGCGGGATTACCGCCATTGCCCGCCGTCGCCTGCGCCACCGCCCACAACTCGGGCTGGTGGATGCGAATCCGCTCCGAGATTTCCATCAACTCGCGAATCATCGGGCGGACGATGGTTAATGTCTCGTTGGCTTCTCTGAACGTAAAATAATGTGGCATGGGGCGAGTATACTCGAAAGCATTGCACAACTGAAAAGGTCTGGATAGACAAAATGGCAACTCCCCTCCGACATCCCAACACTCCACCCAGTTTTCAGTACGAGGATTTCCACCTGCCCAATACGCGCCTGCATACGGTGAAGTCTGGCGCTGGGCCGCCGCTCATCATTGTGCCAGCCGCGGTGTCGCTCATCCGTCAGTGGTTGCCGCTGACGCAATTCATGGGGCAACGCTTCACCGCGCATTTCTTTGAGTTACCTGGGCACGGCGGTTCCACGCCGTATCCCGTGCCGTTCGCCAGTCAACTCGTTCCAAAGACGGTGGAAGCGCTGGCCGATACGCTGGGCTACGAACGCTTCAGCCTGATGGGTTTCTCGTTTGGCGGTCTGCTGGCCTTGCGAACCATCGAGCATTTGCAGGATCGCATCGAAAGGGTGATCCTGCTCTCGCCAGCAGTCAGCCAGCGCGCGCTGAAATATTCCGCGCCGCATCGGATGATCTACCGCGCCATGGCACGCACGCTCATGCGCCCACGCGTCCAACGGGCGGTTCACCGCGTCCTCCAGACCGAACGGCTGGAAGTTCCCCTGCTTCTCGGCATCAGCAAATTTAGCAAGGTGAAGCGAAGCATCCTCGAAAGCAAAAACGCGCTGAAGATTCCCCTGTCCACGCTGGATGTGTTGTCCTACACGCTGGATGAAATCTTTCGCATGGAATACCGCTCGCCAAACGGCGCGTTCCAAATCCCCTGCTTCTTCGGCATGTCCGTCAATGACGACCTGTTGCGCTACGACGTGACCGCGGCCATCGTCCGCAATCTTTTTTCCGACCTGACCATCCGCTCCTTCACGCATCCCTACCACCAGCCGCCTCACCCTCCGACCTTTGAATGGCTCGTGCGGGACTTCGGCTCTTTTCTGGATATTTTGGAAAGATAAAAAAACTCCCCGCATCTTTCTCGACGGGGAGGCGGGTCGCTCGCTACGCAGGGACGGCGGTGTAACCCTTGCGTTTCACCGCGTCCACGATCAGCTCCTCGGTGAGTTTGGATTCATCGTACTCAACCACCATCGCCAGCTTATGATAACTGGCATTGATCTCTTTTACGCCATCGAGGGAGTCTTCGAGACTCTCCAGTTTCATGGCGCAGTTGGAGCAGAACATATCGGCGACGCGGAAGGTTTGTTTTTTCATTGGTTCTCCTGGGAACAGGAAAACCTGACATGTCTCCGTAGCAGTCTGATGATTATGGCCGCTGTCCACGCGAGGAGCGAGGAAAGCAACGGCGCGGATGAGACATGTCAGGTTTCTGTCGAGTCTACTCAAACACGATCTGCCCCGTGTACATTCCCATCGAGCAGGTGAAGAAGAGTTTCGAACCTGCGGGCTGGGCGGGGATGGTCACTTGCACTGTGCCAGTGGTGGGAAGGAGTTGATAGTAGTCCAACGCGGGGATGATGAAGTCGCGCGAACAGGAGCGGGTGTCGTTGGTGACGAGGTTTAGGGTCAGGGCTTTGTTTGCAGAGGCTTTGAGCGTGGCGGGGAAGTATCCGTTGTTTTCCACGTTGAGGAGGAGTTCGCCGTCCACGGCGGAGGGAGAGGCCACGGAGACTGAGTCGCTGGGTTGGGCAAACCAGCCGCGGGTCAGGTTTTGAAACGAGAGGGGGGAGCCCATCAGGTTGAGGCCGCCGTCCAATGTCACGAATCCCAAAATCAAAACAACAACCGCGACGAATCGCATGAAGAATTTTTCGAGACGCGCGCCGAGTTCGGTGGTCAAATAGGCGATGACGAAGAAAACGGGACTCGTGCCGAGGGTGAAGGCGAGCATGAGCGCCGCGCCCATCAGCGCGCTGCCTGTGCCGAGGGCGGTGGCCATCATGGCTTGCGTCACGCCGCAGGGGATGAAGACGGTGAGCAGGCCGAGGAAGATGGGCGTGGCGGTGTCTGTGCCTTTAGCGGTGCGGCGGATGTAGCGCGTGATGAATTTGGGCGGCTCGATATTAAAGTAGCGAAAGATCGGATGGACGTTGAACATGCGCAGGGCGTTGCCGATCATGAAGATGCCGATGGCGACCATCAACAGGGCGCGGGTAAGAGGGCTGAGGGTGAGGAAGGAACCGAGCCAGCCAAGCAGAGCGCCGAGCAGGGTGTAGGCAATCAGTTTCGCGGCAAGAAAGAGGAGAATCGGAATGGCGGAGCTGGCGCGGGGAATCTCGGGGGCGACTTTGATTTTTTTCCCATGCCTTATCAAATGACCGGGCGCGGGCCGCGCGAGGTAATCCTGTTCGATCTGATGCGCGAGCGAGGAAGCCAGCAAGCCGCCCTGCACCGCGAGGCAGCTCAATCCACCCGTGGTGATGCCCGTGACGAACGCGACCATCAATTGAGTCAACGCGCCCGAATCGGCGGCGACGTCAATGGAATTGGATTGGGGTTGGAAGGCGACCAGCGCGATGGCAATCGCCACCAGTAAAACGCCGAGCATTACGATAACGACAGGGTCAACGGAGGGGTTTTGTTTTTTATAAGTCATTATGCCTCTTTAAGGTTTTTTAAATAATAATTCTTCAAAATATACCACCAAACATGGTTGTGTTTGCGATTAATCTTCCTCGAGGGGATGTTCCACATCGCTTGCCATGAAAGCATCAGGGTCATTCTCGAAGACGCGCAGGCAGGCGCGCGTGCAGAAATAGATTTGCTCGCCGCGATAGTCCGCGCTGGGATATTTGGATGTGTCTTTAATTTTGCCGCCGCAGGCGGTTTTGAATTCGGGTTCGGCGGGAATGTTTGCTTGATTCTGATCCACGATTATTTTCCTTGTTTTTTCAATAAAGAATTTCACTCCAGGTTAATATCTGGTTTTTTGACTTGAAAAATATGCCGATAGCGTAGATCGCATTGACGAGGCGTGCGAGCGATTTTCAGCCTGCCGCGACATAAGAAAGTGGCCTATCTTTTGGACAGGCCACTCAAGAAGAGAAGAGACGCTAATGCTGATGCGTTTGCTCGTCGGCCTTGCCGAGATACTTCTCAGGCTCCTTGTCGAAAGATTTCTTACAGCCGAGCGAGCAGAAGTAGTAGGTCTGTCCATTGTATTCGGATGTGCCTGCCGCGCTGGCGGGGTCAATGTCCATGCCGCAGACGGGATCGTGTACTGTGGTTGTCATAGGTTGGTCTCCTTTGGTCTGATTCTCAAGCATTATCGTCATCTTGAATAGGGCCAAATTGCCCATATCGAGAAGGCTTACATCCTCATCGCCATCGGGAGTACGAACAAGTAGATGTTCATTGCGGTGAGGATGACCATCAACACCGCGTAAGGCGCGAAGGTCGCCCAGGATTTTCCGTCGGGATGATTCA
>JACRBL010000016.1 GCA_016234485.1 Chloroflexota bacterium
ACGTTCATGTCGTCGAAGAAATATTTGCGGGGTTTCGATAACGATTCGGGGATGACCATCCTGCGCATTGGGTCGATGAATCTGATGCTGCACGGGATCGAGTCGCCGCAGTTCTATTACATGGATTCGCTGTCGAAGTCTTTCGATGATGAGCGCGAGTATGACGTGATCCTGATGAATCCGCCGTTCAAGGGCGCGGTGGATAAGGGCGGCGTTCATCCCACGCTGCCATCGGATACGACCAAGAGCGAATTGCTTTTTCTGCATTTGATTTTGCGCGCGCTGGATATGGGCGGACGGGCGGCGGTGATCGTGCCCGATGGGGTGTTGTTCGGGTCGAGCCGCGCGCATGTGGAGGTGCGTCGCAGGATCATCGAGGAGAATCGGTTGGACGGGGTGGTGTCGATGCCTTCGGGTGTGTTCAAGCCGTATGCGGGGGTGAGTACGGCGGTGCTGTTCTTCACGCGCGGCGCGCAGACGAAGGACATCTGGTTTTATGATATGGCGCACGATGGTTTTTCGCTGGACGATAAGCGGGTGGCGACTCAGGAAAACGATATACCTGATGTTGTTGATTGCTGGCAAAATAGATTTGATAAAGGGTTCAACGATATTCGATATTCGAGAATCGAAGAACTGCGAAAGATACTCGCGCCGATGAAGGCGGAGCGAATGGAATTGCATGAGGAAATTAATCGACTGAAATTTGAAAGTGCGTTGGATGGAAATTCTTTCGCTTCTCTCCTAGCCGACGCTGAATCCCGTTTATCGAATATCGACTCCCGAATATCGCTGCCGCAGGCAGAGCTTGATCGTCTGACCCGCCAGTTCTGGGTGACGAAGGAGCAGGTCGCTTCGCGAGCCAACAAGTACGATCTCTCTGCCAGCCGCTACCGTCAAGTGGATGCGGACGCTGTTTATCACGAGAAGCCGTCTGTGACGCTGGAACGGTTGGCGCGGTTGGAAAGCGTAATGTTGGACGAGATAAATGAACTAAAGGGATTGTTGAAGTGAATTATCCCATTGTCGAACTCGGCGACATTTGCGACGAAATATATCGCTATCCATCGTTTTATGGCATGGAACATTTTTCTACGGGTGTTCCTGTTATTCGTGGTGAACATATTGATGCGTGGGGAAGTATCTCGCAAGATTGGAATGATTATTGGTTCGTCAGCGAAGAAGTTTCAAGTCAATTTCCCAGAACAGTTCTTCGAGAAGGTGATTTGGTTTTCACTGTTCGTGGCACTATTGGAAAAGTTGGTCTAATTACAAAATCGCATGATGGCGCACAACTATCGCCGAACCTTATTCGCTTTTCTCCAAAGAGAGAAGTCGTTGATACTATTTTTATTTGGTATTTTCTTCAATCCATAAAAGAAACTGCCGCAGCAGATATTCAGAACGAAGTGACTATTGCTTCTGTCCGAGCAAGTGATTTAAGCGAACTGAAAATTCCCCTTCCCTCGCTGACCGAGCAAAAGCGGATTGCGTCCCTGCTGGCGCGCGCCGACCGTCTGCGTCAACTACGGCGGACTGCACACGATCTCGGCGATGCCCTGCTCCAGTCCGTGTTTTTGGAGATGTTTGGTCACGTAAGAGTAAACGATAAGAAATGGGAATTGGCTAGATTTGAAGATGTTTGCGAAACTCGTTTAGGCAAAATGTTGGACGACAAAAAGCAAACTGGCAAAAACAAGCGTCCTTATTTGCGAAATTTCAATGTTCGATGGCATAGTCTTGATTTGTCAGATATTGCTGAAATGGATTTTGACGAGAAAGACCGAAAGGAATTTCGGCTTCAATATGGCGATGTTTTGATTTGCGAAGGTGGGGAAGTTGGTCGAGCCGCAATTTGGCGCAATGAAATGGAAGAATGTTATTTTCAAAAAGCATTACATCGAGCACGCCCTAATTCAAAATTAGCAAACCCAGAATACATTGTTCATTTACTTTGGTGGATGGCGCAAACTGGTGGCTTGGTTGATTCCACTTCACAAGTTACTTTTGCCCATTTGACTGGCGAGAAATTGAAAGAGTTGGTTATCCCTGTCCCACCGCTGAGCCTGCAAGAAGAGTTTGCAGGCGTGGTGGCGCGGGTCGAGTCGCTGCGTGGGCGGATGGGGGAGTCCACGCGGCAGGTGGAGGGGCTGTTTGAGAGTCTGCTGGCGGAGGCGTTTATATGAGCCTGGTTTGGCTAAAGTTCGTAATTTGGATTGTATTTGGGATTTCCACATTAATAGGGTCGATACTGCTTATTTATTTGGGACCTAATTTGCTATACTTTATTCGAGTTTGGTTTTCTGAGCAGACTCCCACTGGAAGACCACCAACAAGAAAACCGAGAAATTTATGGATTTTATTTTGGATATCTGCATTATTGACGATTTTGACTTCTGCAATAGGAAGTTCTTTGCCAGACTTGCTTCCAGCATCAGAGCGTACGACTCCAACATCTTTAGAAGCATTGGTGCCTTCTTATACTCCGGTTATTCCCGCAGAAACATCGACTATTACTCTAACTTATACACCCCTGCCAACAGCAACTTGGACTTCGTCAGTAAGTCCAAGTCAAACCGCAACGCGAACCAAAACTTTGACGCCAACCCTTACGCCAACAATTACTCCGCTTGCGCTGGAAGATTATGGTGGTCTCGTTCGTAATTGTATCCCTGACCGATACTGGGACTTTGCAACTTCAGAAAATATACAATTGGCGAACGGCTGTTTGCAGCTTCAGAAATGGGGATTTTATGCAGATGAACAAGCAATTATTATTAAGCAACCGTCACCAAAGATTCAGGCTGGCGATCTTGAGGTCAATCTATACTTTTCATTAGTGGACAGGTTTGAACCACCATTTGATATTTTCTTTAAGGTGTATATTGAAAGTTTTGACGGTAGTGAAAGCTCAACTGTCAGCCCATTGTTTTCGATTGGACTCTGTGATCCAGCCAATTGGCAATCTTCATTCAAGCTGGTTTCATTCAGTTCTCAAAATAACTCAATTCAACGAGGCATCCTGGTAGATCAACAGAATGTCTGGTTTAGAAATTTTGCGGTGCTCGGGATTATGGAAACCAAGTCCTATTCACTTGAAGTCCAACCATTTCGGGCAACAATTTACGAAGATTCTCAATATGCATCTAAGAATGGCGAGCAGTTGTGGAGCGCTACCGTTACCCCCGACGAACGACACGCTTTCTGTATCCAATACAGGATGCCAATCAATGGAGAACTTGTCGCTACAATTAGCGATTTGAGAATCGAGAGCCGTTGAGTAATCTTGTCAAAGTTCTTGTTGTGTTCTCACGAACAAAACCCAGCTTATAGCGCGGGTCGAGTCGCTGCGGGGGCGGATGGGTGCTGCGCGATCCACGCGGCAGGTGGAGGGGCTGTTTGAGAGTCTGCTGGCGGAGGCGTTTGAGGCTTAGCCCCCTCCCGACCTCCCCCAAATTCAGAAAACCGCTGAATTTGGGGGAGGAGAATGGATAGCATTCATGAAAATGAATATTTGCAACTGTCTAATTGTTACTACTCCTCCCCAAATTCGACGTGTTCTTCGTCGCATTTGAGGAGGAGAATGGATAGCATTCACGAAAATGAGTATTTGCAACCGTATAACTGTTACGACCCCTCCCCAAATTCGACGTGTTCTTCGTCGCATGTGGGGAGGGCAGGGAGGGGCAGATGCCGCGTCCGCGTAGAAGCGCTCCTACCATCATGCACCGCGCTGGCGAACTCCGCAAAGAACCTACGCCCGCCGAGCGAAAACTTTGGGCATACCTGCGCGGGGATACACTTGGAGTCAACTTCAGAAGGCAACATGCCATTGGAAAGTACATCCCCGATTTCGTCTGTATCGAAAAGAAACTCATTGTTGAACTGGATGGAAGTCAGCATTTGCACCAGGAAGAGTATGACGAAGAAAGAACAAAATACCTGAACTCGCTCGGTTACAAAGTCATCCGCTATTGGAACAAGGATGTGATGAAGAATATTGAAGGCGTTATACTTGCCATTGTTCAAGCGATAGAAGATGAAGATAAGAAAGATTAGGTTTCACGTTGCCTCACCGCTGAACCTGCAAGAAGAGTTTGCCCCCTGTCGGGGATCTTCGACGGGCGTGGTGGCGCGGGTCGAGTCGCTGCGATGGCGGATGGGGGGCATGCGGCAGGTGGATGGGTTGCTGGAGTCTCTGCTGGCGCTATTATTTGGCGGTGGCGGATGGAAGATAGAAAATCAAGAAAATAAACTTTGACAAGGAGTCAAAATGAGTAAAAGCGCGCGAAGTATATTCGTGTTTGGTATATATCTTGGAGTATTCGGTTTATCCATGCTGATCATACCCAACACAGTTCTTGGAATGGTTTCAATCCCCAGCACGAACGAGGTATGGATTCGGATCGTTGGGATGCTGCTTTTTTTGCTGGGTTATTACTACATCCAGGCGGCGCGAAAAGAAACGACCGATTTTTTCCAATGGACGGTCCCTGTCCGCTCCAGTATCATCCTCTTTCTTACAACCTTTGTCATCCTGGGTCTCGTCAAACCCATCATTATCCTGTTGGGAGTAATAGATCTGGCGGGAGCCATTTGGACTGGCATGACATTACGAACCTCCAAATGAGTGTGCTTGCGGGCGTGGTGGCGCTCGCTTCCACTCGCATCAAAGCGGCTCGGGGGCCTTCGTGCGGGGGCGGATGGGCGCTACGCAATCCACGCGGCAGGCGTTGGGTCGAGCCTGTCGAGACCTGGAGGGACTGTTTGAGAGTCTACTGGCGGAGGCGTTTTCGTGAAAATCAATCCCCTCCGTCCTTTGGACACATCCCCTAAATCCGACAGTATATATAAACTTGTCAACCAAGATTTTCATGTCGGATTTGGGGGAGGCAGGAGGGGGCAGGCGTGGTGGCGTGGGACGAGTCGCTGCGGGGGCGGATGGGAGAGCGAGAGGCAGGTCAACGGGTTATTTGAGTCATTGTTGAGTGAGAGTTTTGGAGAATAGTCATGCCGAAGAAACAAGCCATTCCAACCGAAATTCAGGAAGAAGTACAAAAACTGATTGACGAATTCAATCGTGTGGATTTGAAGGATTCCACCTCACTCTTGGATGCCTTCTTTCCGAAAAAAATCAAGCGCGGCTATTCGGCGCGGTTCAAAGGAAAATATCTTTATCTTGATCGCACAGACCGCTACGAGCCGTTACCCATTTGTCGCCTCACGTGGAATGGAAATATGGACAATTGGGATTTTGCCATCTACAAATATTCAAGCGAGAAATATGATTCCGAAGAATGGTTCTTTCCTGGCGAAGAAGAAGTGGACGGCGCTATCACTGGCGCGATGAAAGCAGGGATGATCGCTTATGAAATCCAATAATTCCCCAACCGCCTCCCTCCTCCGCCTTTTGCTTCACCGCCTCGAACGCGTCTCTGTAGACTCGCACTGGGCGCACCGTGCCGGCGGCATTCGCGGGTCACTGCTCGAAGCGCTTGAGCAATATGAAGCGGGGAAGCCCGTCCCAGAAGGATGGGTTCAGCAGATTATGGAGCATGGCTTTCGCGTTTTGCAAAAAGCGGCGGAAGAGAAATAACAACAACGGCAGAGACTCAAGCGAATCTCTGCCGTTATTTGATTCTTCAGTAAGCCGAGAGATTACTTCTTCTCGTCGGGCTTTTCCTGTTCGGCAGGCGTATCGAACTGCAGGGTCTTATTCCTGCGGATCGCGCCGAGGGCGACAATCGAAAGGATGATGATCACGATCACGCCCGAAGCGATCATTAGCGGCAACAGCCAGGAGGGACCGTCCATGTTGGCGGAGGGTTGCTCGGTCGGCGCGGCGGTTGCGATGGGCGTCAATATCACCTGCTCCGAGCCGGGGATGGATCCGCCCACGTTGGAGAAGTGGGTGAGGCCCTCGCTCACGTCCACCTGCACGCCGTTCGTGATCGCGAACACGCCGGTCAGTTGCGTCTTCAGCACGTCCGAAAGCAGGGAGCCACCCGCCATGGTCACGCCTTCGTCGGAGTTGCCTGAAACCACCATCACCAGGTTCTCGGGGTTGAAGGGCGAGGCCGCCAATTCAAGATAGCCAACTTGCACGCCAGGCGGGACGCGATACACGATCTGCATACCCTGCTCTTCAGCGGTGTTCGTCTCCAGATTGAATGGGGCCGGGAGCGACTCGTTTAGCTCGCGCATGATCGGTAACGCGCTGGCCTTGCCCACCACGATCAGCGAAGCGTTGGCGCGCATCTCTTCCGGTACGGCGTTGGCGTAGGCCACGGAAAGATGCGAGATGGACGGCTTGGAGATCGCGCCCAGCGTATAGGCCAGGTCGGCGGCGGCCTTCCAGCCAATGGGATCATTCTCGGCCAGCACAAAGGCCACGTCGCCGAGGTCGCTCTGTTTCATGAACATCACGGGGAAGTTCTTCAAATCTACGCGGTAGGATGTGGCCACAGGCGCCGCGTCCGCTACGGGGAGGTGAAGAGCCGTCTGGTTGGAGACCAACAGCCACGGGTCCGAGAATCCCGAAAAGTCGCAAGAGAGATTCGGTTGCATTCGAGCCTGGACGGTGAGCGTGTTCTCGCCAAAGCGCAGCGCGCCGGGCGGAATCTTGATCTCCAGCGTGGTGATCTGCTCCGTCTCTTTCGAGAACGGCACGCTGACGATGATCTGTCCGTTGATCTCCACGGCGATGGATGAAACGCCATAATCCAGCAGGCCCGAATGGTAATAGACCAGTTTCACCACCCCTTCCTTCGAGGTTAGTTGTTCTTTCGCCGCGAGGAAGGTGTAATCAATCTGGTCAATGCCGATGCCCTGAATTTGCTGGTTTTCATAGCCCAGGTCGGCGAGGGTGAAATCTTCAACGACAGGCAGCGAGCCAGCCAGCGTCTGCACGTCGCGGATGTACGAGACGGCGGGATTCTGGTGGACGAAGATCTTGCCAGAGCCAGCCGCCTGCGCCGCCTTGATGACGGCCGGGCCGCTGTTGCCGCTCACCAGCAAAACCACCTTGTTGGGGTTCCAGGGCGAGTGAGCCATTTGCAAAACGCCGTCTTCGGTGGATTCGGGCGGCAGGTTAACAAACTGTCCGCCCGCGATGGTCACGGGGAATATCACCTGCTCGAGCATGGGCATCTTGCCGGGCATGCCCACAAAGACCAAATGGCTGGCGGCGAGCAGTTCAGGCGTCACCTTGTCGTCGGTGATCAGGTAGAAGTTGAAGGTGCGGGAAACCAGCGAGCCAAAGCCGGCCATCACGTCCATGGCGGCCTGCAATTCCTCGGCGGTGGACTGGCTCGAAACCACCAGCAGGGTGGTATCGGGCAACAGCGAATTGCGGAGGAAGAACGGGGCGGGCAAGCGCGCCAGGTTCAGTTCGGGCGAGGCGATGTCGAACAGCATGTCGAAGCGTGAGGTCGCCAGCACTGTGACCGTTGTTCGCACGTCGTAAAGACAATCGAGTTGGGCGTTTAACTGAATGTTCAGTTCGTGCTGGCCGTTCTCGCGGATGGACGTAATCGCGTCCGCGGGGATGATGAAGGTGGCGGTTTTGTTGCCGCCCGCTTCCAGGCGGACATAGCCCAGCACCTTGTTGTTGAATGTGACGGTGAGCGTGCCAGAGTAGGCGGCTGTTTTCCCTTCCACCAGGCCCACGTCCGCGCCGGTGAGTAGCACGTTGAAGTCGAGCGTGATCGAACCGCCGGGCTTCAACTGCCAGTTGGCGGGAACGCTAAAGATTCGGCGCGTCCCGTCCAACGGTCCGACCAGTTCCGAGTCTAAGTAGCCCAGGCCGGCAAACGTCACAGAAACGGCATTTTCGCCGCCCTGCAAATTTGCCTGGGAGGGCGCATCTGCCGCAACCCGAATGGGACTCAAAATCAACATCATTAAAACAAGTACCGTAACAAAAGCCTTCGTATTCATGGGGCTCCCTTCGTATAAAGCGCTTGCAGTCTTCATGGGTTGCTTCCGTTCTAACCGAACGGGCGAACCTTGTACTGGTTGATCTTGTGATCCGACTGCATGGAAATTTCCAGGGCCTGTTCGGTCTGGTTCACAAAGACATTGAACGGCTCGCCGCCCTGTCGGTCTGCGAGACCGATGCGCGGGTCGAGGCTGATGAAGTGGTCGCCATCTGGCTCCAGCATCATGGGGACGCTCAGCGATTCTTGAATGCTCGCCATTCTGCGGATGGCCGAACTGCCTTCGGTGGCGGGCAGAAGGATGGCAAATTCCATCTTTGACCAGCGGCCAACGATGTCATTGCCGCGCAGTTCATCTTTGAGGATATCGTTCGCTTGGCGCATGATGCGGTTGATGTAGGCCTGCGGAAGCGAATCGTAATATTCCTCGATCCCATTCAAATAGACAAAGGCCAGGGTCTGCACCGCGTCGGGGCGCTTCGCCATCTCTTCGCGCACCTTACGCTCGAAGTAGGAGCGTGAGTAGGCCATCGACTCGTAGTCGATCATGCGGCGCTCGCCGAGTTTATCAATCGTGCTAGCCAGCATGTCGCGGAAGATCGCCAAGCCCGCGCCGACCACCAGGCCCACCAACAAGGCCAAAACGGCATCCTGCTCGGGGCGCGGATAGTACGCCTCGCTTGGCGGCATGGCCTTATCCAGGAATTGGATGTCGTAGGCGGTGTATAACTCCTTGATGAAGTCAATCGCGTACTGGCCGATGGCGTTCGCCAGCATGGCGGTCACCTGCGGGTCTGGCCCCTGAACGCTGAAACGGATGATGTTCGTGTCGGGCAAGACCGTCACCGAGGTGTCATATCCCGCGTAGTCGGCAGGTTTTCCATTCAACAGGCCGATGGCGTTGTTGATGATCTGCGGACTGTTGATCACTTCGGCGTACGTGGAAATGATCGAACGCTTGTCCAGGGCCTCGAGGCTGTTCACCACATCGCGCCCTTCCACAATCAACAGGTTGGGGCTGATGATGAAGCGCGCGTACGCTTCATAGCGCGGCTCCGC
Source organism: Chloroflexota bacterium (assembly GCA_016234485.1). Taxonomy (GTDB): domain Bacteria; phylum Chloroflexota; class Anaerolineae; order Anaerolineales; family Villigracilaceae; genus Denitrolinea. The sequence goes on from JACRBL010000016.1 coordinate 8,997, forward strand.
CACATAGTAAGAATACGCCAGCGACAGGTTCACTGCCACCAGCGCTGAAGCGAGGATCAACCACCATCCTCGCTGAACGACTCGCAGATAATAACGAATTTCCATTGTTTCACACTCCAATCAAAATTGAATCAACGACCGCCAGGCACAAATACGCCATTAAGAAGCGCCGCCAGCAATTGAATCTCGAAACGATTCCCAGCAGGGCGGCTTTGGACTCTCGAACATACACATTCGTCGCGAAAAACTGCCATCATGCGCCGCACCAATAATTCTCACCGCGCAACGCCCCATAAAAGAGGGAAATCAGTAAGCGATTCTAAACTCGGTTACAATTGTCTAAATATCATTATACACGCCCTTCAATAATCTTACAATTTTGAAAGGTCTTCGCAATGTCCCCTATTGTACCTAGTCTGGCTGCCCTGTTTTGGCTATCGGTTGGAAGCATCCTTTACACCTACTTCGGCTACCCCCTCCTTGTCACCCTTCTCGCACGACTCCGCCCGCCCCTGCGCTTCGCTGAACCAAAAGAGGACCTGCCTCTCGTCACGCTCCTGATCGCCGCATATAACGAAGAACTTGCCATCGAAGAGAAAATCAAAAACTCCCTGAATCTCGACTATCCCAAAGATCGACTGCAAATCCTCATTGTCAACGATGGTTCCTCCGACCGCACCCGCGACATTCTCGACGAGTACGTGGGGCGCGGCATCGAAGCGTTTCACCAGCCCCAGCGCGGCGGAAAGATGGCCGCCATCACCCGCGGCGTCTCCGAAGCGCGCGGCGACATCATCCTCTTTTCCGATGCCAACAACACCTACCAGGCAAACACCATCAAGCAGATCATCGCGCCGTTCAGCGATCCGCACATTAGCGCGGTCAGCGGAGCGAAGGTAATCGAAAAAGGCGACGGCGGTTTGGGCGAATCCGAAGGGCTGTATTGGAAATACGAATCCTTCATTAAAAAACAGGAAAGCCGCCTCGGCAGTTGCACCAGCGCTACGGGTGAAATCCTCGCCATCCGCAAGGGGAAATACGTCGCGCCGCCGCAGGGCATCATCAACGACGATTTCTACATCGCCATGCAGGTCGTCCGCCAGGGAGATCGTCTCGTCTACGCGCCCGAGGCCAAATCCAGCGAACGCGTCTCGCCCACCGCACAAGATGAGATCAAGCGCCGCTCTCGCATCAACGCGGGGCGTTACCAATCCTTCGCGCTCGCCAAACACACCCTGCCCATCAATAATCCCCTCTTGATGTGGCAAATTTTTTCGCACAAATTCCTGCGCCTCATGCTCCCGTTCCTGATGATCGGCGCGGCGCTCACCAACCTCGCCATCGTCCTCATCCCCGCGGCCAGCAACAACTTCTGGCTCATCCTTCTCATTGGCCAAGCCGCGTTTTACGGACTCGCCCTCCTCGGCGATCGTCTCCCCAAGAAAAGCAAACTGGGACGCCTGCTCTACCTGCCCGCCTTCCTGACCAACTCCAACATGGCCTCATTGCAGGGATTCATCCGATTCCTGCGCGGCGGACAACTCCACCTCTGGGAGCGCATCGACCGACGGTGAAGGGGGTTACACATCCCAGGCCGAATCCACACTCATGCCCAATCCTCCTAAAACCTTAATCATGGATCTGTCCAACTTCTACGGCGGCGCATCGTCGCGCGTCCTTTCGATGCTGACGCGCTTCCCGTCAGGCACGGCCGCGCTCGCTGGCCTGGAAAACGGCGCGGTGACGCGCGAAGCGAAACGGCTGGGACTCCCCGTCCACGTTCTCGGCAGTCGAAAGACCGATCCGCGCATCCTGCCGCGTCTCGTCCGCCTGATCCGCACGGAAGGCTTTCAGGTGTTGGACACGCAAAACATCCAATCGAAATTCTACGCCAGCCTCGCGGCCAGCCTGACGCGCGTGGCGCTGGTTTCCACCATCAACAGTTGGTACGAAAATGAGCACGGCGGCGCTTCGACACGTGGAAAAATTTACACCGCGCTCGAACTCGCCACCAATCGCAAACTCGCGCTATACGTCACCGTCTCCGAAAAAGATCGCGGCATGTTGTTGCGCTCGGGCATCCCTGCCGACAAGATCGAGTTGATCTACAACGCCGTGGACACCGCGCCGCCGAAGATCGGGCCGAACTTTCTGCGCGCCCAATTCAACCTGCCCTCCGACGCGTTGATCTGCCTCGCGGTGGGACGCCTCGTGCGCATCAAAGGCTACGACGTGTTGATCGAAGCCATGCAAGAGGCCGCGCAAGAAATTCCAAATCTTGCCTGCGTCATCATCGGCGAGGGGGAGACGCGCGCAGAGTTGACGCGCCAGATCGCAGAGGCGGGCTTGCAGGGACGCGTGATCCTGCCTGGCTACCTGCCGCGCGAGAGCATCCTTTCGGCGCTGGCTTCCTGCGATATTTTCGTCATGCCCTCGCGCTACGAGGGGACGCCCATCGCCCTGCTCGAGGCTGGCTCGCTGGCTTGCCCCATCATCGCCTCGAACGCGGGCGGCATGCCCGAACTGGTTTCCCACGAAGAACACGCGCTACTCGTGCCGCCCGAAGACCCGCACGCGCTGGCCCAAGCCTTGATCCGCCTCGCGAAAGACCGCGCCTTCGCAAACCGTCTCGGCGAAAGCGCGCAGAGACGCGTGCGCGAAAAGTTCAGTTTGGAACATCAAGTTAAGGCTACGGTGAACGCCTATCAAAAGGCGTGGGCGACACGCTCTGAAATTGGTCAGCGGATGTGAAGCGGACACCTACACCGAGGGCAAGTGCGGTGTAAGCGGATGAAGCGCCGCCCCATCCATGTAGATACCCATGCCGTGACGAATCAAGTCGTTCCCTGCGGTTGATCCTTTACATGCCGCTCCGAAGAACTGCTAAATATAAGAGAGACTTCCACTTTAGTAATAACAGGAAAAAATAAATGTACCTCAACCCCGTCGACACACGAAAAACCCGGCGCTCAAAATTAAAAGAAGCGCTCTTTTCCTTCGCCTTCCATAGCGGACTCGTCCGCTTCGGGCGTGGGTTCAACAAAAACTCACTCACCGTCCTCAACTATCACCGCATTGACGATCCCGACCGCGCGGACTTTGACACCTTCAAACCGAACGTCAGCGCGCGTCCCGCAGATTTTGACCGTCAGATGGATTATATGGCGCGCTGGTTCAACGTCGTCTCGACGCGCCAGGTCGTGGACTGGCTGCGAGGCGGCAAGCCTCTCCCGCCCCATGCCGCGCTCATCACCTTCGATGACGGATATTTGGATAATTACACCAAAGCCTATCCCATCCTGCGGAAACACAATTTCCCCGCCATCATTTTCCTCACCACCAATTACATCGAAAGCGATCTCCCTTTTTTTTGGGATTTGGTCGCGTACTGCTTCCATCACACCAAATTGAACCATATCCATCTTCCCAATGGAACGCGACGCGAATGGAATGGCCGCGCCGAGGGCGAACAGGTTAGCGGAGAGTTGATCGCAAGCCTGAAAATCCTCAGCGAAGGCGAGAAACGCGACTGGACGGCGCGCCTGCCTGAAATGCTGGAAGTCGCGATCCCCGCGGGGTTCTTCCGTAATTCGATGGTGAGTTGGGATCAGGTGCGCGAAATGAGCCAGAACGGAATCGAGTTTGGTGGGCATACAATGAGCCACCCCATATTGACTCGAATCCCGATCGAACAGGCAAAAATAGAGATCCTTGGCTCGAAAATGCGCGTGGAAAAAGAACTTGGAAAAGAAACAGTGGGATTCGCCTACCCCAACGGCCTCGAAACCGACTATAGCGCGGGTATCCAACTGGCGGTAAAAGAAGCAGGATGCGGCGCGGCTTTCACCCTGTTGAACGGCCCCAGCCCGTTCGAGGAAGTGAAGCGCGAACCATTCACCATCCGCAGGATATTCATCTCGCATCGGCACACACTCCCCCGGTTCGCCGCGCTGGTGAGTTGGGTCAATCGGTATCGGGGTTAATTATCGGACACGGACGCACGGATCTCTTTTTTGAATAATCCGTGAAATCTGCGTGATCCGTGTCCCGAAATTTATTCTCTTGTAACCACTTCCTCAAACACAGGCATCATCAAATCTGCCACTGTCTTCCAGCTGAAGCGCGTCTCTGCCAAGCGACGCGCGTAACGTCCCATTTCATCTGCCAGCGCGGGATCACGGACGAGTTGCGAGATTCGCTCGGCCAGTTCACGCGGCGATTGCGGCGGGACAATGAATCCGCTCTTACCCTCCTCCACCACCTCTGCCAATCCACCCACCGATGTGGCGACCACGGGACGGCCAAACGTGTACGCGGTCTGCAACGCGCCGCTCTGTGTGCCGCTGCGATAGGGATACACCACCAGCGACGCGACCTCCATCAACGGGCGGATATCCGCAAGCGGGACGTAGCGAGCGTCGAAGATGACTCGCTCCGAAATGCCCAACTCACGATTGCGATCCAAATATTTTTCCATGCTCACATGCTTGGTGGGATAACCCGCCACCACCAGCCGCGTCGAGACTTCCTTTTGCATCAACGCGAAGGCCTCGAAGAGGTCTTCCAGTCCTTTGCTCGGCGAGAGCAGGCCGAAGAATAAGATCACGCGCTCGCTTTCTGTCAGGCCGAGTCGTTTCCGCAAATCAGCCGTCGGCGTGGACGGGAGACTTAGCAACCAGTCCGAGTTTCCGTGCGGGATGGCATGCGTGTGCGCGGGCGGAATGCTCGGATGCAGCTCGAGAAAGCGCAGGCGTAATTTTTCGGAGAGGAAAAAGATGCCCGAAAAATTCTGATACACGATTCCGCTTAGGCGACTGACAAACGATGAGATAAAATCCTTCGCCTCGCGGTTTTCAAATTCGTGGCAGAGTTGTGTGAGCGCGAATCCGCGGCGGCGCAGGTAGGCGATGAACAACTCTTCGATCGGGTGTTCGATGCGTGTGAATTGGACGATATCGGGCTTGGCGCGCGTGACGAACGAGACGATCTTCATCCACGCCAACACCAGGCGCATGGCGCGCACCACACGGCGTAACTGCCAGTGGATTTTTCCAAACATGCGTTGTAAAAATCCTTTGTGTTCCAACTTCATCGACGCGGGATCGAAAGCCTGCCACAATTGCAAAACCTTCGCCACGCGAAAATTATGCGGGCGATCGGCCAGCTCATATTCCGTGCCAACCAACAGGGTCACGTCCAATCCCTGATCTGAAAGCGCCCCGCACATCTGATAGGCAAAATGCACCAGCCCACCCCCGTTGTTCGGTTCCACCACCACAATTCGCAATTTATCGGCCATATTGTTTTATCAGGCCGCGGTAGAGTTCCTTCAACCGCTCGACCTGTCCTTTCACATTGAATTTATCGTTCACGATCTCCCAGCCGCGCCGACTCATCTGCTCGCGCAGGGCGGGGTTCGACAACAACTCCACGCACGCGCGGGACAATTCATCGGGACGCGCGGGCTGGACGAGTTTTCCATTTTCGCCGTCGGTCACCATTTCGGGGACGCCGCCCACTGCGCTGGCGACGATCGGCAGGCGACAGGCCATCGCTTCCGCGAGCACGGTCGGGAGGGCCTCTGTCAGCGTGGGCAGGACGAAGACATCGCTCGCGGCCAGGATGCGCGGCACATCGGAGCGCATCCCCGCGAAGATGACGCTTCGATCCACGCCCGCGCGGCGCGCCTCCTCTTCGAGCGCGGCGCGGTGCGAACCGTCCCCTGCGACGAGATATACCGCCTTCGGACGAGCCTCCAACACCGCAGGCATGGCCTGGATCATGAACTGAATCCCCTTCGGCTGGCGCAGGACAGCCAGCGTGGTGAGGACTTCCGCGTCGGATGGAATGCCCAGCTCGCGGCGAAGCGCGTCCCGCGTCCCGTCGAGATGGGCGAAGCGGGTCAGGTCAATCCCGTTGTAGATGGTGATGTTCTGCTTTTCGGGCGCGCCGCTGATCTTGAGATGATACTGCCGCGCTTCCTCCGCCACTGAGATGACGCGGTCGCAAAAGAGTCGCAGCGACCAAAACTCGATGGTCTGATGCGCCCACGATTTCAGGCGCATGTCTTGTGAGGGCATGGTGTGGAGCGTGCTGACCGAGGGCAGGCGCGCCCACTTGGACGCGATACTGCCGAGGCTGTCGGCCAGTTCCAGTTGCGTGTGGACGAGGTCTGTTTTGGTTTGCTTAAAATATTTTACCAGGCGAAGCACGGCGCCCACATCGCGAAGATAGGGGATCGGAAAATAGTCCACGGTGATGCCGAGGGCTTGCAGGTCTTTGGCGATGGGGTTGCCCTCGCGCGCCTGAAAGACGGCGACGCGCGGCTCAAAGTCTTCGCCGCGCAGTTGTTTGAGGATGGGAATCATCATGCGCTCGGCGCCGCCCATGCCGAGGCCGTCTATGAGGAAGGCGATGTTGTATTTGCGGGAGGGAGGGTTAGGTGTCATGGAAAGATTCAAAATTTGCGCGGAGTCGAACGTCTTTGACGTTCGCTATCCAAAGTCAGAGACTTTGGAGTCCGTTTTGCGATAATTCATAAAACAACCAACGCCAGGCTTCCGCGTCGGATTGGTTGGAGCCGAAGTCGAGAGCGGCGCGGGTGGCTTTTTCGATGCAACACTGCAACATGCCCAAGCGCGCAGGGAGCAGGGAAAATTTGTCCGCCGCGCCGTACGCGGCAAGATAGGCGGAGACGATTTCCGCGCGCCACTGCGCGAGCAGTTCCGCTGCGCCGCGGGCTTTGGACTGCGCGTCGTGGGTGTGCGTGTTGGCGAGCGCGCCCGCCAAAAGGAAAAGATATACGTCGAGGCTCACGTCCGAGTCCCAGCGGGCGTATTGCCAGTCTATCAACATCAGGTCGCCGTGCTTCGCGCCGCGAATGATGTTGCCATGCCAGAAATCGCCCTGAATGAGAGTCTTGTGCGTGGAGGCCTGCGCCGAAGCCGCCTGCTCCAACTCCGCGAGCAGACGGGACTCTGCTTCACTCGGCGAAAAAAGTTTGCGAAAGGCTTCGATCTTGCGCGGCAGGTCGGAGGGGACGCGCTCGCCCGCGGCCAACGGTTTCGCCGCGCGCTCGTGAACCTCACGAAGGGAGCGCGCCGCGTCGCTCGCCAATTTGAGCAGGCGAGCGGGGTCGTTCCACAAGCCGTTGCGCGATGAGTGGATCAGCCCCTGCCCGTCCACGTAGGAGATGACCAGCGCGGCCTGCCCGTCCACTTCGGCGAGGGCAATCGGTTCGGGCAAACGCCGCGGCGCGTCTTTGCCGAGGAGAGTCCAAATTTCAGAAAGATGTGAGGACTCGGTCTGCACGACCCAGTTGTTGGACGGTAAACGCGGCGCTTTGGCCACCAGCGAAGGATTCCGCTTGCCGTGTTCGAAGCCCAGGAAGATCACGTTGTCGTTCAAATCTGCGCCGCCGTTGGAATGCAAAGTCCAGCGCAGGCGCGAAGCGTGGGGCAATTGGGAGGCCGTGATGCGCGTCAACGCGTCGGAGAATGTCTCGCCGCCGTCGCTGGCAACCGCGAAATAGTTTGGAAGAAGATGCCGTGCGAGTCCCATGAACGGAAAGAGCGCTCCGCTTGCGATCGCGCGTAAAGCCAGACGCGGCAGTTTGTGTTCGTAACGATGCGCGAGCATGAACGAGAGTTCCTGCGCGCCGAGCGGCAAAATATATTCGGGGGAAATTAAATCGGGAATGGCCGCGAAAAATTGGACGGAGCGAAATCCCAGCCCGCGCAGGGAACGCGTCATGGCGGCCAGACTCGCGTCCCGGCGCGCGAAGCCGAAGAGGAGAGTCCCGCCCGGGCGGAGGAGGTCGCGCAAGGTCGGGAGTGAGGCGGACGCGTCCAAGCCGAGGGGCGCGGCTACGAGGTCGAAGTCGCGCTGCGCGGGCAGGTCGGTCAGGCTGGAGGCGGTCTCGAAGGGAATCTTTAATTCGCGGAAGGAGCGTCCGAAGTCGCTGTCGCCGCGCTCGAGGAGGAGAATCCGCTCCGTTTTGCGCGCTGGCAGGAAGAGACGCCAGTCCACCGCGTGGTTGGGAATGTCGGAGACGGAGGGCATGGCTCAGGCCTCGGCGAAGTCGGCGCGGTGCAAGTCTACGAGGCTGTAGCCGAAACGGTTGAAGCGCGTTTCGAAGCGGTTGATGAGGGATTTGGTCATCAGCCCCGTGAAGAAGCCCTGCTGGTCTTTGCGCCACTTGGCGAAATATTTATCGTTGACGCCTGAGAGGACTTTTTGTTTATTGGGAAAATCTTCCACACCGAGGAAGTTGTAAATTTGACTCGTCCCCTTGGATGGCTCGGCGACGAATTGTTCGTAGGTGAGGGTCAGCGCGTTTTTGAGGTGCGGACGATCCTGCATAAAAATTTCATGGCAGACCAGCCAATGTTCCAGGATGCGCGGCAGGCCGCGCCAGTAGATGCGATATTGCTTGTACCAATTGCGGGTGGCGTAGGAGACAGCCAGCGGATGGCGCAGGAGAATGATGAAATACGAATCGGGGAACATGGCCTGCAGGAAGCGCGTGCGGATGAGATTGGGCGGAGACTTTTCGAGCAGGTAGGGTTTTTCCAATTCCCAATAGGGCGACCATTCTTTGAAGAGTTTGGCGCGGTTCGCGTCGGTGACGAGGGGCGATGTTTCGGTGAGGCGCGCTTCGGGATTAAAGCCAAACTTGCCCGCGCCGCCGTAATAGCCCGAGGGATGGTAGACGGTTTGCAGGTGCATTCCTTCGTCTTCGGGCGAGGCGGTGTTGTGAAATCCGCTCAGCGCGGGATGGTCGCGCAGGGAACGAAACATGATGGATGTGCCGCTGCGGTGGAGTCCGCAGACGAAGACGAAGCGATGGTTTTGCATGAAGGGAGTTTCCTTTGCAAGTGAGTTGAGGGAGGAAACGTGTAGCGTGTTCCGTTTTGAGGATTTATCTTAATTTTGCGAACGGTTGAAAACTCGCGCGAGGCGCGTGAAGTTTTCGCGCTCCGTGCGCCAGAGCAGACCGAGATAGACGAGCGCGCCGACCATCGCGACGCACAAAAGTTGAGGAAGCGGAGACCAGCCTGAGGTCAAAAAGAGAGTCGCCAGCGCGAGGACGGTCATGGCGAGGCCAGCGAGGAGGGAGGCGCGGACTTGCGCGAAGATCTCCGCCACGGTCACGTTGACGAAGCGGGTGGCGACGATGAGGCTGACCGTGCGGCGGACGATGACGGCGAAGAGATGTCCGTAGGCTACGCCGATCACGCCGTAGAATTGCGCGCCAAGCAAAAGGGACGGGACAATAATGACGATGGAAAAAATTGAAAGTTTGAGCAGGATGTCTGGTCGGCCAACGGCTTTGTAGATGCCGCCCACGTGGAAGCCGATGGAATAGATCCAGGCGTAGGCCGCGAGGACGCGCAGAATGGGGATGATCTCCAGCCACTCTTCGCCGAAGACGACGCGCACGAGCGGGTCAGCCGCGACGATGAGGCCGAGCGTGATGGGCGTGACGATCAATTCCACGAGGCGGACGGAGCCGAGGAAGCCGCGTCGCATTTCGTCGGGCTTATCTTGAATGGAGGAGAAGGCGGGGAAGGCGATGGTTCCCAAAATCCACAGGTTGCCGATCACGAGCAGTTCGGGCAGGCGATAGGCAAAGGTGTAAACGCCGAGAGCGGCGAGTCCAAACACGCGCCCGACGATGAGGTAGTCCACGTTATCAATGAAGACGGTCAAAACGTCAGAGCCGACGATGGAGGAGCTGAATTTGAAGAGCGAGGCTGCGATGCCGCGGTCAATGGAAAGACGCGGCCGCCAGGGGAGCAGAATCCAGACGAGGATGACGGAGGCGGCCGCGCCTGCGATCTGTCCGAACACCAGCGACCAGACGCCGAATCCCGCCAGCGCCATCCCGATGGAGACAACGGCCTTGACGAGCGAGTTGCCCATCTCGGGCAGAGCCTTGCGGCGATAATCGAGGTCGCGCAATAACCAGACAACGTGCACCGCGCCAAATGCGTTGATGGCGAACGAAATTCCAAGCCAGCGCAGAACGGAGGTCACCTGGGGATCGTTGTAGTAATCTCCCACAAACGGCGCGAGCGGAATGACCAGGAGGGAGAGCAGGAATCCCAGGATGATGTTGATGGTGAAGACGGTGTTGGCGGCTTCGTTCACGTCCCCGCGTTTTTGGATGAGGGCGGTACCAAGTCCGAGGTCTTTGATGATCGTCAAATAGTTGATGGCGACCACAGCCGCGCCCACCACGCCGATCTCGTCTTTGGTGAGCAGGCGCGCCAGAATGGAGGTGACGAGCAGGAGCGTCAGTTTGCCGAAGCCAAAGGCCAGTAAATTCCAAACGACGCCGCTCGCCACCTTGCGGACCATGTGGTCCTGCTGTTCTGGCAGGTTTTCAGTCTCTTGCGTCAAAATCGGTTTCCGATGAGGGGTTTTTGCTGTCGCTCTTCAAGCAAGTCATACGTGATTTGGATGGCGGCCAGGGTGAGCGCGACCAAAATCCAGAAATAGCGGATGTACGCGCCATGCAGGAAGGTGGCCGCGACGAGATAGGCGATCAACGATACCTGCATCGCGTTCAACCACGGAAGCCAATCGTGGAGGTGCAGGTCGGCATCTGCCGCCTGGCGGGCTTTGCCCAATGCGATGAACAGGGCGCCGATTACGCCTGCGAACGCGATGAAACCCAGGACGCCCGTCTCGGCCAAAATTTGAAGATAGAGGGAATGGGCGTCGCGTTCCTCGGCGCGCAACTCGATGCCAAGCAACTGACTGTAAGACTGGTAATTGTTCTTGTAATTGCCTGCGCCCACGCCGATGATGGGATTGGCCTTGAACATTTCGATGCCTGCCAACATTTCACTGCTTCGTCCGCGCAAGGAACTATCCTGGTACACGGCAAATTCATTATTGCTCGAAGGCGTGAGAATGGAAAGCGAAACCAGCCGCTCGCGATACGTGGCAGGCCAGAATGGAACCGATAAAACGAACAGCCCCACCGCCGTCAGCGCCGCGAGACGATTGATCCGCTTCTCAAATACGAACATAATCAACAGCGCGACCACTCCCAGCGCGAGATACGCGCCGCGGCTGTAGGTGTTGAGCGTCTCCAGCATCATGAGTCCCAGCAACCCTGCCACGACCAGTTTGGTGACCTTGCTCCGTTCGTGGAATAACCGAAAGGCGGCGATCGCCATCACAGCGACGACGGTCTGCCCCCACATATTCGGCGCGTTGATCGGACCTCCCAGCCGCGTGCTCGATCCTTCCACCACCGAGTCGAACTTGACCGAGGCCATGCCAAATAAATCGCTATCGAAGCGGCCTGTGAAATATTGATACGCGCCCAAAAGGCAAAGGAAGGTTGTTACCCCTACCACCACCCATACCGAGCGTTTCCAGACTTGAGGGCTTCGCAGGGCATAGAGGATGCAGTAAAGGATGACGATGTCCTTGCCAATGTCCAGGATGGCGGTCATGGCTCGGTCTTTATTATCTGCCACAACGAAGGAGGCCGCCGTCGCGGCAAAGAGCAGGAAGAGGAAAAACTCCACCCGCGCAGTCTTGCCGCTGCCCGCCGTGGCGCCGCGTCCGGTCTGGAAATATTTAACGAAAATCGCCAGCGCCACCACGCCCACCAAAGGCTTGATGAGGCTGGGGAAGCCGCGATTGGTCAACTCGTCGGAAATGTTCGTGAAGATGGCGATAATTAACACGTCCGCGCCCAAACTCGGCGTGACGTAGATCGCCATCATCAGCGCGATGCCCATGAATCCCAGCGCGGCAAACAAGCCGATATCGGGATCGGGAAAGCCGATTAGAATCGCCGCCCCGGCGGCCATCGCTACGGCGATCAATATGTAAAGAAAATCTGTTTTTCTGGATTTCTGAACGTCCATCTTTTCCTTCGCTCTCTCTAAAATGACGATAAGGGTCTGGCTCATGTGTAAACTCTGTGCTGTCATTGCGAGGCGGCGTTCTTCCGCAGAAGCAACCCCCGAACCATGGAGGGGACTGCTCACCTGCCCTGGTACGGCTTAAGCCGCACGGCGCCAGGGGCGTCGGGAAGTTCGCCCTCCTCGCACATCGTCCCGATGTCCGTCGGGAGAAACAAGTTGGTCTTCTTCTATACATGAGCCAAGTTTTATAAACAATCAAACGTCGCAAACAGTATACAGCATTTACAACATCGCGACAAATCACCCAAAAGATAAGCCTAACGCGTGATGGGAAAATTCCAATCCAAAACCACATACCACGACGGCGGAATATGGCGAAGCATGTTGGGCGTCCACACGCGGCGATCCCAGTTGGCGGTCTCGTTGCCCTCGGCATAGGTTTTGGGGTGATCGCTATTGTCCACGATAAAGCCGCCATAGCGTTGCATCGCCAACACCCACACAACGCAACCGCGCACCATGCGGCAAGCCTGGTTGATCTGCTCCAACGTGACCTCTGGCCGAATTGCCAAACGCGCGCCATCGGGAATATCGAATTGCGACAAGCCATCGCCGTCCGTCTTCGTGAACGGCGGAATGTAGGCAGGCCAGCCGTTCGCCTCGCAAGTTGACGGCTCGCAGGCGGAGTCGTAGGCCAGCGTCACGGCATGGTCAATGTAGCCGCGCTCCACTTCGCACGGACGCACGATGCCCGCCAGACTCCCGATCCCCGCGCCGCGATGCGCGAACCCCTTGGGCGGAATACCCGAATTGTCAATGTGATAACGATAGACGCCGTCGGCGATCCAATTGCCCATCACGATATCGCCGCGAAAAATTCCCCACTCCTCGCCCGTGTCCACATTGACCGCTACCAGTTGCGCGTCCGTGCCTGGCGCGGGCAGGGCGTTCGCGGGCAAAGGAACCATCACCACGCCGCCCGATTGTCCGTAATGAATCGTCAAGTCGTCGAGCGCGTCGCGGAAGCGATTCTTCCGCAACTTCACAGCCACCAACGGCGTGTCGTTATCCACCATGTAAATATTCGGCGCGTACTGGTCTGCGTCCGAGCCGATCCACGCATCGCCCGCAAAAAACGCCGCCATCATATTCTGATTTTGCGGATGCACGCGCGCGAAGTCCCAATCAATCGGCACATTCCAAATGGACGAATCAGCATACGGACGCTTGCACCAACCTGTGGGCTTGGTGGGGATGGGAACGGCCGTGGCCGTCGCATCATTTCCTGGACGTGGGCTGGGCGCGGCCTGCCCGAACCTTTCGCCAGGGAGGCAGGATGCCAACAGGCACGCGAGCGCGATCCACAAAACGATTCGACGCGTCATTCTTTATCCTTGCGAGTCGAATCGATCGCGAAGCGACTTCAACCGCGCCAACAATCCAGGCATGGACTTCACCTTGTTCCGCGCCGCCAGCAGGGACTGCTCGAAGCGCATGCGGACGGGGCCGCGAATCAACCGCATCCACAACATGGGCGCGGAGTGCGTAGCCAGGCTGGATTTGTATTGCGCTTCGCCTGCGAGAAAATCATAGGAATTGAATCCGCGCGAGGCGTTGTGCAAAATGGCTAGGTAATGTGAAACCAATCCAGGGCGCTGGGCGTTCCCCTCGCCGTAACCAAATCCGCTTTGATAAAAAAGGACATTGCCCTGATACAGAAAACAATACAAAAACCCCAATGGGTTCGCGCCCGCGTTGACCTGCAATAATTGAATCTCGCCGCTTTCAAAGCGCTCACGGATCAGACGCTCGTGGAACTGGCGGAAATAGTCGTTGGTAAACGCGCCAGGCTTGCCGCGTTTTTTCCACTCGCGCTGGTGCATTTCAATCAGTCCCGCGTACATCGTCAGCGCTTCCGAGAGGTCGCCCGCCTCGCGAATGGTGAGGCCGCCCTCCTGTTCATATTCGCGCAACGACCTGCGGATTTGACTGCGGCGGTTGGAACTGAGCAGGCTGAGGTAGTCCATGTTGGCGGCGCGGATCTTTTGCAGATCCACCCAATGGGAGTTTTCGATCTTGTCGGTGAGGACGCTGAAAGGGCCGCGAAGGTCCGCGCTGAGCGACGCGGCTTGGGCGAAGTCTGCGGCGAGGCCGGGGAGGAGGAATTCGTCCCAGGGGCCGATCGCGTGCCACAATTCAGTCCAATTGGGCGCGAAGTTGGGACGGAGGAGGATGCGGTTGTATTCGATGAAGAGTTGGTCAAAGTGGGAGTTGCCCGTCGCGTTGAGCGCGAAGGTGCGCGAGGACAAAAAGCCGTAACGCAGTCCGCGGGCGCGACCCGCGAAAAACGCCGCGACCGGCTTCCCGTCCAGAAACGCGGCGAGGAGTTTGATCTCGCGGTCGGCGGGCAGGCTCGCCAGCCATGCGGACATCCATCCCCATGAATTGAAGAAACTATGCGGAGCCGTCTCTTGCAGGCTCTGCCAAATCTGCCGCGCCAAATCACGCTCGGCCAGCGCGTTGATGATTTGATAGCGGATGGGAGAGTCCATTACGATTTTTGGGCCGCGGCTTCACGCGCAACAAGGAAGAGGAAGAACGCGACCAGCGCGAACAGGATGGCGTAGTTGCTCTCTTTGATTTCCTGCACGGCCTGTCGGAACGGGACGCGGTCATAGGCATAGGCCGCGGCGTGGATGGACTTGGCAACTTTTGCCCACAGATAATTGAACACAAACAACAGGCCGACGCCCCAATGGCTGATGGGAATAAATTTTTCGGCAAAATGCCCCAGCGGTTTGATGAACAGCGCCGCGAACGGGAGCGCGAAGGCGAAGGACATCCATAGCAGGTCGAACATGGTTTCAAAGGGGATGTTCGTGCCGCCGATGTCGATGTTGTGAATGGTGATCTCGCCCTGGTCGTTGACGGCATTGATCTCTTCGGGGGTGGCGATGTTGAAGATGCGCTGTCCCCAACTGATCTCTTCGCCCGCGCCGAAGAAGAAAACGAGCGCGAAGCCGAGAAGGACGAGGGGCTTCACCCACGCCAGCCCGCCTTTTTTGAGGTCGCGGCGCGAGTTCCAAAACGCGAGGAAGAAGAAGAGCGCGGCGATAAAGAATCCCAGCGCGCCCACCGATTCAAAATATTGATCCTCTCTCACGGTCGCGGCGGCGATGGCATCGCCCCAGGCGAGGGTGAGGAAACTGAGAATGACGTAAACGACCGCCACGACATAAATGACGGGACGCGAAAATAATTTGCTTGTGAGCATGTTGAACCTCGCTGAGATTGGGTTTTAGTAAATTGCAGATCCGTGTCGTCGTTGCGAGAAGGGCGGTCTTCCCGACGAAGCAATCCCGCGCGCGGAGGGGGGATTGCTCACCTGCACTGCACCACATCTGCCCTGGCGGGCGATGCCAGGGAACGCAGTGCGGTGCAAGTGTCGCGAAGAGCGCTCGCAATGACGGTTGCCAGTGGTGTTTCTTAAAATCGTGATTTACTGGATTTAAGAATGAACGGCGCGGTTTAGTGCGCGCCCCGCTGTTTTACAACGGCAAACACGGTCTGGAACAGGATGGAGAAATCGAGCCAGAGACTACGCCTTTCAATGTAGGCGATGTCGAGACGCAGGCGGTCGTCGAATTCCATCGAGGCGCGCCCGATGATCTGCCAGAGACCTGTGAGACCGGGGAGAACGTCTAGGCGTTCGGTGTGCCAGAGTTTGTAGGTATCCGCCCCAAAGGAGGTGGGACGCGGTCCCACCAAACTCATTTCGCCTTTCAACACGTTGAACAGTTGCGGAATTTCATCGAGGCTGGTCTTGCGGAGGAATTTGCCGATCGGCGTGATACGCGGATCGTTGGTGATTTTAAAGTCAGGCCACTTCAACTCGTTCAAGTGGGCGTACTTTTTCTTCAACTCCTCGGCATTGGGTACCATCGAGCGGAACTTGTACATGCGGAAGCGCTGTCCGCCTTTGCCCGTGCGGAGTTGGACGAATACGGCGGGCGCGCCGGGCGAGGTGACTTTGATAATTAACGCGATGACGCCGATCAAGGGAAGCCAGAATGGCACAGCCAGGATCGTGAGGGTGAGATCGAAAACCCGTTTGAGGAAATGATAAGCCTGCCCAGTGAAGATTCGCTTCTTGGGATCAAATTTCCGCACCCAGGCGTCGTCGAGAGGTTTGCCAGACTTAAGGCTCATGGTCAATGTGCTCATGTTAACTCAATATCTTTGTCGCGTAAATACCGATAAAAAGTGCGTGACTAAACCAATGCTTCCTGATCCTGTGTCTGCGTCTGCTCTTGCGATTGGGAAGGATCGAGAATACCAAGACGGTGTTCGGCAAATTCCACTAACTCTTCAAAGGTCAGCGCGTCTTCGGGGAAGGAGGCAAAACTCCAGTTCACGTCGGCGCCCATGCTTTCCATCACGGCACGGCGAATGCGATCGCCAAACAGGAGGGAGTTTTCGCTGTTGGTCTCGGGGCAGAGGAGCAGGAATCGTCCCGCGCGGTCGCGCAACACCAGGTCGGTTTCGCGGGCGCGGTCGCTGATGATCTGACCGATGCGGGCAACGGCGAAGCGGTGCAACAGGTCCTTTTGAACTCCCTTGATGGCCTTGGCGTCGCCCGCCTCCGACTTCTTGTCCAATTCCACGAGCAGGAGCGAGAGCGGATGGTGGTAGCGGCGCGAACGCGTCAACTCGGCGCTGATGCGGTCTTCGGCATTTTTGATCTCTAGCGTGCGGTTGGGATAGGTGCTGGCCGAAAGGCCTTCGAGCAGGGCGCTGATGCCATCCAAATGACGGCCCACGTCATACGATAATCCTGCGCCGATGATGACTAGCAAAAACTGGATGCCCAGCAATTGAGCGTTCAAAGCTGGGATATGCGTTCGCCAGTAAAACAGCCAAACCAATCCGTAAAATGCCGCCCAGGTCATAAGATATGGATAGATGGTGAAACGGGACGAGATGGGAAAGTAAAGCCCGCTCAACACCGCAAGGCTAACCAGGATGAAAAAGGCCGGTTCAAAATTAAGGACGTTATCTTCGATAAATCTGACTTGCGCGATGCCAAAGACGAGGATCACGTAGAAAAAGAGAAATGCAATGGAGTTCTTGAGATTGGACATAGGCAGATTATATCGTAACGTCTAAAGTATAGACAGACCGTTTTTTCGGTTCATTCGGAATTGCCGTGATCGTTTCCCAGCAGTTGCACTGCTGGGGGGCGGCAGTTCAACTGCCGCCAGAACTGGCGGTCTATCACGGCAACTCCCAGAGAGCCGTTTTTTCCCCGAATCAAAAATGCAATACAATGGAATGGACAAGGAGCGTCCCATGAAATGGTTAATTTGCATGCTTGCGATCATGGCGTTGGGGCTTTCTGGCTGTCTTAACACCGACGCGGTCACCGCGGCGCCGAATCCCTTCCTGATTACGCCTTCGCGTTCGCCACTTATCTACACGGTCACGCCGCTCATTATTTACCCAACGGTTTCAGAGACGCCATCCGCCACCGCGACGCTGGCGGTTGAGACGCCGGCCGCGTCCACGCCTGCGTTCACTGAAACGCTGACGCCCACCTTCACGCTCGCGCCTGAAACATTGGGCATCACATTGCTGGGATGCGAAGCGGGATTCGACGTGACGCACGGGATGGGCGAAGTGACCAACGTCTACGTGAAGCTGACCAATTCGTTCGGCCCGGACCTTGAGGCGGTGTGCGCGACCCTGGCCGCCGCCGACGAAGGCCGCGTCCACCCCGATAAAACCATCTGCGTGGATTCGCTTCCGCTGGGCTACCAAACAATTCTCAAGTTGACGGTGGATACTGCCTTTCAGGTGAGTTCTGTTGTGGAGGTGACGGTGAGTTCGAGCAACGGTCTCTTCCTCCGCGCGGGAGGGATGGCTTGCACGGATATTGGCGCGTTCTTGCCTGCAAGTGAAACGTTGGGAGTTGTCGAACCAATCCAATGACTGTAACGCAAATTGCCAATTTGCGAGGCGCAATTCAGCAAATTCAGTAAATCACAATTTTGATTCAAACAACCACTAACTATCCGTCATTGCGAGCGCTCTTCGCGACACTTGCACCGCACTGCGTTCCCTGGCATCGCCCGCCAGGGCAGATGTGGTGCAGTGCAGGTGAGCAATCCCCTTCATGGACGCGGAGATTGCTTCGTCGGGAAGACCACCCTCCTCGCAATGACGGGTGAATCTGTAATTTACTGAAATTGCGTTACAAAAGCGGCAATGCAATCACAAACCGACTCCCTTTCCCTATTCCTTCGCTCTCGGCCCAGATTTTTCCGCCGTGGGCTTCGACGAGGCGACGCGCGATGGTGAGGCCGATGCCGCTTCCGCCGCCCGTGGCGCGCGAGCGCGATTTGTCCACGCGGTAGAAGCGGGTGAAGATATGTGTCAGTTGTTCGGGGGGGATGCCGATGCCAGTGTCTTTGACCGAGATTTCGATTTGATGATTTTTCTGCTCGGTTTCGATGGTGACGGCGCCGCCTTCGTCGGTGTATTGGATGGCGTTGGCGACGAGGTTGAGGAGCACCTGTCCGAGGCGGTCTTCGTCGGCGGGGAGAGGCGGGAGTTGACGCGGCCCGCGCGAGGTGAGGATGATGCGTTTGGTTTGGGCGGCGGGAGTGGCGCGCTTGATCGTCGTCGCAATCAGGGCAGGGATGTCCACGGGGGCGATGTCCAGATGGAAGGCGGGCGCTTCGACGCGACTGAGTTCTTGCAGGTCGTCCACGAGGCGGTTGAGGCGGTCGGCTTCGGCGCGCACTTGTTCGTAGGTCTCGGCGTCGGCGGGAAGGAGGCCGTCTATCAGCGCTTCCATGGAGCCTTTGATGGCGGTGAGGGGCGTGCGGAGTTCGTGGCTGACGTCGCCGATGAGCTGACGGCGCATGGCCTCGACCTGTTCGAGTTGGACGGCCATCTGGTTGAAGCTGTGTCCGAGTTGACCGAGCTCGTCCTGCCCCGCGGCGTTGACGCGCTCGTCGAATTTGCCTGTGGCGATGCGCTGGCTGGCGCGGGTCAATTCTTGCAGGGGCGCGACAATGCGATGACTGAGGAGCAGGCTGACGCCGCCCGCCACAAAGATCGCCGCGAGCGCGGCCCAGCCCAACGCTTCATTGACGCCATTGCGAACATCCTGGAGCAGGGTTTGTCCCATGCCCTGGCCTTGCCCCATGCCCATTCCCATGCCCTGCCCCATGCCGTACATGTGACGGTTGAGCGCGCCCGGCGCGGTGAATTGGATGGCGACCGCCAGCGCGGTCAGGCCGATGAAAATAACGAGGAGGAAGGCGAGGAAGAGTTTTGCGCCAAGTTTCATAGTGGCTCATCTTCAAAGCGATAGCCCACGCCTCGGACGGTGACGATAAATTGGTCGCCGATCTTTTGGCGGATGTGTCCGAGGTGGACGTCCACGACGCGGGTTTCGCCGAAGTATTCGCCGCCCCAGACTTTTTCGAGCAGTTGTTCGCGGGTGAGGACGCGGCCGCGGTTTTCGGCGAGGGCGCGCAGGAGGTCGAATTCGAGGGCGGTGAGGTCTACGGGAGTTTCGTCCACGGTGACGAGGCGCGCGCCCGAGTCTACGCGCATGTGGCGGAAGGCGAGGGTGGGCGTCTCGACGCGTCCGCCGCCGCCCGTCTGGATGCGCCGAAGCGCGGCTTTGACGCGGGCGGTGAGTTCGCGCGGACTGAACGGCTTGGTCACGTAGTCATCCGCGCCGACGGTGAGGCCGACGATCTTGTCGGTCTCTTCGGTGCGGGCGGTGAGGAGGATGACGTAGACGTCGGATTCGCGGCGGAGGTGGGAGAGGAGTTCGATGCCGTCCATGCCTGGGAGCATCACGTCGAGGATGATCAGGTCGGGCTTGAAGGCGCGGGCGGATTTGAGTCCCGCTGTGCCATCCGCGGCGGTGAGGACCTCAAAGCCTTCGGGCTTGAGGTAGGCCTCCACGAGTTTGACGATGCTGGGTTCGTCGTCTATGACGAGGATTTTGGCTTTGGTCATGGGGTAAGGATAGCCGCAAGAGGCAAAGATGGCAAGAAGGAATTGTAAAGGGAGGGTAAAGAAAAAGGGCAGTGATCGGTGATCAGTGATCGGTGATCAGTGATCAGTGGTCAGTGGATGGTAGGGGATGGGAGTTGCAAAAAAGAGTATGGCAAAATCAAGCAAGCAGGTAAAATTAGGGACATGACACCACAAACCGCCCCAGACATCATCCACAAATTGGTGGAAACCTTCGAGCAGAATTTGGATTCGTATCGTTCCAGCAAGAACGAGACGGAATTGCGTGTGAATTTCTTGAACCCATTTTTCACTGCCTTGGGTTGGGATGTTTCAAACGAAAAAGGGTATGACGAAGCGCATAAAGAAGTAACCCATGAATTTTCGGTGGAAGTTGCAGGGCAAGGTAAAAAAGCGGATTACGCGTTTCGCACGGGCGCAGATAAATTTGATTTTCTCGTGGAAGCCAAGAAGCCATCGGTAAAAGTTGAAAGTAGCCAGGAGGCCGCTTTTCAGTTGAGACGCTATGGGTGGAGCGCCAAAATCCCCATCAATATCCTGACAGACTTTGAGCATTTCGCCGTGTACGATTGCCGCATGAAGCCGAATTACAGCGATAAGGCTTCGATGGGGCGGATCATGCTCGTTCATTACAAAGATTTTGTATCAAGATGGAATGAGATTGCAGAAATCTTCTCGCCCGAAGCCGTGCGGAAAGGTTCGCTTGCCAAATATGCCGAGGGGATGAAGGGTAAGAAGGGCACAGCGGACGTAGACGACGCGTTTTTACAGGAAATTGAACGCTGGCGGGAGGCGCTGGCAAAGAACATCGCCTTGCGGAATGATGATATTGACGTTCCAGGCTTGAATTACGCCGTGCAGATGACGATTGACCGTATTGTCTTTTTACGCATTTGCGAAGAGCGGGGGATCGAGCCTGAGAATCAGTTGCTGGACATTGCTACCCCCCTCGCTCCCCCCATTTTCGCCGAGCGAGGAAAAACTTCAAAGACTCCTAATGGCGAAAATGGGGGGATGTCCGCAGGACAGGGGGGCGGGGTGTATGCCGAGTTGTGCGAGTTATTCAAGCGGGCAGATACAAAATACAACTCTGGCTTATTCCATTTCCCCGCAGGGCGCTTTGCGAAGCAGGAAAAAGAACAGAATAGCCGTCCCGATGACTTGACTCTTTCCCTTGCCATTGACGACAAAGTGTTGAAAGACATCATCTCCAACTTGTATTACCCCAAAAGCCCGTATGCTTTTCTCTATATTCCTTCCGATATTTTAGGACAGGTTTACGAGCGCTTTCTTGGCAAGGTAATTCGCCTGACGGCAGGACATAGCGCCAAAGTGGAAGAAAAGCCCGAAGTCCGCAAGGCGGGCGGGGTGTATTACACGCCGACTTACATTGTGGATTACATCGTTAAAAACACCGTTGGGAAGTTATTAGACCCCACCCCCAGCCCCTCCCCAAATTCAAAAAGCGAATTTGGAGAGGGGGGCAAAAGAGTAGTAACGCCTGCCGAAGTTGCGAAAATAAAAATCGTTGACCCTGCTTGTGGTTCAGGGACTTTCCTGCTCGGCGCGTATCAGTTCCTTTTGGATTGGCACTTGGAATGGTACACGAACAACGACCCTGAAAAGTGGGTGAAGGCAAAGGCCATTACCCCCATTTCTACCCCACCCGACCTTCGGTCACCCTCCCCAAATTCGCAGAATTTGGGGAGGGACGGGGAGGGGTTGGGAGGCAGGGTGGGGGGCGATTATCGCCTCACCACAGCAAAGAAGAAAGAAATCCTGCTCAACAACATTCACGGCGTGGACATTGACGCGCAGGCCGTGGAAGTGACCAAGCTTTCCCTTTTGCTCAAAGTGCTTGAAAACTCCAGCGGACAATTAGGCCTGGGCATGGAGCGCGTATTGCCCGACCTGGGAAACAACATCAAGTGCGGCAACTCGTTGATCGGATTCGATTATTTTGAAGGACAGTTATTCCCCGATGAGGAGGAGCGGGCGCGGGTGAATCCCTTTGATTGGGAACGGGAGTTTCCGCAGGTATTCCACCGCTTAGTTGACGGTCATCTCGGAGATGACCGTCAACTTGGGCGCGGCGGCTTTGATGCGGTGATTGGCAATCCGCCGTATATTCGCATTCAAGACATGCAGGAATGGGCATCGAATCAAGTGGAGTTTTTCAAGCAGAAATACAAAGCCGCCAGCAAAGGCAATTACGATATTTATGTGGTCTTCATCGAGAAGGCTTTGAGCCTGCTGAATGAAAAAGGAAAATTGGGCTTCATCCTGCCTCATAAATTCTTCAACGCGCAATATGGCGAACCCGTGCGGGATTTGGTTTCGCAGGGCAAACACATCTCGAAGATCGTTCACTTTGCCGACCAGCAGGTATTTGACGGCGCGACAACTTACACTTGCTTGTTGTTCCTGAACAGGCAGATTCAGAATGAATTTGAATTTACCAAAGTAAGCGACCTTGAAGGCTGGCGCAACAAGACTTCCGAAGTCTCGGAGACTTCGGAAGTCTCTGGCACGATCAACGCCGCCAATATCAACGCGGCGGAATGGAATTTCACGGTTGGCAAAGATGCAGGATTGTTTGAGAAGTTGAGTCAGATGCCTGTGAAGTTGGGAGATGTAGCTAAAAGAATTTTTCAAGGATTTAAGACAGGGGCGGATCCTGTTTTTATTCTGGACAAATTACCAAATGGAAAGTTTTATTCCAATGCTTTGAAATCAGAAATTAACATTGAAACAACTTATTTGCGCCCACTTTATAAATCTGGCGAGATGAAGCGATATGGATTGCGTCAGAATTCTCGTTTTGTGATTTTTCCGTACCACAATGGTGCATTGATAGATTGGAAAGAAATTTCCATGAAAGCCCCTAACATGGCGGAATATCTGAAATCATGCAAGGATATTTTAGCTAAGCGAGAAAAGGGTCGTTGGGTTGGTTCACAATGGTATTGCTACAGCAGGAATCAGGCATTGGAAATAGTTTCAAGTCCAAAAATTCTTACCGCCGATCTAAATCCTTCGGCAAACTATTGTTTCGACCAAATTGGTGAAGCCTGTTTTCCAGGCGGAGCTGCTGGTGGTTATGGAATTGTCCTAGATGCAAATATGTATTTATATGTTCTTGGCTTGTTGAATTCAAAGGCCGTTGATTATTATCACAAAAAAATATCAACTAATTTTCGTGGAGGATGGTTTGGGTATGACGCAAAAGTGATTCGAAACATCCCCATTCGCCCCATCAACTTCAGCGACCCTGCCGAAAAAGCCGCGCACGACAAAATGGTCTCGCTGGTGGAGCAGATGTTGGCATTGCACAAATCGCTGGCGTCGGCGCAGAGTCCGCAAGAGAAGGAGCGTTTGGAACGGCAGATTCAAAACACCGACGCTTCGATTGATTCGCTCGTTTATGCGCTGTATGGGTTGAATGAAGAAGAGATCAAGGTCGTGGAAGGAAAGTGAACCATTTAGGTGACTGTCATCTGCGAGATGACAGTCACCTGTGGTGATAAATATAAAGCCCCTCCCGTCCATGCGGACGGGAGGGGCTTTGTTTACCTGCTATCCATTCCCTGCTTTCTTACTCGCCCGCGTGAGAGCGGCTTTGGCGCGTCCCTCCATCTGCGCCTTGGTGGGCGATCTGCGCGCCGCGATGCCGATCTTCTCCAGCAGTTGCTTGTGGCCGCGCAGGGCGACCTTGGCGATCTTGCGGTATTGTCCCGCCCACTCGTTCAGGGCTTCGAGGGCGGTATCCTGCTCAAGGGTGGCTTGTTGGGCCGCGCCTTTCGCCATTTCTTGGGCCTGATTGGCCGAGTCCAGCGCGGCGATCTTAGCGCGTTCGGCGGGAAGTTTCACCTCGTCGTAACCATAGAGCGAAAGCGCATCCAGAGGCGCGGCGTTATCGAACAGGGTGTAGGCCGCCGCCAGGAACCCCGCCGTATCCTTGGGCATGGTTCCCGCCAGGCCGAGCGTGGTCAATTGGGCCGGGTCTTGCTTGTAGACCGCCCGCGCCACCTTTGCCAGGGCCTGGTAGGCATCTTGAGCGGCTTTTTTGGCCTCGTCATACTGTTGGGTGGCGATCCGTTGCGCGCCCGCTTTTTTCTGTTGGATTTCCACGGCCTCCACTGCCTCCTCGTGCAAAGACAGGCCATCATTCAGCTTTTCGGCAGTGTAGCCAAAGGCAGAGACGAGGCTGGCAATCTCTGCGTCCGTGATGGAATTTTGGATGAGAAGATGCCCAGAGGTGAGTTGTTGGGCGATGGTTTGTTTGGGTTTCGTAGCCATTGTTCCTCCATTTACTGATCTTGGTTTATTTCGGTGTTGAATTGGGGGGATTTTCCCCTGACGACGGTTGGATGGTTCCTTCCAGCCGACAAAAGGTTCCTTCCGGTCGCTCAGACCTTCCTTCCAGATGACCAAAGGTTCCTTCCGGTCGCTCAGACCTTCCTTCCAGATGACCAAAGGTTCCTTCCGGTCGCTCAGACCTTCCTTCCAGATGACCAAAGGTTCCTTCCAGTCGCTCAGTCTTTCCTTCCAGATGACCAAAGGTTCCTTCCAGTCGCTCAGACCTTCCTTCCAGATGACCAATGGTTCCTTCCAGTTGTTCAGGCTTTCCTTCCAGTTGACCAATGGTTCCTTGAACGCGTTGAACCATCCATAAGACATGGACTGAGTTTGCTTGGACTATTTAAATGACCATACTCACCTCCTGTGGACTTGCCTGACTTGTAGAACAGATTGGTTTGGCTTGCTGATGACCTGCTTGACCCGACTCTTAGCCTTGTGTACCTATAAACTGCCCGCCTTGGGGACGATCCCCGCTCGGCATGGGCAAAGTATAGATGATTATTTTGTAGGTTTCAAGATTTAAGGGGCGGTTTTGACTTTACAAATGGCTTTCAACCGAGATCCAAATCCCTCTTGTAATGAGCGCGAAATCTCTGTACAATCCATTGCGAATGTTATCCCACTCGCCGTCTTCGCCCAGGTTGTTGACTAGCGAAGCTGTGTCGAGACAAAGCACAGCGTGTCCATGACGCAACTTTTCCCCGAACCCTGCATGGCCGCCGTGGCCTATCCCATGGAAAGGAATTCCCAAATATGACATCATTTTCATCCGAGCAATTGCGTATTGACCCGCTGACAGGCTGTAAAAATTACCTGGGGTTTCTTGAAACTTTGGCGAATCATTCATTGTCAGATGTGCCAATGGAATACCGCTCGATAGGGTTTTTGGAAAAATCCTGGATCAACGAAACCGTTTTTTCGGCAGTATTTTTCATTGACATGAATGACCTTAGAAATTTGAATCAATCAAAGGGATTTAAATATGGCGATTCTGCCATTCACTGGATGGGAATTCTGCTCCAGGAGGAAAGCAATAGTGAAGTGTTTCGCATTGGAGGCGATGATTTTATAGTATTGCTAAAAATAGCCACGCGTGAAGGTCATTTGGAATTGGCGGAACGCATCATAAAGCGTATGGAGCGCGAGGCAGGTCAGCTGGGTTTTCCAGACGCCGCGGCAGATATGGCTCTTATTTTCCTGGATCAGTCCCCCACCAGTCTGGATACGATGCTGATCAAGATGGGGGAAGCCATGGCGACGGTCAAGAACCATCAAGAGTCCCATTTCATGGCCTTCAATGCGATTGATTTTAAGATTCAGGCACAGACTTCTAATACATGGAGATCGAAAGACAACCCAGATGTTTCCCATGAAGTACGCTGGATCTCAAAAATTAACATCTATCAGGTTTTGGAAATGGGGAGAATTCTGGACGATGCCCGACAAGAGGCATTTACAGACGCCATCTCCAACCTGCCAAACATGAAAGCAGCGCTGCATAATTTGCAAAAGTCCATCCAAAACTCAACGGCAAATCACAGACCTTTTTCCGTGTTATTGATCGACGGGGATAATATCCGCGCTTACAACAGCATCAATTATGCGGCAGGCGACGAAATGATCCGCGAAATGAGCGCTGTATTCAAGAACAACCTGCGCCCAAGCGATTTTGTCGCTCGCTGGAGATCGGGCGATGAATTTATTGTCGTCCTGCCCGATACGTCCATCGAAGGCGCTCAAATCATTGGCGAACGTTTTCGCCTGGCTGTAAAAGAAGCGTCAAAGGGTTGGTCATTTCCAACCACAATTTCCATTGGCGTTGCCAGTTATCCCATTCATGGAGACGATGTCATTGCTCTGATTGATAAAGCAGAGGCCGCAAATAAACATGCAAAAGATCAAGGGAAAGATCGGGTCGTACTTGCCGATTAAAACCGCCTAACAGAGCATTCCAGGAAACAGAATGACTCGTGTTTTGGCGTCGCCGTCCCTGCCCCACCCCTGGCGGGCGAGCGTGTCGAGGCACAGCGCAGCGCTCCACGACGCAAACCGTTAGACGACTACATTTTAGGAGACAATCACATGCAAATTCAAGGTAAGCATTGGTTTATTCTTGGTGGCGTTTTCAGCATTGCAATAGCAATACTGCATGTTGCCATCATTTTTGGCGGCGCACCTGCTTATAGATATTTCGGAGCTGGTGAAGAAATGGCTCAAATGGCATCTTCTGGTTCTGTTTTACCTGCATTGGCAACACTTTTCATTGCGATAATATTTGCTGTCTGGGGATTGTATGCGTTTTCTGGGGCTGGACTAATTCGCCGTCTGCCACTTCTCCCAATTGGTCTAGTTATCATTGCAAGCATTTATACACTACGCGGAATTGGCGTCATCCCTCAAATAGTGTGGATGGTTAACTCGCCAAAGTCGATTCCACCGCAAGATTTGATTTTCTCTCTTGCGTCGCTACTTGTGGGGGTTGTTTACTTTGTGGGCATAATCTCAATCTGGAGAACGTCAAAAGAAAATTCTACGTTAGCACAATCTAAAAACTAGCAACAATCGGAGGGCAACTTTGAACATCCCACTTCTTATCGCAGGCATCCTAACCGCCATAACCGCTTTAATTCACAGTATCGCTGGCGAGTTAACAACTATTCGCCCGTTGGTAAACGCAGAAATAAAGCAAATCCCCAAATTGGAATTGAGGGCAGCTTTTTACATAGTCACAGTCCATTTGTTCGCTTCGGCAGTTATGCTTTTTATTCTAGCTTTTGCAACTAACCACGATATTGTGATGGGCAGATTTTTGGCAATCCAATTTTTGGGCTATGGCGCGGCATTTTTAGGTCTTGCAGTTATCAAGCGTGTTGGGCTATTTCAAGCGCCCCAATGGGTTGTGTTCTTCCTGATGGCTGGTCTAAGTAGTCAGTCGAAATAGATTATAAGGCATGATACACTTTCGTCATGAGAACCGTATACGAACTCAAGCCTATAGTGTTAGCAGAAATAGAATATGCCTTTCGGCAAGACAAACGAGCAGAAGTCAAACAG
>JACRBL010000015.1 GCA_016234485.1 Chloroflexota bacterium
AATTGCGCAGATGATCAATATGCAGCCCAGTTTGGTTAGAGCCTATGTCACATTGGCCACAAAGTATCATCCCGAACTGTTGCCCGAACAATCCAAACCTGTTCAAGACCAAAGGTGACAGGTGGCACTATCACAGATTTTTCGGCTGTGCTGTGGCAAAAAAACCTGCATTAATTACCACCCTACGCGCAATGCTCCGTCACGAAATTGCCATTCACGCGCATCTTCTATTGTTGTATCATAAACCAATTGCAAGGAGAATAGCATGGAAATCCAAACCGTCCGCATCGAAAAACCCGAAGCCATCAACTTCATCCTCGGCCAGTCGCACTTCATCAAAACCGTCGAAGACCTGCACGAAGCGCTGGTCAACGCCGTGCCAGGCATCAAGTTTGGCGTGGCGTTTTGCGAGGCCTCGGGCAAATGTCTCGTGCGCTGGAGCGGCACCGACGAAGCCATGATCGAGCTCGCCAAAGCCAACGCGCTCGCCGTCGGCGCGGGTCACTCGTTCATTATCTTCCTCGGCGAGGGCTTCTTCCCCATCAACGTGCTGAACGCGGTCAAATCCGTGCCAGAGGTGGCGCGCGTCTTCTGCGCCACGGCCAACCCGACGGAAGTCCTCGTCGCGCAGACCGAGCAGGGACGCGGCATTCTCGGCGTGGTGGACGGTTCCGCTCCGCAAGGCGTGGAAGCCGACGAAGACATTGCCTGGCGAAAATCCTTCTTGAGAAAAATCGGCTACAAAATTGGATGAAAACCCCGCGCCTCTTCTCGACTTTGAGCGAACTCGGCCTGCTCGCGGCTTTTCTCACGCTGACGAGTTGCGCGTCGCCCGCGCGGACTCCCGTCTCGACGGAAACGGCCGCTCGGACGGCGACCCCGCGCGAGGTCCAGCCGCGAAGCGAGACGGTCACGCCCGCGTTCACGGCGAGTCCCACCGTCACGCTGGCCGCGAGTCAGGCTGGTCAGCGCGTCACGTTCAAGGCGGAGGACGGGCGCGAACTGGTCGGGTATTTTTACCCCGCCTGGAAGCCGAACGCGCCGATCGTCGTTTTGATGCACGAGTATGGCAACCGACAATCCACGTGGGACGAAAGTACGATCATCCCGTGGATGCAAAACTGGGGCGCACAAGATGCCTCGGGACAGGAGTACGTGTACGCGGGCGGTAGGCTCCCCGCCATGCCGAAGGAACTTTCGTTCGCGGTGTTAACTTTTGATTTTCGCGGCCACGGCGAGAGTTTACCCAATCTGCTGATGTTGGAACTAAACGATAAGACTCCCTTCCTTTTGGACGCGCGCGCCGCCTATCTCTTCGCGCAGACTCTCCCCGGCGTGGACGCAAACCACGTAATCGGCATCGGCGCTTCAATCGGCGCGGACGCGGTGGTGGATGCCTGCGGCGAGATTTGCGCTGGCGCGTTTAGCGTTTCGCCTGGCAACTGGCTGGGCGTGGATTATGCCAAGGCCGCGCAACCCATATTGGCGCGCGGGCGTCCTGTGCGGTGCATGTATGCCGTGAGCGATGGCGACGCGCCGAAGACCTGTTGGAGCATTGCGCCGAGCGAGTTGTACAAAATTTTTGCCTACACAGGCATCAAGCATGGGATGACGTTTTTCGTCCCGCGCAAGATGGAAATGGATTTCGGCCAGAATTTATTGGAGTTTTTAGAGACCGCGGCACGATGATGAATTGAGATTTGAAAAAAATCTGCCTTATTCCGTCATTGCGAGGGTGATCTTCCCGACACTTGCCCTGGCGGGCAGTGCCAGGGAGCAATCCCCGCCTCGTCGAAAGGAGATTGCTTCGTCGGGAAAACCGCCCTCCTCGCAATGACGAGTGACGCGGATCTTATTTTTTGAAGCCTCAGCAGGAGAGATTAAATGACCACCATGCGCGCGCCCAGCAAATTGATTCCCCGCGCCTTCCCTGGCATCAAGCCTGCCGAGGTGGAGGAATTGATCGCGAGATGTCAGGTGAAAACCTACCCGCCTGAGACCGTGTTGTGCCGCGAGGGCGCGAACGAAAATCTCTTCTACATGATCCTCGAAGGCGAAGTGCGCGTTACAAAAATCATCAACGCGGGCGAAGACCGACTGCTGAAAACCCTGCGCCCGGGCGATTTCTTCGGCGAGATGGCGCTTATTCACAACGCGCCGCGCGCGGCCACCGTCACCGCGAACACGCAAACCATTGTGCTTGAATTGGACAAACCCTCCTTCGAGCGCGTGCTGGAACGCTCCAGCAGTGTGGCGCACGCCATGGTACGCGAGATCAGCCGCCGCCTACGCGAGAACGATGAGATGACCATCGAAGACCTGCGCGTGCGCGCCAGCGAACTGGCGCAGGCTTATCAAAAACTGGCCGAGCAGGAACTGGCTCGCCGCGATTTTCTCGCCAACATTGCCCACGAGTTGCGCACGCCTTTGATGACAGCCAGCGGATACCTGCAACTTTTACAAAAAGGCGCGCTCGACGGCGAACAACTCCATGTGGCCGTGGACACGGTAGAGCGCAATGTCCGCCAGATCGTGACGCTGGTGAACGACATCCTCTTTTTGCAGGAGATGGACCTCGTCCTTTCGGAGTTCGCGCCCGTGGACATGGGCGAGATCAGCCGCACGGTGATAGATACCTATAAGTCGCGCGCTTCTGACCGCCACATCATGCTGACTCTGCGCGGGGATGACAACGTCCCGCCGATCAACGGCGACGCGCGCTCGCTCGAACGTGCCCTGGCCGCGCTGGTGGATAACGCCATCAAGTTCAGTCCGCATGGCGGCGACGTGGAGATCAGCCTGGAGTCGAACCGCGAATTTCTGTCCGTTAATGTCAAGGATCATGGCATTGGCATCTCGCCCGATACCCGTCCGCGTATTTTCGACCGTTTTTATCATCTTGAGAAACAGGATAACGACCTTTTCGGCGGCATCGGCCTGGGTTTGTCTATTGCCAAACAGGTTATCGAACAGCACAACGGCAAACTCGAGGTGGATAGCGCGCCCGGCAAAGGCAGTGCGTTTACTATGAAATTCAAATTAGAAAGCAATGAACGCCATCCCTTCTAACAGTAGAAATGCGGCCATCCCATTCCGCGCAAATTGGAACAATGGCGCGCGACCATCAGTTGTATAATCCAGTCACTAATTAATAAGGAGTACTCTAAAAATGAAGAACGGTTATCTTCAAATCGTCGGCACAATGCTATCGCTGGCGTTCATTCTTGCCGCGTGCGGCCCAAAAACAACGCCCACCGCCGCCCCGCTCCCGCCTGGAGGGAACCCCACCGAGGCAGTCGCCATCCAACCCACCGCTGGCTCGTCCGCCGACGTTTGCGGCAATTCATATTACCCCGTTAAAAACAAAGCCAATTACGCTTATACCAGTTCCGACAGCCCCGCCGGCGCGTTCTCCTTCCGAAGCGTCATCAGCGACGCCAGCCCGGCCGGCTTCACCCTCACCACTTCGTACAAAAAGTTGGTCATCAAACAAACCTGGGCCTGCAAGCCCGAAGGATTGGTGGCCGGCGGCCCTGGCTTCACCGATGCGGCCAGCACGCTCGCCTTTGAACGCTTCACCAACCTCGCCGTCACCAACGTCAGCGGCGTTAGCATGCCCGCCAACCTCACGCCAGGCATGGAATGGAAATACGCCCTCGATTTGCAAGGAACCGAAAATGTGGCGCCAGGCCAGCCCGCGGGAACCATCACAGGCCACATGGAAATTTCCTACAAAGCCCTGGAGATGGAAAAGGTTGAAGTGCCGGCGGGAAGCTTCGAGACCATCGCTATCGAAGTCAACACCGTGAGCGAGTTCAACGTCGTCAACGCGGCGGGCGCGACGCAAAAAATTACCATCGAAAGTTTTTACACCTACTGGTACGCGCCAGGCGTCGGTTGGGTCAAGTCCAACGGAGCAGGCATCCTGAACGGACAGGAATACTACGAAACAGTTGTGCTGGACGCCTACAGAGTCCCGTAACTCCAAGGGGAGCGGAATTGACCGCTCCCCTTTTTTACATATTATGCCCAGCGTCATTCCATTCACCGAATTCGGCGGGAGCGGCCCCCTGCTCCATTTTACGCACGCCAATGGGTATCCGCCTGCCTGTTACCTGCCACTGATCGAACATTTAAAACCCAACTTCACCGTCTTCGGGATGCACCTGCGCCCGCTCTGGCCCAACGCAAACCCTGCGGACTTGCGCGACTGGCTTCCCTTTTCGGATGACCTGCTCCGCCTCCTCTCGGACCTCGATCGGGGTCCTGTCATTGGGGTGGGTCACTCCATCGGAGGCATTGTCACCCTGCGCGCGGCGTTGCAGGAACCGAGTCGGTTTCGCGCCCTCGTGTTGATAGACCCGGTCCTCTTTCCGCCATACTTCATCGCAACCTGGAACATTGCCCGCGCGCTGGGGCTGGGATGGAAGAGTCACCCCAAGATCGCGGGCGCGCTGAATCGCCGCCGCCATTTCGACGATCTCGAGCGCGTCTTTCGCGGCTACCGCAGGCGCGACGTGTTCCGCAACATGTCGGACGAGAGTTTGCGCGCGTACGTGCAGGGCATCGCCCGCCCACGCGCGGGAGGAGGCTACGAACTGGCCTTTTCGCCCGAATGGGAAGCGCAAATTTATTACACGGGCATCTGGCGCGATTTTGACCTGTGGCGTAAACTGAAACGATTACAAATCCCCACCCTCATTTTGCGCGGCGCGCAGTCGGACACCTTCTGGGCGAAGACGGCGGCCCGGGTACAGCGCGCCCAGCCCAAGGTCCAGATCGAAACGCTCGAAGATACCACGCACATCTTACCGCTGGAAGCCCCTGAACGAGTCAACCGCTTTATTGTTGAGTTTGCCAGTCAAAACCGTCAATGATTGAAGGAGATTGCCCATGCAAACCCGACGTCTGCTCCACTTTTTCGTCCTGCTGACCATCCTTGCCGCGTCCCTTTCGGCCTGCGCGCCAAAGGAACCAGAGCCTGTGACGATCCTATATTATCGTCGCGGTTACGATGCTACAAAGACCGACGCCTCGTCTGAAAAGGCGCGCTTGATCGTGTCGTCTTTCCAGAAGCGCTATCCGCACATCACGGTGCAACTGGTAGGCATTCCCTACACTCCAGAAGGAACCGCGCAATTGGAGGCGGCGCTGGAGGCTCGCGAGGGTATTAATGTCTTCTCGGTCTCGCCTGGCGCGTTGCCCGACCTGGTGCGCCGCGGGATCATCTCGCATGTGGAACCGTTCATGTCGAAAGAGGACAAAGCGGATTATTACGAAAATGCCCTGCAGATCGCAACGGTGAACGGCAAGGTGTATGCCTGGCCGCAGTGGGTGACTGCAGTGGCGATGTATGGCAACCCTGAATATTTCGAGGAGCGAGGCATCACCCCGCCGACCATCGAAGATCCGTGGACGTGGGAGGAATTTGTGGAGGCCAGCCACAAACTCACCTTTACCAGCGCTGACGGGACACAGGTATATGGTTTCAGCGTCTCCTCCCTGCCCGGCCAGGAGCTGTACCTGCCCGCCTTTTACATAGACGGCGGGCGAGTGCGAAGCCCCGACGCGCGCACGTTCACCCTGCATGAACCCGAAGCAGTTTCGGGCCTGCAAAAACTGGCCGACCTGCATCTGGTGGAAAACGTGACCCCGCCCGATTTCGGCACAATGGGGCAAATAGATGTCCGCAAACAATTCAAGGAGGGCATGGTCGCGATGGTGATGGAAACGCCCAGTTTCATTGCGGAATTGGAAAGCGAAAGCCTTCCGTTCGTTGTCTTCCCGAATCCTGTTGGGGAATCGGGGCATCTCGTGACGACGGGCGGATTCGGCATGTTCGGCGTTGTGCAAGTGGAAGATGAAAACGCGCTGGCCGCCTCGCATCTCTTTGCCCGTTACCTAACAGGACTGGAGGTGGCGGAGGACATCCCTGGGTATTACCTTGCTCCAAGCCTACGCCGCAGTAACACCGCGTACGCCACAGACGCCAACCGCACTGTGATTTCACGCCTGGTTGCGTATGGAATCTACGAACCGCCCACCCAGATTTCAGACGAGGTGAACGAATTACTTGCGAACGCCCTGCAATCCATTCTGCTAGGCGTAAAGACAGCCCAGCAGGCCATGGAAGAAATCGCGCTGATCTATCAACAAGAATTGGACAAGCAAGCAGTTAGCGAATGAAGCCCTCCCGTGGAAATATCGCCCGTCGAATCATCAGCGCCTATTTAAGCCTGGGGCTGACGGTTGTGTTTGTGGCGGTCATTTCCGTTCTGATCATCGCGTACACGCGCCAGAAACTAATCACAGAGGTGCATCAACGCTATGAAGTGGCGCTGTTAAGCGCGCACATCCGCTCGGAGGCGTTGCTCCTTTCCAACGCCATTCAACGCTATATCCTCGAAGAAGTGGAAAATGACGAAGCGGAACGAAAGGCGATCAACGAGCAGATTATTCTCCTCGAAGAACTGCTCAAGGAAGCGGCGGACCGCGTCAACCCTGAAAACGTGGAGGAAAGCCTTGCCATCGGCGCGATCCGCCAATTGCTGGTGGCGTTCAATGTGCAGAGCAAAAAGGTGTTGAATACAGCGGATGCAGAAGGCGGATATGGCCTGGAAACCAGGCGGCAGATGGAAATCCTGTTAAGGCACTACCAGCCCGCGCTAATCGAGGCTTTGGAAGATTTCGAAATACTCGAACACAAGTCCGCCGATCAAACATTGGGCCAGGCAGAGGCGGTTGCGAGAGGAATTGCCATCATTCTTAGCGCGGTGTCTTTGCTGGCGCTTGCTTTTGTAGCCAGCATGTCATTCTGGCTTTCGCGGCGCTTCATCATTCCCCTCACCACGTTGACAGAAAATGTGCGGATGCATCCTGACGTTTCCATGAATACGCCGATCGAGATCAATACCAACGATGAGATGGGCGCGTTGGCACGGGCTTTGAATCTCATGAAAACCGAAATCAAAGAAACGCGCTACAAGTTGGAGCAATACGCCGAAACTCTTGAAGCAAAAGTGGAGGAGCGCACGCTTGAGCTCAAGATGCTCGCCATCACCGATCCGTTGACAGGTATCTACAACCGAGGCCATTTCTTCTCGCTGGCTGGTCAAATTTTGCTTGAAGCCAAGCGGATGAATTTCCCCTTCTCGGTGGCGATCATAGACATTGACCACTTCAAGAATGTGAATGACAAATTCGGCCACGTGGCGGGAGATTACGCCCTCAAGCAGGCCACCGCCACCATGCAGGCACAGATTCGTCAAATGGACGTGCTTGGGCGTTACGGCGGCGAGGAATTTGTGCTGGCCCTGCCGGCCGTAAGTTCCGAAGAAGCGTTGCTGATCGGCCAACGTATCGTTACGGCAGTGCGCGAAATTCAAATGATCCATGAGGGCCGCTCCTTTGGCATCACGCTGAGTTGCGGAATTGCTTCGTATAATTACGAAAACGAAAACCTGGAAAGCATCCTGATGAGAGCAGACAAAGCCCTCTACGCGGCCAAGGAACAGGGACGCGATAGAGTGGTTGGACAATACAGCAACAATACACAAGGAGACATCATGATCGAATATTCTTCCGCTGAACTGATGATTGTCAACGCCGCGCGCCTTTTGCGCGATGGCGACGTGGTTTTTGTGGGCGTGGGTCAACCCAACCTGGCGTGCAACCTCGCCAAGCGCACCCACGCGCCCAATCTGGTGATGATCTACGAAGCGGGCGTGATCGGCGCGGAACCCGAGCGGCTTCCGCTTTCCATCGGCGATCCAACGCTGGTGAGCGGATCGCTCTCGGTGGTGAGCATGTACGATATTTTCAGCAATTACCTCCAGCGCGGCAACGTGGACGTGGGCTTCATGGGCGGCGCGCAGATTGACAAGTTTGGCAACATCAACGCCACCGTCATCGGCAAATATGACGCGCCCAAAGTCCGCTTGCCCGGCTCGGGCGGATCGCAGGAGATCGCGGCTTGGGCCAATCGTTGCTACATTATGACGCCGCACCAGAAGCGACGCTTCCCCGAACGCTGTGACTTCCGCACCTCGGTCGGCGCGCTGGACGGTGGCGGGGAACGTCAACAGATCGGCTTGCGCGGGCGCGGGATGGAGGCCGTCGTCACCGACATCGGCATCCTCGAGCCAGACGAGAACGGCGAGTTAATGCTGACCGCGCTCCACCCAGGCAAAACCGTGGACGAAGCCAAAACCAACACGGGCTGGGATCTGAAAGTGGCCGCACAAGTGCGAACGACCGAATTCGTGACCGAAAAGGAATTGCAGATCCTGCGCGAGGAACTCGACCCGACGGGCATTTACTTGAAGGGCGGCGGATAAGTCCGCGCTCCGATATTTGGACAGGTTTTAAAATTACAAACCTGATAACGGCCCTGGCATCCAATTTAGGTTAAAATTCCCTCGCGATGCAAAGTCATCTCTTCCAGACGGGTCAGACCGAGTTACACGGTTCGCTGGTGGCGCTCAACTCCATGCAAGCGCGCCTGCGCGAAGCGCACGCCAGCGGCTTGGTAGAGGTGCGCATTAACCCCACGCGTCAGATCATGATCGTGTACGCCAACGGAGCGCTGACGGGGTCCTATCTACTGGAAAACGAAACCAGCAGACCCTTCCACGTCGCGGAGTTGACCACGCTGTGGGGCGGCGCGCCGTTCTCCGTCAGCATGGTGCCTCTGCCCGACCGGGCCGGACGCGCCATCTGGTTGGTCGTTGAATCGCAGAAACGCGAGGAGTTCGAAATCCACAGCACGGTCGAATGGACGAAGCGTCTCGAAGCATGGAAGGAGGAAGGCTTCAGCGGCGCGGTTGAGATCGCGTCGAAATCTCTGCAAGGCTTCGCGGCTATCCACAATGGGAATTTGCTGGATGCGGAATCGGTTTTTTTTAACGGACAGATGTTTGAAAACTCGCTCCCGCCCGAATTCGACACCCAGGAGACCTGGAAAGTTACAAGTTATTCCCCATCCCAAACTTCACACTCATGGAAATGCCTGGCCCTGCGATCCAGCGCCGCCCCCTGGGCGGAGGGAATCTTAAATCGCTACGAGAGCCTGGCAGGACAGAGATTTCTGCAAGTGACCAGCAAGGAAGTTGGAATACTGCTCGAACCCTGGCAGTGGAAGATCAACCTAGATCAAGGCCGTATTACGGACAAACATTTCTTTGCCAGTACGGAAGCCACAGCCCATGCCTATCGCGCCCTGTTCATGGCCTTGGGCACGCAAATGAATTTTGTGATTGGTGGATCGCTAACCCTACGCATCATGACTGAGATTTTCGAGGAATTAGAAAAAAAACAGCGTTCCGTACTGGAAGCCCATCGCCTTATTCCCGCGGCATTTTCCAATTGAGAAAATTCATGAACATCAGCCCCGACACCAGACCAATAAAACGAAAATCCAGACGCACGCGCATGTGGGCAATCACCGCGGGGATCATTCTCGCCTTTTATGGTTTGTGGTACTGGGTCCAACCGCTCGCCTTAATTTCCCCACCCTTCGGCGAATACTGGGACGATAAAGTCGTCGACTTTATCATCCTGCTGGCTTCGATCTCCGCCGCGGCGCTCAGCCGAAAAATGGCGCGCAATTTTGCGCCGTCGGAACCGCCCTATCGAATATGGGTACTCTTTTTTTGGGGGATGTATTTCTGGGTGGTAGGCGAAGCGCTCGGCTTTGTTTACGACCATTTTTACTGGTATCTAACATTTCCCGATTACATCGTCCCAGAATTTACATTAATGGACGTATGTTGGACTCTGGGTTATTTTTTCCTTGGGCTTTCGCTCTATCAACAATTTCGGCTGATCTATTCCTCCAGGAACAAAAATCAGACCTTATATTACTACCTGTCATTCGTCGCAGTGGTGCTCCTGATTGCTTATGGACTCACAGAACTTGGAGGGGCTTTAGGGTTGGGCGAGGGCGTTTCACACGGCGGCGTCTTCCTCGCAATTATCTACCCCGTCTTTGACCTCTTTCAAGGCGCCGCCGCTTTATGGCTTTTCTTCCTCTTCCGCCGCGGCTGGCTCGGACGCCCCTGGTGGGGATTGCTGTTGTTCGCCTTTGCCGACGCGATCAGCACAATTGACTGGCTGGGTGGTTTCGAAACGATTTCAGATCAGGCATATAATTACTGGTACCTGCTCTCCGCGCTTGCGTATCTGACAGGTTACATGATCATAGCGCTGGCCTTCATGGCAGCGGACGATCATCTCGCCCTGGCGCTGCAATCGGATCGCCCCGCCTCCACGTGACTCTTTTCTCCCTTTACGAAACATAAAACTCAAAGTATATGAGGGGCGATGACCACAATTATCCGTGCTGTGTTGTTTGACCTTGGGGGAACTCTGATGTATTCACGCGACGCGTGGGAACCAATCCTTGACCGCGCTTACACAGCCCTGGCCGACTCTCTCTGCGCCGACGGATTCAACCTCGCTCGCTTCGACCTACCGCGGACCGTGCGCTACCACCTCGACCGCTACTTCGCCCGCCGCGACGAAGACCTCTTCGAGACCACCTATCTCACCGTCCTGCGCGACCTGCTGGCCGAAAACGGCTACCCCAACGCCGACGAAAAATCCATCCGCCGCGCGCTGGATGCCTTCTACGCCCACACCCAACCCAACTGGCTTTTGGAAGAAGACACCCTGCTCGCGCTCCGCACGCTCGAAGCGGGAGGCTACCACATTGGCATGATCTCCAACGCGGGTGACAACCAGGACGTATTTCAACTCGTGAACCGCTTCGGAATCGAACCCTTCTTCGACTTCATCCTCACCTCCGCGGCCTGCTCCTACCGCAAGCCGCACCCGCGCATCTTTGAGCTGGCAATGGCCCACTGGAGCATCCCCGCGCACGAAATCGCCATGGTTGGCGATAGCCTCGAAGCGGAC
Organism: Chloroflexota bacterium; assembly: GCA_016234485.1. GTDB lineage: Bacteria > Chloroflexota > Anaerolineae > Anaerolineales > Villigracilaceae > Denitrolinea. The sequence goes on from JACRBL010000015.1 coordinate 10,915, forward strand.
ATCAAAGGCGCGCGCGGACTCGGCCTGTACTGTGTCTGGATCACGCGCCGCGCGTCCAAGACCGCGCACAAGCATGGCGTGAGTCCCGACGCGGAGATCGAGACATTGTCCGAGTTACCCGCGCTGCTCAGTCGTCTCGCGAAGTGATATGATCCCGCGCCATGAGTCCCCATCCACATAACAACCGCATATTCGCTTATCTCGCCCTCGCCGCAGGCATCCTTTCGCTCGGCATGACCGCCATGTTCGTGCGTTGGGCAAACGCGCCCGGCCCCGTGACGGGCTTCTATCGCCTGGCAATCGCCACCGCCCTCACTGCGCCGCTCTTCGTACACCGCCAGCGGACGAGTGAACCCGCGCCGCGCGCGCATCTGCTGATTCCCCTGCTCGGCGGATTATTCGCGGCGGGCGACTTCGCTTTATGGAACAGCGCCGCGCTCTTCACCACCGCATCGAACGTGACCCTGCTCGGCAACACTTCGCCGCTTTGGGTGGCGCTCGTCTCCTGGCTGTTCCTCCGCGAACGCCTCCGCCTCGACTTCTGGCTGGGACTCGCCCTCGCGCTGACAGGCGCGGTCTTCATCGTTGGCCGCGACTTTTTGCTCCACCCCACCCTCGGCCTCGGCGACCTAATGGCCTGCGGCGCGGCGATCTTCTACGCCGCATACATGCTCACCACCCAACGCGGCCGCGCCAAACTGGACGTGTTCCGCTACTGGTGGCTGGCGAGCCTCTCGGCCTCGTTTGGCCTGCTGATCATTTGCATCGCGATGGGATTCCAATTAACCGATTACCCGCTTCAATCGTGGCTCATTTTCATTGTCACGGCGCTGGTTTCGCAGATCGTTGGCTACATGTCCGTTTCCTACGCGCTGGGACACCTGCCCGCATCCATCGTCTCCACCACGCTGATCGGGCAACCCATCGTCACCACCATCCTGGCGATCCCCCTGCTCGGAGAAATGCCCGAGCCGTTTCAAATCATCGGCGGGCTGGTCGCGCTGATTGGCATCTACCTCGTCAACCAATCTCATGCCCGCGCACAGGCGGAAAAAATTTTGGAATCCTGAAGTTCTACTTCGGGATGGTAGAATCGCCCTATGCCTGATCTCTTCGACCACGCCATGCAGGAACGCATGAAAAGCGAAGCCCCGCTGGCCGCGCGCATGCGCCCGCGCACACTGGATGAATTTGTGGGACAGGAACACATCGTCGGCGAGGGCAAACTTCTGCGCCGCGCCATCGAAGCCGACCGCCTCTTTTCCTCGATCCTCCTCTTCGGCCCTCCAGGTTCGGGCAAGACCACCCTCGCGCAAGTCATCGCCAACACCACCAAGAGTCACTTCGTCACCATCTCGGCCATTCTCGCGGGCAAAGCCGATCTGCGCGTCGTCGTGGACGAGGCCCTCGAACGCCGCCGCCTGCACAACCTCCGCACCATCCTCTTCGTGGACGAGGTCCATCGCTGGAACAAAGCCCAACAAGACGCGCTCCTCCCCCACGTCGAGAGTGGCGCGATCACCCTCATCGGCGCGACCACCGAGAATCCATATTTCGAAGTCATCAAAGCGCTCATCTCGCGCTCGCGCGTTTTCCAACTCCGCAATCTGAATCAAGAAGAGACGGGACTCCTGCTCGACCGCGCCCTCGCGGACAAAGAACGCGGCTACGGGACAAAACGCATCACCCTCGACCCCGCGGCGCGCGGCCACCTCGCCGAAGTTGCCAGCGGGGACGCGCGTAACGCCCTCAACGCCCTCGAGCTCGCGGTGGAGTCCACGCCTCCCGACGCCGACGGCCTCATCCACATCACGCTCGATGTGGCGCAGGAATCCATTCAACGTCGCGCCGTGCTGTACGACAAGGACGGCGACGCGCACTACGACACGATCAGCGCCTTCATCAAATCCGTGCGCGGGAGCGATCCCGACGCCGCGCTCTACTGGCTCGCCAAGATGCTCTACGCGGGCGAAGACCCAAAATTCATCCTGCGCCGACTCATTATCCTCTCGGGCGAAGACATCGGCCTCGCCGACCCAATGGCTCTTGTCGTGACAGCTTCCGCCCTCACTGCGTTCGATTACATCGGCCTGCCTGAGGGCATCTACCCCATCGTCGAAGCGACGTTGTATCTCGCCACCGCGCCGAAGTCCAATAGCGCGGGCGCGTATTTCAAGGCCATGAAAAAACTCGAAGAGGAGGGACAAGTCTCCGTGCCGCGCCACCTCATGGACGGCAATCGCGACGCGGCCGCGATGGGTCACGGCAAGGGTTACGTCTATCCCCACGAGCAGGAGGGACATTTCACCGCCCAGCAATATCTCCCCAGGCGATTGCTCGGCACGTATTTCTACAAGCCATCGGGCGAGGGATACGAACCGCAAGTCGCGGCACGTCTCGAAATGTGGCGCGAAGCGCAAAGAAAAGCGCTGGGGATTGAGAAGGCTGTCAACGCCCCCGAATTGAGTGAAGAGATCATTCAAGAGATGAAACGCAGGATCAAGTAAACGACTAAAGTCGTTACTACGTGGGCTTCCATGTAATAACCACTTCAGTCGTTCAACCTAAAAACCCTTGAGGAGATTGCCCGTGCCAAACAACACAAACCGCCGCGCGATTAGTGGAACATTAGGTATTCTATTCTTCGTAATGATAATTATCGGGTCGGATCTATCTCAAACCAACCCTGGTCTGTTAATAATCAGCGCAACAATTCTGCTAGCGTTGGGCGCTCCCACTTTTATATATGGATTTTCAACGCAAAAGAAATATCAAATGGTATTCGATTATGAGCCAACTGAATTTTGGGGAAAACCAAGCACAGGTATGCGCGTTCGCAATACCTTAACTGTATTTTCAATACTCGGATTATGGGGGTTGGGTACTGGAATTGCGTATATCATCTTATGGTTTTAGAAGAGTCATATGCCCCTACTCCTCCTCATCCGTCACGGCGAAAACGAATACACTAAAAAGGGAAAACTCGCGGGTCACCTGCCCAATGTCCACTTGAACGAGCGGGGACGCGAGCAGGCGCAGGCTTTGGGCGAAGCGCTCAAAGACGTTCCACTCGCGGCCATCTATTCCAGCCCGCTGGAGCGCGCCGTCGAGACGGCAACGCCCATCGCAAGCGGACGCGGCCTCCAAGTCCAGATCGACGCGGGGTTGATCGAAACGAACGTCGGCCAGTGGCAGGGACGGTCGCTGGCGGTCTTGCGTCTGTATAAGCAATGGAAGGTCGTGCAGGGCGCGCCGTCGCGGGCGAAGTTTCCCGATGGCGAAACATTTTACGAATGTCAGGCGCGCGTCGTCGCCGCGCTGGACGCGATTCTCCGCAGGCACAAACCGAAGGAAATCGTGGCCTGCATCTTCCACGCCGACCCGATCAAGCTAGCCGTGTCTCATTACATCGGCCAATCGCTCGATCAATTTCAAAGATTGGGTTGCGACACTGGCTCGGTTACAATGATCAATGTCGGTGACATGGGCGCGCACCTGATTAAATTAAACCAGCGTCCGCCTTTTGATTTATCGTTGATAAAACAGAAAAGAAGATGAACATTTTCATTGCGGGTTGCGGCAGAAGTGGAACCAACCTGGTGCGCGACCTGATGGCCTGCTTCAAGGATACATTCGTGCTGGCGGAGGGGCCGTATGGAGAGTCGCCTGTTTCGCGATTCCACAGCCTGTCGCGCGAGGAATCGAATCTCGTTATCAAGCGCACGGGAGAGACGTGGAAGACGCTTGCTTCGCTCCCGGAAAACGTGGGGTTGATCTATTGCCTGCGGCATCCGTTTGACGTACTCACCAGTTCGCATCCAGCCACACGTCATCTGCGCGAGTTTCACATCAGCCCGCAACGATGGGAATCTGAGTACCTGGCTTTGAAGGCGCTGAGAATCGCCCAGCCGAATCGCCCAATCTTTTTTCTGAAATACGAGCGCCTGATTCACGATGCGGATGCCATGCAGAGGGAATTGGAAGAGCGTTTTCAACTGGTCTCAAAATATCGATTTAGCGAAGACCCCTTCGGGAACAAGCCGCACACCGACTCTTTCGAAAAATGGCGAAACCAACCAGAATTTGGCGCTTATTTCGAGGGATTCTCCGAATCTTTTCGGATCGTTTTGCATGACTTCTGCGAAGAATTCGGTTACTCACTTCCCGAAGGCTATGTCCCCAACGAGGAGAGGCAGTCGCAACTTCGGGCCATGACCAAGTTCGCATTCAGCGTGATCGTTCCGCTCGAATTTCATCGGGGACAGATCGAGGAATGCCTGCGCGGCTGGATCAATCAGCAGGGATTCGACCAGAAAGGGTTTGAAATTTTGGCAACGGGCTGTCGCGCCTCCCTCGACAAAAGGGCCATCGACGCCATCCAGTCCATGTTGAGGCCGCAAGACCGATTGCTCTTCCATGATGAACCCCACGATATGGCTCTCTGTGCCTACGCGGCATCGCAGGCGCAAGGCCAGTCGCTGATCTTCACCGAATCTCATTGTCTGCCAGATCCAAACCTGCTCGCCCTTGCCGACCAGAAGTTAAAGTCTCATCCGGAATGGGCGGGGTTTTCTGGCGGGAGTGTCCGCGTCACGCGCAACATTCTTTCGGACGTGGAGGCGGATATGTACGAGACAGACATCCGCTTCGGGCTGGTGGAATCTTCGTGGCGCAAAGTGCTCGACCAGATTTTCGTGGTGCGAACCGAAAAATACAAAAACTCGGGTGGATTCCTACCCGAACTGGGACATTTTGCCGAATGGCATTTGTCGGCGCGCATGCATCAAATGGATTTATTGATCGAATATGTGCCAGAAGTGAAGATTCATCATTATTACGTCGGCTCCCACCCTGAATTGATCGAATTCACCAAGGACTTCACGCAAGGCGAGATGAAATACCAAAAGGAATACCGCGCCGATCCCGCCTTTTCCTATTTTGCGGAAATCCATGAGTGGATGGAGCGTCATGCCTGGATTGGAGGCATTGCCCGCCACGCGCTTTTCCTGGCCGGGCAAGCGCGCACCGCGTCTCGTTCACACAACCAAAAGGATGGAAAACGCCTCAACCACTTTTGGCTCAGATGGTTTGTGCGTGCAAATTTTGGGATTAACCTTGTGGTCGCCTGGCGCAGTCTTTACTTCAAACTGGTTCTGGCTGGTTTGAGTCTGGGCTTTATTTTTCGTCTCGGAAAAAATTTCATTCGAAAAACCTTCATTCATTCCATCGAGGCAACCATCCAACTGGAAAGAATCAAGATCGTCCAACGCTGGCTGAAAGAGTCGCGCGGGGGGAAATTGCCTGTCTTCCAACAACGGATGGAATGGCGGCCAGAAACACACGCCCCGGACTTCGTTGCGATTGGGTTTCATCCATTAGAAGAATGGAAGGGAAGAAGATTCAGGTGGACGGAACCAGTTGCCCTGATTGAAATCCCTCTCAGCCCAGGGCGATACGCCTTCACGCTTGAATGGATTCCCATTACAGATATCAAGAATCTGATCGTCTACCTGAACGAGAGGCCAATTCAATTTGAAGAGCAGGGGTGTGTGGCAAAAGGAACCTTCACAGTGGAAGGAGCGACGCCCGTGCGCTTTTCGTGGACGTGCGCTCCGTGGGAGGAAGCGAAGGAAACAAGATTGCTGGGTCTGCCGCTGACTGCGATTTCGTGGCGGAAGATTTAACCGCCAGCAGGGAGATCGCTCTTGGCAACGACAGGTGTAGAATAGTGAAAAAAAAACTAGAAGGTCATCCATGTTCTCAAAAATCATCGCAACCATCAAAACCATTTTTGAAGAAGAAACGCTCGCGCATCGCAGTCAGCGCATGATTCCTGCGGCGCTTTACGGCGCGTTGATCGCGTCGCTGTATTCGCTCACGCTGGCGTTCGTCAACGTGTACACCTTTCCGAGCTTGCCGCTCGGCATGGACTGGGGAAGGACTCTCACGATGTGGCTGGGATTCGGCGTCGCGGCCGCTCTCTTCGGCGCGCTCGCGGCCTGGTTCACGGACGATACGTCGGGCGCGGTCGGCGGCGGCGTGACCTTCACCATCCTGCTCGGCATCGTCTTTCTCCTTTCGTCCGACGCGTTGACCAGCGCGTCCACGTTTCAATCCATCCTGATGGCGGCCACCCTCGTGGGCGTGAACATGCTGGCGGCCGGGGGCTTGCGTTGGATGGCGAATCGTCATCTCGAAATTCAACACGATGAAACCGCCGCGCGTCGTCAGCGATTAACCAAACATATTCTCACCATCGCGCTGATCGGCCTCGTCCCGGGCGTGTTCAGCCGCATGGACTTGAACGCGCAGCAAACCATCGGCGGCCTCCACGAACTCCTGCAAGCCGCGCCCGCCGACCCGTCCGTTTTGCCGCGCCTGCCGTTGAAGCAAGTCCCCGAATTGGAAAAACATCTCGGCGTGGATTACATCATCTACGCGCGCACGTCCGCATTCAGCGCGGGCGCGCTGGACGTGACCGTCCAATTCGAGGATGGGTTCGCGATGTCTTGCGTTTTGCCTACGGCCAGCGGTGTCAGTTTCATCACCGATTGCAACGAGGGAAACACAGTCAAGCGATAAATGAAAACCCTCCCAATCGGGAGGGTTCTTGTTTCAACTTTATCCGCCTGCCATTGCGCCGACGATCCGAAAAATTTCCTGTCCCGACCGAACCGCATCGGGGAGCGGAAACTCATACGGCTCGAGGGACAGATCTTCGCCGCACGCGAAGAAGCGGATGAAAGGACGACGCTGACCCGTGACCTGATCGCGGACGGTGCCGCGCAACGCGGGATAGCGCGCCTCCAACGCGTCCAACACCGACCCGATGGTGGACTCTGCGTCGAGGGGCAACACCACCTCCCTGCCGACCCGCGCCAGCGTCTGCAAGTGATACGGCAATTGGACGCGGATCATCGCAGGGTTTGGACTTCCACCGAGAAGACCGCGGGCAGGTTGGTGGCGATGGCCTTCCAGGTGTCGCCCGAATCGTTGGACGCATAGACCTGTCCGCCTGTGGTGCCGAAGTACAAGCCGCATTCGTCGAGCGAATCCACGGCTAGCGCGCTGCGTAAAATGTTGACGTAGCAATCGCTCTGCGGGAGACCGTTCGTCAGCGCCTCCCACTCCTCGCCGCCCGAACGACTGCGATAGACGCGTAACTTTCCTTCGGGCGGATAGTGTTCCGAATCGCTTTTAATGGGGATGACGTAGATCGTGTTCGGCTCACGCGCGTGAACCGCGATCGGGAAACCGAAATCCGACGGCAGGTTCCCGCTGACTTCGCGCCACAGGTCACCGCCGTCGTCGCTTCGCATCACGTCCCAATGTTTCTGCATGAACAACACATCAGGCCGCGAGGGGTGCATGGCGATATTGTGGACACAATGCCCCACCTCGGCATTGGCATCGGGTAACTCGAAATTGGACTTCAGCCCGTTGTTGATCGGACGCCAGGTCTGCGCGCCATCGTCCGTGCGGAAGGCGCCCGCGGCCGAGATGGCGACGAACATGCGCTGGGAATGATTGGGATCAAGGAGGATGGTGTGCAGGCACATACCGCCCGCGCCAGGTTGCCAGAGATTTCCCTTCACGTCGCGCAGGCCAGGGAGTTCCTCCCAATTCTGCCCGCCGTCGGTGGAGCGGAAAAGGGCCGCGTCCTCCACGCCCGCGTAGACGGTGTCCGCGTCGGTGAGGGATGGTTCCAGCCGCCAGACGCGCTTGAATTCCCAGGGATGTTGCGTGCCGTCATACCAGAGATGCGTGCCTGGCGTCCCCTCGTAGGCAAACTTGTTGCCCACGGGTTCCCACGTCTTGCCGCCATCGTCCGAGCGTTGGATCACCTGTCCAAACCAGCCCGAAGTCTGCGAGGCATAGAGACGGTTGGGATTCACAGGCGAGCCGTTGACGTGGTAAATGTCCCAGCCCGCGAAGTGCGGACCGTCAATCTCCCATTTCTCGCGCTTCTCATCTGAAGTGAGGATGAATGCGCCTTTGTGCGTGCCGACCAGTACTCGTACTCCGCTCATGGTTGCCATCCTTTCTAAAATAATTCACGATGCACCCGTCATTGCGAGCGTTCGGTGCGAAGCAATCCCCTCCACGACTTGGAGATTGCTTCGTCGGGTCTCGATACGCCCGAAGATCACGGGCTACTCGACCCTCCTCGCAAAGACGAATTTCATCCCGCCAATTCAATCATCTGCGGGCTGGTTTTTGGAACGCGGCGGATTTCTTTGCGCGCTTCCAGGTCAAGTTTGACAGTTGTGTAATACCATAAAATTGAGCCGTCGAAACTCTTGCGCAGGCGATCTTCCACCGCGTTGCCCAAATCGGTGAAACTCATCGAGCCGTTCGACTTTAACATCGCGATGATGGCCGAACGCACAACGTCGTATTTTGATTTTTCGATCTGAACGCCCTGCTTGGTGGGGTCGGGATGCAGAGCCAAAATTGTCTTTTCCATGTTTCCTGTCTCCTAAATTCCAAAGCCGCCCGCTAATTCAAAGTTCGCGAGCAGTTGAACTGCGAGCCGTCAGCAGTCCAACTGCTGACGAAACAAGAATTAAATTCCAAAGCCGCCCGCCACGCGCAACTCGGCGCCTTCGGGCGCGCCGCTCAAAATGGGACGCGCTTCGCCGATGAGAGCGCGCACGCGTTCATCTTTCAACGATTCATCGTGAGACGTTTTATCGTCCCACATTTCGAAGACCCACGCGGCGTTTTCATCCGCAACGTCTTCGCTGACGATGTACATGCGACAACCTATCATTTCGCCGACGAGTTGCGCGGCGCGTTTCAAGATGTTCACCAGATCGGATCGCTTTCCAGATTGCGCGGTCATTTTCCCAGTCATGGCATACATGTGTGATTGTTATCCTGTTCGTGAGTACAAAACTTCCACCGCGAGGAATTCCTGTCCGTCGGGCGTGATGTTGTACATAGTGAAGCGGAACGCGTCGGCGCCGCGCGGCTCGAAGGCCACGCGCCAGCCCCAATCAGGTCCGGGCGGAGCGGCGTACGCGCCCCTGACGCTGGCGGCGCCCCCGTCCACGCGTCCGTCGCAGAGCATAAATTGATTCGCCATGTGCCAGGTGTCGAACCAGACGGCTTTCACGTCATCGCCCGATTGCCCGAGGATGATCCTGCCCTCCTGCGGATGTCCCTCGTCGGCCCATTGATAGCGCATCTCGGTGAATTGCGCGTGCGCGACGATTTCGATCTCGGCGGTCGTCTCGGACTTGCGGACGGGTTCGCCAGGCGCGAGCCAGAGTTGGTTTTCGCCGCGCCATGTTCCGACCAGGCTTGTTATCGCTGAGAGGGCTATCATCTTCGGCCTCCGCGTTATTTGTTGGGTTGGGGATTCATGCTGGTGTAGAGCGCCAGCACGTTGCCATCGGGATCCTGGAAGATTCCGAACCAGCCTGTTTGGGGAATTTCCATTTTCTCGTGCAAGACCTTTCCTCCCAATTGCGCAACTTTCTTCAAGTCCGCTTCGATGTCATCGCTGTCAATGTAGACCAGCACCTGGCCTGCGGGATTTTCCTCCGAGATGGGGTTGAAGCCTCCGCCCGAGCCATCGCCCGCCTCCCACAGGGTGTAGTTCATTTCGGGGACGGGGGTAATCTTCCAGCCGAATAAGTCCTGATAGAACTTAGCGGAGGCGGTTTGATCTTTCGCGGAAATTTCCACGTGGACAACATTTCGCTTGGACATGACAATCTCCTTTTGTTAATTGGACGATGATTGTCTAAATTTTAGAACATTCATTCTAAACCGTCAAGCGCCAGATGTGGGATTTTCCAAACACGCCCGCCCATATCTTACGTTTACGAAAAACACGAATGGGGCAAAACTTAAATCCCATCGAACAGATCATCCAGTCGTTTGAAATTTCCGTTGACAGGCGGAAAGGCGCGCATGTAATCTTCATGCTCGCCAAACATGCGCGTCACGAATCCCATCAGCCCGCGTCGCATCTGGCCGCCTCCCTGCGAGGAGTGACAGATCGCGGCTTCGTGCTTGATCTCCACAACTTCGCGAATATCCAACCTCACGTGGACGGGGAAATCCACTTCCGCCAATTCCTTGAGATTGATATCGCCGTTACGGCCCCACTTGGCGGGGTCTTTGCCGAAGAGCGGCATGAGGCGCGTCATCGCTTTCAGGAACCAGCGCGAGAAAACCTGAAAGTAAAGTCCGCGCGGCTGGAACGGCGCGCCCGCCTCGGGGTGGAAGGATGCGTCGTCCGCTTTGCCGAAGGCGAGCACAGTCGCATTGTGAATGTGGATGTGGTCAGGATGTTTGTATCCGCCGATTGGGTCGAAGGTCAGCACGACTTCAGGTTTGAGTTCGCGAATCACTTTGACGACGCGTCCCGCCACTTCATCCACCGAATGTTGAATCTGCGCGTCGGGATGTTTGTTGTCTTCCGAACCTGGCATGCCCGAATCGCGGTAGCCGAGATAGATGACGTCCTTCAAACCGAGATGCCCCGCCGCGCAATCCAATTCGGCGGTGCGGAGCGAGGCGGTGTCTTTGAAATCTTTTAAATGTTCTGCGTCCACCGTCCCCGCTTCTCCGCGCGTGGCGCAGATGAGATAGGTGTTGTAGCCGCGCTTGGCATACAACGCGAGCGTGCCGCCGAGTCCAAAAGACTCGTCGTCGGGATGGGCTAAAACTGCAAGTAAGGTTTTGGTCATGTTTTCCTCTTTAAGACGTCGGGCTTCTAGACGCTCGACGATTGCCCAAGTTTACCCCAGGCGGTATAATGTCGGCATCTCAAAAGGAGTGAATGCCGTGTTGGTTTCTCTGTAACTTGACCTTGTTTTTCGGGTAACCCCGCCATTGTCGGCCGAGGGCTTATCCTCGGTTTTTGTTTTTAAGTTACGGAGAAGTTATGCTCAGCATTCACCACCTCAATAAAAGTTTCGGCATCCAGCCCATTTTAGAAGACATCACCTTTAATATCAGCGCGGGAGAGCGCGTCGGCTTGATCGGTCCCAACGGCTCAGGCAAGACCACTCTCATGCGCATCCTCGCAGGCATGGACCTTCCCGATACGGGGACAGTCGCTTCGACGCGCACTGGCCTGCGGATCGGCTACCTCACCCAGGGCATGGACCTCGCCCCCGAGCAGACGCTTCTTTCCACCCTCGGGCTGGACTCCGTTTCCTCAGGCGACCCAGCCGCTGAAATCGCGTCCATCGCCGACGCGTTAACAAACGCCCCAAACGACTCCACCCTCCAAGCCCGCTACGACGAGGCCCTCGCCCAACTTTCAACGTTTAACGTTCAACCCGAAACGATACTTGGTCCACTTGGCCTCGCCCACCTGCCCCTCGAGACGCCCGTCGCTCACCTCAGCGGCGGCCAGAAGACGCGCCTCATGCTGACGCGCGTCCTGATGGATGAACCCAACCTGCTTCTGCTCGACGAGCCCACCAACCATCTCGATATCGAAATGCTCGAATGGCTGGAGGGCTGGCTGGCGCGCTTCTCTGGCGCGGCACTGATCGTCTCGCACGACCGCGCTTTCCTCGATAATACCGTCACCTCCATCCTCGAACTCGATGCCAAGACGCACGCCCTGAGCGCTTACGCGGGCAACTACAGCGACTACATCCAAGCCAAACTCCACGAGTTGGAACAGCGCCAGCAAGCCTATCAGGATCAGGAGGAGGAACTCGCCCAACTTCGCCGCGCCGCTTCCCACATCCGCGGGCTGACGAGAATGAAGAAAGGCGGCAAATCGGATGGCGGCGACAAATTTGCCAAGGGATTCTTCGGCAACCGCGCCACCAAGAACGTAGCAGGCCGCGCCAAACACATCGAAGCCCGCATCGAACGCATCCTGACCGAAGAGAAGATCGAAAAGCCGCGCGGCAATTACAAGTTGAAGCTCGATTTCGGCGCGCCCGAACATCAATCCAAAGACGTGCTCGTGACCGAAACGCTCTCCATTGGCTACACGCTAGAGACGCCACTGCTCGAAAACCTGAACCTGCACATCCGCGCGGGTCAACGTATCGCGCTGACAGGTCCGAATGGCGCGGGCAAAACCTCCTTCATCCGCACGATCATCGGTCAACTTCCCCCGCTGGCAGGCGCGTACCGTCTCGGCGGCGCGGTCAAACTCGGTTACATGGCACAGGAGCAGGAACTGCTCGACCCGAGTCTGAACGCGGTGCAGACCATTCAGGCGGTTTCATCGCTCAACGAAAAAGACACGCGTAACTTCCTGCACTTCTTCCTCTTCAGCGGCGACGATCCACTGCGCCCCACGCGCGAACTTTCCTTTGGCGAGCGCGCCCGCCTGCAACTCGCCACGCTAGTCGCGCAAGGATGCACGTTCCTTGTGCTTGACGAGCCTATTAACCATCTCGACATCCCCTCACGCGAACGCTTCGAGGAGGCGCTGGAAAATTTCAATGGGACGATCCTGGCTATCGTCCACGACCGCAGTTTTATCCAACGCTTCGCGTCGCTGGTCTGGTACGCGAACGAGGGAAAGATCAAAGTGGTTTGATATGGTCACTTATAATTGCCCAATTATTTGTGTAGCGCAATTTGGCAAATTGCGCTACAACACGCCACAGGAGAAAAAATGAAATTCGAAACATTAGCGATTCACGCAGGGCAGGAACCCGACCCCAACAACGGCGCGGTGATGACGCCCGTTTATTTCACCTCCACTTACAAGCAGGATGGCGTCGGCAAGCCGCGCCAGGGCTACGAATATTCGCGCACGTCCAATCCCACCCGCAAGGCCTTGCAGGATTGTCTCGCCGCGCTGGAAGGCGGGGAATATGGATTGGCCTTCGCATCGGGCCTCGCCGCGACCGACACCGTGCTTCGTTTGCTGGACGCGGGCGCGCACGTCCTGGCGGGCAATGACGTCTACGGCGGGACCTTTCGCCTCTTCGACAAAGTCCTCCGCCGCTTCTCCCTCGACTTTACGTTTGCCGACACCACCGATCCCGAGTCGGTCGCGGACGCGTTGACCCCGTCCACGCGCCTCGTCTGGCTGGAGACGCCGACCAATCCCCTGCTGCGCGTCACCGACATCCGCGCCGTGGCGGAGATCGTCCACGCGCACCCAAACCGTCCTCTGCTCGTAGTGGACAACACCTTCGCCACGCCCTATCTCCAGCGTCCACTCGAACTGGGCGCAGACATCGTCGTCCACTCGATGACGAAATATCTCGGCGGCCATTCGGACGTGGTCGGCGGCGCGGTAATTGTGAAGGACAAGGAACTGGCAGAGAAGTTATTCTTCCTGCAAAACGCGGTCGGCGCGGTTCTCGGACCGATGGACGCGTTCCTCGTTCTCAGGGGAATCAAAACCCTGTCCCTGCGGATGGATCGTCACGCGGAGAACGCGATGGCGATTGTCAAGTTTTTGGAATCACACAAAGCAGTGGAAAAAGTGATCTACCCATTTCATGAAAGCCACCCTCAGGTCAAAATTGCGAAGCGACAGATGAAGAACGGCGGCGGGATGATCTCATTTCTGCATAAAGGCGGGCGCGAGGCCGCGGTCAAGATGGTCGAGTCCACGCATTTGTTCACGCTGGCAGAATCGCTCGGCGGCGTGGAGTCGCTGATCGAGGTCCCCGCGGCGATGACGCATCTCTCGGTGGCCGGCTCACAGTTGGACGTGAACCCCGCGCTCGTGCGTCTCTCGGTGGGAATCGAACACGTGGACGATTTGATCGCGGATCTAAAACAGGCGCTTGAGATGTAGAGCAATTTGCCAAATTGCTTGGGGGCAAATTGGAAATTTGCCCAACAAATCAATATTAAATGCCCGCGTTGTTGAGCGCGTTGAGCATCTCGGAGATCGCCATCGTGAGTTTGGGATGCGTGATCTCGAAATGATCGAGCGCGGATTGCAGGCTCTTTGTGAGAGACGTGCCAGCCGATTCGCCGGAACGATCGAGCAGGCCGCGGATTTCCACGTCTATGCCGCGTAGAAGGTCGCGGCCTGTTTCATCCACGCTTTCGACGTGCTGGAGTTCTTCGTGCAGTTTTTCGAGCAGGGTTTGAAGATTCTGTTCTGTCATGGGGGAACTCCTTTCGTGAGATGACTCTATTGTACATCGAATCGGGAGGCTTGTCGGCTGGGATGGATGAGGGTAGGATTGAAAAAAGAGGCCACCATGAAAAATACTTTGATGTCCATTTTGCTCGCCGCGTCCATCATCGCCGCGTGTACGCCGTCCGCGACCGCGAACCCGCCCACGGCCGCGCCCCCCACCCCCTTCGCGCCGACCGAGGTCGTCGTCCCGACGGATACGCCGCAAGCGACGGTCACGCCCGAACCGTCCGCGGTTGTCGCGCCTACGGAAACGTCCACGCCTGTGTTTGATTGGGCGACCAATTTCGCCGCGCCCATCCTGCAAGCCATCGCGGGACAGCCGCCCACCTACGAGGACATTTTCAGCGACCCCAACAGCGGATGGTACAACGGCGCCACCAGCGGCGAAGCGCCTCCCAAAATTGACGGCGAGAAACGCTACGACCACGGCGAATATCGCATCACCACCAACGGCGTGACCGCAGAACATCCAATCGTCTGTAGCGGCGTTCCTGATGAAAACGTGGGGCTATTCGCGGATTTCGTCGCCGAGTTTGACGTGAAATTCATTTCTGGCTCAGAAGGCGATTGGCATCTCCAATTCCACAGAAATGTGGGGCTTTACAAAGCGGGGCTGACATATAGTGGATATTTCAGTTTTGGCAAATGCGGATTCGGTTCGAATGAGTGTACAAATCTGGCAGACACAACGGGAGCGCACATCCGCCTCGACAACTATAATCATGTTCAACTGATCGTTAAAGGGACGCGCATGGCGGCTTACATTAACGACATACCGACGCTCTTTGTGGAAGACTCTCTGCACGTCGCCGAAAACGCCAGCGGCTATTTCAGCCTCAATGTCTGCAACGCGGGCGCCGCTCCGCTCGACACGAAATGGGATAACTTCCGCGTGTGGGATATTTCGGGATTGCCGTAGGGAATTTCAGCCCACTTTATTGGATGATACAATTCCCGCTCATGGAAAGCCGACGCACCCCGACCTTCTTCCAAATCATATCCCCCGACTTCGCCCGCGCCCTTCGAAACGGACAGTCCGTCAACTTAATGGTCAACTCGCAAAATCCAGCCATCGCTTTTCTTAAAGATATGCACCTCGTTTAAATCTAAGGGCTCGTGTAAAAATAAAAACCCTGTTTTTCAGCAGTTGTACTACTGAACGGTTCGCAGTACAACTGCTCATAAATTTGGAAACCGCAAGGTTACTTTTACACAGAAACTAAATGAACACAGGCTCCTTCCCTCCCTCCCGCCGCCGCGGCCTGCTCGTCCACGGCATCATTATCACCATCCTTGCCGCCCTCTCAGTGTGGGCGTTCCTGACGCTTTCGCGCGCGCCCGTCGGCCCCGCCATTGTCCTCTACCTGCTCATCATCCTCGCCACGCTTCCGCCGCTTCCCTTCTTCAGTTACCGCGCCTTCGCCCTCCTGCGCGCCGACTACGTGCTGGACCGCGACTCCCTCGCCTTTACCTGGGGACTGCGCGTTGAAGATATCCCTCTGACCGACATCGAGTGGATTCGCCCCGCCTCCGACCTGACCTCTCCGCTTCACCCTCCGACGTTTGGGCTGGTCGGCGGCCTCCTCGGCGTGACGCGCCACCCCGACCTCGGCACGGTGGAGTTCATCGCGTCCACGCGGCATGGCCTCCTGCTGGTGGCAACCGCCAAGCGGACGTACGCCATCTCGCCCGAACGCGCCGCCGAGTTTCTCGCCACCTTCCGCCGCGCCACCGAGATGGGAAGCCTACTCCCCGCCGAGGCCGTCTCGCAATACCCGTCCTTCCTGCTCGCCCGCGCCTGGGAAAACCTGACCGCGCGCTTCCTTTGGCTGAGTGGACTGCTCGTCAACCTCGGCCTCGTTGCCTGGGTCTTCTTCCTCATCCCCACCGTCACCCAGGTCTCGCTGGGATTCGACCCATTTGGCGCGCCGCTCGAACCTGTCCCGTCCATTCGGCTGATCCTGCTTCCGCTGTTGAGCGCGTCGCTCTTCATGGCAGGAGTCATCGCTGGCCTGTTCCTCTACCGCGAAGAAAAATATCGTCCGCTCGCGATTCTTGTTTGGGCCTCCAGCGCGCTGGCGAGTTTACTGTTTTTGGTGGCGGTTCTGTTCATTGTCACCACCCCAATCTAATTACGTTTTACGCCTCAAAGGTAAGTAAAACGTAAAACGTACTCTATGACCAATCAACTCATCTACGGCTTCCTCCTCGCCCTCGTCATCGCCTTTCTCGCCTACCGCGCCCACAGCCTCAACAAAAGCGGAGCGCTCGCCGCCGTACTGACAGGCACGATCATCTTCGGCATCGGCGGATGGGACTGGGCGATTCTATTGCTTACTTTTTTCATCACCTCCTCCGCGTTGAGCCGCGCCTTCAAAAAACGAAAAATTGGCCTGGACGAGAAATATTCCAAAGGCCACGAACGCGACGCGGGACAGGTCTTCGGCAACGGGGGCGTCGCCGCGCTCTTCGCCCTCCTGCACGGGTTCTTTCCCGCGGCCCTCTGGCCCTGGCTGGGATTCGCCGCCGCGCTGGCCGCCGTCAACGCGGATACGTGGGCGACCGAACTCGGCGTGCTGAATCCACATCCGCCGCGCATGATCACGAATTTGCGAAAGGTCGTCGAAAAAGGGACTTCGGGCGGCGTCTCCCTCGTCGGCACAGCCGCGTCCCTCGCGGGGTCAGGGTTGATCGCCACGCTCGCCGTCCTCCTCTCTCCCTCCGATGATTGGTCACTGATAACTGATAACTGGTTACTGATCACTGCCTCTGGCCTCGCAGGCTCCCTCTTCGACTCGCTCCTCGGCGCGACGGTGCAAGCCATCTACTTCTGCCCCAAAGACCAGAAAGAGACCGAACGGCATCCGCTCCATTTGTGCGGCACAGAGACCGTCCACATCCGCGGCTGGAAGTGGCTGACGAACGATTGGGTCAATTTTGCGTGTGGATTTGCGGGCGGAATTCTTGTCCTGTTGATTACCTGAAACTTTCGCCCGCCAAAACCGTAAACCACACGTAAGGTCATTCCAAACGCCGTCACTGTATACTCGCCAAACATGAGTTCCAATTCCGCCACGCCCGCCACCCTTACATATACTTCCTTGAAAGACCGCCCACGACTGCGATTCGCATTACAGGCCGCGTGGGTGTTGATCGTTCTTTATGCGGCTTACATTCTATACTTCGGGGTTTCGCTACATTTTAACAGGATCTATTCCGAACGAAACCTGCTCCTGCAAATCGCACAGATCGGGCTTAACCTATTCACCTTTTCCACAGTTAACATCCTCAGCGATATTTACATCCTGCTGGGCTACTTTATCCTGGCGATCATCATCTTCATGCGTCGCTCGGACGATTGGTTTGCCATCCTGCTTTCGATCATTTTCATTTCATTCGGGATGCGCGTGACGAACTTGAGCGATGAATTGACCACCTACCGAGCATCCCAGTATCTTATCAGCCCGATCATCATCATGGGGGAAGTCGGCATCGTGACGCTTGGATGGCTGTATCCCGATGGGAAGTTTTTCCCGCACTGGCTCAAGTACCTCCTGCCAGTCATGGTCGTCAACTTCATCCTGTTTTACGTGCCAGGGTCGCCCTTTGCGGCGGACAAATTAAATCCGCTGATCGGCATGGGGGCGGCATTGTTCTGGTATCTCAGTTCGGGGGCGGCGTTGATCTATCGCTATCGCGCCACGTCCAACGCCAACCAGAAACAACAGATCCGCGGGTTCTTTTCAGGGTTAATGGGGCCGCTGGTATGGTTCATCCTTTTCAGCGGGCTGGCGATCCTCGCGCCTGAGATTCAGAATCCAGAACACCCCGCCTATTTAACGCTTCAACTTGCGATGCGGGTTTTCAGCATCATCCTCTTCTTGATTTTCCCCATCGCAGTCACCATCGTCATTGCCCGCTACGGCCTGTTCGATCTCGATCTGATCGTCAACCGCGCCATCGTCTACGGCGTGTTGACCGTGGCGCTCGCGTCCATCTTTGGGCTGCTTCTTCTCCTTGACTCGGCGGTGGTTAATTTGCTCACGGGCGGCAGGCACACCACCATCGCGTTGACCATCTCTGCCATCGTGGCTGGCGCGCTCTTTCAGCCAGCGCGCAAAGCCCTGCAACGCTTTGTGGATCGCAGTTTCTATCACATCAACATTGACTACTTGAAAACGCCCGCGGGCAAGCCTCAGTCAACAGGAAACACAGATACCCTCACCCAAGCCCCCGCCCTCTTTTCGGGGTATCGAAACCTGGCGCTGATCGGCAAGGGTGGCATGGCGGAAGTCTATCGCGCCGAGCAAACCACAACCCAACGGTTGGTGGCCATCAAAGTTTTGCTGTCCAACCTGTCGGCAGATGAGCAATTCCGCAAACGATTCCAGCGCGAGGCCCACACCCTGGCCGACCTCGAACATCCCAACATCGTTCGCCTGTATGATTACGGCGAAGAAAATGGGCTGTATTACATGGTGATGGAATTTCTGAACGGAATGAATCTCTCATCCCTGCTCAAGATGAAGGGACGCTTCGAGCCTGACGAAATTCTCCCCATCCTGCAAGATGTGTCGCGCGCGCTCGATTACGCCCACCAATCTGGCCTGGTGCATCGCGACGTCAAACCCTCCAACGTGATGCTGGACGCATTCCGCGCCAACCATCGCGCGGTCTTGACCGATTTCGGGATCGCCAAACTATCGCGCGCGCTCACCAATATCACCTCGTCCGAAATTCTGGGGACGTTCGACTACATCTCCCCCGAGCAAATCGAAAGCGCAAAAATTGACAGCCGCGCCGACATCTACTCGCTCGGCGTGATGACCTACCAACTGCTGACGGGGACTCTGCCCTTCCGCCGCTCCAACACTGGCGCGACCCTGCTGGCCCACATGACGGCTCCGACTCCCGATATCCGCGATACCCTCCCCGAGTTCCCGCGTCGGGCCGCGCTGGCGATACAAAAAGCCATGTCCAAGAAAGCAGAAGGTCGCTACGCACCCGCGGGGGAATTTATACAGGCTCTGGAAATATAAATCTCGATCTCTGCTCTTTCACCTCTTGCACTCTTTGGTAGTCACCCTGTTGGGTGTGGTTGAAATAAGGTATAGATAGGCAAACATTGGATATTCGGAGGCGGTATGGCGGAGTTAGCCAAAGCTGGAGACTTTTGTCCAAACCAAGGATGCCCGGACTATGAAAAGCTGCAAAG
>JACRBL010000017.1 GCA_016234485.1 Chloroflexota bacterium
AAGTCCTCGGCATGACCTCCGATGATCTCAAATCTGCCTTGCAAAGCGGACAGACCCTCGCAGAGATCGCCACCGAAAAAGGCGTAGACATCGCCGACGTGCAGGCCGCCATCGAGGCTGTGCATCACGAAGAGATGCGCGCCCAGATCGAACAGGCCGTAACCGATGGCACGATGACGCAAGATAAAGCCGACTGGCTGTTGGAAGGCCTCGACAAAGGCTACCTCAACGGCGGCCCCGGCTTCGGTCTCGGCTTTGGCCGCGGCGGACACGGCGGGCGTAACGGCACGAACCAGCCCGCCTCCGACACGTCCACGACCACCCCGTAACGAGGTCAACATTCAAAAGAAAGGAGTCTCTATGAAACGAAACTGGCGAGGCGCATCAACGCCTCGCCAGTTTTTTTGTCGCAAGTGGGTTATCGACGCCGTGGCCGATCGCCAAGCGAACGTTCAAAGCCGTCCAGGTTGGCGCGTCCCTGCGGCATTTGGCCGCGGGCAAATTGATTGGTGATCTCGCCAAATTTTGCGGTGAACTGGGTGAGATCCAGATTCGCGCCAGGTCCCGCTCCGCCGCCGCGTCCGCCAAATTGTTTGAAGCCTTCCTGCGCGTTCGCGCCGAGTTGGGCCAGGTTCATCAATTCATCGCGCGAGAGTTTGTTGTCGCTCATGGCCGCCTTGGCCGCATCTATGAAATCGAATCCGCTTTGCAGGGCTGCGATCTTGTCGGTGGGAATGTTGTTCGGCTGGATTTGCGACATCTGGTCGAGGCGTCCCTGCTGGTCGGCGTGCAACACTTCGACCATATCCTGCGCCTGGTTCTTCAATTCCTGTGCGTGGGTCTGCGCGGTCTGCGCGGCGGATTCGAGCTGGTCTATGGTTTCCTGCGCGAGGGCCAGACCTTGCGAAAGCGTGGAACTGATCTCCTGCAAAGATTGGTCAATGGAACTGAGCGTAGAATTCATCTGCGTCAGTTGCGCCTCGATCCCGTTCAACTCCACGATCATCTGGCTGGCAAGTTCGCCGTAGAGGGCATAGTATTGCGCCATCAGGTCTTCGACGTATTCCACATAATATTCGGCGTAGTAATAATATTCATATACGTACGCAACTTCTTCGGTGGTAACCGCGTCGTCAGAGGTGGTGGTGTACACCGCCGTGGTAGTGGACTCGGTGGCGGCCACAGCTTCCGCGACAGCCTCGTCAATTAACGCGGCCAATTCCTCCTCGGTCAGCGCGAGATAATCCACCGTGGGGCCGGGCGTGGGAGTGGCGGGCGCGGCGGACTGTGCGGCGGGCATCCCCGTCAGCGCGGACGAGTTGACCGTGGCCTGCGCCAACGCCTGCGCGACCTGCGTCCCGGCCACGGCGGTGTTGACCGCGTCCGTTTGGGCCTGTCCGCCCATCGAGCAGGCCGCCAACAACGCGGCGAGGATCAAAATGACAAGCATGGAACGAATTTTCATGAGGGCTCCTTGGGTTGGGGGAAAGGATGGAAAATACAACGACACTTTTTTACCCTTAAAATCTGGCGCTGAACTTTAGAGAGAGCTTACAGTTATGGACATGGGATTTTATAAAAAATCCCCGCCGATTGGCGAGGATTTTTGTGGGCGCTGAGGGACTCGAACCCCCGACATTCTCGGTGTAAGCGAGACGCTCTAACCAACTGAGCTAAGCGCCCGTGCCGCCATTATACAGTTGAAGGTTGCAGGTTGGCAAGTTGCAGATTACACTTGCCCGCGACGTTCGACTTTCGACATTCAACTGGAGTTTCTCATGCGTTTCGTTCGTTTCCAAAAACAAGATGATTTGCCGCGCTTCGGCTGGTTGCACGAAGACAAGATCGGAGAGATCGAGGGCGATCTCTTCGGCGCGTACAAGCGCCTCAAGGCCGAGATTCCGCTCAAGGATGCGCGCTTGCTGGCGCCGTCCACGCCGAGCAAGATCGTGTGCGTGGGCCGCAATTATGTGGAACACGCCAAAGAGTTGGGCAACGAAGTTCCCAAAGTGCCGCTCATTTTCCTCAAGCCGCCTTCCTCGGTCATCGCTCCGGGGGAGGTCATCCTCCTGCCGCCTCAGTCCGCCCAAATCGAGCATGAAGCGGAATTGGTGGTCGTCATCGGGAAACGCGGACGCAACGTCACCACCGAGTCGGCGCGGGACTTGATCCTGGGCTACACCATCGGCAACGACGTCACCGCCCGCGACTTGCAA
The DNA here is from genome assembly GCA_016234485.1 of Chloroflexota bacterium. Classification (GTDB taxonomy): domain Bacteria; phylum Chloroflexota; class Anaerolineae; order Anaerolineales; family Villigracilaceae; genus Denitrolinea. Next base: position 2,217 of record JACRBL010000017.1, read on the forward strand.
AAGACCGACGGCCAGTGGACGCGCGCCAAGGGCTTCGACACGTTCTGTCCCTTCGGCCCGTGGATTGACACCGACTTCAACCCCGCTGACGCGCTCATCACCTGCCGCGTCAACGGGCAGATGCGCCAGCTCGCGTCCACGCGCGATATGGTCTTTAACATCGGCGTGTTGATAGCTTACATCACCTCGGTGATGACGCTCGAACCCGGCGACTTGATCTTCACTGGCACGCCCGCGGGCGTGAGTCAGTTAAATCACGGCGACACGGTGGAAGTGGAAATTGACGGGCTGGGACTTTTGAGCAACCCCGTGAAGACCGGCCAATAGATATGCCCAACCTGCCCGCGCACGATCATCTCGACCGACTCGGCCTCCCCTACCAGGCGGTGGATTTTCCCACCGAAATCGAAAAGGGCGCGGCTTCGGTAGCGCACGCGTTGGGCTTTCGCGAACGCCAAATGGTGAAGACGCTCATCTTCCAAGTGGATACGGGTGAACGTCTCCTCGTGATGGTGGGCGGGGACCAGAACATCGTTTCGGGCAACTTGAAAAAAGCCGCGGGCTCACGCAACATCCAGATGGCGAGCGCCGAGGCTGTGCAGGCCGCGACGGGATACGTAATCGGTTCGATCCCGCCCTTCTCGTGGCAGGCTCCCGGCTTTCGGTCGTTTTTGGAAGCGTCATTAATGGAAGAATCCATCCTCGGCGTTGGCACAGGCCAGTGGGGACGCGAAATTCTGATCGCGCCGTCGGACCTGGTCCGCGCGAGTGGGGCGGCGATCGTCAACTTGACCGACCGCGAAAAGCCTGTATTTTTGGAGTAAAAAAAGAAATCCTTTACGCGTTTCGCGTGTTATACTTTACGTATTGTCAACCGGGGTTTGGCTGATTCTCGCAGAGGTCATCGAACGCCTGGATTTTGAAGGCCTGTAAAAAGGCAATCTGAGGAGAACTATGGAATCGAAGTTGTACGTTGGCAACCTGCCCTACTCGGCCACTGAGGAAGAGCTGAAAACGCTATTCGGGCAGGCAGGCACGGTGACCTCCGTCGCCATTATCAAAGACCGTGAGACGGGCCGCTCGAAGGGTTTCGCCTTCATCGAGATGAGTTCGTCAGACGAGGCGCAGAAGGCCATCAACATGTTGACCGGTCACATGTTGGGCGGACGTGATCTGCGCGTCAGCATTGCCCGTCCGAAGGAAGAAGGCGGTGGCGGCGGTCGTTCGTTCGGCAATCGCGGCGGAGGCTACGGCAACCGCGGCGGAGGCCGGGGTGATCGAGGCGATCGGGGCGACAATCGCCGTCGCGATTACTAAAAATACATCAACATCAAAAAATCTCCAGCCGTGTGGCTGGAGATTTTTTGATCCAATCGCCGCGCGTCATTTAATGACATTTGTCGGGGGATTGCTGGTTGCGCGCGGAGGCAAAAAACGGTAAGATTAGGTTGTCTATGATACACACGCTTCTTATCCTGGACCTTCTGGCAATTTCATGCCAACAATCAGCATCGGCCTGATGGGTGACGCATAACACCTGTCAGGCCTTTCTTATTAAAACCGCAAGACAACCTTGCGGTACAACAAAAGGAGTTTGAATGCAAACACCCTGGGAATACCGCTATGCTCACCGCACGCAAAGAATGGGCAGTTCCGTCATACGCGAATTGCTCAAATTAACCGAGCAACCGGATATTATTTCCTTCGCGGGGGGCTTGCCCGCGCCCGATGTCTTCCCCGTCAAAGAGTTTCAAAAAGCCTGCAACGCCGTCCTGGAACAACACGGCGCGCAGGCCTTGCAATATAGTACCACCGAGGGCTACCGTCCCTTGCGCGAGATGATCGCGCGTCACACCGCGCGCTACGCGGTGGAAGTGACCGCCGACAACATCCTCATCACCTCAGGCTCGCAACAAGCCCTGGACTTCATCGGGCGTCTGTTCATCAACCGCGGCGACTACATCCTGGTGGAATCGCCCACCTACCTCGGCGCGCTCCAGGCTTGGAACGCGTACGGCGCACAATACATTTCCGTGCCGATGGACGAACACGGCATGATTGTGGACGAACTGGAAGCGGCCCTGCGTGTCGGCCCCAAATTCATCTACGTCCTGCCCAACTTCCAGAACCCAAGCGGATCCACGCTCAGCCTCGAGCGCAGGAAGAAACTCGTCGAACTCGCGGACAAGTACGGCGTCCCCATCGTGGAGGACGATCCGTATGGACAGTTACGCTACGAGGGCGATCACATTCCCTCCGTCGTCGCGCTCGATAGCGAATTCCGCGGCCCGAACGGCGGACATTACAGAGGCAACGTCATCTACCTCAGCACCTTCTCCAAACTGCTGGCGCCCGGGCTTCGGCTGGCCTGGGTCATCGCGCCGCCCGAAGTGATTCGAAGACTCGTCATGGCAAAACAGGCCGCCGATTTGCACACGGCCTCCTTCAATCAATATGTCGCGCACGAAGTCGCGAACGATGGCTTCCTTGATGAACACGTCAAATACATTCGACAGGTATACAAGGAACGCCGCGACACCATGCTCGAAATGATGGAAGAAATGTTCCCGCCCGAAATGCGCTGGACTCACCCGCTGGGGGGCATGTTCCTGTGGGGCATCATGCCTGAAGGCACAGACGCCGCCGACGCGCTCAAGGTCGCCATCGAACGCAAAGTGGCCTTCGTGCCGGGCGCGGCCTTCCACGCCAACGGCGGCGGCGCGAACACCATGAGAATCAACTTCTCCTACTCCACACCCGCCACCATCCGCGAAGGCATCACCCGCATGGGCACGGTGTTGAAAGAGTTGTTGCACAAAAATGGGAATGGGCATAAGTAACATCGCATGGAATCTGGAAGTTCTACTTCCAGAACGCCCAAAGTAGAACTTTGGGAATCCATTCACTGCAAAAAGTCAGGGCGCCTCACAACGAGTCGCCCTGACTGCTCTCTGCTCTCTGCTCTCTGTTCTCTGTTCTCTACTCTCTCCCCCTAATCATCCACATACGGCACATACTCGGCCCGCGCGATGCCCTGCTTGATGGCCGTCTCAGCCACGGCGCGCGCCACCGCGCGATGCACCTTTTTATCGAGCGGACTCGGAACCAGCTCGCCGGGCGGTGTCATCGCGGCGATCGTCTCGGCCGCGGCCAGCAACATTTCGTGCGTGATGCGCGGAGCGTGCGCGTCCACGGCGCCGCGAAAGATGCCGGGGAAGCCCAACACATTGTTGACCGATTTCCCGTCCGCGGCAAAGGCCGCGCCGCGCGCGAGCGCCACTTCGGGATCAATCTCCGCGTTCGGATTCGACAACGCCAAAATGATCTGTCCCTCGCGCACCATTTCCGGGCGGATGAGTCCCGCCGCGCCCGTCGTCGCGATAACGATATCAGCCTGCGCCATGATCTCGCTCAGGCTGGACCCGCGTCCGCCCGCGGCTTCGAAGCGCGTCATCGCCGCCGACGACAAATCCGCGCCGAGGACGGGATTGCCCGTCAGCCGCATCAACATCACGCCGATGGCGTAGCCCGCCGCGCCCAGTCCGATCTGACCGATGACCGCGTGATGGAGGTCGCGTCCCGTCTCGCGCGCGGCCACCATCAGCGCGGCCGTCGAGACGACCGCCGTCCCGTGCTGGTCGTCGTGCATCACGGGGATGTCGAGCGCGGCCTGCAATTTCTCCTCGATCTCAAAACAGCGCGGCGCGGAAATGTCTTCGAGTTGAATCGCGGCGAAGGTGGGAGAAATGGCCTTCACCGCCGCGATGATCTCATCGGGGTCTTTCGTGTTCAATAAAATCGGCACGCCCGAAAGCCCCACCAGCGATTCCATCAACATGGCTTTGCCTTCCATCACGGGCATGCCCGCCAGCGGGCCGATGTCGCCGAGGCCCAGCACCGCCGTCCCGTCGGTGACGATGGCGACCATGTGGCTGATGCTGGTGTACGTCCACGCCAGCGACGGGTCCGCCGCGATCTTGCGGCACACGTCCGCTACGCCCGGTGTGTAGACGCGCCGCAACGTGGACAGCGAATCAATCGGGTAGCGCGAGCGAATCGCGATCTTGCCTTTTTGATGCAACTCCAGCACCTCGTCGCGCACCTGCAAAATTTTCGTCCCGTCGTTGACGCGCATGGCTTCGACGATGCGTTCCACGTGCGCCTCGTCCTCCGCATAGATGGTGAGATCGCGCACGACATTTTGCGAAGTCTCGGTCAACATTTCGATGCCGCCGATGTTGCCTCCGGCTTCCGAGATGGCGGTCAATAAATTGGCGAGCACGCCGCGCGCCTGCGAGTTGCGGACGCGCACCGTGCGCATGATTTTTCGTTCCCAGGCCATTAATTCCTTCTTTCTCTCTTTGAAGAGGGGATGGGGTGAATGGATTTTATCGCAAATGGAAAAAAGAAAAGTCCCCGCGCAATGCGAGGACTTTCAATTGGACGATTTAAGTATTTGTATAGACAAATTATCCAACAACAGATGAAGGCGACTTAACCGCATTCGCATCATCCTGGACTTCGGGCGGATTCTGCTCCCCGAACTTTTTCCTCAGCCCAAACAGAATCGCGAGACTGATGAGCGCCATCACCGCGACGATCCCCTCCACGCCGAGCGCGCCGATGAGAGGCATCGTATACACCGCGACCGCGTCCACGAGCGAGTGCCACAACACGGCCAGCCAGAACCAAAGCGGCTTTTTGTTTGCGATGCCATACAGCACCATCATGGAAAGCGCGATGTGCAATGTGATCGCAAAGATGCGTTCCACGAATCCCAACAGGCCCACGTACGCGGGAGATGCCCAGAACGCGTCCACTTGTTGTTGCGCCGCCGCCAATTGCTCCGCGGGAATCCCCATCATGGACATATCCACATTTCTCAACACGATCATGTTGATAATTGTGAAGACGCTCATCAGGCCGAGAAAGAAGGCCTCCACGCCGCCATGTCCCGCGCCGACCAACACACCTTCGTTCCAAGTACGGTTCTTCTTAAGGAAGAACTTGAATAGAACCCAGCGCGAGGTCTCTTCAAAGACGCCTGCCGCCAAACCGAGGAAGACGGCATTGAAGGCTGTGGCCCAAGCCGCGGGCGGAGACGGAAGCGTCCCGTTGTTGAAGAGCCCGGTCATCCCAACGAGGAATGGGATGTGAAGAATTTGCGAGGCAATGAAGGTGGCCGCGCCTGCGAAGAAGAGTTTCCACGAAAGTTTAAATTTTCGCGTCAACCAAAAACCGAGCAGAATTGGCAATACGATCATGCCAAGAATGCTAATGCTGGATGTAATGATGATCATTCATTCTCCTTCGATATTGTGTCGCAAGATTAATCTTGCGTTACTGTGGCATGGATCGCTCGCGGCGCGTGGTGCGCGACAACGGGCGTTTGGCGATGACGTTGATCTTGTTGGCGTTCTCCAGAATGTGCGTGGACACAACTTCCCAGCCGTCCATGCCCCATTCGTTGAGCAGTTCCTCCAACTCGTCCGCGGGGACTCCTTTGAAGAAGCCGCCAACGGTTTGGACGCGGTATTCCCATTTTTGCATTTCTTCAGCCATTTCAGCCTCCTACAGATTCGCGATCAAAGAAGTTCGATTGAAACGAGACACGCTCAGGTAGATCAAGAGCGCGTCCACGAGCCAGACGAGCGATCCGATCAGCAACACCGTGCCGACGCCGAGAAACAGAACGCCTGTCACTTGTCCGACCACGAGAGCCAGCACCAGAACCACCAGCGAAGCGCTCATCTGGTAGGCTTCCATGAACGTCTTGACCCGTGAAGAGATCAATACGGTTGCTGAAATTCCCAGCACGGCCAGTGCGGGCGTCAACCAGAACATCATCGGCCACCACGGCGCGAGCGGAAACCAAATCCGCCCAAAGAGCGGATAACTCGCCACGTTCACCACGATGATATAAACCAGGTACGTGATCCACGAAAGGCCGATGGCAGGGATGACCGCCGCCAACACTTTGCCGAGGAACAACTCCAGGTCGCTGATGGGCGCGTAAAGCAGGGCTTCCATCGTTTTGCGCTCGCGTTCGCCCACAAACGAGTCCGAGCCGACCACCGTAGAGAACATCAACGGCATGATCAGGAAGAGCGGCGCCAGCATAAAACCCGCCATGTAAAGCACAAACATCTGCTCCAGGCCCAGCCCATCAAAAAGCGCCAGGAGCGCGGGCGGCATGGCTTCGAGCATCACGTCCATATCGCCCAGTTCACGCTCCACGTCCTCCACAGGGATTACCTGCGGCAAAACCGTGAATAGGATCGGCATGAGGATGGCGAAGATCAGCGGAACGATGATCGCGGGTCCCCAGGCGGCTTTGTTCTGTCGCACTTCCTTCAAATCTTTTTGGGCAATCGCCCAGATCGAACGCCAGTTCATTTTTCACCTGCCTGCAACGCAAAGTAAATATCTTCCAACGTGTAATCGCGCGGATTGACTTTCAGGATGGACGCGCCCTGCGCCGCCAAATGCTGGACGACCTGCGGGATGACTTCCTCGCCCTCGACTTGCACCTGCCACGCCACGCTCTGACCCGTAACCTGTTTCACTCCTCGCAGGGTTTTCAGACTCCCCGTGGCGTTTTCCGCGGGAACCTGCCAGAACGTAATGTCCACCCACGTCACCGGCCACAACTTGCGCGACAGTTCCTTGAGACTGCCCATCGCCAGGATGCGTCCCTTGTTCATCACGGCCACGCGGTCGCAGAGACGTTGCGCTTCGAGCAGGTTGTGCGTCGCGAGCAGGATGGTCTGACCGTTTTGGTGGCTCAAATCCGCGATCAACGCGTTGACGTGCTGTGCGGCTTCGGGGTCAAGGCCGGAGGTCGGCTCGTCCAGGAAAAGGAGCGGCGGCTTGTGGATGAGGGCGCGTGCCAGGGCCAGTCTCTGCTTCATGCCTTTGCTGTAAGTCTCGACCTTGTCTTTGGCGCGGTCTTCCAGTCCGAAGAAGGCCAGCATTTCCAGGACGCGGCCATTCAAAGCGGCTTCGGGAATGCCCGTCAGTGTGGCAAAGAACGCGAGATTTTCGTAGGCCGAGAGACGCTCATACAGAGCGGGGGTCTCCGTCAGCACGCCGGTTTGTTGGCGGACGCGCTGGCCATCCGAAGCAGGATCCAGCCCAAACACACGCGCCGAACCGCCGCTCGGGGGTAGAATCCCGTTCAGGAGGCGGACGGTCGTCGTCTTGCCCGCGCCGTTCGGTCCGAGCAGTCCGAAGACCTCGCCAGGTTGCACGTGAAACGTCATGCCGTCCACGGCGCGATTCGCGCCAAAGACGCGCTCCAGGCCGTTGACTTCCACGATTGCGGTCATTTGTTCTCCCTTCGCCAAAGAATATACGAGTAGACAATCGGCACGAAGGCCGCCACGAGTAGAGCCGCCATCATCAGGAAAATGCCCGTCTCGCCGAGGAAGGCGCTGACGATGGTGACCAGGCCCGCGAGCATGAACAATTTCGAGCCGAGTTTATGGGTCTCATCCCAAACCGTGTCGCTCGAAAGCGTCCACGGGGTGCGGATGCCGATGAAGAAATTGCGTTTGGCCCTGCCCGTCATGTAGCCCACGCCGACGAATAGCAAACCAACTACGGGAATGAGCATGACGGTCATGTTGAAGGGATAGCCGAGCGAGGCCGCCAATGTGAGGGCGTAGACGTAAAGCATGTAGGCTACGAAGGCCACGACGAACCAGTTGAAGATCCCGCGGAATTGGGCGATATTGGCCTTGAGCGGGTCAATGTATGGGATCGCCAGGAATAGCCCAACCAGCGCGACCGTGACGAGCGGCATCAGGAAGACGCCCCAGAATTTGGGCATGTAGTCGTCCACCTCGCCCGCCGCGTTCCAATGAGACGGCATTGGATCAGGCAAGCGCCCGTACAGCGCGAGGCCGACTGCGATCGCGATGGCGATCAAGGTGAGCGAGATAACGATGGTTGTTTTGTTTGACATTTTTTCTCCTTGTCGCCTCGCTGGTCTCGGTATGCCCGACAAGCACGGGCTACTCGACCAGCGAGGCGCGTTTCACGTGAAACGGACTACTTCCCTTTCGGCGCGTTATTCTGCGCCAGCGAGATCATGCCGCTCAAGCCGCCGAGATTCATCGTATCCACAGCAGACGAGGGGACGATGACCAGCGCTCCTTTTTCCTTGAGACCTTCAAACAGCATGTTCATGGCGCGCAGGTGCAAAGCGGTCGGGTTGTCCACGTAGGCCTTCGATGCCTCGGCAAACGAGGCCGCGATCTGCATCTCGGATTCGCCGAGGATGACGCGCGCCTGGCGTTCGCGTTCGGCCTGCGCCTGGCTGGACATGGCATCTTCCAGATCGGGCGGGATGATCACGTCGCGAATTTCCACCGATTGGACGGTCACGCCCCAGGGCGTGGTGCGGTCGTCAATGATCTTCTGCAAATCCTGATCCATCTTCGAGCGACCGACCAAAATGTCCGCCAGGGTCATCTGGCCGATAATCTCGCGCAGGGCGGTCTGTGCGGCCCACGAGATGGCGGAGACGTAATCCTTCACTTCGAGCGCGGCCTTCTCGGCGTCCCACACCACCCAGAACAACACGGCATCCACGTCCACGGGGACAGTGTCTTTCGTCAGCGTTTTCTCGGCGGTGAACGGCGTCACCATCACGCGATGATCAATCCAGGCGGGGATCGTGTCCACGATCGGGATGATCCAGAACAACCCTGGCCCTGCCAGTTTGTGGAACTTGCCCAGACGCAAGATGATGGCCTTCTCCCATTGAGAAGCCACTTTCAACGCGTACATGATGTACGTGGCCACGAGCGCAATACCGACCACGAACAGGCCGACGATCCAATCTGCAACCTCGCCTTCCATCAAGATAGCGCCGAGGACCGCCACGATCAACAGGACGCCAAAGATCGTCCCGGCCACACCCGAGATGTGCGGATCAACCTTCAACGCCTTTGCGACTTCCTTTGTTTGTTTTGTAGCCATTGCATTCTCCTTTATTCTTCGACTTCTGTCGTTTCTTTCCAGACTTTGATTTGTTCACTGACCATCTGGCGGACCTCCGTCTGCGTGAAGCCCAGACGAAGCGCCTCAGCGATAAAGCGACGCGTCAACCCTTCGAGCGACTCGCGTCGCAACTTCTCTGTGACGTTGGGCGGGGGCTTGTCCATGATGAACGTGCCGCGTCCCTGTTGCGTGGAGATGATGCGCGCCTCGTCCAGGATGCGGTAGGCGCGCGCCACCGTGTTAAAGTTGACGCGCAGTTCCAGCGCCAGCGCGCGGACGGTGGGAAGCTGGTCGCCAGGTTCGAGAATCCCATTCGCCACGCGTCCTGAAATTTGGTTGACGATCTGGGTGTAGATCGGCAGGCCAGAATGGAAATCGAGTTCAAAATTCATTTTTGGATCGGGCATATGTTCGCCTCGTCAAATTGTAATAATTGTATCATTGTCATAATTGTATTCTGCTTGTGAAATTTGTCAAGAGGAGAAAATCCGTCCGAAAGCAGAGGCCGCCCAACGTCACGCGCGAGGCGGAAGGGAGTCCCCTGCCTGCGTGGTAAAATCCAGCCGCATCAAATCAAGGAGTAGCGAAAGAAATGGAACAACAGACTGGTACATTTGCTGTCAAAAAAGGTTTAGCCCAAATGCTGAAGGGCGGCGTCATCATGGATGTGGTGACCGCCGAACATGCCAAGATCGCCGAAGACGCGGGCGCTTGCGCGGTGATGGCGCTGGAGCGCGTCCCCGCCGATATCCGCGCACAAGGCGGCGTGGCTCGCATGAGCGACCCCGAACTGATTCTGAAGATCAAAGAGTCGGTAACAATCCCTGTGATGGCGAAATGCCGCATCGGACATTTTGTGGAAGCGCAGATTTTGGAATCGCTCAAGATTGATTACATTGACGAATCCGAAGTGCTGACCCCCGCCGACGAAGAGCATCATATTTTGAAGCACAACTTCACCGTGCCGTTCGTGTGCGGATGCCGCAACCTGGGCGAGGCGCTACGGCGCATCGGCGAAGGCGCGGCGATGATGCGAACCAAAGGCGAGGCGGGGACGGGCGACGTGGTCGAGGCCGTGCGTCACGCGCGCACCGTGCTGGGCGAGATTCGCAAGATTCAAAATATGCCCAAAGAAGAGTTGATGGCCTACGCCAAAAATATCGGAGCGCCGTACGAACTCGTGCTGGAGACGGCTGAACTCGGACGCCTGCCCGTGGTCAACTTTGCGGCGGGCGGAATCGCCACCCCCGCGGACGCGGCGCTGATGATGCAACTCGGCGTGGACGGCGTGTTCGTCGGCTCGGGCATCTTCAAGAGCGGCGACCCCGCCAAGCGCGCGGCGGCCATCGTCAAAGCGACGACGCATTTCCGCGACGCTGGCATTCTGGCCGAAGTGAGCAAGAACCTCGGCGAGCCGATGGTCGGGCGCAACGTATCGCAAATGCCCGAAGGCGAGAAAATCGCGGGGCGCGGCTGGTAAATCTGTAAATTGGGATTTGGTAAATTGGAAATGGATTCGCTTCATCTCCTAACCAATTTACCAATATACCAATTACCAAAATTATGAAGATTGGAGTCCTCGCCCTCCAGGGCGATTTCGCGGAACACATTGCCATGCTCAAGCGCCTCGGCGCGGAGGGCGTGGAAGTGCGTTTACCCAAACATCTCGAAGGTTTGCAGGGTCTCATCATCCCTGGCGGCGAATCCACCACGATTGGCAAACTCGCCGTGGCCTATGATTTGATGGAACCGTTGCGCGCTTTTGCAAAAGATCACGCGGTTTGGGGAACGTGTGCTGGCGCCATCTTCTTATCTAAAGATGCGCGCCGCGAACAGCCCCTGCTCAAAGTGATGGACATCACCGTGCAACGCAACGCGTTTGGCGCGCAGGTGGATTCGTTCGAAGCCGACCTCGACATTGCCGAGCTCAAACAGGCCACGGATACAACGCATCCGTATCACGCGGTTTTCATTCGTGCGCCGATCATTGAGTCTGTCGGCGGCGACGCGAGAATTCTCTCAGCTCTTCCCGACGGCCGCATCGTGGCCGCGCAGGAAGGCCATCTGCTGGCGACATCGTTCCATCCCGAACTGACGAACGATGCGCGCTTTCACAAATACTTTTTATCGTTGGCTTCTTGACGTTCAACATTAAACATTGAACGTGGAACGTTCATCATGAACATCCGCGCACTCGATCTGCTCGACCTCCCCACCCTCAGCCGCCATCGCAATGACGCCCTGTTGCTCGATTCCACGCGGGCGTTGACGCGCGGCAATCCGCTCGGCGCAGCGGGTTTCCTCTCGCATTTCAATCCTGCGCGGCACGTGTACACGGCCATCGCAAAAGAGAATGGGGACTCCCTGCTGGGGAGCGTGATCCACACCCACGGCGAATCCTTCGCCCGATTGCTCTACCTTGCCCCGTCCACGCATCTGACTCACCCGAGCCTGGTTCCGCTGATCGAGAATCTCTCCGCCCAGGCAGGGACGTGGGGCGCGTTCCACGTCATCGCCGAAGTGGACGAGACCAGCGAGGCGTTCGTCGCGTTGCGAAACGCGGGTTTCGCGGTCTACGCGTGGCAGAGGATGTGGGATCTCTCCGCGATCACGGAACCCGCCTCAAGGTTAGGGTGGACGCGAATGCGCGAGGTGGATATCCCATCCATCCAGAGTCTCCATTACCAGATCGTCCCGCCGCTTCTGCAACCTGTGGAGTCTTTTCCGCGCCGCGCCGAGGGATTCATCTGCAACGAGGGAAGCAAGTGTCACGTTGGCGTTTCGTCTGGGACGGCGGGCATCGTGCTTTCGCCGACGATCCATCCCGAAGCCGAGGGTGTGGGCGCCAAACTTTGCGGCTTGATGCTCGACGTGCGCGGAAGCGGCTCCCGTCCCATTTATGTGCGCGTCCGTTCTTATCAAGCCTGGATCGAACCCGTGCTGGAAGACCTGGGCGCGCTGGCAGGGCCGCGACAGGCTGTGATGGTGAAACGCCTGGCGCGCATCATCAAGGACGAGGAAGCGGTGAAAGCCGTGCAAACCGCGGGCGTGAGCGTGCAACCTTCGCGGGTGAGTCATATCGAAGTAAAAAAAGAAAGTTAACTCGGTTTCGCAAGAACCAGCAAAGAATAGCCCCCAAATATCCGCGCCGCGAGGCGCGGACTTATTTTCCCCAACACACGGCGCGGCAAATTCGCGAGGACGGTTCGCAAGCGGCGTTGATTCTTGTCCAATTCCAAACCGCCCGCGGTGAAAAATGAATCGGTCACGTCGTAGCCTGTGTCTTTTAAAACCGCCAGCGCCATCTCGGCTGTGAACATGTGGATGTGTCCCACGCCTTCGCGCGTTTTCATGAGTCGGCTGGGGCGCAGGATGGTCAACATCGAAAGATCGAGCGGGATGTGGAAAATAAAATGCCTCGCATGGTCGCGCAGTTTTTCCAGGAACGAAAGATAATTTGGCACATGCTCGAACACGTCAATGCACAGGAGCAAATCGAAACGCTTATCGGTTTCCAGCAAGTCGCCCAGCGTAAATTGCAAACGCTCCTTTGATTTTGCCGAACAAATTTCAAAGGCTTGCGGCGAAACTTCGTAGCCGAAAAAATTTGTTTCGGGCAGTTGCGCGTGCAGGTTATTTAAAATTTCGCCCGCGCCGCATCCCACTTCGCAAACAGTGACAGGGCGCAAATTCTGTTTCCGAATCATCTTCAAAATCTGCCCCGCCTTCCACGGAGAGTCGGCCGCGTGCCAGCGCGGATTTTTTTCGAGATACTCGCCTGATTGATATATGCTCATGTTCACTCCAAGTGTGGTGCGGACACCTGCACCGAACCGCAGGTGCGGCGATGGCATCCCGCTCCACGAATCAAATCAACTGTTCAACGCCCGCACAAAAGATTCGACCATCTTCTCGATGTTGATTTCCTCGCTGACAATCCGCAGGGACTCTTCCCCCATCCTGCGGAGTCGACTCACATCCGAAAGCGCCTCGCGCGTGACCTGAATCAGCGCTCCGTAATCCTCGGGCGGAATCTGCCACCCGTTCCCCGCGCGGACGAGATCATCCTGCGTCCCGTCGCCTTTCGCTACGATGACAGGAAGTCCGTGCGCCATCGCTTCCTGTACGGCGAGTCCGCCCGTGCCAGGTAGGACGAAGAGATCGGCCTGCGCGAAGTACGGCGTCAACTCCGCTCCATGCTTCGCCCCGACAAATTCCGCTGCGGGGTAGACGTCCTTCGCCAGCGCTTCCAGTTTCTCCCGTTCCGGCCCATCGCCAACGATGACGAGGCTCGGCTTCAATTCCAACTCAGCGCAACAACGCAACAACCAGTCTACGCGTTTGCGGGCTTGTAATCTTCCCACAAAAATGATTGCGGGTTTAACGTTTAACGTTGAACGTTCAATGTTAAACGTTGGGCGCGAAGCAACAGAGTTGTGCGCCACAAAAATTTTCTCGCGTGGAAAGCCGAGCGCGGCATACTCGTCTGCGCCGCGTCGACTGTAGGAAATCATGACATCAAATTGATTTACAAAGCGCGACCAAATCATCTTCCCAGACCGAGCAGGCGCTCCCAATCCCCAGCCGATAACCTTTCTCCCGCGGGCGTGCATCCACTTCACAGCGGACGAGGTCGCGAGGTAGCGCGGATTTGCTTCCACGATGAGCGTGTCGGGATTCCAATCCGCCAGCCAATTGAGTAATCCTTTTTGATGGCAAAGATAAAACGCGCCGCCAAACAAGTGAAGGTTCTCTCCTAATTTGTAATTCGCAATTTTTAATTCTCCCGTCTTGACGCTTTCCTCCTTCCGCGCCATCCCCGCGAAGAGACTCATTCCTCCTTCGCACGATCCCGCCAGCAAATCAAAAAACGGGGCGCGGTAACTCGGCAACACGCGCTGCTGCAATCCAAGCCGACCCGAAAATTTACCGATTACCAATTTACCAATCTCCACTCATCCAACATGCGGCGCGGCGTACGCGGGCGACTTATGCACATGCACCACCTTCCACGCTCCATCCACTTTGACGATGACGCGCGTCTCGTTGTGCGAAGCGACCTTCACCCCCTCTGCCGTGGAAGCGCTGACCAACAACGTGTAACTCGCAATTGCACAATCGCCGTAACGCTGAATATGTAAATTCGCGAGATCGAACCGCGTTTTTGCCTTCTCGCCTTTTGCCTCGGCGCCGAAGACCGTCCCGCGCTCGGCGTTGGCGGTCATCATAAATTCATGGAAGGGCAGGCCGTCAATCCGATGCGGCGTGACCCACCACTCGTAAAGCGTCAGCTCGGGCGAGGTGGTTTCGTGATAACTCGCCACGTCATTTTCGTTGATGCCTTGCAAATGCTTTCGCAGGAAAACTTCAATCTCATCCATCTTCTTTCCTCTTTCATCTTTCGTCGAGAAGAACCTTCAAATACGCGTTCACCATTCCATCCACCCCCAGCGCGGACTCGGCTCGCGCCCGCGCGGCCTTGCGGAAACGCGGTTGGTCGCGCAGGACTTCGGTCACGGTCTCGGCCAGGGCGGGGACGTCCGGCGTCTGCAATTTCCACGGGTCGGCGCCATACGGGACGATGACTCCCGCCTCGTCGCTGACCAGTTCGCGCAGTGAGCCGCTGTCAAACCCGACCACGGGCAACCCGCACGCCAAAGACTCGATCACCGAGTTGGGACAGGGCGGGTTCACTTCCGCCGAATACAAAAAATGAGACGACCGCGCCTGAAATGGGATTTGCTCGCGCGGCAACGTGCCAAGAAAATTCACGGGGACATTGCTTACTTGCTTCACTTTATGCTGGGTCGCTTCATCCACGCCGCCCGCGACGACGATCTCCACATTTTGTTTTTCAGATAATATTTCCGCCAGTGAGACGGCATGGAAGAGACCGCTGTCCAAGCCGCCTTTGAGATTCCCCTCCAGCAACAGAATGCGGACGCGGTCGGTCGGACGTTCGTGCGCGCCATCGGGAGAATACGATTGCAAGTCCACGCCGTTGAGGATGACCGTCGCGGGGACGCGCGCCGCGCCGTACCAATCTTCCCACCATTGGCGGATGAATTGACTCTGGTACACGACGCGATCCGCGAAATGCTTGCGGATAAACGTCAGCGCCCAATTGCCGTACTCCGCGCGCACCGTGTAGCGGACTCCCGTCCAACGGACGCGTTGCACCCAGTTGACGCCATCCAGCCGTTGGACGATGCGCGTCCCTGCGCTTTTTGCCCTCCGCAACGGAAGCAGGTTACGCGTCCCGGCAAGAACGAGGATCGCGTCGGCGGGCTGGCTGGGATCGTTAGTCGTCTCGATGCCACGCGCCGCGAGTCCCGCCTCAAATTTAAGTCGAAAGGATGCGACGCCGCCCGTCCCTTCCACGCGCGGAAAGATACAAATTTTAGGCATAAGGCAATTATAAAGTACACAACCTCCCACGGAACACGCAATACGCAACACGCTCTTCATCCCTACTTTCATGGTATCCTTGCCCCATCCCACCCTGCGGAGAAAAAATGTACGTTGCGATCGAAGGAGTCATCGGCGTCGGCAAGACCACGCTGGCGCGTCTGCTACAACCCGCGTTCGACGCGGACATCCTGCTTGAAGTGTTCGAGGAAAATCCTTTCCTCTCTGATTTCTACGGCGACCGTGCGCGCTACGCCTTTCAGACTCAAATTTTCTTTTTGCTCTCGCGCTATCACCAACAACGCCGCGGCGTAAGCGAAGTGGTGAAGGCGGGCAAAAGCCTGCTCTCCGATTACACCTTCGCCAAAGACGCGCTCTTCGCCCGCATTAACCTGCAAGGCGACGAGTTGGACATGTACCATCGCGTCCACGAAGCGCTGGCCGAGAAGATTCCGCTCCCCGATTTGCTGGTGTACCTGCGGGCCGACACCGACGTGTTAATGCAACGCATCGCCCAGCGCGACCGTTCGTACGAACGCAACATGGAGCGCGGCTACATTGACGAACTCAACCGCGCCTATGATGATTTTTTCGCACACCCCTACGACCACACGCCCATTCTCATCATAGATACGAACCACATCAACATCGTGCAAAATCCCGACGATTTAAAAATGGTTGAAAACAAGATCCGCGAAACCCTGGGCATCGCCCCCTTCCAACCCAGTTTGCCGATGAAGTAAGAGGATGCGTCGCACTTCACCGCCAGGAGAATCCCTTCGGCAAGGTGCGACGCACTCGTGTAAATATTTGGAGCACTCATGCGCGTCACCCGCGAAACACTCATCCGCCTCGCCAAAGAAAATGCCAAGACCCGCGCCTTCGACAACAAGGACATCGTGGCGGCCTACCTGATCGGGTCACTCATCAACAACGAGCAGGAGCCATTCCTCGGCGGCCTCACCGACATTGACCTCGTCTTCGTCACCGCGGGCAAAGCCCCGCGCACGCGCGAGATCGTCAAACTCACGGGCGACTTCCACCTCGACATCACCTACCACGCCCGCGCCGAATACAATCCGCCGCGTGAATTAAGAGTGAACCCCTGGCTCGGCCCCGAAATCTACAACCCGATGTTGCTCTACGAACGCGAAAAATTCTTCGACTTTATCCAGGCCGCGGTGCGCGGCGGCTTCGAGTTCAACGGCCCTGCGCTCACGCTCCAACGCTGTCGCACGCTCCTCGCCCACGGCCGCGGTTGCTGGACCGACCTGCTCGAAGTGGACCGCATGGCGAAAATCGAGCCGAAGGAAGTGGCGCATTATCTCAAGGCCATCTACCACGCCGTTTGTGCGGTGGCGGAATTAAATGGGAATCCCCTCGCCGAGCGCCGACTTATGCTCGACTTCCCGACACGCGCCGCGCAGGCCGATCGTCCGCAAATGGCGGCGGGGCTCGCGGGACTTTTGGGCGGGCCGCGCCTCGCGAGCGGAATCTCCACCGACTGGTTGGACGCCTGGCAAAAAGACTATCTCGCCGCGGCCGCCAACGGCAAAGCGGACGCGCGCATCCACGCCTCACGCGTCAACTATTACCGCAAGGCCTTCGACGCGATGGACGGCCTCTCGGCCCTCTGGCCCCTGCTCCACACGTGGACATTATCCGCGCTGGTTTTATCTCCCGCACAATCGAAAGATTGGCAAGCCGCGATGAGCCAGCTCGGCCTGATGGGAGAGTCCTTCGCCGAAAAGGTGCAGGGCGTGGATCAGTTTATGGACGAGGTGGAAATTCTGCTGGATGAAATCGCCTCCGCCAACGGGCTGGAGACTTCGACTAGTTTGTAACGGCTCTGCGAAGCGCCCTGTAAGGGTCAGCCGTTGGGGAGTAGGGGAACAAAGGGCAAATTGTCTATATCTATCTTCTATTTCTATACGAACCACCCCCATATTTAGGGCTGTGGAAAACAGGTGGAAATACTCCTTTTTCTCTTTTTTGTGGATAACTCGCGGAAAACTGTGGATAAATGCCTCTCAGTGTGGACAAACGCCCCCCGAAGCAGGAATCCGCCCAAAGGTCGGGGTGGACGCGACCGCCAAATATGGGGGGAGTCTGCGAAGGCATCCAAAATGTGGAAGGAGGTGAGAGGTCGCTTAATTTGTCCTGCTTTATCCCGTATCTTTCCACATTTGGGTGTTGGCGAAATTTTTAAAGTTCCTCCGTGGATTTGGGGGTGAGATAAAAAAAAGCCCCACCAATGGGGGCTAAACGGGGTTGTCCACAGTTTCCACAGGGCCTACTGAGACTACTAAAGATACCAATTAATATATATACCCTGTATAGATTGGGAGGGACAAAAAGCCCCCGAGCAGATGCTTATTGGGGGCTTTGACAATCAAACTATTCGACTAAACAACAACGCTGACCAACTTGCCTTTGACCACGATCACCTTCCGCGGTTCCTTCCCCTCCAGGAACTTCTGGACGTGTTCGCTCGCCAGCGCGGCGGACTTGACTTCCTCATCGCTCGCCTCGGCCGCGACAATGACGCGGTCGCGCACCTTGCCGTTGACCTGCACGGGGATCTCGATGCTATCTTCCTTCGCGGCGGACTCGTCCACGGCGGGCCAAGTCTGCGTGTGGATGGAGTAAGGCTTGCCGATGCGCGACCACAACTCTTCCGCGATGTGCGGAGCGACGGGGGCCATCATCTTCAGGTAGATCTCCTGCGCTTCGGCCCACTCGGTCGAGCCGACCGCGCCTGCTTCGCGCGCCTTATACATTTCGTTCATCAACTCCATCAACGAGGAGACGATGGTGTTGAATTGGAAATTTTCAAAGTCAGTCGTTACGCGACGCAAGGTTTGGTGGACTTTTCGCCGCAAGACCTTTAGGGTTTCCGAAGACCCTAAAGGTCTCTTCTCGCCATCGGTGAACAGAGTCCACGTGCGGCGGATCCAGCGGGCGGAGCCTTCGATGCCCTGCGAGTCCCACGGCGCGCCCATGTCCCAGCGTGCGAAGAACATCAGGTAGGCGCGCACGGTGTCGGCGCCGTATTGTTTCACCAGCACGTCGGGCGCGACCACGTTGCCGCGGCTCTTGGACATTTTCTCGTTGTCCTCGCCCAGCACCATGCCCTGGTTACGCAATTGCATCATCGGCTCGTTGCCTTCGGTCACGCCCGCGTCGCGCAAGGCCTTGTGGAAGAAGCGCGTGTACAACAGGTGCATGGTGGCGTGTTCGATGCCGCCGGTGTACGTGTCCACGGGCATCCAGTAGTTGTATTCCTTGTCGTCGAAGGGACCCTTGTCGTACTTCGGCGACAAGTAACGCAGGTGATACCACGACGAGCACATGAAGGTATCCATCGTGTCGGTCTCGCGCGTGGCGGGCTCGCCGCAGACGGGACAGGTCGCATTCTTCCACGTGGGATGCAACTTCAACGGGGACTCGCCCGTCGGCTTCCACTCCACGTCTTCGGGCAATTCCACGGGCAGTTGGTCATCGGGGACGGGATTCCATCCGTGCTTGTCGCAATGTACCATCGGGATGGGCGCGCCCCAATAGCGTTGACGCGAGATCAGCCAATCGCGGTAGCGATAGTTGACCGATTCCTTGCCAATGCCTTTTTGCTCCAACCAGTCAATCACCGCGCCGATGCCGGGATTCTTGCGTCCCTTCTCGGTGTTGACCTTCGTGCCGTTGAACTGCGCCGAATTGACCATCACGCCCGCACCAACGTACGCTTCGGTCATGTAGCCCCCATCTTTCTCTCCCCCCAAATTCGGAGAATTTGGGGGGAGACGGAGGGGGGCTCCTTCGGGCTGAATCACGGGGATGATCTTCAGTCCATACTTGCGTGCAAACGCAAAGTCGCGCTCGTCATGTGCGGGGACGGCCATGATCGCGCCCGTGCCGTAGCTCATCAACACGTAGTCCGCGATCCAGATCGGGATGCGCTCGCCGTTGACGGGATTGATCGCGTACGCGCCGCTGAACACGCCCGTCTTTTCCTTATCGGTGGCCTCGCGCTCAATGTCCGATTGACGCGCTGCCTGGGCTTTGTATTCATCCACCGCGGCCTTTTGCTCAGGCGTGGTGATCTTATCCACCAACGGATGCTCCGGCGAAAACACCATAAACGTCGCTCCCCACAGCGTATCAGGTCGCGTAGTAAAAACGGTAACTTGGGGATTGGTAGATTTGGACATGGGGTTTGTTTCCCATTTCCCAAATTCCCAATTTACCGATTCCAACTCGATTGGAAACTGCACTTCCGCCCCCTCACTCCGATTAATCCACTTCGTCTGCAGAGTCTTCACCGTCTGCGGCCAATCAATCTCATCGAAGCGCAACAACTCGTCGGCGTACTTGGTGGCCTTGAAGAACCACTGATCCAAATCCTTCTTAATCACGGACGTGCCGCATCGTTCGCAATGACGGTCATCGCCCCAGACCTGCTCGCGCGCCAGCGTGGTGTTGCAGTTCGGGCACCAGTCCACCGCCGACATCTTGCGATAGGCCAGTCCGCTCTTATATAACTGAATGAAGAACCACTGCGTCCAACGATAATATTCGGGGTCGCACGAAACCATCTCGCGCTCCCAATCGAACATCGCTCCCATCGAACGCAACTGCAAACGCATCCGTTCGATGTTGGCATACGTGCGCTTCATCGGATGCACGCCGTCCTTGATGGCCGCGTTCTCCGCGGGCAGGCCAAACGCGTCGAACCCCATCGGGAACAACACGTTGTAGCCGCGCATCCGCATCCAGCGCGCCCGCGCATCCGACGGCGTCATCGCATACCAATGCCCGATGTGCAGGTCGCCGCTTGGGTAGGGCAACATCGTCAACGCGTAATGCTTCGGGCGGCTCTCATCAATCACCGACCGATACAACTTGTCCGCATCCCACTTCGCCTGCCACTTTTTCTCGATGGCATTCGGATTGTAGCGGCTCTCGTCCACGGGCGACTCTTCCTTCACGGGGACGACCGCTTTGGGCGCTTCCAACTTCTGGATGACCGCCTTCACCGCCTCCACATGCGGGACAACGGCCTTCGACTTCGCGACCTCAATCGCCACCTCGGGCTTTGCCCGCTTCGCCTCGGACCTTTTAGCGGGCGCGCCCTTCGCGGGCGTTTTCTTGCCGACAGGTTTACTCGCCTTCGCCTTGCTGACGGGTTTCTTCGCCGCAGGTTTCTTTGTTGCAACAGCCTTTGTCGTCGCCTTTTTCCCCTTCGGGGACGATGTCGCGACAGGCTTCGCCGCGGACTTTTTCACCGCAGGCTTCTTGACAACGACTTTCTTCTTGGGCGTCGCCTTCGTTGTAGTCGCTTTCTTTTTCTTGGTAGTTTCCTTCTTCGTAGTAGCCATTCTTACCTCATTGAATTTAGTTTCAAGTTTCACGTTCCAGATTTCAAGTTTTCACTTGACTTTCGACATTTGACCTTCGACCTCAGCCTCAGGCAGGAGGCGCGCGGCAAGCAGACCATCTTCCGCAAGAAGGCAGGACACCATCCAACAACTAAATTTCAATCTTCGATTCATACGAGCCTCCTTTCATCAATTGCTCCCTCTCCCTGAATAGGGATAGGGTCGGGGTGAGGGTAAAAAAACAAAAAATCCTTCATCCACTCAGGGACGAAGGACTCATGTCGCTCCGCGGTACCACCCGGATTCGTCTTCTAGTCATTTGTCTTCTAGTCTACTAGTCAGGATTGACTAGCGACAAGTGGACGAGCGACTAGTAGACGCTCTCGATTTGCTATAACGGGCAACCCGTCGCCGACTACCGTAGGTCGGACTGGCAGCCCGACTTACCTTCACCAGCGCAGTCTCTCTTTCGAGTGGACAGGCGAGTTCAGTCCGCGTATTCCCGTTGGATACAAATGAAGGGCTTCCACCTCGCTCTCCCTTCTCGCTGACGGGATGACCTACTACTCCTGCCGTGACTTTTGATTTTGAATAACGCAAGTCTCAGACTTGCGTTACATTTTTCGCATTATAGCACAAGAGCGACCAGCCTTTTCTGCCGATCGCTCTCGCTCGTGTGGACCCAGGGGGATTCGAACCCCCGACCTTCTCAATGCCATTGAGACGCGCTCCCAACTGCGCTATGGGCCCTTGGTCGGATTTTGTGAGCAGTGAACTTGCTGGCTTTGTATCCACTGTTCACTGCCTAGTGGACCTGAGGGGATTCGAACCCCTGACCTCCTCAGTGCGATTGAGGCGCGCTCCCAACTGCGCTACAGGCCCAGATTCAAGGCGAGGGGCATTTTACTTGAGGCAGAGGGCGATGTCAAGCAAACTTTCGACGAGTTTTCGCCCAGCAGTTCTCCCGTTTGTTCAGCAGTTGAACTGCTGAACGAACGGGATGAGCGGGGAATTATTTCGGTGCGATCATAGTTCCCGCGGGGACGACCACATCCTTGGGAACGACCACGATTCCATCACGGACGACGACAGGCGCGAACTCGTCGCTATCCGTTCCCCGCGGGAAGGGGCGGATGGTGACGCGCTCACCGAGGCGCGCGTTTTTGTCGAGGATGGCGCCCTGGATGTTGCTTCCCGCTCCCACGCCGATCGGAATGTTGTGGATTTCGTCGGGCTTGTCGTAGTAATCGGAGCCCATCATAATCGTGTCTACGATGCGCGAGCCTGTTTGGATGACGGAGCGCACGCCGATGATGGAGTGGCGGATTTCGGCCTTGCGTATGATGCATCCCTCGGCGATCATGCCGTCCACCACGAAACTATCTTCGATGATGGAGCTGGGCAGGACGCGCGGGTGGGTATAGATGGGTTGCTTGTGATCGTAAAAATTGAACGAGTGATTGGGGCTCGCCAATTCCAGGTTGGTTTCGTAAAACGTGCGGATTGTCCCGATGTCGCGCCAGAAGCCGTCGAAGTCGTAACCGTAGACCTCATGATGCTTGATGGCGTAGGGAATCACGTCCCCGCCGAAATCGTCGAGGTTGGGGAACTCCGTCAAAAGGTCCAGAAGAAGCGAGGTCTTGAAGAGGTAGATTCCCATCGAACCGAGGAAGGGCCGCTTGGGGTCGTCACGGCTCACGTAGCGCGCCTGCGTCTCGGCATCTTTTGGTTTTTCCACAAAGTCGGTGATGCGGAAATCCTTCTCGCGTTTGAGGATGCCGAAACGCGACGCGTCCTCACGCGCGACGGGTTGGACGGCCACTGTGATATCGGCCTGGTTCGCCCAGTGGAATTGCGCCATCGCGGAGTAGTCCATGCGGTAGAGGTGGTCGCCCGCCAAAATGAGCACGTTCTTCGCTCCTGTGGCGCGGATCTCGAACTTCTGTTTGCGGACGGCGTCGGCGGTGCCTTGATACCAGTTTTCGGATTCGAGCGTTTGCTCGGCGGCCCAGATCTGCACCCAGCCGCCGTGGAAGCCGTCGAAGTTGTAGGTCTGCGTGATGTGACGATGGAGCGAAACGGAGTTGAACTGCGTCAACACTGCAATTTTGTAGATCCCCGAATTGATGCAGTTGCTGATGGGAATATCAATGAGGCGATATTTGCCCGCGATGGGAACGGCGGGTTTGGAGCGCATGATGGTAAGCGGACTCAAACGCGCCCCGCGTCCGCCCCCCAGGATTACGGCCAGGATGTCATTGATGTCGGGCATGGCGACTCCTCGATGAAAGTGGATTGAATTACTTTTTGTGCTTTGCGCCGTTTCTTATTTTCGAGCCGATAAACACGAATGGGTAGGCGAGCAGGATGAGCGTATCCATCAGGAGGAAGAAGAGTTGAAGTTTCATGAGAGGTTCTCCTTCTCGATCGCGGAAATGGAACTTAATGTAAATGAGCGTCGTATTCATTGCCATTATACTTACTGCGTTACTTGAATGCAAACCTTGTCGGAGGAATGATGAGACATTTTTTTATAACACTGGTTACAGTTTTGTCGCTCTGTATTGCTGCGGGGTGTAATTCTGCGGCGCAGGAATTGCCCGCAGAAGTTTCCCAATCCGCGCAAGACGCCTCTTGCAGGCAAACGATTCAAAAACTGTATTCGCTTGAAACGTACTGCCCCAATAACCTGGAAGCATTACGTCAACTATACACGGAAAATTTTGTTCAATACTATCAACCATCGCTGGATCGCTGTAATGATGACATAAGCAGTTACAGGATCGTCTCTTTGCTCTCTCAAAATGATGCCGATTTCCCCCATATCTATAATCCCTATCCAGCCAGCGCGCCTGATACGCTGGTTTATTATGCGGTAGTTGAAATCGAAATGAAATCGGTGGGGAGGCCAGTTCCCAGCCCTGCGTCTTTGTGGTTATCTATGCGGGTTGACGAATCTGGCGATTGTAAGGTGGATCAAATTTCAGGCGGAGGGTAAGAAAAGGAAACCAGCCGCTAAAGTGTTTTCGCCGAACGATCGTATTAAACCTTCGGGTCTACAACTCTTCTCTGACTCTTTTGCCGTCCCGTTTGATGATGTAGGCAGGGACGCCGACCACGGTGCAGTTGGGCGGCACATCTTTTAGCACCACGGCGTTTGCCCCAATGAAGGAATTGTCACCCACGGTGATATCGCCCAAAACTTTCGCGCCCACGCCGATATGGACGTTATCTCCAATGACAGGGTATTTGCCGATATCCGAGTAACCGATCACCACATGTTGATTGATCCAGCAATTTTTACCGATGCGTTTGGCGGTGATGCCCGTGCCATATCCGTGCTGGATGAAGAGTCCCTCGTCAATGAAATCGGAGCGGATATACAGGAGCGGTAAGGGTTTGTAAAACAAGATGGCGAATTCCAGAACGAATCGACTGGAAAGGCGGTATTCCCTTTTGATGCGGTAGTAAAACAGGTTGCGAAACTCTTCAAATTTCCACAACAGCCAAATCAGTTCCATCCATGCGGGCCTCTTTTTTTCGAGGCGTTCGGGATAATCAATTTCCAGCCAGCGCGTAATATCTTTTTCAATGACCGAACGAACGCTGGATGTCAGGAAAAGGTAAATATGCAGAAATCCACGAGGAAATTGGAGCGCGTAGAGGAGCTTATTAACTATCCGGTAAGTTTTGGATTTTGAAAATTTTATGCGTTCACTATTCATATCGGCTCATCGAAAGTCAGGCTTGCTTGGGCGCTGACTACTTTCCCCTGACAATGGCATCGGTCATGCGGACGATCCGACTCATTTCGCGAACGTCGTGCACGCGGACGATGTCCGCGCCGCGCGTGATGCCGACGGCGACCGCGGCGGCTGTCCCTTCGACGCGCTGGTCGGGAGGCAGATCGAGGGTGTAGCCGATGAAAGATTTACGCGACGGGCCGAGCAAAACGGGGAAGCCGAGCGCGCGGATCTCGTCCAGGCGGCGGATGAGCTCAAGATTGTGCGAAACGGTCTTGCCGAAGCCGATCCCAGGGTCGAGGAGAATGCGCTCGTCGGAGATGCCCGCGCGGCGGGCGATGCCCACCGAGTCCATCAGTTCGCGCTTCACATCTTCGATCAGGTTTTCGTATTCCGCGCCGATGTAGGCGTTGCCGAGTTGCGCCTTTACTTCCACGCTGGCTGGATTACTGCGGTTGTGCATCAAAATGACGGTCGCGTCGCGAAGCGCCGCGACCCGCGCGAGGTCGGGGTCGGCGCGCAGGCCCCACACGTCGTTGACGATGTGCGCGCCGGCGTCCAGCGCGGCTTCGGCCACTTCGGCTTTGTAGGTGTCAATGGAAATGAGCGCGTCGGGAAATTCGCGGGTGAGCGCCGCGATGACAGGGATGACGCGTCCCTTCTCGGCGGCCGCGTCCACGGGCGCAGAACCGGGCCGCGTCGATTCTCCGCCCACATCGAGAATGTCACAATTGGTCGCGAGAAACCCGCGGGCTTGTTCCACCGAGACAGAAACCGCGTCCCCATGTGCGATGATGCCGTCGCCCGAAAACGAGTCCGGCGTCACGTTCAGGATACCCATCACGTACGTGCGGGAACCCCAGTCAAAAGCATGATTACCAATTTTGAGGGAATTCATTTTCACCACGGATCAAAGAGATGAAAAGGATGAAAGCGAATCCGAATCACTTTCATCCTTTTCATCTGTGGTTGATTACGGGATCTGATCGAGCGGCCGCCCCAGCCACCCTTCGGCCTCATTGATATCGGTGAAGATTTTCATGGCGGCGGCGGTTTCGGGCAGGGCCAGCGCGGCAATCGTGCGGATGGAGTCGGCGATCTTTGAATCCGCGACCACCACCGCCAGGCGGATGTTGCGCGCGGATGGGTCGCTGTTGGCTTCCACCGCGGCGCGAATGGCCTTTTCAGAAATCTCTTGCACGGCGCGCAAGTCATACAGGTTGCGCGTGAGGCGGTCCGATCCGAGTAGGTGTTCGAGCGCAAATTCATGCCAGGCTTTAATGGTCGCGTCGGAAAGGTCGGTGAACGTCAACGTCATGCCGCCGTCGCCGCGGCGCACAACGCTCAACCCCACGCCAGGCGCGGGAGTCCAATTTAGTGGTTTGATTTCAGTCATGGGGCCTCCAATGGTTTATGGAATTATAACGCAGGGGTTATTTCTCCCGCATTTCAACTACAGGACAAACCGCATTCATCCGTTGTTCTCCCGCAGTTCAACTGCGGGAGTAACGATATCCAACAGGACTCCCAACTCGGCCAGCGCAGACGCGATTTTGGGGACTGCCTCATTTTTGACGATGACCGCCGTCGGGCCGAGCGCCTCGCTGAGGAAGCGCGCCGCCTTCGACTTTCGCAACTCTTCAAGGACCTCGGGCCGCGTCACTCGTAGGATGGTTTGACTCTCCGCCCGGGCCTCGGTCCCGTTCGCCTCCCAACGTTTGAGCGCTTTCACCAGCGCGGGCGGGACGGCGCTCTTCGTCACTTTGACGAGCAACGCCAGCAACTGCTCGGCTTTCAGTCCCTGCTCGGTGGCGCGTTTCAGCGATTGCGCGCTGACGTGGTAAATGAAGTCGTCGCCTTTGGAGTCGTCCCATTCACAAAAGCGCGCAATCTGGTAACGCACAGCGCGCGAGAAATAACGCGAGATGGAAATTTTTCCGTTCGATGCAATCGCGATCTTTCCATTTTCGTTGAACGTGGAACGTGAAACGTTGAACGTTAAACGAAACGCCGTGAAATCCTTCCCTTCTTCGGGCGCGGCCAGATCAACCAGTCCCAGCCAGTGCATTATTTGAATCACAAATCGGACGAGCGCGCCATCCACCGCATCCCAGTAGGCGAAGCCGCGCAGGAACTGTCCATCGGAGGCGCGTTTGATGAACCACGAGTCGTAATCGCCTGCGGGGCGTTGAAAGTCGGGATGTTTTAATTTCAGGTCGCGGAGAAAGGCGGGGAAACTCCACCATTGGTTGGGAGGGAGGGCGTTGAGAAAATTGAGAAGCGTGTTGCGCGTTTCGCGTGGATCGTTCGTCCATTCCCCTTCGCAGGCAATGGACGGGATCAGCCGCAACTCGTCGAATGTCGTGGATGATTTCCATGCGTCCACAAGCATGACGAGCGCGTCGGGACGCGCGGCCTCGAGAAACTTCTTCACCGCTTCGGCCTGTGGAACGTTTTTCTTGAGAATTTTCGCGGTGTGAAGTAGCGCGGGTAATTGTTGCGCAAATTGGCAATTTGCGCTACCCACGCGTAACGCGGCCAGCAACGTGGTCGCGTCATCGAGAATGTGATCGTTCGTGGGAATCTCGAAGGCCTTTTCCACGGGCGTGGCGGGACGACCCAAAACTTCCCCTGCATTATTTTCTTTGCCTTCTCCCTGGCGCCGCCCGCCCGGGCTGGTGTCGCGGGCTTCGCGGTTAATGATTTTCAATAAATCGTCGGGAATGTACGCAAATTCCTGCGCGCCTTTTTCCGTATCGAAGAAGGCTCTCGCGATGAGGCCGCGATAGAACAGCGCTTCCGCCGCGGAGACGGGTTTGTGGTGCGGATGTTCGCGATCGCGTTTGCCCGCGCCCATTTCGCGGATCTCGCCGAAGCGCCGCGCGAACTCGGCCCAGGGGATGCGTCCGCGGGCGGCGAGCAACGCGTCCAACGCGGGACGAGTCTCAGCGGGGAGAACGTCCAGGGTCTCGCGGGCCAGCTCAAGGTCCAGCATGGATGCGGTTAATTCTTCGACGGCAGAATCGCGATCGCGCGATTCGAGTTCGAGTCCCCATAGTTCCGCGACGATGCGGAAATGTCCAAAGTCGTGTGGATGAAGAGAGGCGAGCAGGTCAGGCATTTTGAGTTTAAGGTTACAGGTTGAACGTTGAAGGTATTGTAACCTTCCAACCTTCAACCTGCAACTTTCAACCTCTTATAACCTTCAACGCCCCCGGCAATACCTCAAACGAAACATCGCGCACATCCGAGCCAAATGACGTGAATACCTCGCCGTCGGCGTGAATGTAAAGCGGGCGGTCGGATTGGAGGTGGAGTTTTTTGAACGAGCTGAGATGCGTGGCGGGGAAGCGCAGGTGCGTGCCTTTCATAAATTCTGGCACCAGGCGGAACATCATGGCGCGCGAAACTTTTTTCACATTGAGGCACTGGAGAATGCCGTCGTCCATTTTTGATTCAGGCGAAATGAGAAAGCCGCCGCCCTCGCGTCCGCCGTTGCAGACGGTGGTCATCAGCACGCTCTCCTGCCACGATTCGGTGTCGCTTTGGAATTGGACTTGCGCGGGGTTGTGATTCAGGATGATGGTCTGAATGACGGCGGTGAGGTACATCAGGAAGCCCTTCACGATGGGCAGTTTATGCGAGCGGATGGTGACCACCGCGTCGAAGCCCGCGCCGACCGTGTTGTCGAAATATTCCTTGCGCTCGCTGTGTTCGTCGGTCATCAGGCCAACGTCTATGGCAGCGACGTTTTCGGCTTTGAGCGCGTGGACGAGGGCATGGTCGGTCTTTTTGGGGAGACCGAGCGCGTGGGCAAAGTCATTGCCCGAACCGATCGGGACGAGTCCCATCACGGGACGTTTATCCGCGGGGACTTGCATGAGGCCGTTCACAACTTCGTGCGCGGTGCCGTCGCCGCCGAGCGCGATGACAAGGTCAAAGCCTTCGGCCGCGGCCTGCTTGGCGAGCTCGGTGGCGTGGGTCGGGTAGACGGTTCCGCTCCACGAAATGTCTCCCTGAAATTCCTGCACGATTGGGCGTAGGTCGTTGGCGGCCTTCCAGGCGCGTCCCATGTCGGCCATGGGGTTGAGGATGAGTTTTACTTTGCGGGGCATGATTATCTCCAAAGGACAAATTGGCAATTCGTTTTGAAGTTAAAAACCCCAAAGACCCGCAAAGTGACAGGGAGTTATTTGACTGTAGGAAAGCGAGGAATATTCAACGGGGCGGTGAGGCTCTTGGCCACCAGGAATTTACCGCGTGCGTGCTTTTTGGCGCGGTAGAGGGCTTCGTCGGCGGCGCGCAATAGGTCGGCGGATGTGTTTCCATGCGTGGGGTAAACGGCGATGCCCCCCGAAATCCCCAGTTTGATGGCGGCCAGGTCTGGCGCTTTGAAGTGGAATTTGGCAACCTGCTCCATGATCTTTTCCCCCACGATCAGCGCGGATGGAAGCGAGGTCTGGCTCATAATGAGGGTCAACTCGTCGCCGCCGTAGCGCGCCAAAAAGTCGGCGGAGCGAAGCCCCTGCGCCATGTAGTTGAAGAAGACGCGCAACACCTGGTCGCCTACGCCGTGCCCGTAGGTGTCGTTCACCAGTTTGAAACCGTCCAAATCCATCATAATGATCGAGAAGGATTGTCCCGTGCGGCGCGCCGTCTGAAATTCGCGATCCAGCCGTTCGTCCAGCGCGCGGCGGTTGGGGAGTCCCGTCACCGTGTCGCTATAGGCCTTGCGGCTGATGATCTGATGCAGGCTGGCGTTTGAAATAGCCACCGCGGCCTGGTCCGAAAGCAGGTTGAGCAAGCGCAGTTCCGACGCCGAGAATCCGCCCAACGTGGTGCGCGAGAGATTCATCACCCCCACTACAATGTGTTCCATTTTGAGCGGAATGCCAATGATCGAGCCGTTCCATTCCGCGGGTACGTTTTTATAGAGCGGATGGTCTTGAATATTTTCCACCACAATGGTCTCGCCGCCGCGCGCCACCGCGTAGGTTAGCCCATCTTCGCGCGGTTCCGAGATCGGTTTTACGCTTCCATCCGATTGTAAGGCCGCGCCGAATTCCAATTTGCCGTTCTTGTAAAGATAGATGTGGACGGCGCGCGTATTGTTCACCAGCCGCATGGCTTCGTGCACGATCGCATCCAGCACGGTGGGCATATCGAGGCTCGACGTGAGTTTCACGCTCAATCGGCGGAGCGCGTTCAACTCGGCTGTATGTTGTTTGACAAGGGAAAGGAGCGCCTGGCTTGAGACAATGTTCGACGCCAGCGAGAGCGACACTTCGTCCACCTGTTTGCCGTCTGTCTGCGCGCTGGCCGATACCAGTATTTCGAGTAATGCCAGAAGTTCGTCGCGATGATCTGATTCAATCCCCCGCTTTTCCAGCGATTTTCTGGTCTCGTTCAATATTTGATGGAATGAATCCGTCATTCTTGCTACCGTCACCCCCAAAATTCGCGCAACGCGTTTTCTGGGGAGTGAATAAATGAATGACATGATTATACAGCCTTTCCAGTCCAAAATGGGGAGTATGTTAAAATGAACTTACAAACTCACCTGGAGAAAGACGAAATGACATCCTCGCTAACGCCTTCCACGCCGCTTCAGCCTCGCAAACGCGCCATCCTCGTCGGCGCATCCACCGGACTGGGAGCCGCGCTCGCCAAAAAACTCGCCCGCCATGGCTGGACTCTTGCGCTTCTCTCCCGACGTTCGGCCGTTCTCGCCGACCTCTGCGCGGGCCTCAACGCCGACGGCGTGACGCGCGCCCTCGCGTACGAGCATGATGTGATGAACTACGCCGAAGTCCCCGCCCTGCTCAAACGCATCGTCGCTGACCTGGGCGGTCTCGACCTCTTCATCTTCAACTCTGGCATCAACCTGCCGCCCGGCCTCGAAAAAATGAACGCAACAGACGATATCCAGATGATCGCAACCAACCTTTCAGGCGCGATTGCCTGGCTGGCTCCCGTCGGTGACCTGATGAAAGAATCCAAAAGCGGAATGATCGTGGGCATCTCCTCCGTGGCAGGCGACCGCGGCAGAATCGCCAACCCCGGCTACAACACCTCCAAAGCGGGGATGACCACTTACCTCGAAGCCCTGCGGAATCGACTCACACGCCACGGCGTCCACGTGCTGACGGTGAAACCCGGCTTCATCGCCACCGACATGCTCCGCTCGAGCGCGGGACCCAAGCCCTTCACCATCACCCCCGAGCGCGCCGCCGACGACATCTACAAAGCCATCCTCAAACGCAAGCAGACCTTCTACACCCATCCCATTTGGAAGTGGATCATGCTCGCGATTCAACACGTCCCATCGGTGATTTTTAGACGGTTGAGTTTTTAGGTCAAGTCTCTACATCTCTTTCAAAAAGAATGGCGAACAAAATGAAATCAAAGAAAAACGTAAGATTTGTTCACTGTTTCATGTTTTTTCTTGCACTCTCCTTAGTCACTAGCTGTTTATCCGCCAAGTCATCCGCAGAAACTGCAAAATCATATTACGAAGAAGGCTCAAGATTTTTACAAACAAATGAACTCGAAAAGGCCATACAAAGTTTTTCAAAAGCGATTGATCTTGACCCTAAAATAGCTGTTGCTTTCGAAGATCGTGGAGTTGCGTATGATCGCTTGGGAGATTTTGAAAAGGCGCTTCTTGACTACAATCAGGCAATTCAGTTAGACCCCAATTCTTCTACTGTCTATTTCAATCGCGCTGTTGCTTTTTATAAGTTGCAAAGAATCGATGAAGCTCTAAATGATTATGCAAAAGCGGCCGAACTGAATCCAAAGGATATTTACGCTCTTATAAACCGAGCGGATATATTTTTCTCTTTGGGGGACTATGAAAGTGCTGCTCAAGAAGCAACGAAGGCTATTGTTATCAACGTAAACGCTTCCGATGCCTACGCGATTCGAGCCAGTTCGTTGGGTAGATTGAAAAAATTCCCAGATGCGTTTTCCGATTATGAAAAAGCATTGGCGCTCAATCCCAAAAATATAGAGTTGTACCTAAATCGCGGGATTGATTATGCCGTATCTGGT
The DNA here is from genome assembly GCA_016234485.1 of Chloroflexota bacterium. GTDB lineage: Bacteria > Chloroflexota > Anaerolineae > Anaerolineales > Villigracilaceae > Denitrolinea. Next base: position 33,802 of record JACRBL010000017.1, read on the forward strand.
CAATTGGAACTTGCATTGCAGGATTTGGAAAAGTATCTTGAGCTTAACCCAAACACACCTGACAGGGAAAGAATTGAAGGCATGATTCAACAATTGAAAAATGATATTGCAAACTGAAAGTATTTTCATTTCAGCATTAACCTTTCAACCTTCAAACCTTTCAACATGACAAAATTTTCCACCCTCGAAAACTTCGGACACTCCCTCCGAGTGCAGTCCTACCTCATCCAACCGCGTAGTGCGGACGAGATCTACGAAGCCTTCCGCCTTGCCAAACGGGACGGACTCACCGTCACCGCGCGGGGGGCGGGGCGCAGTTACAACGACGCGGCCATGAACGGCGGCGGCCTCGTGCTGGACCTGTCAGCGATGAATCAGATCAGCGAGTGGGACCCCGCCACAGGTCAAGTGCGATGCGAGGCGGGAGTGACGCTCCGTCAACTCTGGCAGCGCGTCCTGCCCGATGGTTGGTGGCCGCCCGTTGTCTCAGGGACGATGACCACTACGCTGGGCGGCTGTCTCGCCGCGAACATTCACGGCAAGAATAATTTTCGGATGGGAACGATTGGCGAGCATGTCACTGCGTTCACCGCGATTCTGCCAACGGGCGCGGAAGTCACCTGCACGCCGAAGAAAAACGCCGACCTGTTTTACGCCATGATCGGCGGCTATGGGATGTTGGGCGTGTTCACTTCGATCAGCCTGCAAATGAAGCGGATGCACTCGGGCCTGCTCGAAGTCCACGCCTGGCCGACGCGTACGCTGGCCGAGCAATTGCAAAGCCTCGAAGACGGCGCGCCGAAATTCGATTACATCGTCGGCTGGCTGGATTGCATCACGGTCGGCCACGGACAGATCCACGCCGCGAATTACCTGCACGAGGGCGAAGACCCCGACGCGCAGAAAACCATGCAACTCGATTATCAGTCGTTGCCGAGCCGCATGTTTGGCGTAATGCCCAAAAGCCTGTTGCATTTTTTCATGTCGCCCTTTATGAACAACTTTGGCACATGGGGCGTGAACACCGCGAAATATATTGCCAGCCTGCGCCGCCACGTGTTTCGACAGAGCCACGCCGCCTTCCACTTTTTGCTGGACTACGTGCCAAGCTGGGAACTCTCCTACGGGCGCGCGGGACTCATCCAATATCAGAGTTTCCTCCCGAAAGAAACTGCGCTTCAAGCCTGGACCGAGATCCTGACTCTCGCCAAAAAGCGTGGACTCCCCTCCTACCTCGGCGTCACCAAACGCCACCGCCCCGACAAGTTCCTGCTCACCCATGCCGTGGACGGGTTCTCGCTTGCGATGGATTTCAAGATCACCGACGCAAACCGCACTCGTCTCCATCAACTGACGCAGGAATTTGATCGCATCGTGCTGGATGCGGGCGGACGTTTCTACTTCGCCAAGAACAGCGAAACCACCGCCGAAACCGCGCGCGCGTTTTATGGCGAGGAGACGGTGGAGAGATTCAAGAGACTAAAGAAAAGATGCGATCCGAATGGGTTGTTGGAGTCGGATTTGTATCGGCGCATATTTGTCTCATAGTCTTTTAGTCGGATAGTCTCATAGTCACTGGAAGATTATCAGACCGTCTGACTATTTGACCATTTGACTATCAGACTATCCGACTATGAATTTACAAGTACTCGACATCGGCTTGATTGACTACGCCCCCGCCTGGAAACTCCAGGATGAATACGCGGCGGAGATCGCGGCAGGGACGCGCCCTCCCACCCTCCTGCTACTCGAACATCCCCACACCTTCACGTTTGGACGCAAAGGCCACGCGGAGAATCTGCTCTGGTCTCCCGAAGAGTTGACGCGGCGCGGCGTCGGAGTCCATTGGGTGGATCGGGGCGGGGATGTCACCTATCATGGGCCGGGGCAGTTGGTGGGGTATCCGTTGATTCCCCTATCCCCTATCTCCTATCTCGCAACGAAAAAAGTTGATGAAAGAACCCCCGATGCCGGTTATGTTGGATACGTCCGCAAACTAGAGACAACCCTCATCGCCGCGCTGGCGCGCCTCGGCGTGGTGGGCGGACAACGGCCCGGGCTGAGCGGGGTGTGGGTGCAGGCAGACGTGTATTCGCGGTGTGCGCGTTGCCGTCCCGAAGATAAAGCCAAACCAGCCAAGATCGCGGCCATCGGCGTCAAGGTGGACGCGAGAGGGGTGACGCGTCATGGCTTCGCGCTGAACGTCAATCCCGACATGGAATATTTCGATGGCATCATCGCCTGCGGGTTGAGCGAACCCGTCGTGGCGCTGGCCGATTTGCTCGATCCCGTCCCCGCGATGGAGCGGGTGAAGGCCGAGGCGGCCGCGGCGTTTCGTCAAAGTTTTGATGCGGATGGCACAAAATCCGCCTGACCATCGTCTCATTTTCGGCGAATTGACTTTTTTGCCTGAACCTTGTAAACTACGAACGATTGTCCATTGCATTTTTTGGAGGAAGAGAATGCCCGCTAAATTTCAATTTGTGATGCGCTCTGGCCCGACGGTTGGGGCCTTGTATCCGCTCGAAGGCGACCTGATCACCATCGGGCGCGACGCCACCAACAGCATTCAGATCAACGACGCCGAGATTTCGCGCCGCCATGCCCGTCTGCAATTTCAGGGCGGCAAGTACGTCATTGACGACGCCGGCTCCACCAACGGCACGCACGTGAACGGACAACGCATCCTTTCGCCGTACGTGCTGAAAACGGGAGACGTGGTCTCGTTTGGCGAGGGGATCGTGCTGGGATTCGACGCCGTCAACTTTGACCCTGGCGCCACGCTCGCCTCCGCCCGACCTCCGGCGGCCCGCGCCATCCCTTCGGCGCCCTCGCCCGCCCAGCCCTACGCCGGACAGGTCCCCGCCGGCCCCATGCCTGCCAGCGTGAAGCGCAACCCGCTTCCCATCTTCGTTGCGATCGGCGTCATCGCGTTGATCTGCGCCTGCGCCGCCTTCTTCCTCTGGGTGGACGCGGCCAACATGTGGTGCACCTTCTTCCCATTCCTCGGCGGATGCCCGTAACAAAAATGAAGCCCTCGTGAAAACGAGGGCTTTTTTGTTCTCGATTGTAGGGACTGTTTCTTAAGGTCTGTGTAGAAACAACTTCCCGTTTTCAAAGTTCGCGAGCAGTTGAACTACGAGCCATTCAGCACGATTTGCCAAGCAAATCGAACTGCTGAAGAAACACGGAACTTTTTTTCGCGAGCGCGTAAGTACGCGGATCGGATGGATTCTTCGCACACAGACAAACACAAATTTCGTTGTACAATTCCCCCCATGCCCAACATGTCCGAGATCGTCCATCGCCGACGCGAACGCCGCGCCGAACGACGCCGCATTAACGAGTCGCGCGTCCGCGCCGCGTTGTTGGGATTTGGCTACCTCTTCTCCATTGCGCTCGCCATCGCCATCTTCGCCTCCGTCTTCGCCTACGCCGACCTGACGCGCGACCTGCCCTCCATCGAACAACTCCCCATCCTGCTCGATCCGCAAAACGGACTTCTGCTCCAGCCCACGCGCGTCTACGACCGCACGGGCGAACAGGTCATCTTCACCTTCGCGCCCTCCGACGCGAAGCGCGTCTACGTCCCCTTCGTCTCCATCCCCCAACCTCTCGTGGACGCGACCATCGCCGCCTCGGACCCGCGCTTCGACTCGCATCCAGGCTACCTCCTCAGCGGACTCGACAACCCCGATTCGCATCCCACCCTCGCTCAAAAACTGGCCTACGACCTCCTGCTCTTCGTCGAGCCGCCCTCGCTCCGCCGTGCCCTGCGCGAGCGCATCCTCGCCGCGCAGATCACCTCGCGCTTCGGAAAAAATCAAGTCATCGAATGGACGCTCAACTCCACCAACTACGGTCACTACGCCTTCGGGATTCAATCCGCCTCCGAACTTTATTTCGATAAATCCGCGACAGAACTCACCCTCGCCGAATCCGCCCTGCTGGCCTCCGTCGCGGAAACGCCCAGCCTGAATCCCCTCGACGCGCCCGAAGCCGCCTCCCAACGCGCCAAAGAAACCCTGCTCATCATGCAAGCGCTGGGAATGATCGAGGAAATTCCATCGCTCCCCTCTCCCACCGGGAGAGGGGACGGGGGTGAGGGCCGTGAGGGCGCGTTCATCAACCTCGCGCTCTCCCAACTCGCCACGCGCTACGACCGTCAGCGCATCGAACGCGGCGGCTTGAAAATCATCTCCACCCTCGATACCGACCTGCAAACCAGCGCGGCCTGCCTCACAAAAATTTTCGCCGCGCGTCTTGTCAACGCGCCCGCCGACGAATCCAACTGCGACGCGGCGCGCTACCTCTCCGCGCTTCCGCAAACGAACCTCGCCGCGCCATCCGCCTCCGCGCTCATCCTCGACCCGCGCGACGGCCAGATCCTCGCGCTCATCGGCGAAACGGACGCGCAGGGCGAATCCGCTTTTCTCACGGCGCATAACCCCGGCGCCCTGCTCACGCCCTTCGTTTACCTCACTGGTTTTGCGCGCGGCCTCGCGCCCGCCTCCCTCGTCTGGGACATCCCGCGCGGCGACCTCCAAAATCCCGACCTCGCCTTTCATGGCCCCATGCGCCTGCGCGTCGCGCTCGCCAATGACTACCTAGCGCCCGCGCTGGACGTATTGGACCAAATGGGCGCGGACAACGCGACGCGCACCGCCCGCTCCTTCGGCCTGGATATTTCGCTTCCTTCGGACCTCGAGCCGGGCGCGGCCTTCGTGAGCGCTTCGCCACCCCAAACCCTGCTCGACCTCTCCGCGGCCTACGCCACCTTCTCCTCCCTCGGCCTCCGCAACGGACAGAGTTTCGCCGACACGATTCAGCCATCCTCCGTCCTCCGTCTCGAAACCGTGGACGGCGCCATCTGGCTCGATTGGAGTCAGCCCGAGTCGCAATCGGTTGTCTCGCCGCAACTCGCCTACCTGATGAACCACGCCCTCAGCGACGCGTCGGCGCGCTGGCCGGGTTGGGGCAACCCCAACGTCACCGAGATTGGCCGCCCCGCTGCGTTCAAATCGGGTTGGACAGGTTCCTCCGACGCCTGGGCCATCGGCTACACCCCCGCGCGTTTGGTTGCGGTTTGGAATGGCGATTCGGGGACAGAGTTTGCGCTTTCCCCGCGCCTTCCCGCATCTCTCTGGGCCGCGCTGATGCAGGCCGCGCACGAGTCCCTGCCCGCCGATTCGTGGACTCCGCCCGCGGGCATCATCGAGATGGACGTGTGCGACCCGTCGGGTTTGTTGCCCACCTCCGATTGCCCTGAAGTGGTACGAGAAGTGTTCGCGAGCGGCTTCGAGCCGACGCAGGGCGATACTCTCTTCCGCAGCGCCATCGTCAACCGCGAGACGGGTCTGCTCGCCACCGTCTTCACGCCGCCCGCGCTGACGGAGGAGCGCGTCTTTATGGCCGTCCCAGAGGAGGCGCGGGCCTGGGCGGACGCGTCCGGCATCCCCGTCGCGCCCGAAGCGTATGACGCGATCCAGCCGCCGGCGCAGAATCCGAATGTCAATATCGGCGCGCCGGCGTTGTTCGCGGATGTCAACGGGCGCGTGGAAATTGTCGGCACGGCAACGGGGGATGGATTTCAATATTACAAAATTTTAGTGGGGAAGGGGCTGAACCCGCGCGAGTGGCGGCAGGTGGGCGAAAATTTTTCCACGCCCATCATCAACGGCGAGTTAGCCGAATGGGACGCGGCGGGGTTGGATGGGTTGTACGCGATCCAACTCGTGGTGGTGTATGCCGATCAGAGGGTGGAGACGGCGGTGGTGTTGGTAGCGGTTGGCGATTAGCTACAGCCTCCCCCTCCTCTTTTCCAACAACTCACGTATCTTCGTGTGCTTCTCGCGGCTGAGGGGATAGAACCACGCGCTGACGATCGCGCCTGAAAGCACCAGCGCGCCGATAGGCGAAACCAAAAGGCGGATCATAAAGATAACTGTATCGGGTTGAGCGTAGAGGGTTGCGTTTTCGGCAGGCGCGGCGTAACCCGACCAGCCGAGGATTTGCAGGGTGAGAAAAACCACCAGCGCGCTCGCCATCTTGCGGATGAAGGCACGCGCGCCGTAGTAAATCCCTTCCTGGCGGCGGCCTGTGCGTAACTCGTCCCATTCGATGATGTCGGGGAAGATCGAGTCGGGAAGCACATAGGCGGAGGAGAGGCCGATGCCGAGCATGACGCACAACACGAGCATTTTATTGATCTCGCCAGGCTGGATGGTGAAAATGAGAATCTGCATCGTCACCCAGAAGAGCATCCCCGTGATGTAAGCCGAACGCTTGTTGGTGACGCGCGACAGCCAGAGCCAAAACGGGACGAAGAGGACCGTCGTCAGCATCAGAGTCCCGAGGACGGCGGATTCCACCGCGAGGTCCAGGCCGAGGATGCGGACGGTCGCGAGCGGGTCGCCCTGTGCGAGCCAGTACAACGCAAAGTAGGGAAAGGTCACCGCGACGATGTCCACCGCCGACCAGTTCATGGTGTGGATGCCCGCCACGAAACGAAACGGTTTGTTGGCCCAGGCCGTGCGGAGCATTACCGTCAACGAGATGGGATTGGGTTCTTCCACGACCTCATGTTCTTTAAAAATAAAAGGCATGATGAGGTAGGAGGGAATCGCCAGCCCGCCGAACACCGCGCCGACGATCAGGAATCCCTGTTGCTGGCTGAACCCCGCGGCGAGAACGGCATCCACGATCAAGGGCGCGAAGATGACGACTGCCAGCGAGGCTGTGAGCTGGAAGAAGGTGCGGAAACTCGTCAGCGTGGTGCGCTCATCGTAGTCGGGAGTCAATTCGGGCGTGAGCGAAAGATACGGGATGGAGATGAGTGTGGACATCGTGTCGGCGATGATAAAGGCCAGCGTGATGTGGACGGCGAGCGCGGCTTGACTCTCCCACGGCGGAGCCCACCAGAGGAGGACGAAGGAAAGCCCGAAGGGAATCCCGAACCAGAGCAGGAACGGGAGGCGGCGTCCACGCTTGGTGCGGACGCGGTCGCTGATCATGCCGACGAGCGGATCGTTGATCGCATCCCAGATGATGCCCGCCAGCGCGGCGAACGAGCCGATGCGCGCGTCCAGGCCGACGACATCGGTGAGGTAAATTGCGTAGAAGACGGAGCGTAACATGCCCGTGGACGATAGCCCCCAATCGCCTGAGCCGTAAAGAAGTTTGTGCCAGAAGGTGAGTTTCATTGATAAAGGGGTTTGGTGCGTGTTGCGTATTTCGTGTTGCGTAGCATACGTTCTCTACCGTATGCGGGCGGCGCGAATCATTTTGGGATGATATGCAATCTCAAACACTCAGAAGCGAAGTATGGCGCGCTGACTGGTTGGGGATTATCCTACACTTTGAATGTGTTTGGGTGGGGAGATTGTGGAGAATCAAAAACTTCCGAGAGAGACTCGGAAGTTTTCACTCGAACAAACATCATCTTTTTATGTTTTCTGTTGGTTTTGAAGAGAGATACGCAAAAGGAGGCCGCTGACGAATATCATCTGACAGGCAACGAATACATGATATTGAAAGCGAAGCGACGATAAGACCCATAAAAGAGAAATCTCTAGCGCGGAGATTACGAGGAGCATGACGAGGTTGGCTTTTCCAGAATAAACCCGTCGATCATATTTTTTCAAGTAAAGCGGCAGACCCCAGCCCGCTCCAAAAAGCAAAGCAAGTAGACCGCTTAAGAATATTGACCAATTTCTGACGACAATCTCTTCCGCTTGACTCTGTATTTCAAAAAGGGCATCGGCAAGTGAAATCAATCCAAAGGCAAGAAAGAAGAAAGCCAGGACAGATTTTATCCATGCTGATTTTACCGACTCTGTATTCACAATATCTCTCCCTTTCTTTAAATCCACAGACACGACTATGAGACTACGCGACCGCGCGACCGCCAAACCATCTACCCCCATCTCCACGTCGTGCCGCCTTTTCCATCTTCAATTGTCACGCCCATCTCTTTGAGTTGGTCGCGGAGCTGGTCGGAGCGCGCCCATTGTTTATCTTTGCGAGCCTGATTACGCTCCTCGATCAACGCGAGCACGCGCGCTTCGTCCGCGCTGGAGCCTGTCTTTTCCGCGAGACGCAGGCCTAGCACGTCCGTCAGTTCGCGTAGGATGGTCTGGGCGGGCTGGAGTTGCGCGGCGTTGGCGCCACCGTCCCGCGCGGTGTTGATGCCTTTGACGATCTCGTACAACGCTGCCAACGCGAGCGGGGAATTGAAGTCGTCGTCCATCGCTTCAATGAAGGACTGCTTCGCCGCTTCTGCCTGCGACGTGAGGGCGGACGCGGCCTCGAGGGAGAGTCCGCCCAGGTCGGCGCGTCCCGCGCGCAGGGCGGCGCGGAGGCGGTCGAGGGATTTTTCAGCGGCGTCCTGCGTCTCGTCGGTGAAGATGAGCGGCGCGCGGTAACTTCCGCTCAAGACGAGCATCCGCATCACGTCGGCGTCGCGCTTGGCGAGGAAGTCTTGGATGCTGACGATGTTGCCCAACGACTTTGACATTTTTTCGCCGCCGATCTGCAACATGCCGTTGTGGATCCAGTAACGGGAAAATTCCTTGCCCGTGTAGGCCTCGGACTGGGCGATCTCGTTTTCATGGTGCGGGAAGATCAGGTCGTTGCCGCCGCCGTGGATGTCGATCTGTTCGCCGAGTTCGGCCAGGTTCATGGCGGAGCATTCAATATGCCAGCCTGGGCGGCCTTTGCCCCAGGGGCTTTCCCAGAAAATTTCGCCAGGCTTGGCGGCTTTCCAGAGGGCAAAGTCCATCGGGTGGACTTTGGCCTCTTCCACTTCGATGCGCGCGCCTGCTTGCATATCTTCGATCTTGCGGCCTGAAAGTTTGCCGTAATCCTCTTCACTGGTGACGCTGAAGTAAACGTCGCCATTGGGTGCGGCATAGGCGGCCTCTTTGCGGATGAGACCCTGAATGAACTCGATGATGAGCGGCATGGTCTTGCTGACCTGCGGGTTGGACGTGGCGGGCAACACGTTCAGGTCGGAGAGGTTCTTGTTGTAGTCGGCAATGTAGCGTTGCGAAAGCGCGAGCGGATCTTCGCCGAGGGCGTTGGCGCGGTTGATGATCTTGTCGTCCACGTCGGTGTAGTTCATCACGTGCTTTACGTTGTAGCCGCGATATTCGAGATAGCGGCGGATCACATCAAACACCAGCGCCGACATGGCATGGCCGACATGCGCGTCGTTATAAACCGTGACGCCGCAGACGTACATCTTGACGATGTTCGGCTCGAGGGTCACGAAGTCTTCTTTTTTGCGAGTCAGAGTGTTATAGATTCGGATCATAATTTATTCCCACCACGAAGGACACGAAGTACACAAAGGAAATTCTTTGTGGCTCTTTGTGTCCTTTGTGGTTAAACGAATTTACTTCTTTTTCTTTCCATTCGATTCATCCACCCGCGCGAAGATCATGCGTCCCGCCGCGGTTTGGAGAATCTTGGTGACCGCCACTTCGCGGTATTCGCCGATCACGTCCTTGCCGTTTTCCACGACGACCATCGTGCCATCGTCCATGTAGCCCACGCCCTGTCCATATTCCTTGCCCTCCTGGATGACGTTGATGCGTAAAACTTCGCCCGGCAGGACAACCGACTTGACCGCGTTGGCGAGTTCGTTGATGTTGAGGATGGTGACGCCCTGCAATTCGGCCACGCGGTTGAGATTGTAATCGTTGGTGAGAATCGGACATTTCATCTGGCGCGCCAGCACGACGAGTTTATCGTCCACCTCGCGCATGCCTTCCACGTCAATATCGCTGACGCGGGTCATTACGTTGGGAAGTTTTTGCAGTTCGGCGATGGTCTCCATGCCGCGGCGTCCGCGGGCGCGGCGCAGGCCATCGGGAGAATCGGCGATGTATTGCAATTCGTTTAGCACAAAGCGCGGGATGAGGAGCGTGCCGGGCAGGAATCCGGTCTTGGCGATGTCGCCCACGCGCCCGTCAATGATGACGCTGGTATCGAGCAGAATGTTGCGATTGAGATTCGTCCACGAAGAGGAGGAACCGCTCTCGCCACCGCGTCCGCTGATGGCGCTGAGGAGTCCCATGATGTCGCCCTGACGCATGACGAAGAGCGAAATGCCAAAGTAGACGAAGATCAGCACGCCGACGAAGGGCAAAACGCCGCCAAACGGTTCAGGGAGCATGGACAGCGGAAAGGCCAGCAGGGCCGCGATCAACAGGCCGACCACCAATCCCGTGAGACCCGCGAAGAGCGTCTCGGCGGCCACGCGTCCGAGCAGGGCGCGCAGGGCGCGGGCAGGGCGGGAGGTGAGGTAAGGCGTCACGATAAACCCAACCAATGCTCCCACGAGGCCGAGTCCAAGCACATATACAATGATGTCGCGCTGATACTGACTTGCCAAATCCTGCCCGGCGTATCCTCCTAATATGGCAAAAACCAACAACCCAATGATACGAAGAATGAATTCAAAAGACATCGTGCCTCCAGATAATGAAAAAAAGGATAAATGCAATTGCATGATAGCACGCCTGTACCCCATCGTCAATTGGACTTAGGCGATTTTTATTTACCGCGTCTGGCGGCAGGGATCGCCGGGTAGGCGCGGCGGGCTGGGCAGGCCAAATGCCTCGAGGACGGGAATCCCGTCCCATTCGGCGGGTCGGGGCAGGCCCAGCGCGTACGAAGCCGTGGCCGCCGTATCGGTCGTGTGAACGAACGAGGTCAGCGGGCCAGGAATCACGCCCGGACCCGAGAGAATCCACGGGATGGTCAGCTCTTCGGGCAAATTCCCGCCGTGCGAGCCGCCGATGACTCCCCCGTGGTCGGCAGTCAGAATAATGAGCGTGGACGAGCGCAACCCCGCCGCGTCGAGCGCGGCCAGCATCTTTGCCAGTTCCCTGTCTTCGGCGCGGTAGGCCGACATTTGCACCGCGCCCATCCAACTCCACTCATGGCCTAGCACGTCGCCCGTGGGGAAGTGGACGAACATCACGCCGAAATCTTTTTGAATCTCGATCTCGGCCAGGTTGCCAATGGCCTCGTCGTTCGCGTTGACGATGAAAACATCCAGGCTTTCGGCGGCGGTCACGTGCCAGAGTTTTTCCTTGCCCACAATCATTACCGTCCGCAAGCCCGCGGCGCGCGCGCTGTCGAACAAGTCCGTGCCGAGAGCGATTCCATTTTCGGGGACGTAATCATCCCAATAGGTCGCGTGTTTGGCGGGACACAATCCACTTAACATGGACGTGTGCGCGGGCAGAGTGGTACTGGGCAAAACGGTCTGCGCGGTGAGCGAATACGCGCTGGATTCCATCAACGTCAGCAGGTTCGTCATCGGCGCTTTTTCGATGGCATCAGGACGCAACCCGTCGAAACTGACAATCAGGACGCGGCTTGCGAACGGACGCGGCGTGGGCGTGACCGTCTCGGTCGCGGTCGGCGGGGCGGGCGTCACACTCGGCGCTTCGCTCGCGCGGACCTCGGGCGGGGTCGCGGTTTGGGCGGGCATTGTCCCAGCCTGAGGCGCGCAAGCCGCGAGGGTGAAAATGATAATTAAGATGCTGGCGGTTTTTTGTTTGAACACGTCGCAAATTGTAATGCATCACGGCAAAGGCTGGATTCGAAAGCGTTTCGCAAAATCTCTGACGGAATTTTTATGAACGGCTTGTATTTTTTTAACGCGGGCGAATTAAATTTTGAGCGTAAAACCAACACAACCAGAAAGGAGTTCACCATGTCCAATCTAATCCGTTTTGAACCGATGCGCGAAATGATCACCCTGCGCGAAGCGATGGACCGTCTCTTCAATGACGCATTCACTCCGTCCATCAGCGCCACAGGCGGCTGGCAAGCCCCCGCCGTGGACCTCTATCAGACCGACGACGAGGTGGTGGTGAAAGCCGCCCTCCCTGGTATGAAGTCTGACGATGTGCAGATCTCCATTACTGGCGATATGCTCACCATCAAGGGCGAATTCAAGCAGGCAGAGGAGAAGAAGGAGAAGGCTTATTCCCTACGCGAACAGCGCTTCGACGCCTTCGAACGCACTTTCGGCCTCCCTACCGCGGTCGTTGCGGACAAGGCCAGAGCCGACTTCGAGAATGGCATTCTCACCATCACCCTGCCCAAGGCCGAAGAAGTGAAACCGCGCATGATCACCGTCAAAGCAAAATAGCCAACGGCGAACGCATCCAAAAGAAAGGACTCTGGGTTGAAGCCCGGAGTCCTTGTATTAAGTAGCCATCCAAAAATCATGTTCATATTCGCTTCTTGAATAAACTGACGCCAAACAGAACAAACCCCAGCGGCGTGGTGATGAGATAAAGAATCCAGTTGGTGTGCCATTGAAGATGCAAAGTCAGCGCCAGCGCGTAGAAGGCAATGGCCGTCAACGGGAGGGCGAAGAGGGCGAGATAGTTGAGCAGATGGATTTGTCCGCGCAGGGTGGCGCTGAGGGATGGAGTCTCCTCGGCGGAACGGTGGCGACGCAGGCCGTAGATGGCGAGCGCTAGCAGGAGGGGAAGGATGATGAGCGAGATGGGCGCGGCGGGGACGGTGACGAACGCGAAGTAGGCGAGGAAGGCCGCGTAGACGAAACGCGTCACCCAGACGTTGGGCGCGAACGGCTCGCTCGATCCCCAGTTGACGAGGGCGTAGGCCAGCGCGACGAGGGCGGTGATGGTCAAAATGAACGAGGAAAATTCGCCGAGGGTCGCGACGCCGCCATCGGGTTCGAGCCACCAGTTGATCGCCCAAAGCGAGAAACAAGCTCCTATCGCCGCGAAACGGACGAAAGTCGGGGGCGAAGCGGGAGAGGTCAACGCGCGGCGGACGGCGTACCATCCGATCCAGACGGTGATGAGCGCGTGCCAGGCGAGTCCTGTAAATGAAATCGAGAGGGGAAGCATGTCGTAGGCGGTCTGCACGACGAGGCCCTCGGCCAGCCATCCGAAAACCGCGGCCGCGAGGAAGAGCGACCATTTTTCGCGCACGCGGAATTTTTCGATGATGTGGATGAAGACGAAGGCCATCAACGAGTAGGCGATCCACGCGCTGATCCAGTTTTTGAGCGAGTCGTCGGGGCGGACGCGCGCCCAGAAGAGATGCTCGGAAAAGTAGACAAAGACGTAGCCAGAGCCGAGGACGAGCGCGAGTTGTTTGAGGGTTCGCATGAGAGGAGTACAGATAGGGATGGGAAAAGTTGCAAACAACAGGGTTGTCTTGCAAGACTTAACGCGATGTAGGCGGAGCGTAAATTGCAACCGAAATTAATTCATTTCATTGACGCGTGGCACACTCAAAATTCATCATCTTTGAAAATCAGACCTTCAATCATTCCGCTTACCCGCAATGAGGTCGCGCCAATTAAGACTGCAACAATAAAATAATTTTCCTCACGCTCGGCCAGAATGGAGCGCGATTGTAATATTGCCCAAATCATAAATCCGCCAACGAGACTAATGAATAGCGTAACAAACGGAGCAAGATAGTAAGTTCTCGCTTTCCGTGAAATCTCTTTGTGTTGTAATTTAGAGATTTTGGCGTTGTAGTCTATAAGACTCATGCCATTGAAAAACAAACTCAACATAAAACTGGTGGTGACTAGATAAGAAACCACGAATGTATTTTGAAAGCCTTCCGTCGTGAAATATTCAGCGCCTTTTCTAAAAGCAAAAGCAAGGAATATCAGTAGAAATAAGAAACCCATATAGTAGAGGCCAATGGTCCCCACTTTCTGAAAGCTTTTTGTGCTGCTTTTATTTTTCGATATAAATTCTTCAATGTTACTGTTTGGAACGTAATTTGCAATATCTTTCAACATTGTGTCTGTTGCAAGGTCGTCAATATACGGAGACAATTGAATTGACCTGTCATAGCCAAGAGGTCGCAAGAAAGCATTGACGAATCTATTTTTATAAAGCGATTCTTTGAAAATCAAATTTACAAACCCATAAGGGTTAATGTCCACTCTTTCGACTTTATCCCAGGATGCTTTTATTCTCACTCCAAACGAAATCGTTTCAACGCCTTCTGGAGATGTGGTGATCTTGCTTGTCACAATTCCGTAGGTGGCCGCTCCAGAAATGCCGCCTAAAAATATTGATGTCCAGATAAAGTCTGTTGCTTTTCCAGAATATTCACCCACCAGTAATGGCAAGAGCGGAATAAAAAATATTGCTACTGAGGCCACAATCATCATATATCGCCAAGTCCGAGCGAGGAGATGGATATTTTTCATTATTTTCCCTTTTTGGTAAATGCGGAATCAGAATTTGTGTTCAAAATGATTTCATTATCTTCACGCACGCCTGTACTTTACGCGTAACATGTGCCGCACAGGCGTGCGGTTTGGCTTACGCCTTTACGGATTCAACACTTCGATATTCGGCTCCAGCGGAATCCGCTCGATCAGATTAATGAAATCCTTTTCGGTGACTTCGGACTGGGGCTTGTCCATCAGTGCGAGCAGGGTGGCTTCCATGACGTTGGTGCCGAAGGAGCGTCCCTCCAGCCGCGGCGTGACGGTGACGAGGATGTGAAGGTTGCGCTTTTTCAATTCTTCCACATTCTTTGACGTGGTCGTGTTGGTGACGATGATCTTGCCTGTCAGATCGTCGGGCATGAACTGGCGGATCTGGATGAAGTCGCCGCCGAGGACAGTGGCTTGCTTGTAGTACTTGTCCCATTTGGGTTGGGGCGGCTTGTCCTGCTCGGAGCCGAGGGCGTAGAACCACGAGAAGGGTAGGTTCGTGACGATCGGCAACAACGTGGCCGCGATCAACCGCACCGTGGACAGTTTGTGAACGGCAATGGGGATGCCCAGCGCGAACATCAGGTCGCCAATGGTCATGTCGAGACCCGCGTCGAACATGGCCTCGCCCATGCCGTAACGATCCACGGCTGTCGTCAAAAGCGCGGGCATGCCTTTGAGGGTCTTGTTCTCTTTTTCGTTGAGATGCTTTTCGAGGGCTTGAAAGGCGCGGCGTTCCAGAATCCCCTTCACGCCGTTGCCGTCGCCGATCTTGCTGATCTTCACCGCGCGGCGGATGCGGCTGACGTCGCGGAAGTAGTAGCGTTTCTTCCCAACCCGCAAAAAGAATTCCACGCCGCCGACGCCGAACGCGTCCACCTTGCCGTCCATGTCGGCGTAGCGTTGCACGGCCTTGTTGAAGTCGCCGTCCGTGCCTTGACGGGAGAGTTCACACTCTTGTCCCAAAAAGGTGTGCCGCGTGGTGTGGTCACGCGAGGACGATCCCACACTGATGGAAAGAATCTTTTTCACCTGCGTCTCCTGAGTTGAAATGGATTGGGTGCGTTTCAAGTAAGTTGAGAAAAACGTGTAGCGTATTTCATGTTCCGTTTTGAACGGTTTACGCAACACGCATCCAAAGTCGGAGACTTTGGAGTCCGACCTTCTTTCTACGGAAAAATCAACGCGGTCGAATCGGCGCGCGCGTCGAAGATCCATCCGTTCAGCGCGTAGATTCCCGTTGGGCATCTTTCCGCGCCCGTCATCAATTCAATCTGCGCGGCGATGTAATTTTTATCCGCGAGGCGGACGGGGTCGAGAGGCCCCAATTGGCAGGATTCGGCCGCGGGAAAATCGTCCTTATGATCCAGCAGGTATTGAACAGTGACAGGACGCGCCGCGATGCGCGGGATGTTGAAGCGGTCGAACCTGGACGAATAGGGCGGCGGCACAAATCCCGCGCGCTCGTTGTTGTCAATGACGTAGATCGCCTGCATGGCCAGGCCTTCGGGGTTGGCGTAATGTTGCATCACATACGTCCCGTTGGCGTCGGGTGAATGTCCATAAGGTAGCGCCAGCATGTTGCCCAATTTTGGAATTAAGTCTTCGCGGCCGATCATGGTCAACAGTTCGCGCAAATACAGGTCGTTCTTTCGCAATTCCGATTTTACGCCCGGCGGGTCGGTTAAATCCAATCGCGAGTGGCTGTAGGTGTGGTTATAAACTTCCGCGCCATGATCGAGACACCACGCAATGGCGCGCCCCAGTTTCTCGTCCCAATCGGGATAATCTGGTTCGGCGTACAACTTGTCGCCGAGGCTGGCGAACAGGGCCAGGCGAAACCCAAATTCGGGACGCTCCTGCGCGAACTGCCAGAAGATGCCGATGGACGTGTCGGTAGTCGGGACGCCGTCCGCGCCGAGCGTGATCTGGTTGTTGAAGAACAGATCGTCCATGCTGATGATGAGCGGACGCCGCCCGCGCGGGACGGAGAGATTGCCGTTGATCCAATCCTGCGCGGCCACGAGCGTAAACCCCGCCTCATTCAGACCTTCCAGCTGGGCGCGCAGATCCGACGCGCGTACCTTGTGCCCAGTCGAATACTCGGAGATGTCTGGAGCCATCTGGTGATACGCCAGCATCGGGACGCGCGGCTCCTCCGTCCAGACGGTGACATTTAGATAGTAGGGAACTTCGGTTGGCAGGGAAGTCGGCGTTGGCGGCGGCAGGGGAGTCTGTGTGGCGATGGGAATGGATGTAACTGTGTCCGTCGCTGCGGGAATGGGCGTACTTGCCTGACACGCGCTGGCGGTCAGAGACAAGGCGAGCAAAATGACGGCAAATTTACGTTGCATGAATTGTGTCCCTGCTCGACGGCTTGACGAGATTTGCGGAGCGCGGACTCAAGTCCGCACTCCAATTGAATTGCGCTTACGGAAGCCAAAAAATCGGTTGCAACAGTAAATATTCTTCGCTCGTCCAATCAAACCCCAGCGCGGGGATTTGGATTTGCGCGGCCGCGTCCAACACCGAGAATCGGATGCGCCCGTCCGCCGCGTTGCGCGTGACCAGCAGGAGGGACTTGCCATCGGGCGACCAGACGTGGCGTTCGATGGCCGCTTCGTCCGTCATCTCCAACACTTTATCGAGGCTGGCAGGCCAGCTGACGAAGTACAACTTTGAAGCGAGAGTCAACCCCGAATAATCGCTCACGTTCGCCACGCTAACCGCCAGCGTGGAACCGTCGGGCGACCATTGCATGTCCACGAGGCGATTCCCAAACATTGGAATCGTTCTGGTCTCTGCGCTGTTGACGAGGGTGAGTTGATTCTTCCCCTCGGCGTCGCGATTCAAAAAGGCCATCTTGCCGTCCGCGGCGAAGGCGGGATGACCTGTATAAGGAAGCGCGGTGGACGTCAGATCACTCAGCGCGGTGGAGAAGATTTGATTATCTGCGCTCCAGTAAAGATGACTTGGGTCAAGGCTGGGATGGAGGATTTGCGGCGCGCTTTCGGCGGCGATGATCTGCGACACGCCCTCGGTAAAAATGGCGAGTTGATTTCCGTTTTCGGATTGCAGGATGGCGGCGACGCGCCCATCGGCGAGGAAGATGCCTTCAGAAACAAGTTGATCGGTGAGGAGCGTGCGCGCCGAGTCTGTGATGAGGTAAAGATTCTGTCCCTGCGAGGCGAGGATGCCCGCGTCGGAGTAATCGAGGAGAGTCAAACCAGATGCCGCGATGGCGAGGAAGTCGCGTCCGTTCAGGTTGGATTGGAAGATGCCCGCGGAAGTGAGCGTCTCGCCCGCGCGGGTGGAGAATCCGAACAGGAGCGAGGCGGGAGCAGAATCGGCTGAGGCGGGGATGACGCGCGAGAATGGCAACCCCGCGAGAGGTCCAGGCGTGAACGAGGCGAGGGGCGGCAGAGTCGGCGTGGGGGTCGCGAGCGATGCCCCGTCGGCGGTCAAATCCGCAGTGGCGCGATGGACTGCGTCCAACACTTGCAACGCGGAAAAACTTCGCATGTTCCAGCCGTCCACGTTGAGATGAAAGCCCGTCATATCAGTGGGATCGAGGCCGTGATTGGGAAGGGGCTGAACGGCGCGCCAATAATTCCAGAGCGGCAGGTCATATTCGTGCGCGAGTTTGGCGATGGCGCGGTTGATGCTGTGATCGCCTTCCACGTTGTCGGCTTTGGTGGCGAGGATGGGGAGAGCGCCCTGCTCAATGTTGAACTCGATGATCTGGCGCAAATATTTTTCGTAGACGTCGGGCGTGCGGCCCTCGAACCAAACTTCGAGGCTGATGAAAACAACGCTCGGATTGTGGATGCGATTTTCGCAAGCCATCGGACTTTCGCCAGGTTCGCAAACTTCGGCATTGGCCCAAAACGGCAACAGCACCGACGAAGTGTTAAAACCGCCGCGCACCGACTCGCCCTCGCGCTCGAACGAGCCGTTATAAAAATCCACGGTCTCTTGCAAGGTCTGGTATTCGGGCGCGAAGGAGTAGCGGTCGGTTTCGTAAATGCCGAGGAACGACGCTGGCACCGACTGGCAATCGCCGATCTTCGAGAAGCGCTTCGGATCGTTGCCGAGCGCGAGTCCTTTTTGATAAATCTCGCGCGCCCGCGCGCTGACTTGCGGGATGACCGGCCACTCCTGCCATGTTTCTGGATCGAGACGAAGATCGGGCGTCGGACTCACATTTGGGCGGGGCGCGGCGACTGTGATCGTCGCGTCGCTGACGGGGGATGCGACGGCGGGTGTCTCGGTGTCAGGTGTTCCAGTGTCAGGTGTCAGGTTGGGAGAGGGCAGCGTGGGGGAACAGCCTGCGAGGAGGATGGAGAGGATGAGGATGGTGAACGTTAAAGATTTCATTTACGCCTGTGAAAAATCCCGAAGGGATGAAATGATTATAGACCGCGACGAAATGGGGCGATGCCAACCCCGCAAGGGGTGAAATGGATTTTCCAAACCATGTCATCCCTTCGGGATTGGAGACGATACGACACTTATTTTTCCAACGCGATGCGCACGGCGTCGAGAATCTGCAACGCGGTCAGGTTGCGCCAGGGCCAGGCGGCTTCCATGCGGAAGGGATCGTCGAAGTAGTTGCCCGCGAAGGTGAGGTGGAAACCGTCGTCTTGCAGTCCGTGATTCGGAAGGGGCTGAACGGCGAGCCAGAAATTCCAAAGAGGGATGTCATATTCGTAAGCGAGTTTGGCGACGATGGCGTTGATGCTGTGATCGCCCTCGGCGTTATCGGCTTTGGTGGAAAGCACGGGGACAATGCCCTGTGCGATGGTGAACTCGATGATGCGACGCAATTGCTCCTCGAAGTTGTCCACGCCGAGCGCGTCGTTCGTCCCGACCGCGATCAGCGCCACGGATGGATTTTGGACGCGGTACTCACAGGCCAGCATGGACTCGCCCGCTTCGCAAAAATTCGGGTCAGCCCAGAAACTGGTCAACATGGAGGCGGTGTTGGCGCCGCGTCGCACGGCGATGCTTTCGCGCTCAAAAGAGCCCGCGTAATAGTCAATGGTGGGTTGCAGATAACTGTATTGCTCGCCGAGGCTGTAGGTAGGCGGATCCGTGTCGAACGTACTGAGATACCAGCCCGTGGTACTTTCGCAATCGCCCGCCTTCGAGAAGCGCTGCGGGTCGCGCCCCAGCGCCAATCCATTTTGATGGATGAGGCGCGCCGCCTCACTGACGACGGGGATGACGGGCATCTGTTGCCAGGCATCGGGAGCGAGGGTAGCGGTGGGAGGAACGGGTGTCGGAGTGTCAGGTGTCAGGTGCGAGGTGTCAGGTGTTGAGGTGTTTTGCGACTGATTGGAAAGAGTTGGTACGGGAGATGGGAAGACTTCCGAAGTCTCGGAGACTTCGGAAGTCTGGGTGGGCGCAGGCGCGGATGTGCACGCGGAAAGTAGAACCAAAATAATTATAAGGAAGAGAATTCGTTTCATTGGTTAGGGACACTCTGGTTGCAGCGCAGCAAGGATGGTTTGGGCAAGGATGGTCTCGCCCGCGGGAGTGAGATGGATGGCGCTGTTGGTGAATTCGGATTTCGGGAGGAGGTTCCAAACGTCGAGGTAATTCCAGCTTTGAGATTCGGCGCGGGCGGCGAGTTGAGCGCGGTAGGCGTCGTACGCCCAGCGCGGGTAGAAGAAATTATAGCGGATGTGGCTGTTGACTCCGTCGCTTATCATGATCGGCTCATTGACGAGCAGAATGGGCGCGGGGCTATGGTTCATCCCTGCCGCGAGGATGTCGTACGCGAGCGCCGATTCGTCCAGCGGAGGGCGCAGGTCGTGGAATTGGTCGTCGCCGTCGGCGAAGTCCGTTTGCGGCGCGGGATAGGGCGGGTAGATCTGGTCAATGCCTGTGGCCGACCATTGCACACCATACAATTGCAGGCGGATGAGATCGGCCAGGTTGCGACGCTGACCGAGGAGAGTCCTGTCCCAGAAATCGGGGCGGACGAGAGACGCGTCATTCCGATCGAGAGGCAGGTCATATTTTTCGATGAGCGCGTCCACCGTCTCGGCGTTGTTGGCGACGAGGGGCGTGTCGAGTTGCTTGTCGAGCGGAAGCGCTTCGAGCGAGGTCAGCCAGAGGATTTGGTCGGGTTGATAGCGCGCCGCGTAGTCAATCAACATCAAGTCTTTGGCCGCCGAGATGGTGGGATAGCCGAGATTGTAGAAGCGGGCAGGTTTGCCGCAATAGGTCGGCGCGGCGGCGTTGAGTTGCGCGGCGAGAGTCTCTTCGGGCTTGAGCAATGTCCCCCACACAGACGAGTCACCGATGACGAGCACGCGGAATTCGTCGGCGGGTTTCGTTCCATCCGCGACCTCGTGCGAGGCAAACATGGCATCGAGGTTGAAGAGACTGAAGTTGTAGGCTTCAGCGGGATTTTCCCCAAACGGCAGGCGCGGTCGGCCAGGGAAGAGGGAATTGTAGGCAGATACCTTTCCAAAATTGGGAAGAGGCAATGCGAACAATAGGACGATGACGAAGTAAAGCGCCAAGCCTTTGAGAAGAGTGCGAGGGATGGAGAAGGATTCTTGCATAATGAGGAAAGAAAAAAGATGATGTTGCGTACTGCGTATTGCGTGTTCCGTGTGTACCTGTGTACGTGTGTACGTGTTTACGTGTGTACCTTTTTACATTCCAACAAGCCGCGCAAAGAAATCAACCGCCAGCGCGGGCGTCGGAAGAACGAACCAGACCCAGCCGAGCGCGGCGTAGTGAAAAGTGAAAAAGAGTCCGGAGGCGTTGAGCAGGTTTTGACGAAGCGGCGTGGTCGCCCATTCCGAGACGCGGGCGCGGGTCGCGTCCGACCAGCGGTTGTGGACGAAGAGGCCGAGTCCGTGCCAGAGGCCCCAGAAGAGGAAGTTGGCGGTCAACCCGTGCCAGGCGCCGATCAGCGTCATCGTCAGAAATTGGGTGATGAGGATCACGCTCCAGATGGGGAATTGGCGCGTTCGCAGTGCACGCGTCAACGGGTTGAAGAAATAGGCGCGGAACCACTGCGTCAACGTCATGTGCCAGTTGTTCCAAAACTGCGTCACGTTCGGGCGCAGGTAGGGCGCGTTGAAATTTTCTGGCAAGCGGATTCCCACCATGCGCGCCATGCCGATCGCAATATCGGTGTAACCGCTGAAGTCGAGAAAAATTTGCAGGGTATAGGCGTACAGCAAGATCCATGCCCAGCCTGGGGATTGCACTTTGTCGGTGTTGTTCGCGCTCAACGCCATCAGCGCGAGCGAATCGGCTAGCACAAACTTTTTGAAGAGGCCGAGTCCGATGCGCTGAACGACGACGATCCAATCTTCGTGCGCGGGTTTCCATGAGGAGCGTATATCTTTGACGAATCGCTCGAGGCGGTCAATCGGTCCCGCGGTGAGCGCGGGGTAGAAGAAAATATATGTCACATATTCGCGCAACGAAACTTCGGGCGCGCTTCCCATCTGGCGCTCGCGCAGGGTGTGAATGAAGCGGAAGATGATGTAGGAAATTCCCAACCAGCGGATGTCGAAGCTGGAGGCCGTCTCTGCGCTTTGACCGTTCGCCAGCCTCAGCGTTCGCGCCATCCACAGCGACGCTTCGGGCGACTTTAGGACGGCCAGCAGGACGATGAGCGCGGCCAACCCGACCGCGTGGACCCACCCGAAGCGGACGCGTCCCGTCAGCGCGGCGAGGAGCGCGACCGCCAGAGTGGCCGCGAAAACCAACTCGGGCCGAGGCGGCATGGACGGAGTCAGAGGCGAGGGCGCGGAGGGCAGGAAACGCGTGAGGGCGAGAGTCAGGATGATGAGTCCCATCCACGCGGCGGAGAGGAGGTTATCGGCGGAATGCCATTCCGCCCCACGGTGGAGGGAAATCCAAAAGATGAGGGCGAGGGCGAGAGCGGCGGTCGGAAGCCAAAAATCGAGATAGCGGATCGGGAGCGCGGGTTGGAGCGCGTAGACCGCGAGGATGCTGAGCGTGAACAGAAAAAGACCGCGGATGCGGTCTGAGAAAAAGGCGGCGAGCAGGGTGAGCGCGCCGAAGATGGCGATGAGGGGCAGGGTCATTTAGAAGCCCTGATAGATCCAGAGCGGCGCGGCGCTGGCGGTGAGGATGGTGAGCAGGACGAGTAGCGCGGCGATGGCGATGGCCCAGCGGTTCTCACGCGTGAAGAGACGTTCTATTGCGCGCCGCAAACCAGCCACTCCCCGGTGGAGTTTTCAACCGTGTAGGTGCGCGTCGAGAGATCGAACGATTGCAGTTCCCCGTTGTAACTGGCGACGATCTTGCCCTGGCATTGGATGAGGGCCTTTTCGCCATCGGTTCCTGTCTGCGCGCAGGAGAGGCCTTCAAGCGTGGTGCTGACGGCCATGAAGGAATCGAGTTCCATCAGGGCAGTGGCTTCCCAGTCCGCGCAGGAGAGCGTGGAGAGGCGGGTTGAATCTTTTTCGTTGAGGGCGTTGAGGTAGGCTTCGACGGTTTTTTCAGGCCCCGCGGCGGAGGAGGTTCCGCAAGCGGAAAGCAGAAGGCAGAAGGCAGAAAGTAGAATGAGTGTAGCGCGTTTCATTGGTTCTCCAGTTTGGTGGAGGGTATTATAACGGATGGCGTAATTGGTAAATGGTGATTGGTAATTGGAGATTAGAGATTGGCGTCCATTGTCCGTTGTTATAAAGTGATGTATATTTGCCGCAAGCACTGTGCCAGACCCAGATCATTCCCTTGATGAGGAGCGCTTCATCACTGTCGGTTGGTCGAATCGGCGCAGATTATTGATGGTGTCTCACACAGATCGCGGCAATCGCATCAGGATTATCAGCGCCCGTGAGTTGACGAAATTGGAGCGAAATGAATATGAAGAAACAAACTGAACTTAAAGATGAACTTCGCCCTGAATATGATATGAAGTCTCTGCTCAAAAATGGCGTTCGCGGAAAATACGCGGCGCGTTATCGAGCGGGGACAAACCTTGTATTGCTCGAACCAGATGTTGCAAAGGCATTCCCCAACGAGAAGGCTGTCAACGAAGCATTAAAGTTGGTTATGAAATTGAAACAGCTACAGGAAGAAGCGGGTCAGTACACGGTCAAACGATAAGCCGCTACCGATTCATTTCCCAAATAATCCGCAACCCATCCAGCGTCAACCACGGGGCGATAATTTGGATGATGTCGGTCTCTTTGGCGACGATTTCGGCGAGGCCGCCCGTGGCGATAACCTTCATGTCGTCGCCGAGTTCCTTGCGGAAGCGCGCCACCATCCCTTCGACCATCGAAACGTAGCCGAATAATAGTCCCGATTGCATGGCGTGGACGGTGTTGCGTCCGATCACCGAGGGCGGACGCTGAATGTCCACGCGGGCGAGTTTGGCGGTGTGGGTGAAGAGCGCGTCCGCGGCGAGGTTGATGCCCGCCGTGATCGCGCCGCCGAGGTATTGACCGTCCGCGGTGAGGGCGTTGAAGGTGGTAGCCGTGCCGAAGTCAATCACGCAGGCGGGGCCGCCGTAAAGTTTTTGGACGGCGACCGCGTCCGCCACACGGTCCGCGCCGACCGCTTTGGGGTCATCGTAGCGGATCTTGATGCCCGTCTTGATGCCCGCGTCCACGATGAGCGGTTCGCATTTGAGATACTCGCGGCAGGCCTGCGCGATGCGCGTCGTCAACGGCGGGACGACCGAGGCGAGGCAGATGCCCGTCAGGTCCGCGGGCGTCTTGCCGACGTGCGTCAACAGGCCGAGGAGTTGCAGGCCGTATTCGTCGGGCATGCGCGCGTCTTCGGTGGCGAGCCTCCAATGGTGGACGAGAGTCTCGCCTTCGTAGAGGCCGATGGTCAGGTTGGTGTTGCCGAGGTCAATGGTGAGGAGCATGAATTAAGTATACACGGAAACTTTCAGCGAGCGGCAATTCACAGAAAGGAATCAAAAAGGCGCAATGCTCTCGCACTACGCCTTTTATGTTTTACGCTTTCCGTTTTACTACAACCTCTCCAACTCCTCCACCTGCTCCTTGATCACATCGAATCCGCCCTGCCAAAACTTGGCCGAGCGGATATCAATGCCCGCTTCGGCGAGGATCTTGGCGGGGGATTCCGATCCGCCCGCGGCCAGGATCTTGCGGTATTTCGGCTTGAAGGATTCGCCCTCCGCTTTGAATTGCTTGTAGAGCGAAAGCACCAGCAGTTTGCCAAACGAGTAGGCGTAGACGTAGAACGGGGTGTGATAGAAGTGCGGGATCGAGACCCATTCCCATTTGTATTCATCATAGAGTTCGAGCGAATCGCCAAATTGCTCTTTGAGATTCTCCATATACATCTTCGAGACCTCGTCCACGCTGGCGTTCTTCATGATCATGTCGTGGGCCGACCGCTCGAAGAGGGCGAACCAGGCCTGGCGTCCGATGGTGGCGTAGGAGTCGTCCACCTGGCGGAAGAGGATGTCGCGTCGCACCGACTTGTTTTTCTCCTCGGCCAACATGCGGTCAATCAGCATCATCTCACCGAAGGTGGAGGCCGTCTCCGCGAGCGGCAGGGACGAGTGGAAGGTGAAGACGCTGTGATGCGAAGCCAGCATGGCGTGGATGGCGTGACCGAGTTCGTGCGCCAGCGTGGCAACCTCGCGGGCGTTGCCCTGATAGTTGACCTTGACGTAGGGCGTCGTCTCGGGAAGCACCGACGCGCAGAACGCGCCGCCCTGTTTGCCCTTGCGAATCTCGCTGTCGAGATGATTCTCGTCGAAGACGCGCTGGGCGAGAGTCCCGAATTCGGGAGTGAAGGCGCTGAATGCTTCGAGCGTCATCTGCGCGGCCTTATCGAAGGTGAATTTTTTGGTCGAGGCGGTCAGCGGCGCGTAGATGTCGTAGCGGCGCAGTTTCTTCATCCCCAGGTGTTTTGCCTTGAGTTTGAAGAAGCGCTGGAAGACAGGCGCGTTCCTCCGTGCGGCGTCGAGCAACGCGTCCACGGCCTCGTCGGGGATGTCGTTCATCAGGTTGCGGACCGAGTTCGGCGATTTGAACTTGCGCAGGGTGATGCCTTCATTGTGCCAATCGCGCACGCGCGTCTGGTACATCTGCCCGAGGATGGGACCGTCATTCGCGTAAACGCGGAACTGCTCGCGATAGGCCGCGGCGCGCATCTTCGGGTCGGGGCCATAGGCGTAGTTTAGCAATTCGCCGCGCGTCAACTCTTTGGTCTTGCCGTCCACTTTCAGTTTGAAGACGTAGCGGTTCGTGATCGAGTCGTACAGGTTGATCAGCGCGCTGGAGCCCGTCACGTCCTTGAGATTGATGATCTTCTCTTCTGGCTCGCTCAACGTATGCGGCTTGAAGTGGCGCATCTCTTCGAGATAATAACGATAATCGCCGCTGGCATCCATCAAGCGCTGGGCGTTGGCCTCGTCCACTTCCTTCCACCACAGGCTGAGGAAGAGCGTGCGGTTTGCCATCGTCGCCATGAACTGCTGGACGCGCGACATCAACGTCAGCGCGGCCTGGTCTTGCGTATCGGCCGCGAAGGCGAGGCCCGCGTAGGCGTCCAGTTTGTGCGCGAGGCGGGTCATCTGCTCTGAGACGCGGATGATGTGCAGGAACTCGTCCACGGGCATGTCGGCGCGCAGTTTGCCGCGCACGCCTTCAAAGGTGGCGACCTGTTCCTCCATCTGGTCGAACGCGTTCTCCAGTTCGGGGCTGTCCATGGATGGGAAAAGGTCAGCAAGCGACCAATTGGAAAGTTTGTAGGGCATGGGTGTCTCCAAAGTGTGGGATATTTCTTCTGTCATTGCGAGGAGCGTTCGTTGCGACGACCCTGGCACCGTGCGGCTTAAGCCGTACCAGGGCAGGTGAGCAATCCCCGCATAGCGCGAGGAGATTGCTTCGCGAAGAGCGCTCGCAATGACGAGGCAACAGAATTATTTCAACGCCGCGAAATGATTGGTCAGCGTCCAGGTGATGTAATTTTCCCACAGCGCTTGAATATCTTCGCGGTGGTAATCGTGATCGGAGAAGGTCTGAAAGATGACGCGTCCCTCGATGCAGGTGGCGATCAAACCATAATCGGTTGGGTTGCTCATAAAGCCGCCCGCCAGAATTTGCGCGTCGCCGCCAGTCACACGGATATAGTCGCCGCCTTTATCCTTCCAATAGCCGACGTAATTCGTGAGGCTGAAACCGCTGTTGGGCGTGGTGAAGACGGGATGCTCGGGCTTGAGCGTGTAAATCGAATCTGGCTCGGCGCGCACCTTTTGGAAGCGGATGCCGCACTTCGACGTCAACTGGCTGATGCGCCCCACGGCAGTATCTTCGAGATACCACATCTCCACGATCAGCGCGGTCTTGTCGTTCGTCACCTTGGGGGTGATCACGTCCCAAAACTCGCCCTGCACGCCCGAGCGCGCTTCCGCGGCGATGATGATCAAATCCCATTTCGTGCCAGAGTTCAAATGATTCAACAAGTCGCCGATGTCGGCAGTGTAGGTGTAATCCAACCCCATCAACTCCAGGGTCGGGCGAATCCACGGGACGAGCGGCACAGCCATAGAATCTTCGTACGCCAGCACCTTCGCGGACTTGATCAGCGCCGCGATGTCTTCGGTAGCCGTGGGGGTAATCGTCGGCGGGGGCGCGGCCGTATCCTGAACGGGCGGAGGCGGCTGTTGCGTGGGGACGCTCTGCGCGTTCAGCGCGGCCTGCGTGAGTTGGTTCGACAGCGCGGTGGCCTGCATCTCCAGCGTCACTTTGGTGGCGTCAAACGTCGGCGCGGCGTTTTGCTGTTGAGGCGGCCCCATCGAAACGGAACACGCCAGCGCAAACGCCAGCATGACCGTGGAGAGAAAGACGATCTTGTTTCGACCCAGTCGGTTCATGGCATTCTCCAATTCTCAAGCGCTTACTTGTGTTTCGTCAGCGGTTCGATTTGCTTGGCAAATCGTGCCGACGGCTCGCAAACTTTGAATTCCTACACATTAAATCGGATGTGGACAATATCCCCATCCTTGACGATATATTCCTTGCCTTCGAGTCTTAACTTGCCTTTGGCCTTCGCTTCATTCATGGACCCGAGGCTGGCGAGGTCGTCGTAGGCCACCACCTCGGCCCGGATGAATCCCTTCTGCAAATCGGTGTGGATGGCCCCGGCGGCCTCCTGCGCCCCTGCCCCGCGTCGGACAGTCCACGCGCGCACCTCGTCTTCGCCCACGGTGAAGAACGATTGTTGGTTGAGCAGATCATACGAAAGGCGGATCATGCGGTTGAGGCTGGGTTCTTCGATGCCATATTCCTGCATGAACACCGCCGCGTCTTCGGGGGAGAGTTGGGCGATCTCCATTTCGAGTTTACCTTGCAACGCCACGGTGGGATGACTCACTTCGATCTGCGGCGCGGACTGTCCCTCGCCGAGGTTGAAGGCGGTCAGGATCGGTTTGCGCGTGAGCAGACCGTAGGATGCCAGTTCTTTTTGCTCCTCGGCATTGAACTCCATGCCGCGCAGAGGCAAGTTGTCGGATAGTTGTTTATGCAAACGTTCGAAGAGTTCACTCTGGCGTGCGTTGAGGGCTTTATCGGTGCCGCCCTTTTTGCGCTCGTCCACCAACTTCTCCAGTTTGCGCTCCACGGCGATGAGGTCGTTCAGGAGGAGTTCGCCTTCCATCGAGGCCGCGTCCCGCGCGGGGTCCACACTGCCCGAGGGGTGAGGGACGTTCTCGTCCGCGAAACAGCGCACGACGTGGATGAATCCCTCCATCTGCGCGAGCGTGTTCAACAACTGGCCTGAGATGCCCGTTTTGGCCGCGCCCGCTTCCAGTCCCGCGATGTCGGCGTACGTCACCTTGGCGTAGATGGTCTTCTTCGGCTTGAACATGCCCGAGAGTTTGTCCACGCGCGGGTCGGGGACGTCCACCACGGCCTGGTGAATTTCGATGCGGCCCGCGGACGCGGTGGTGGGGGTGTTGTTACGCGTCAGGGCGTTGAAGAGGGTGGTTTTTCCAGATTGGGGGAGACCGATGATTCCAAGTTTCATTTTTGTGGCTTGACCTTGTTGGATATGGTTTGTTATACTGTGGCCGCCGCAAAGATAATGTTTGCGGACTTGCCGAAGTGGCGGAACTGGCATACGCGCACGACTCAAACTCGTGTACCCGGAAGGGTATGAGGGTTCAATTCCCTCCTTCGGCACTGGCATTATAACAAACGCCCTCCCATGTCGGGAGGGCGTTTCTGTTTGGTTCTTGTGTGTAGCCCTCGCGATTAGACCTTTTTCTTCCGAAACAAAAAGAAACAGCACGGATAGATTATGAAGTATCATTGGCCTGTAACGGAAGGATACGCTCTGAGAATCAAGAAAGGCGGAAACCATGACCAACAATGAACCCCAAAAACAAACTTTCAACGATCCCTTGTGGCCTGCAACCTCCATAATCAGCGTCACACTGATTGCCATGATGTTTAGTCCATTTCTGGGAATCCTGCTTGGATTAATACTTTTGTTTCTCAACTGGTTGCGAATGGGAAAACCCAAAAAAGTATTTTTGGTTTTTCTGCTCAGCGTCTTTGTTTTCGTGTTATGGGTTTTCACTGACTATGGTAGATCGAGTGTGCAAATCTTGGATAAATGGGAGCCACTCACCATCGTTGGACAAATCGCGCTTCTGTTATCGAGTTTGGGGATTCTGGTTTTGATTGGCGGAAATGATCTTCGCAAATTTCGTGAACAAGCTCAGGAATCTAAACAAATTTCAAAATGGATGGGATTGCCTCTCCTGTTTTTTCTATTCTCTGCCTACGTGTTTGGCTGGGTTGGGTTGGATCTATTATCCCAACGACTTGGATATTGTAAAATCCCGACGATTTATGAACTGGTTGCAGAATACCAAGAATCTCATTCGGAAGGCCTCGGTGGATTGCTGGCTCAAAGAAAAGATTTGGGATGCGATTGGAGATGGAACAATGAAACAGACCTATTCTCGACATTCAGTCTTCCTGGCGAAAGAAAATTTCTTGATGGTATTCATGACGATGATCGTTATTATCATATCGAACAGATTATCCTGGGCAGAGACGTATACGATCCTTCAGCGATGGATGCTTTCCCATCTTTGGACGGTGAAACACTGGCAATCAATATTCAGAAAGTCCCTCAGGCGGATTTTTACGAATCCAACTGTGTTGGCAACGGCATAATTAGTGAATGCACTCTTATTGTTGGATTTGACCATCTTGTTTATGGCCTTAATGTGCGCGGCATGTTGTTTTCTGATTCCGATCATTTTGAAGTAACTATAAACACAATTTTGGAAAGCGCGGTTGCCCGCATCGTGGAATACGAAATTTCGCTCCCATAGCGCATCCCCACTTGACGCCGCGCATCTTTCCCCGTAAGATAACCCCCGCAATAAAATACATTTTCACCACCAAGGACACGAAGAAGCATGAAGTTTAGACGCATTTTCTTTGTGTCCCTCACCTGCACTGCACCAAACGCAGTGCGGTGCAAGTGTTGTGTCCTTTGTGGTTAAGGATTTTGGAGCCCTTATGGAACTCGGCATCGTCCGCAAAATTGATATTGACCACGAGATGCAACAATCGTATCTCGATTACGCCATGAGCGTGATCGTGGCGCGCGCGTTGCCCGATGCTCGCGATGGCATGAAACCCGTCCAGCGGCGCATTTTATACGCGATGTACGACATGGGCATTCGCGCCGACACGCCTTACAAAAAGTCCGCTCGTATCGTCGGCGAGGTGCTGGGCAAATATCATCCGCACGGCGACTCGTCGGTGTATGAGGCGATGGCGCGCCTCGCACAGGATTTCTCGATGCGAACGATGCTCGTGGATGGTCAGGGTAACTTCGGCTCGGTGGACGGCGACCCGCCCGCGGCCATGCGTTACACCGAGGCGCGTCTCGCCGCTTCGGCAGTGGACATCCTTTCGGACATCAACAAAAATACAGTGGACTTCGTCTCCAACTTTGACGACACGCTCGAAGAACCGTCCGTTTTGCCCGCCGCGATTCCGAATCTTTTGGTCAACGGCGCGACGGGCATCGCGGTCGGCATGGCGACCTCCATCCCGCCGCACAACCTGGGCGAGATCGTGGACGCCTGCGTGTACATGCTCGACCGCTGGGAAAAATTGGATGACATTGACGTCGAGCAGTTGATGGAATTTGTGCAGGGTCCCGATTTCCCCACGGGCGGCATCATCATCGAGGAGAAGGGCGACGAGGGCATCGAGTCCGCCTACGGTTCGGGGCGCGGACGGATCACGGTCCAGGCCAAGGCGCACATCGAGGAGATGGAACGCTCGAAGAGCCGCATCATCGTCACCGAGTTGCCGTACATGGTCAACAAGTCCAGCCTGATCGAGCGCATCGCCGAGTTGGCGCGCGACGGTCATCTGGAGGGACTCTCCGACCTGCGCGACGAGTCTGACCGACAGGGGATGAGAATCGTGCTGGAGATGACGAAGAACGCCGAACCCGAATCCGTTTTGGCCGCGCTTTACAAACGCACGCCGATGCAGACCACTTTCGGCATCAACCTGCTGGCGCTGGTAGACGGCGAGCCGCGCACGTTGACTCTCAAGCAGGCGTTACGCGTCTACTTGGAACACCGCCTAACGGTCATCAAGCGACGCGCTGAGTTCGATCTGGAAAAGGCCGAAGCGCGGCAACACATCCTTGAAGGATATTTGATCGCGTTGAAGAATCTCGACGAGATCATCAACATCATCCGCTCCGCCTCGGACGTGGAGGCGGCGCGCGTCAAACTGATGAAGCGTTACAAACTGACGGAGTTGCAGGCCAACGCCATCCTCGATATGCAGTTGCGAAGGCTGGCCGCTCTGGAACGCAAGAAGATCGAAACCGAATACAAGGAAGTGTCCGCGATTATCAAAGATCTGAAGACGCTATTGAAATCGCCGAAACTGATGCGCGGCACGGTGGCCGAAGAATTGTTGCGCGTGAAAGCCGCGTATGCCGATCGCCGCCGCACGCAGATCGTGAGTTTGAAGAAGGGCAAGGCCGCCAAAATGTTGACGGCCACCGACTTGATGCCCGACCAGACCATCTGGGTCGGCGTCACTGCGGATGGACTCATCGCGCGCACGCACGACGATAAACAGCCGAAACACTCTGGCAACGACGCGCCGCGCTGGCTGGTGAAAACGTCCACGTCGGACACGCTCTATCTCGCCGCGGAAAATGGAAAGTGCGCGGCGGTGGCGTTGCACGTCATCCCCGAAGCGGAGAAGTTGACCGACGGCGCGCCGTATTACAAAGTCTCGCCGTTGCAGGAGGATGACATCCTCTCGGCGATGTTCGTGTTGCCCGCCCGCAAATCGGAAATGCCCGAAGAGACCTGCGTACTTTCCATCTCGCGTCTGGGCATGGTCAAGAAAAGCCTGGTGACAGAATTGCCTGGCCCCTCGGCGCAGGCGTTCACGTTGGCGCGCGTCAACGAAGGCGACGGTCTCGGCTGGGTGGGATTGACCGACGGCAAAAAGGATATTTTGCTCGTCACGTCGGGTTCGATGGCGATCCGCTTCAAGGAAGATGATGTGCGCCCGATGGGGCTCGTGGCCGCAGGCGTGAATGGCATCAAACTGGAAGAGGGCGATGAACTGGTCGGCGCGGAAGTGTTGCCCGCGGAAGGCGAGATCTTCCTGCTTGCTTCAGACGGCAAGGCCAAGCGCGTCGGCGAGAAGGATTTCCCGTCGCAGGGACGGTACGGCAAGGGCGTGCGCGTTTGGGACTTGCCGAAGAAGGTCACGCTCGTGGGCGCGGTGAGCGGCAAGCCAAACCACATGGCGACCATCGTTTTGTCGAAGGGCGCGCCCAAATCCACGCGATTGGACGCGGCCAACGTCCGCAAGCGCGCGGCCACGAAGGGCGACGCCATTGTCGAGATCAAGAAGGACGAGATCATCACTGGCCTGTCTGTAGCGTGGACGGTGGAGAGGTTTGTGACGTTGTCTCCGAAGGGGAAGGCGGAGGGGGAGAGAAAGCAGAAGGCGGACGGCGGGAAGAAGAAAGCGGAAGGCGGAAGGCAGAAGGCGGCGACTGCGAAGAAGAAGGCCGCGCCTGCCAAAAAGAAAACTACTGGAAAGAAGTAGCATGAAGAAAACGACCGATTCCAAAAAATTTGAAATTCAGAAAATGGCTTCGGAGTTTCGATTCGATTATGGCAAGGCGAAGCCGAATCGATTTGCGAGTCGCATGAAAGACGCGCCTCTCGTTGCGGTGATTGACCCCGATGTGGCGAAAGTGTTTACCACCGCGGAGCAGGTCAATAAAGCATTACGCGCCTTGATTTCGGCCATGCCAAAAACAGGAGACGTTCAAACGTAATCTCTTCGCGATCCGTATGTATTGCGTATCGCGTAAAAACTCCCGCGTCGCTTTAGCCGACGCGGGAGTTTTAATTTTGATGAAATTTAGGATGAAGTCCTTCGTAAAATAGCCCGACGTTTACGTCGGCGGCGGGCCGCGGCGGAGACAAGCGCCCCTCAGACAGGATTCCGTCTGGGTGACGCTATTTCTGCCAATTCCAAATCATCGTCTACACCCACATCATCATTTTCAATGAAACCCGAGCCAAAGAGCAATGACATTAAAACGCTTATGAATTTTGGCTCTTCCGTAATTAACGGGAAAGAGCCTAACCACGAAGGACACACACCTGCCCTGGCGGGCGGTGCCAGGGAAGTACACAAAGGGGGAAAAAGCGTCAAAATTACAGGCGTTTTTCCTTCGTGACCTTTGTGTCCTTTG
>JACRBL010000018.1 GCA_016234485.1 Chloroflexota bacterium
GCTCAAGAGTGAAATTGAAGAACAAACCAATCAGGCGGCGCTGGGGAAAGGACAGAAAGCCCTGTTCGCGCTGGCATTCCTGGCTGTATTCCGTGAAGGGATCGAACTGGCGTTGTTCCTGCTCGCCGCAAGATTGACATCCAGTCCATTGCAAACAGTTTCGGGCGCATTACTTGGACTGAGCGGCGCCGCGGTTCTTGGCTGGATATTGTTTACATCCACCATGAGACTCAGCCTGCGTAATTTCTTTGGCGCAACTAATATTCTTCTGATTATCTTTGCGGCGGGTCTCGTTGGGCTGGGAGTCCATGAATTCAATGAAGCAGGGATTATCCCTTCCGTAATTGAGCATGTCTGGGATCTCAACGGAATCCTGAGCGATAAGAGTGAGGTTGGGCTGCTTCTCAAAGCGCTGGTTGGGTACAACGGCAATCCTTCCCTGACGGAAGTGGGGGCTTACGTGAGTTACCTTGTGGTTTTGGTTATCATACTGGTAACCCAGAGGAAGAAACAAAATCCAGCGAGTGTGACAACGAGATAACAAAATGCCTTCGGAAAAACTCCGAAGGCATTTTGTTTCAGTAATCTTGCCGAATTTCCCATGATGCCGATATCGGGAAGGGATTGCGCGGCGGCGGCAAGGACAGGAGGAAGTATGCCAATCGCTGCAAGAAATAATCCCACAAGATTATACACTGTAGTGAATGCCAGATTCATCTTGACGATGATCATGGTGCGTTTGGCAATTTTCAAGACAGGCAAAAATTCATCTCTTGACGAGTTTTCAACGAGGGAGTATATTTGCAAATAGTTGAGCAACTATTCAACTATTCGAGATGTCTATGATTACCCTCTTGAAAATCTTCCTCCCTATTTACTTCCTGCTATTCTTCGGACTCGCCATGTTCTGGCGTTCGTATATCGCCTGGAAACGAACAGGCATCAACCCTTATAAACTGGGAAACAGCGATACCGTTCACGACTTTGTGGGCAAACTGTTTCGTCTGACCCTGATCGCCACTGCCCTGATCGTGTTCGTGTTTTCCTTCATGGATCAGAATTATGAATGGCTTTCTCCCATTGTATGGATGAATTCCTCCGCGCTGATGATCCTCGGGATCGCGTTGCTCGTTCTGGCTTTGACCTGGGTGTTGGTTGCCCAAATCCAAATGGGCGACTCGTGGCGGATCGGCATTGATGAAGAAAGCAAATCCACCCTGGTTCAGCACGGCTTGTTCAGTGTTTCGCGCAATCCAATCTTTCTGGGTATGTTGGTAATGTTGATTGGTCTGCTATTGATATTGCCCACCGCTGTCACCCTGACAGTTACCGTACTTGGTGTCGTCTTGATCCATGTTCAAGTGCGGCTGGAAGAAGCATTCCTTACAGAGAAATACGGTGAGGACTACTGCAAGTACAAAATGAGTGTGCGCCGCTGGATTTAGTCATGTCAAAAAATACCGTCAACCCTAAAAACGTCTCCGACCTCGCCAGCCTGTTCGACGCGTTGAGCGACCCAACGCGCATTCTCATCATCCACGCACTATTGGAAGGAGAAGTGGGCGTCGGTGAATTGGTGGAGCATTTGGGGTTGACCAAGTCTGCTGTTTCGCACCAACTGCGCGGACTGCGCGATAAGCGCATCATCCGCACCCGCAAACAGGGACGCAATGTCTTCGTCTCGATTGATGATGAGCATGTTATTGACCTGTTCCAGCGCGGCTTGGATCACATCTTACATGGCTGACCTTCTACGGCGACTCTCCCTGGCGCTTCTGCTTGCCCTCCTAGTCTTTGGGCTGGCGGGACACTTGATTCTGCCAACCAGCAATATTCATCACACCGCGCCAGAGTCGACCTGCGCGATACACAACGGAATGATTCAGCCCAATGGCTTGAAATCATTGGAGCGCGAATCCGCTATTATTATCGGGGGAAAACAAGACAGAACAAATGCCCTTTGCCTGTCTGCAAAAATTTACCATCCGCCAACCCACTGACCTGGCATTTACCCTGCGTATCTTCCTCACCCCTTGCCCTCACCTTGAGAGAGGGGTAAATCGGTGTGGCGCGCACTCATTTCATTTTTTACGGCGCCAACCAACAAAAATCAGGAGTCAATTATGAGCAATTCAAATCCATCCCGCCCTCATGAGCCGAACGAGCATCCTCATCCGCACGAGCATGAACATCACGAGCATGAACATCACGAGCACGAACATCACGAGCATGAACATCACGAGCATGATGACCACGGACATGAGCACGGCGGCTTCTGGGACGAAATCAAACATCTGATCAGACCTCACGCGCATACGCATTACGCCGCCGCGCTCGATCCCGCCCTTGCCAATCAGCGCGGGATCTGGGCGCTCAAAGTGTCGCTGGTCGGGTTGCTCGTCACAGCCATCTTCCAGGTTTTCATCGTCGCGATCAGCGGCAGTGTGGCGTTGCTGGCGGATACCCTGCACAATTTCTCGGACGCGCTGACCGCCGTTCCGTTATGGCTTGCCTTTGTCCTCGCCCGACGCGCCCGCAATCGCCGCTATACCTACGGATACGGGCGCGCGGAGGATTTGGCTGGAGCGTTCATCGTGCTGATGATCTTCGCCAGCGCCGTGGTGGTCTTTTACGAGTCCATTCAAAAGATTCTTCATCCGCAACCGTTGTCAAACATTGGCTGGGTGGCTGCCGCCGCCATCATCGGCTTCCTGGGCAATGAACTGGTCGCTGTATTTCGCATCCGCGTCGGACGCCAGATCGGCTCGGCGGCTCTCGTAGCCGACGGTCTGCACGCCCGCGTGGACGGCTTCACTTCGCTGGGCGTGTTGGTGGGCGTCATCGGCGTGTGGTTGGGATTCCCCTGGGCTGATCCGCTGGTGGGTCTGATCATCGGCGCGGCAATTTTGGTGATCGTGTGGAACACCGCCAGGGAAATGTGGCGGCGAATGATGGATGGTATCGAGCCGCAGGTCATCGAGCAGATCGAACACGCCGCGCACCACGTTGACGGCGTGATGGACGTGCATGATGTGACTGCGCGCTGGATCGGTCATCGCCAGCGCGCCGAATTACATATCACGGTGAATTGCCAGTTGCCAACCGTCGCCAGCCACTTGATCGGCGAAGAAGTGCGTCATGCCCTTTTTCATGAGTTACCTGCCCTGTCCGATGTCACGGTGCATATTGACCCGTGTGAGTGTGATGAGAACGTTCAATACCACCTCGCCGCACATCATGTGTAGACCGCGCTTCGAAAAGGACTGATCTCATGGAAAAAACAATCGAACTCGAATTCCCCCTCTTACTTCCAGGCATCGAAAACGAAAAGGATGAATGTCTCGTCCGTCTGGAATCATCCCTTCAAAATTACAAGGGTATTCTGCGCGCCCATGTGGAGCGCGACAAATCGCCCGTTGACCTGTGCCTGCATTACGATCCCAACCTGCTGACTCTCTCCGACGTCAAGCGCCTTGCCGAACGTGCGGGGGCACAGATCATCAACCGCTTCCATCACGATTCAATTTCCATCGAGAACATGGATTGCTCAGACTGTGCAAGAGTTATCGAACACAGCTTGAGACGAATGGACGGCGTACTGTCGATCAATGTCAACTATCCCGCTGAAAAAATGTGGATCGAATACGATAATCAAAAAGTAAATCGCGCATCCATTGAAAAACGTGTGCGCTCGCTGGGATATGAAATCCCTGTGGAGGGATTGCGTAGTTGGTATAAAGAGAATCGCGAAATTGT
This sequence comes from Chloroflexota bacterium, assembly GCA_016234485.1. Lineage (GTDB taxonomy): Bacteria > Chloroflexota > Anaerolineae > Anaerolineales > Villigracilaceae > Denitrolinea. The sequence goes on from JACRBL010000018.1 coordinate 3,757, forward strand.
GTTCAGTCTCACAGCGGGATTGCTCTTATTAATCGGCTGGTTGGGGGAAACCTTCTTCGGTCTGCCCGTGTTTGCCGCGACCGCCTTGTTCATCGCCGCATATATCTTCGGCGGCTGGGATATTTCGCAACACGCCTGGCACGCGATCAAAGAGAAACATTTCGATACCGACCTGCTGATGGTGATGGTGGCGCTCGGTGCAGCATTTCTCGGCGAATTTGCTGAAGGCGCCTTGCTTCTCTTTCTTTTTAGCCTTGGACACGCACTGGAAGAACGCGCTTTGGATCGTGCCCGTGCCGCCGTTCGTGCGCTGGCAGACCTCGCCCCAAAGATTGCCCTCGTCCGCCGTGACGGAAAAGAGCAGGAACTTCCTGTCGAATCTCTGCAACTCGAAGATGTTGTCATCGTCCGCCCTGGCGTGCGTATCCCAATTGACGGCGTGATCCTTGATGGCAATTCTGGCGTTGACCAGGCATCCGTGACAGGCGAATCTTTGCCAGTTGATAAAGTCCCAGGCGATCAAGTCTTCGCCAGTACAGTCAATGGCGAAGGCGCACTCGAAGTAAAAGTGACACGCCTTGCCAAAGATTCAACGCTTGCCCGTGTGATGAAAATGGTGGAAGAAGCACAGGCGCAAAAATCGCCCACCCAACAAACCGTCGAAAAATTCGAGCGTATCTTCGTTCCCGCCGTGCTGATCCTCACCGCGCTGATTATCATTGTGCCGCCTCTGTTTGGTTTTCCGTTCCGTGAATCTTTCCTTCGTGCGATGACTCTGCTCGTCGCGGCTTCTCCCTGCGCCCTTGCGCTTGGAACTCCTGCCACCATCCTCGCGGGTGTCGCGCAAGCCGCGCGCAATGGCGTGCTGGTCAAGGGCGGCGCGCATCTCGAAAATCTCGGTCGGCTCAAAGCCATCGCCTTCGACAAGACTGGCACGGTGACTCATGGCAAACCTGAGGTAACTGATATCGTCGTGTTTCCAGCCTCGGGCGCCGCCCTGAGTGCTTCGCAATCGAAGGGGTGGAAGGAAGAGGATGTGCTGTCGCTCGCGGCGGGAGCGGAATCTCGTTCCGCGCATCCGCTCGCCCAGGCAGTCGTCCGCTCGGCTCAGACTCGAAGTTTGCCTATCTACCTCATGGATGAAGTCGAGTCGCTGACGGGACGCGGCTTGCGCGCCGTCTCGAATGGTAAAACGGTTTGGATTGGCAATCAAAAGTTGATGGATGAAGCAGGCGCCCCGATCTCTCCTGACGCGCTCAATCACGCGCAATCGCTTCAAGGATCAGGCAAAACGTTGATGTGGATTGCGATGGACAAAACATTGATCGGTTTGATCGCGCTCGCCGACACCCTGCGCACCGAAGCCGCGCCGACCATGAAAGCTCTCAAAGCGACGGGCGTGAGTCACACAATCATGCTGACTGGCGACAATGAGCGTTCGGCTTCCGCCATTGCATCTGAAATCGGTCTGACCGAATTCCGCGCCGACCTCATGCCCGAAGACAAACTCACGGTCATCCGCGCACTCGTGAAGGAATACGGGCAGGTCGCCATGATTGGTGACGGCGTGAACGACGCGCCTGCGCTGGCGAATGCCACCGTGGGTATCGCGATGGGCGGCGCGGGTACAGACGTTGCATTGGAAACTGCGGATGTCGCCTTGATGGGTGATGATCTTTCCAAGTTGCCGTTCGCAGTTGGATTGGGGCGCGCAACACGCGCGATTATCGTTCAGAACCTCTTCATCTCGCTAGGGGTGATTGCCCTGCTCATTATCACCTCTCTGACAGGTATTGTCAGCATCGGTATTGCCATCATCTTCCACGAGGGCAGTACACTGGTGGTGGTTGCAAACGCGTTGAGGTTGTTGGGATACCAAGACCAAAAAGGATTAAGACGAAAATGAACTTCACCATATTAAGATCGCTCCTCTTATTTGTGCTGGCTGGACTTGCCGAGATCGGTGGCGGATATCTCGTGTGGCAGTGGCTTCGAGAAGGCAAAGCGCTCTGGCTTGGGCTTGTCGGCGGCGCGGTGCTTTTTCTCTACGGCGTGATCCCCACTCTGCAAACAGAATCGGCCTTTGGTCGGGTGTATGCGGCATATGGTGGTATTTTCATTATCCTCTCCATCCTTTGGGGCATGGTCTTCGATGGATGGCGTCCCGATCGCTTCGATTTAATCGGCGCGGCGGTTGCGCTTGTTGGTGTCTCCATCATTATGTGGGGACGCTTGATATTTCGGTAAAATCCAAATCACATTCAATGCATGGAGTTTCAAATTGAAAAAATTAAATTTCCCCTTCATCCTGATTCTTGCAGTCGTACTCCTCTCAGCCTGCGCGCCAGCCAGCGAGGCATTGATCGTCAACGAAGCCTGGGCGCGCCCCGCATTCACAGGCGAAAACGGCGCGGCATATTTCGTTATCGAGAACGGAACCGCATCCGACGACACCTTGTTGAGCGTCAGTTCCGACATTGCCTCGGCCA
>JACRBL010000020.1 GCA_016234485.1 Chloroflexota bacterium
AATTGGCTTGCGCAAACAAACTGCACGACTCGATGGATGAGGTACTGGCTTCTGCCGAATACATGCTGGCACAACAGAATAAACCAACCAGCACTTTCCATTTGTCGTTTTCTAAACTTCTATGAACGACTACTTAAATCCAGGAGTAGAATTTGCGGACAAAGTTCATCAACCAGTTTTTCCACCTCATTCCCGCTTTCCGCCTCGCCAACAACTTGAATATCCGGGTGTTTGGAAAGCATGGCGCGGATACCTGCTCGCGTAGCGGGGTGATCGTCCGCTAAAAGTACTGTAATTATTTTAGGGTGTTCGGACATTCGAACCTCCTTTTATGTCATGTAGTGTTTATGCTTGGTAGTGTGGACAAATTATAGCCTACAAACTCTGTGAAATATAATGGTACAAAACACACATAGCCACTATGATGTGAGTCAGCATACAATTAACCATACCCATCACTCACCAATTACCGATCAATTGGGAAGGTTTCATGGTTCAAATCATCGCCGATACCACCTGTAGCCTGCCGCGGGATGTGTTGAAAGCGCGCGGCATCCCGCTCATTCCGCAAGTTGTCATGTTCGGGGAAGAGTCCTTTCACGATGACAGCGAAATAGACACCGCCACTTTTCTCGCCAAATTGAAAGCCTCGTCCACCCTGCCGAAGACCGCCGCGCCCGAACCGAGCTTGTACTATCTCATTTTCAAGGAGGCGCAGGCCAAGGGCGAGAGCGTAATCGTCATCGCGCCCTCGGGCAAGGTCAGCGGGACGGTGCGCTCCGCCGAGACCGCCGCGCAGGAATTCGCGGACGCGGACATTCGCGTGGTGGATTCGCAAACCGTCTCCTGCAACCTGGGCTCGCTCGTCCTGTTCGCGGACGATTTGGCAAAGGCGGGCAAACCTGCGGACGAGATTGTGGCGAAACTAGATCACATGATCCCGCGCGGGCGCATCTACTTCCTCGTCCACACGTTGGAATATCTCGCCAAGGGCGGACGGATCGGCGGCGCGAAAAAACTGCTAGCCGAACTGTTGGAGATCAAACCCATCCTGACCATCCGCGCGGGACAGGTGGAGCCATTTGAACAACAGCGTACCCACAAACGCGCGCTGGCGCGGCTGGAGGAAGTCGTCCGTGAGCAATGCCCAAGGTCGGCGGAGGCGCGCCTGGCGGTGATGCACGCAGAGGCGGAGGAAGAGGCTCGGGTGGTCGCGGCCCGCCTCCAGTCGTGGTGGGGAGGCGGGAAGGTTCCCGTCTACGAGTTGCCGCCCGCCATCGTCACGCACGGAGGCCCGAAGACGATGGGAGTCGGATTCTTTATCTAAAATCGGCATGGTATAATTTTGCGCGCTTCGTGCAAATCCCCACATACGTGGTTTTTTTAGAAGGAGTACGTTATGTCTGGTCATAGTCATTGGGCTACCATCAAACGCAAAAAAGGCGCGGCAGACGCGAAAAAAGGCGCCATCTTCACCCGTTTGGCGCGCGAACTTGTGATGGCGGCGCGTCAGGGCGGCGGCGACCCCGATACGAATTTCCGTCTCGTGCTTGCCATTGAAAAAGCCCGCGCGGGCAACATGCCGAAAGATAACATCGAGCGCGCCATCCGCCGCGGCGCCGGCGAAGACAAGGATGCGGCCGCGTTCGAGGAACTGACTCTCGAAGGGTACGGCCCGCACGGCGCGGCGCTGATGGTGGACTGCGTGACCGACAACCGCAACCGCACCATCTCGGAACTGCGCCACGCCTTCAGCAAGTTTGGCGGCAACATGGCCGAACCTGGCGCGGTGGGCTGGCAATTTGATCGTAAGGCCTATTTCTCGTTCCCCTCCGCGCAACTGGCGTTTGAAAAAGCCTTCGATCTCGGCGTGGTGGCGGGCGCGGACGATGTGCTGGACGCGGGCGAGGCCGTGGAAATTGTCGCCCCCGTGGACGCGTTCAAGACCATCAGCGACGCGCTCCATCAGGCAGGCGTCACCCCCGAAGACTCTGGTCTCCGCCTCATCGCCAAACAGGAATTGGAACTCGACACCGAGTCCACCTTGAGCGTGATGAAACTGATTGACCAACTCGAAGACCTGGACGATGTGCAGGATGTCTTCCACAACGTAAAACTGACCGAGGCCGCCCTCGAAGCCCTCGAAGCCGCTTAAATTCTCCTTAACCACAAAGGGCACGAAGTACACGAAGAATTTCCTTTGTGTCCTTCGTGTCCTTTGTGTTTGAAAAAAATGACCCTCGCCCTCGGAATTGACCCTGGCATCGCCACCACCGGTTACGGACTCGTTCGCCTCGATTCGGACGGGGGGCTGGCCGCGGTTTCCTGGGGCGTTCTCCTCACCCCAAAAGAAGACAGCCTGCCCGCGCGGTTGGAGTCTTTGTATCGCGATCTGCGCGCCCTGCTGAAAAAACACAAACCCGATACCTGCGGCGTGGAAAAACTCTTCTTCCAGCGCAACGTCTCAACCGCCATCGCGGTGGGACAAGCGCGCGGCGTGGCCCTGCTCGCCCTCCACCAGGCGGGACTGGACGTCTCCGAGTACACGCCCAACGAAGTGAAACAAGCCGTGGCAGGGTACGGCTCCGCCGACAAGAAACAAGTGCAGGATATGGTGCGCGTCCTGCTCCAACTTAAAGAAATCCCCAAACCCGATGACGCCGCCGACGCGCTGGCGATCGCGATCACGCATTTGAATACAAAACGATATTGAACCCCGAAGGGGTGTGATGATTCTGGAATCGAGAAGATGGTTTCCCCAATCCCGAAGGGATGACATGGTTCTATGTCATTCCTTCGGGATTAGTCACCCAGCGCGGTTGCCCGTTATAATCATGGCATCCCTTCGGGATTTTTTTCTTCGTGTTCTTTATGTCCTTTGTGGTAAAAATAGATATGATCTCCTCCCTCCTCGGTGAACTCCAACAAAAAGAAGACAACGCCCTCGTCATCGCGGTCAGCGGCGTGGGACTGCGCGTCAGCGTGCCCAAAGGCCTGGCGGACAAATTGACCGTGGGCGAGACGGTTTTCGTCCACACGCATCTCATCGTCCGCGAGAATGACCTGTCGCTGTACGGATTCGAATCCGCCGAAGACCGCAAACTGTTCACCACCCTGCTCGGCGTGGACGGGGTCGGCCCGAAGGTGGCGCTCTCCGTGTTATCCACGCTGACGTTGGATGCCATCCAGCGCGCCGTCTTCAGCGAGGAACCCGAACTGCTTGGCCGCGTCCCTGGGGTGGGGAAAAAGACCGCGCAGAAGATCGCCCTCTATCTCAAAGACCGCCTCAAACCCGACGACGCGTTGTCGCGGGTCGCGTCCATGAGCGACATGGACAGCGAAGTCCTCGCCGCGCTCACCGCGTTGGGCTACTCCGTCGTCGAGGCGCAGTCCGCCGTCCAATCCATCGCCAAAGACGCTCCGCAGGATGTGGAGGAACGTCTCCGCATCGCGTTGCAATATTTTGGATAATGTTGGCAAGATAATCCCGCCCCGTCGCTCCATATCATTCCAATCCTAAAATCGAACGTGGCTCACAAAGTTAGCCGCAATATTCACAAGATGCGGGTCTGCAATTCCATCCGCGCGTTGTCCGCGCCGGGGAGTTTGTATTGCAGAAAATAAATTGCCAGTTGAAAAATGATTCGCGACACGCTAGAATAGATTAACCATGAGGAGCCAATGACCGAGAATCCAATTCAAGAATCCCCGCGCTGGGGAGGCACGACCAAACTAGTGATCGCGCTGACGTTCGTCGTCATTGTGGGGGCGTTGCTGGTGCGCTTTCAAAATATCATCATCCCGCTCTTCATGGCGTTCATCCTGTCTTATCTGTTGCATCCCGTGGCGAGTCTGATGAGCCGTCTCACGCGCCTCTCGTGGCGCGCGTCGGTGGGAATTATTTTTCTGCTGATCGTGATCCTCCTGCTCGGCCTGCTCACGCTCGGCGGCGTGGGGCTGGTAAATCAAATCCAGGTTTTGGTTGATTTTGTACAGACCAACCTCGATGAATTGCCCACGATCCTAAACGACGTGTTCGCGTGGGCCTCGCGCTTCGGCGTAGACATCAGCCAGTTTGACTTGTCCTCCATCAGCGACCAATTACTCTCGACGGGACAAAAACTTTTGGGCGAGATGGGCTCGTTCCTCAGCACGATCGCGGGCAGCGCCGCCAACTTCCTCGGCTGGACGTTGTTCGTCCTGCTGGTCTCGTTCTTCGTGCTCGCGGAAAGCGGCGGCCTGCGCGAGGGCATCATCAAGATTGACCTGCCTGGCTACGCTCACGACCTAAAGCGGCTCGGGCAGGAACTCGGCCTCATCTGGAACGCGTTCCTGCGCGGGCAGATCATCATCTTTTTCATCACGGTCATCGTATACTTCATCGTCTTGAGCGTGCTGGGCGTGCAATACGCCATCGGCTTGTCGCTGGCGGCGGGGTTCGCGCGCTTCCTCCCGTACGTGGGACCCGCCATCAACTGGACGGCGCTCGCGCTGGTCACGTTCTTCCAGCCGTTCAAACTCTTCGATATGGAACCGCTCTATTACACCCTGCTGGTCTTCGTGCTGGCGCTGGTGATTGACCAGTTCTTCGACAACATCCTCTCCCCGCGCATCATGGCCGACGCGCTGCGCGTCCACCCCGCGGCGGTGTTGGTGGCGGCCATCATCTCGGCCAGCCTGCTCGGCGTGGTGGGCGTCGTCATCGCCGCGCCGATGCTCGCCACCCTGCAGCTGATTGGACAGTACACGCTTCGCAAAATGTTCGACCTTGATCCGTGGCCGCCGCACGAGAAGCGTCGTACCGCCCCCAAGCGTTCCAAGATCCTAGCCCAACTGCGCGTTTGGTGGAAGTCCCTGCGACGCAAGATGACTGAAAAACCGACCGACGAAGATAGCAAATAATCAAACCAAGGAGTCAAAATGTCAACCAATAACGATCCCGCTACCGAAACCCTCGCCGAGACCGATAACTACCTCGCCTGGAAAGCCGACGAACCCGACGGCGAAGTGACCTATCACATCGAACTCAATAACGTCACCGTCCACTTCTTTGAAGAGGAGTGGCAGGAGTTTTTGCAACTGGCGCGCAATCTTCTATAAATACCTGTAAGAATAATTTCCCGTTTTCAAAGTTCGCGAGCGGTTGGACTGCGAGCCGTTCAGCGGTACAACTGCTGAAAAACATGGAACGTATTCTTACACGGCGACAAAACGAATTCCATGAAACTCACCAACTCCATCACCGACGTGCCTGGCATCGAAGTGGGACAGGCGCAGGATGATGAAGCCTTCACGGGTTGCTCTGTGGTCATGTGCCGCAAGGGAGCCGTGGCTGGCGTAGACGTGCGCGGCGGCGCGCCCGGCACTCGCGAGACCGACCTGCTCAACCCGATCCATCTCGTGGAAAAAGTTCACGCGGTACTTTTGGCGGGCGGCTCCGCCTTTGGACTCGATGCCGCCTCGGGCGTAATGCGCTACCTCGAAGAAAAAGACATCGGATTCGACACGGGCGCGGGCAAAGTCCCCATCGTCCCCGCCGCGATCCTCTTTGACCTGAACCTGGGCCGTGCCGACCGACGTCCCGACGCGCTGATGGGCTACCACGCCGCGGCTTCGGCCTCGTCCCAGCCGCCGAGCGAAGGCAACTTCGGCGCGGGGACGGGCGCAACGGTGGGAAAAATGTTCGGCGCAAAGCAGGCCATGAAATGCGGAATCGGAACCGCCAGCATGGAGATCGGCGCGGGAGTCGTGGTCGGCGCGCTGATGGCGGTCAATGCCTTTGGCGATGTGGTTGACCCAGAAACGAATCAGATCCTCGCGGGACTGCGCTCCGCTGACGTGGGGACCATCCATCTCGGGCAGGCGGGCTATTTCGCCGACACGCTGAAAATGATGAAAACCTTTTTCGGGCGCACCGTTCTCTCGTTCGCGACCAAGTCCAACACGGTGATCGGCGTGGTCGCGACCAATGCCGATTTCACCAAAGCCGAAGCGACCAAAGTCGCGCAAATGGCGCACGACGGACTCGCCCGCGCCGTCCGCCCCGCGCACACCATGCTCGACGGCGACAGCATCTTCGCGCTCGCCACGGGCGGCAAAAAAGCGGACGCGTCCACTGTCGGCGCGTACGCGGCAGAAGTGGTCGCGCAAGCCATCGTCCGTGCGGCGCGCATGGCAAAATCCGCGGGCGGCTTGCCAGGGTTGGGAGACGCGTAATGCGAGATAATATCCCGCAAAAAAAAGAGGACAGCCATTTCCGACTGTCCTCTTTTTGATTCACTGATCACTGAAAACTGATCACTGATTACTTGCGCTTCCCCTTTATCTCATCGCGCAGGAAAATTCCCATCACCATGCTGACGAGGCTCACCACCAGGCCACCGAGGAAGGCAGGCCAGAACCCGTCCACGGTGAAGCCGATGCCAAACATTTCGCCGACCACGCCCGTGAGCCAAAACAGGAAGGCGTTGATCACCAGCGAGAACAGGCCGAGCGTGAGAATGATGGGCAGGCATCCCACAAACTTCGCCACAGGTCGAACGAACACGTTCACGAGAGTCAGGATCAAGCCCAAGCCGATGAGCGAGAGCCAGTCGGCGCCGCCCCAGTGAATGCCGGGCACAAAACTCACCGCCGCCCAAACGGCCAACGTGTTGATGATCCATCGCAAAAGAAATCTATTCATTGTTGCTCCTTTTGAATCCATCTACGCAGGAGATATCACTTTGTCGCGCCATCCGCGCGCATCCAGATGAGCGTGCGTTGCGGGACGAACCCCGCCGCGCGGATCGCTTCGTCGGCGCGGCCCGCGGGATGCTCGAGAACGAATTGCCGCCGCCCAAGTTCGCGTCGCGCGTGGACCAGGAGGCGGGTCACGGCTTCGGGAGCGGACTCTGGCCCGAGCGCCAACCAAAGCGGTTCGTGGCGCGCCCCGCTGGGGGTCCAGGAAAGAATCGCATGGAGTTTATCTTCTTGTGTCGCGATCCACTGTTTCAGGTTGACGTCCACAAACAGCAGGTAGAACCAGTTCCAAATCCCCGGGGCAAGGCCGTTGAAATTCCACGAGCGATACCACGAGATGTCTTCGGGATGACAAAGCGCCAGCCACTCGCGATGCACGGGCCAGTGACGCGTCTGCCGCGCCGAAACCTGAAACGCGTCCGACTCGGGCGGGATGAAGCCGTCGGAGAGAGTCCATTGGGTGCGGCGGGTGAATTCGCGAAAGCCGACGTCGTTGTAGAGGTCGAGGGCGTCGGCATTGTCGTCGCGGACGTTGAGCCAGAGTTCGTGCGCGCTGTGGTCGCGGGCGTGACTCATGGCGCGCTCGACCGTGGCGCGGGCGATGCCGCGATGACGGTAATCGGGATGCACGGCCACGTTGGCGATCATGGTGATTTTTTTTCGTTGATGGCGGAACCCCATCAGGCTGGTGTTGCCGACGATCTTTCCATTTTCCTCCCACACGAAACCATTGAGCGGCATTGAAGCGCCTTCCCAGGCGTTGTGCGCCCAACGCGCCCAGGGATCTTCGGCATTGGCGCGGCGCATTTCGCGCACGTACTCTTGGCCGTCGCGATCCATGTTTTGGCGGAAGCAGATTTCGATCAGGTCCGCCACTTGCGGCAGGTCACGCAGGGGGTTGAGCGCGCGCAAATGCGGGTGAGCCTCGGCGCGGGCTGGGAGCGGAATGGATGCCATGTGCGAATTATAATGCGGCTTCCCCATTCTCTAATACTCCTCTTCGCGGGCGTTTTGTTATAATGCCGCCACCTGAAACGCCCGAAACCATTCAAGGAGGAGGCATGCCCAGCCAAACAAAATCAGACCCATCCATAATCAACTCGTCCGATCTGGAAAAAGCCAGACTCATTTGGGATGAGTACAAGTATCGGCATGAACACATCTGGAAACTCATCTTCCAAATCACAACCGCGGTGGTGGCGCTGGGCGTCATTCCCTTCACCAACGCCGACATCGCCGCGTCCCTCGGCGCATGGATGGTTGCCCTGCCCGCCCTGGGATGCGCCCTCGCATTGTTTTCCCTGGCGCGAATGAGCAGTGAACTGACCCTGCTCGAAAAGATCAAACGGCGGCATAGGCAATACCAGGCAGATTTGCAGGGAATTTCCTTTGCCGAAAAACGATCCTCGTTCAGTCGGGATGTGAAACTATACCTGGGGGCGCTGGCGCTGGTCACGCTTCTGGATATATTGGCGATCCTGTTGGCATGGATTCCCAATCTCTAATACTCCTCTTACGCCCAACGGACAAATTGCCGATGGGCGTTTTGTTATAATGCCGCCTGTACCGTAAATCTGGGATTTGCGGCTCAAGGAGATAGAACTTATGATGCGATTTGACCGCTTTACCGAACGAGCGCAGGAAGCCGCCCAACGCGCGGCCGAGATCATCCAGCGCTATGGTCACAACCAGATAGATACCGAACACATCCTGCTGGCCCTCATCGAACAGCCTGGCGGGGTGATTCCCCAAATTCTCGAAAAACTGAGCGTCAACGCCGAAGCGCTGGTGGAGCGGCTCGATTCCACCCTGCGCGCCAGCCCCAAGGCCAATATCTTCGGCGGCGGCGCGGGACAGATCTTCATCACCCCGCGCGTGAAACGGATCATTGACCTCGCCAACGAGGAAGCCAACCGCCTCAAAGACGAATACATCTCCACCGAACACATCTTCCTCGCCATTCTGACGGAACGCAACACCCCCGCGGCGCGCATCCTCGAAAGCGCGGGGCTGACCCGCGACCGCGTCTACGACGCCGTTCAGGGGATGCGCGGCGGACAGCGCGTCACCGACCCGCACGCCGAAACGCGTTACCGCGCCCTCGACAAATACTCCCGCGACCTCACTCAACTGGCCCGCGAAGGTAAACTCGACCCCGTGATCGGGCGCGACACCGAAATTTTGCGCCTCATCCAAATCCTTTCGCGCCGCACCAAGAACAACCCCGTTCTGATCGGCGAAGCGGGCGTGGGCAAGACCGCCATCGTGGAAGGCCTCGCCCAAAAGATCGCCAGCAACGACGTGCCAGAAATTCTGAGCGGAAAGAAAGTGGTGGCGCTCGACCTGGGCGCGATGATCGCGGGTTCGCGCTTCCGCGGCGAGTTCGAGGAACGCCTCAAAGCCGTGATGGACGAAGTCCAGCGGGCGCGCGGCGAGATCATCATGATGATTGACGAGTTGCACACCGTCGTCGGAGCGGGCGCGGCGCAGGGCGCGATGGACGCCAGCAACATGCTCAAGCCCGCCCTGGCGCGCGGCGAACTGCAATGCATCGGCGCGACCACGCTGGATGAATTCCACAAGCACATCGAAAAAGACGCCGCGCTCGAACGCCGCTTCGCCCCCATTTACGTGGAAGAGCCGAGCGTGGAAAATACCATCAAAATGCTGATGGGCCTGCGCGACCGCTACGAAGCGCATCACAAAGTCCATTTTTCGGACGAGGCCCTCGAAGCCGCGGCGCATCTCGCCGATCGCTACGTCACCGACCGGCACCTGCCCGACAAGGCCATTGACCTGATGGACGAGGCCGCCGCCAAATTGCGCGTGGCCCTCTATTCCCTGCCGCCCGATCTCAAAGCCACCAAGAATGACATTGACCGCCTGCGCGCCGAAGAGGAACAGGCGGGCGTCGCGCGTGACTACGAGCGGGCCGCGCAGAAAAAGTCCGAGCGCCTCCGCATCGAGGAGGAATTCGGCAAACTGCGCGACCAATGGGAATCGGAACACAAACTCGACGAAGTGGTGGACGTGGACGATATCGCGGGCGTCGTGCATCAATGGACGGGCATCCCCGTCACGCAGATGATGGAGACCGAGTCGCAGAAACTCCTGCAAATGGAAGAGCGCTTGCACGACCGAATCATCGGGCAGGAGGCGGCCATCCACGCCATCTCCGACGCGATCCGCCGCGCCCGCTCGGGGCTGAAAGACCCGTCCCGACCGATCGGCTCGTTTATTTTCATCGGCCCGTCCGGCGTCGGCAAGACCGAGTTGGCGAAAGCGCTGGCCTGGTTCATGTTCGACGATGAGGACGCGCTCGTCCGCATTGATATGTCCGAATATCGCGAACAGCACACCGTCTCGCGTCTGTTTGGCGCGCCTCCTGGATACATCGGCTACGAGGAGGGCGGTCAACTCACCGAGGCTGTCCGCCGCCGCCCATACCGCGTGCTGCTGTTTGACGAAATCGAGAAGGCGCATCCCGAAGTGTGGAACGCGCTCCTGCAAATTTTGGACGATGGCCGCATGACCGACGGTCAGGGCAACGTGGTGGACTTCCGCAACACGGTCATCATTATGACGTCGAACCTCGGCACCGAATATGTCCGCAAGGGCGGCACGCTTGGCTTCGCGCACAAGAACGAGACTGACGAGGAGCGCGACGCGAAGGACAAGGTGGAGAAGGCGCTGAAGGGCGCGTTCCGTCCTGAGTTCCTCAACCGCATAGACGAGATCATCATGTTCTCGCCGCTTTCGTTGAAGGAAATGGAGAGTATCGTCGAATTGCAACTGAAGGAGATCCAGGATCGCCTGATCGAGCACAACATCACCGTGCAACTTGCAGATGGGGCGCGAGCCTGGCTGGCGAGGGAGGGGTACGATCCCGCTTTTGGAGCGCGGCCCCTGAAACGCGCCTTGCAAAAATATGTCGAGAGTCCGCTTTCGGTGAAGTTGCTCGGCGGCGAGTTCCCAGGCGGCGCGACCGTGTTGGTGGACGTGGACGAGAAGAAGAACGTGCTGACCTTCACCACAGGCGAGGCGCTGGCTCCGAAACGAAAGAAGAAAGAAGCGGTTGCCGCGTAAGTTTTCGTAGAGCGAGACCATGGTCTCGCTCTACTTTTTTGCAACAAAGCCTTCGCTGTTGCTGTAATAACATATATGACTCGCCAACTCACCCTCGCCAACCTCATCCGTTTTCTCGCGGCGTGGACGATACTCTCCACCCTCTTCGTTCTGTTCATCGCCATTTTCGGCATGGGGCCGAACAGCCGCGCGGTCATCTTCATGGGCGCGGGTCTTGTGCTATTCTGGGTCATTCTTGGCGGGATATTGATGTGGAGAAGTCGCGACCGCGTCCGCGACTTTGTACTGGGGATTCGATTCCCGTGGACGGGTAAGTTCATCATCTTCTGCACGCTTCTCGCGTTGACCGAGGAGGCTGTCACCGTTTCGATGACGAATCTCGCGCCGCTGTTTGGGGTTCCCGTCGGTGCGGCGTATATCACGGCCTCCGCAAATTATCTGGACGTGGTCGCCCTGCACAGCGTGGTGGTCTTCGTGCCTATGTTCATCGCCTGGGCGTGGATGCTGGCGCGCTGGGATTTTTCCGCGACCGAAGTCTTCCTGCTCTTCGGGCTGACAGGTTTCCTCGCCGAAGCCTCCTTCGCGGGGACATTCAATCTCGCGCAAACGCCGTTCTGGATCTTCGTCTACGGGCTGATGGTTTGGTTACCGGCGGCTTCCATTCCGCCACGCGATAAAGCGAAGAGGCCGAAGTGGTGGGCATATCCGCTGGCGGTCATTCTGCCTTTCGCGTTTGCGGTCCCCGTCGCTGTCATCGTCGGGTTACTGCATTCGGTTAAAATCCATTTTCCGCCCATCCTGCCGAATTCCTAACCTGCCATTCAGTCATTTAAGGTATCATGGGGAAACTTTAGCCAAACGGAGAAAATATGGAATCCCCTGCCAGCAATAAGAACAATAACAAAAACGTACTGATCGGGATCGGCATCGTTATCGCGGTGTGTTGCGCCTGCGCGGTCATCGCGGCCGCGGTCGGGGCGATCGCGTACGACAGCGTGAGGAAGGAACTGGAGACTCTCGTTCCAGAAATCCCGAACGATTTCCCCACTTCCGAAGCGCCCACTTTAGCCGTTCCAACCGCGGAGCCCGAAGTGAGTCGCCCGTCGGTGCCTGAGACCGCGAACATCACGCGCGAGACGTTGGAAAGTACCATCGTCCCTGAGAACGATCCGTACGATCTGGCTTGCCGCCTCAAGAACCTTTGCAACGTGCCAGAGACGCTCGTCCCGCCCGCGACTCCAATTAAAATCGGCGACAAGCAAACCTTCTGGATTTCGAACTCCAACACCGACGAAAATTTCCAAATCGAAGCCGAACTGCTTTACGAGACGCCGCACACCTACTTCTGGGCTGAGAACAAATCGGACGTAAACATGAACGACCTGAAGCGTCTGATGGACACGTTCGAGGAAAAAATATATCCCACCGACCGTGAGTTCTTCGGCAGTGAGTGGATCCCAGGCGTGGATGGCGACCCGCATATCTACGTGGTGTATGCCAGCAACATTGGCTACACCGTGGCGGGTTATTTCTCGCCCTCCGATTCCTATAACCCGCTGGTGAAGGAATTCTCCAACGGCCACGAAATGTACGTGCTTGGCACATCGCAGGACCTCGGCGATGAATACACCTATTCCACGCTGGCGCACGAATTCGTCCACATGATCCAGTTCAACTCCGACCGCAACGACGTCTCGTGGTTGAACGAGGGTTTTGCGGAACTCGGCGCGTTCCTCAACGGCTACGATGTGGGCGGCGCCGACTGGCACTACGCGCAGAACCCCGACCTGCAACTGAACGATTGGGCCGATTCCAATTCACCCGACTTCGGCGCGCACTACGGACTCAGTTTCCTCTACCTGACCTATTACCTCGACCGCTTCGGCGAGGACGCCACCAAGGCGCTCACCAATAATCCCGAAAACGATCTCGCCAGCGTGGATGGGACTCTCGCCGATCTCGGCATCACCGACCCCGCCACCGACAAACCCATCACCGCCGACGACGTCTACATGGATTGGGCCATCACCATGTTCGTGATGGACAAAAGCGTAGGCGATGGTCGCTTCTTCTTCCACAACTACGAAGACGCGCCGCAAACTAGCGCCACCGAAATCATCTCCACCTGCCCCGCCGCGCCTGCCGCGCGCGCCGTCCATCAATACGGCGTGGACTACATCAGCGTGAACTGCGCGGGCAAACACACCATCCATTTTGAAGGCTCCACCGTCACCCCGCTCCTACCCGTGGACGCACATTCGGGCGCGTCCTTCTTCTGGTCGAACCGCGGCGACGAATCAGACATGACCCTCACGCGCGAATTTGACCTCACGGGCGTCAGCGGCCCCGCCGCGATCTCTTTCTGGACCTGGTACGACATCGAAGAGAATTGGGATTACCTCAACCTCGAAGTCTCCGAAGACGGCGAAACGTGGAAGATCCTCACCACGCCCTCCGGCACCGACGAAAATCCGCAGGGCAACGCCTACGGCTGGGGCTACACCGGCAAGAGCGCGGGCTGGATCCAGGAACAGGTGGACCTTTCGGATTACGCGGGCAAGAAGATCTGGCTGCGATTCGAATACATCACCGACGCGGCCCTCAACGGCGAAGGCCTCCTGCTCGACGACATCACGATTGACGCCATCAACTACTCCGCCGACTTCGAATCAGATGACGGCGGCTGGGAAGCGAAAGGCTTCGTGCGCGTGGCAAACGTGCTCGCGCAAACCTTCCGCCTGGCGCTCATCATCGCAGGCAACGGCGAAACCAGCGTCCAATATATCGAAGTGAGCGCAGACCAGATCGCGGACATCGAGATTGACCTGCAATCCGGCCAAACCGCCACGCTGGTCATCGCGGGAACCACGCGCCACACGCGCTCCATCGCGAGTTATTCGGTGGAAGTGCGTTAAGTTGTCGTCATTGCGAGACGGCGCTCTCCCGTCGAAGCAATCTCCGCGCGCAAGGCGGGGATTGCTTCGCACAGAGCGCTCGCAATGACAATGGAAAGGAGACTCCATGTCCACAGCCCCCAAATCGCAAGTCCTTAAAATGGCCGACCTGGCCGCGTATCAGGAAGGCTCGGTCGTCAGCCGCCAGATCACCAAAGCGGACGCGGGCAACGTGACGCTCTTCGCCTTCGACGCCGGACAGGAGCTCAGCGAACACACCGCCCCATTCGACGCCCTCGTTCACATCCTGGACGGGGAGGCGGAGGTGGCCCTCGCGGGCGTTCCCTACGCCCTAACCGCCGGCGACGCCATCATCATGCCCGCGGACGTGCCGCACGCATTGAAGGCGACGACAAAATTCAAGATGTTGCTGACGATGGTGAGGAAGTAGATTCAACCCCGAAGGGGTGACAGGATTATAGAGATTTCCGTGAATCAAAATCCCGAAGGGATGGCATAGAATGTCATCCCTTCGGGATTTTTCATTTCCGATTTGCCGTCGTTACAATCATCCCACCCCTTCGGAGTTAACGGCGCTTCTCCCCATCCATCTCCACGTCATCGCCAGCGGCACAAGCGAGAGCGCGCCCGCCACGACGGCGATCACCGTGTAACTCGTCGCGTCAAAGAGAAATCCGCTGGTGAGGCTGATCAGCGCGGAAGCGAGGCCGACGAGGAAGTCGTTCGTCCCTTGCGTGCGCGAGCGTTCGAGCGGAGAGAGTTGATCGGCCAGCAATGTGGAGCCGCCCACGTAGCAGAAATTCCAGCCCACGCCGAGCAGGAAGAGCGCGATGCCCAGCGGGAGCACGTTCGGCGAGAGCGGCGCGGCGAGGCAGGATAGCAGAAGCGTCGAAGCGCCGATGAGGATCATTTTGGGGCGGCCAATTTTATCCAACAGCCACCCCGAAATAATGGACGGGGCGAACATACCAAAGGTATGCGCCGACACAACCGAATAAATATCGCTGCGGGCATGGCTGTGATCCTCCATGTGCAGGGACGTGATGACCATCACCGCCACCATCACCACCTGTCCCAACATCATCGCGACCACCGCCGTGAGCGCGGCGGGCTGGCGAAGAATCTCGGCGACAGGCCGCAACTGTCCCGCGGGCGCGGAGGAGGGATAAAGTTTCGCGAGTTCGCGGCCCACGTCCCGCGGATCGGGGCGCAGCGCGGCAAAGACGAGGAGGGCCGCCAGTGCGAACAGAATCAACGTGGTGAGGTACGCGCCCGAAAGTTCGTCCATGCCGAGGGTGACAACGAAACTGCCCATCGGCGCGGCGGAGAGACGCGCGAGGATCGTCCCGATGACGCCGCCAAAGATGACCATGGAAATGGCGCGGCCGCGATGCTCGGGTGGGGTCACTTCGGCGGCGGCGAAGCGCGATAACTGCGTGGCGGAGTTGGTCGTGCCCATCAACATCAGGCCGATGATCATCCACGCGAACGAGGCGTTTTCGATGGAGAGCAGAACCAGTCCGTTGCCAATCATGCCGAGGACAAGTCCCAGCGTGATGGCGTTGCGACGGCCAATGCGATCCATGAGAATGCCCCAACCCGAAGCCGAGAGCGCGCCGCTCAACAAATACGCCGCCACAGGGACGGTCGCCATCGAACGATGCGAAGCCAGCTTCTCGCCGAGAATGGGATTGATAGCCGCGGCCGCGATGAAGCCTGCCGAAGCAAAGCTTTGGGCGAGGAAAAGAACGAAGGTGATCCTGCCTGCAATGCGTGAATGATCGGTCATGTGGGTTCCTTTGCATCACTATAAGAAAAATTTCCCCGTATAAAAGTTCGCGAGCAGTTGCACTGCGAGCGCTTCAGCAGTACTTCTGCTGAAGAAACAGGGAGAACTGCGGAATTATACCTGCGTGGGTCGGTTTGCCAAACCGCCTACAACTTGCCCGAAACACAACTTTGCTGTATATTCGCGTCATCCCATTTTCCAAACAAATCCATGACAAACAACCGCAACCGCCGACTCATAATTGCCTTCATCATTTTCGATGTCCTCGTCTTGGGGGCCTTCGCGCTTTATAAGATTCCCTCGCCCGTTTCAGACATGCTCCGCCGACAGGTTCGCCGCGTGCGGGCCGAGAGCGCGGCCCGTGAAAGCGCGGGCCGCCTCCCCGTCGAGATGGAAGCGACGCGGATTTCGTCCACGGATGGGATGACGCAAGTCCTCGTCCCCGCAGGCGAGTTTAAAATGGGGACGGAGGAAAAGACCGCGCTGAAGAATCGTCCGCCGCACATCGTCATGCTCGACGCGTTTTGGATTGACCAGACCGAGGTCTCGAACGCGATGTACGCGCAGTGCGTGGAGGCAGGCGCGTGCGTGGCGCCGTTTGAGGGTATCAATCCGTTTTGGGGAAAATCGAAATATGAAAATCACCCCGTCGTTTATGTGAGTTGGGATAATGCCGACGCGTACTGCCGCTGGGCCGAACGCCGCCTGCCGACCGAGGCCGAGTGGGAGAAGGCCGCGCGCGGGACCGATGGCCGCGCCTACCCGTGGGGGGACGACGCGCCGAACATGACGCTCGCGAACTTCGACAATCTCATCGGCGCGCCGCTGCCCGTGGACAGGTACGCGCTGGGGGCGAGTCCGTATGGCGCGCTGAACATGGCAGGCAACGTGCGCGAGTGGGTGGCCGATTGGTACCACGAGTTTTATTACATGGCGACGCCGCTGGAGAATCCGCTGGGGCCGCCGAGCGGCGATCGCAAATCTCTGCGCGGCGGATCGTATCAAGATGGCGCGGCGGAACTGCGCGCCTTTAACCGTCTGAGCCACGCGCCGCTTTCGCCTGGCATCAATCGCGGCTTCCGTTGCGCGAGCGACGCGGATTAATTCATCGACTGGTTGACAAAATTTTGGAGGATGACATGGCAGAGAAAAAATCCAAACCCGAGACAACGCCCACGCCTGCGCATGCGCCCGATGCGGCGGACGCGCTGACCAATCACTATCAGAAGACTTTTGAAGTGGCGTACGATTCGTGGAAGGAACGCAACAAATTGTTCGTGTATCTCGTGCTCGTCTCCGGGCTGGGATTGTTGCTCATCCTGCGCGTCCCCGAAACGGACAAGTTGCTGGTGGACATGATCGCCACGCTGGTGAAGATCGAAGACCCCGCCCGCAAACTGGAACTGTATTCCGCCTTTCCGTTCGATCTCGTCTTGAGCATGATTTTGGTGGCGATGTTTTATTTCATGCAAAGACTACATTCCACCAACCTGTCTGTTATGCGAAACTACATGTATCTCGGCGCGCTGGAAAAGGAAATTCGCGGCCACCTGCGCCTGCCCGCAGAGAGCGTCTCATTCACGCGCGAGGGAAGTTTCTACTGGGGCAAGCGCACAAAGATGCAATCCATGTCGAAGTATTACTACGCCATCGTGTTGTTCATCATCCTGATTCCCTTTATCGTTTTAAAAGTGATCGCCGATTTTCAAGCGCCGAATTTTATTGTTATTCCCGTAGATGTCGCCGTCTCGTTGATGACCGTCCTATATTGGGCGGAATATTCCTACTCGGCCTTCCGATTTGATGTGCGGAAGATGCCAGAGGAAAAAATCGAGAAGTAAAATGATCAGCCCTGCGAATCTCATCGCAGGGCTGACTGATTACTACCCCACCCGTCCTTCGGACGCCCTCCCCAAATCCTTCGGATTTGGGGAGGGCCGGGGAGGGGCTAAATGTGTATCGGCGTCCCACTCGCGCCATGCGCCGCTTCCATAATCGCCTCTGAAATCGTCGGGTGCGCGTGGACGTTGCGGGCGATCTCGTGCGGGGTGAGTTCCATCATGTGCGCGAGCGTCAACTCGGGTAGTAACTCGGTCACTTCGGGGCCGATCATGTGCGCGCCCAAAATTTCGCCGTATTTCTCGTCCATCACAATTTTGACGAAGCCCGCGTAATCGCCGAGTCCCAGTGCCTTGCCGTTGGCCTGGAAGGGGAACCTGCCAACCTTCACCGTCAAGCCGCGTTCCTTGGCCTGCGCTTCGGTGATCCCGAATGACGCGATCTGCGGCTGGCAATACGTGGCACGCGGCATCATCTCGTAATCGAGCGTGACCGTCTCCGCGCCGCCGATCACTTCCGCCGCAACGATGCCCATCGCCGAGCCGACGTGCGCCAGCATCAGTTTGCCCGTCACGTCGCCGATGGCGTAAATGCCAGGGACGTTGGTCTGCATCTTCTCGTTGACTTCCACGAAGCCGCGCTCGCTGATCTTGACGCCGACCTCCTCGAGACCGAGTCCCTTTGAGTTGGGACGAAATCCGATCGCGACCAAAGCCTGATCTGCTTCGAGGGTCGTCTGCTTCCCTTCGGCAGAGACGACTACCTTCACGCCCGTGGCGGTCGCTTCGACGGATTCAACCTTGTGTCCCGTCAGCGCTTTGACGCCGCGCTTCTTGAATTCCTTTTCGAGTTCTTTCGAGATTTCTTCATCTTCCAGCGGGACAAGACGCGGCAACATTTCCACGATGGTCACGTCCACGCCGTAGGAATTCCAGACGGTGGAAAATTCCACGCCGATCGCGCCTGACCCGATGACGACCACCGACTTGGGGAGTTTATCCTGCAGGATCGCTTCCAAATACGTGACGACTTTCTGCCCGTCCACTTTCCACGCGCCAGGGACAGCCGCGCTCGCGCCCGTGGCGACGATGATGTTCTTGGCCAGCAATTCTGTGACCTTTCCATCTTTGTCGGTCACAGTCAATACATCTTTGGCCTTTAACTTCGCTTCGCCCATGAAGACGGTGATGCCATTCTTTTTCATCAGGAAGCCCACGCCCTTCGTCAGGCGATCCGAATTTGAGCGCGAGCGTTTCAACGCCACGCCGTAATCCAATTTGAGATTCTCGAACGAGAAGCCAAATTCCTTGCCGCGCTCGCGCAGGGTGTGCGCCACTTCGGCGTTCTTCAACAATGACTTGGACGGGATACAACCGACATTAAGACAAACGCCGCCCAGCCATTGCTTGTCCACGATGGCGACTTTCTGCTTCAACTGCGCGGCACGGATGGCGGCCACGTAGCCCGCAGGCCCCGCGCCGATCACAACAACGTCAAAATTTTCAGGCATGGTGAAACTCCAGAGAGTAGAGATTAGAGAGTAGTCGAACGTGCTAATTGTAATCCCACTCGCATTTTCAAGTGAATAAAAAAAAGCCCTCACCCCCGGCCCCTCTCCCGGTTACGGGAGAGGGGCCGGGGGATGAGTGAGGGCCTACAAACTCCCCTTCAAAAACGCGAACGTCCGCTCCCACGCGAGTTGCGCCGCGGCGGAGTCGTATTCGGGCCGATCCTCCTCCACGAACCAGTGCGCCACACCGGGGTAGATGTGAAGCGTCGCGTCCACGCCCGCGGACTTGAAAGCCGCGAACGTCTTCTCCACGTATTCGTTCGGCTCCCATTCGTCGTTGTCGCTGTAATGTCCCATCACCTTCGATGTGACCTTTCCGTAGTCCACGCCTTCGTTTCCATAAAAGAGAACCGTCGCGCCGATTTGATCTGGCGCATTTGACGCAACGATCAACGCCCATGCCGCGCCCATCGAAAAACCGACTAGGCCGATCTTGCCGTCCGTGAGTCCGCGCAAATGATCTTTCGCCGTCATTACCGTCGCGCCCGTAAACTCGCCATCGCTCTTTTCCATCAAGGCCTTGGCCTCGTCAATGGTCGCGGCGATCTGTCCGTCGCGCAGGTCGGGCGCTAACACAGTAAATCCCTGCTCGGCGATGCGATCGCAGACCTGCTTGAAAAAGGGTTTCAGTCCCCACCACGCGTGGAGCACCAACACGCCAGGGCCTCCGCCCGCGGGCGCTGCCAGATAGGCTTTCACAGATTTACCATTAACATTCAAAGTGATTTCAGATTTTTGGGTGGACATGGTCATCTCCTTTTTGTCCGCATTATACTCGAACCCATGTTCTAAAAACAAACCCGCGCTCTATGATAAACTTTCCCCGCCCATGACCCGAAAACTCCTCCTCGGCCTCGCGCTCGCCGCCTTCGCGCTCCTCTTCCTGCGCACCGCGTGGGTCGGCGACGACGCCTACATCACCCTCCGCACCGTAGACAACTTCGTCAACGGCCACGGCCTCACCTGGAACGTCGCCGAGCGAGTGCAAGCCTACACGCATCCGTTGTGGATGTTCGCCCTGACGTTGATCTACCTCCCGACGCACGACGCCTACCTGACCGCCCTGCTCGCCTCTTTCCTCGCCTCCTTCCTGACCTTCTGGCTGGTCGCGCGTCGGGACGGTTTCGCGGCCCTTGGAGTTTTGACTCTGCTCCTCTCCAAGTCCTTCATGGACTACTCCGCCTCGGGCCTCGAAAATCCGCTCACGCATTTGTTGTTGGTTTTGTTTTTTATCGCGTTCATTGAGAAACAATCCTCCCCATTTACTCTTGCATTCATCGCCTCCCTCATCGCCCTCAACCGCCAGGACGCGATTTTATTTGTCGTTCCTTCTCTACTATTCCTCTTGTCCTCGTCATTGCAAGGAGGGTACTCCCGACGACCCTGGCACCGCCCGCCAGGGCAGGTGAGCAATCCCCTCCCCAATGAGGAGATTGCTTCGCCGCCGTCCTTCGACTACGCTACGCTCCGCTCAGGACAGCGGCTCGCAACACTTGCACCTGGCGCAAGTGCAGGTATGACAGTGCGCGATTTATTCCTCGGCTTCCTCCCCCTCCTACTCTGGGAAGCCTTCTCCCTCTTCTACTACGGCTTCCCCTTCCCCAACACCTACTACGCCAAACTCGGCGCGGGGATTCCCAAAGCCGAACTCTTTGCGCAGGGATGGGTCTACTTCCTCGACTCGCTCCAACGCGACCCATTGACTCTCACCGTCATCGCGGCGGGCATCCTCTTCGCCCTCTGGCGTGGACAGACGCGCGAACGCCTGCTCGCGCTCGGAAGCCTGCTCTACCTCGCCTACGTCCTCTCCATCGGCGGCGACTTTATGAGCGGACGCTTCCTGACCGCATCATTGCTCATCAGCGCTTTGCTCCTCGTCCGCTCGACACGCGAGTGGAATCCCAAAGTCAAAGCCGCCGCGATTGCGGTTGTCGCGGTTCTCGGTCTGTTCGCAACGCCACCCAACTTCATCCTCGATTTGAATCAACCACGCTACACGGAACACGATCTACTCACTGGCATCAACGACGAGCGCGCGTTTTACTATCCCATCTCGGGAATGATGAATTATCGCCCTGGCAAACAAATCCCATTTTCCAACGAAGGCTGGGTGGAGCATGGATACGCGTTGCGCGAAAGCGGCAAAGCCGTGGTAGACGAGAAGAACGTGGGGTTTATCGGCTACTTTGCAGGACCCGCCGTCCACATTGTGGATCGGTACGCGCTGGCCGATCCGCTTCTGGCGCGGCTACCCGCTTCCAGTCCAGAGAAGTGGCGCATCGGCCATTTCGAGAGGGACGTCCCCGCGGGGTACGTCCAAACCTTGCGGACGGGAGTCAATCAAATCCAGAATCCGAATCTCGCAAAATATTATGACGCACTCGCGCTCATCACGCGCGGACCGTTGTTCAGCCGCGCCCGTCTCGCGGCCATCTGGAAAATGAACACGGGACAATTCAACTATCTATTGGAGTCTTCGCAATGATCCCCGGCCTCGACGGCTTGCGCGCCATCGCGTTTTTGCTGGTCTTCACCTTGCACACCGATTACGTTTACATCGGTTGGGTGGGCGTGCAATTGTTTTTTGTACTTTCGGGTTTTCTGATCACCGATATTTTGTTGAAGATGAAAGAGAAGTTCCGCGCAGGCGATTTCTTTAAGAAATTCTACGGTCGCCGCTTCCTGCGAATTTTCCCACTTTATTATTTATACCTGCTCATCATCTTCATCGTGACGATCATCGTGATCCAATACGATTATCGCGTCACATACATGGAACGCACGCAAGACCAACTGCCTTACGCGCTCACGTACCTCTACAATTTCTTCAATGCCAGCTCCGCCTACGACGGCGAGTCGTGGTTGATCGGGCATCTGTGGTCGCTCTCGGTGGAGGAGCAGTTTTATCTCTTCTGGCCGCTCCTTATTTTTCTCACGCCCAAAAAGCATCTGAAAAAATTATTCATCGCCGCCATCGTGGTTGGACCGCTTTTCCGCGCGGGCATCTCCTTCCTCTACAAATATTACGACGTCCCATTCATGTACGAAGATTTTTCGGTCGTCACGTACGTCCTGCCATTCTCGCATCTCGACGCGTTCGGGTTGGGCGCGTTTATCTCGCGTTTTGAAATTCCAAAAGCGCGCTGGCAATTTTTCGCCTTGCTCCTGCTTCTGCCCGTGATTGGTTTCGCCACCACCTATTGGTCAACGGGCCAATGGGGCGATACCACCGCGCTCGGTTTTCGTTATCCGCTCGAAAAAGATATGAAACAGGTTTGGGGCTACGTCTATCTCAATTATGTTTGCGCGTTGTTCATCTATCTGGTGGTGAAGGAAAAATTCCTCGTCGGCTTTCTTGATCGCCCCTTCATTAGTTACCTCGGCAAAATTTCCTACGGGCTTTACGTCTACCACTTCGCCATCGTTTGGTTCGTGGCGCGCATCCGCGACCTCGGCATCCCCGTGCCCATCGCCAAACCGCTCACGCTGGTCATCTCTGCGATCCTCGTTTATTTCGTGGCATCGCTCAGTTACAAATATTTCGAGAAACCGATTTTGGATTTGAAGGACAAATACTTCCAGACCTCTGACGACAAAAAAGCGACGGGTTGACCGTCGCTTTTGATTTCTACAACCACCGCCTCGCGCGTGACTGAGGGCGGATCCCGTTTCGAGGCGCGTTCGCGACGGGCAGTGCCGAACGATGTGCGGATTCCGTTTCGACGCGCGTTCGCGTGGCTCTGGGCGCCGAACGGGGATGGAATCCCCGTTCTCACATACGAAGCCCTTCGGGCAAACGCGCTTGTGGGGCGGAATGCCATTCCGCCTTAAGCCCAATTCTCCAGCGTCTCTTTGACCTTGGCCAGGAACCAATCTGCGGACGCGCCATCGAGAATACGGTGATCGAACACAAACGACATGTACACCATCGGGCGGATGGCGATGGCGTCATCGACCACGACCGCGCGTTTCTGCATGGCGCCGATGCCGAGGATGCCAGTCTGCGGTTGGTTGATGATCGGCATGGCGAAGAGCGAGCCGCTGATGCCGTGGTTGGTGAGGGTGAACGTCCCGCCCTTGACCTCGTCGGGTTGGAGTTTGCGGGAGCGGGCGCGCGTGGCGAGATCGTTGACCGTGCGCGCCATCCCCAGCAGGGACAGCGCGTCCGCGCCTTTGATGACGGGGACAATCAAACCATCCTGACCTAATGAAGTTGCCATTCCGATATTGACGGCTTTGTGGACGAGCACACCTTCATCTGTCCACGATGAATTGGTATTCGGAAACGCTTTCAATCCCGCCACAATCGCCGTCATGAAATATGCAGTGAACGTGAGATTAACTCCGTCGCGTTCGAAGGCGGCTTTGTTGGCGGCGCGATGCTTGGACACCTTCGACATGTCCGCTTCCATCACGGTCAGCACGTGGGGCGAGACGGATTTGGACATGACCATGTGATCCGCGATCTGCTTGCGGATGAGGGTGTGCTTGATGAGGGTGTCGCCTGCCGAGGGAGTCACAATGGGGGTGGCGTGTTGCGTGGTGCGTGTGGCGTGATAGGCTTCCTTGGCAGGAGGCGTTTGGACGAAGTTCAGCACGTCATTTTTGGTGATGCGACCGTTGAGTCCAGTACCAGTGACTTGCGATAGGTCAATGCCGCGCTCGGCTGCGATCTTGGCGACGACGGGGGAGATGAAGCCGAGGTCTGTACTGCGTGTTGCATGTTGCGTAACGGGCTGTTGCGATTCTGTTGGTTTCTGCGCGGGGGCGGAGGTGGAGGGCGCGTCTGAAGCGGGAGCGCTTGGAGATGAGACGCTTTCCCCAGATACGCCGATAAGCGCGAGAAGTTGACCAACCTTTGCAGGTTGTCCCTCCTGCATTTCGATCTTGAGAATCACACCCGAGGCAGGCGCGGGGATTTCGGTGTCTACTTTGTCGGTGTTGACTTCGAGCAACGGCTCCAACTCTTTGACAGAGTCGCCTTCCTTCTTCAGCCATTTTGTAATCGTTACTTCGTCCACGCCTTCGCCGAGTCTCGGAACCAAAACTTTTGTCGCCATAATTTCTCCTTGTGTCCACCCGTCATTGCGAGGAGGGCGCTCTTCCCGACGAAGCAATCTCCTGGTCGTGCAGGGGATTGCTTCGCTCCGCTCGCAATGACGGGATGTAAGTGGTTGTAATCAAACAACAATCAATCCCGAAGGGATGCCATGATTTTAATAGATGCTCGCTCTGATGCGATAATCCCGAAGGGATGACATGGTTCTGGGATATGCCACCCCTTCGGGGTTGCGGATGAACGGCTTCTCGGTCTACAATCCTTTCACCCCTTCGGGGTTGGGATGGATTGCCTTCTCGTTCTACAATCCGATCACCCCTTCGGGATTTTGGGGTTAGAGAATTTTCGGGAATTGATTCGGATCTACTTCGTTCATCATTTCATACACGGTATCAAAAATCGTCTCCGCATTCGGCTTTGACCAGTAATCGCCATCGGAACCATACGCAGGGCGATGGTCTGTGCCAGTGAGGGTGCGCGCGGGGGAGTCTAAATGGAAGTAGCCACCTTGTTTTTCGATGACTTCTTGTAGCATGTAGGCCGACGTGCCGCCTGGGACATCTTCGTCCACAAACAAAATGCGGTTGGTCTTTTTGAGCGACTCGAGAATTTTGCCGTGAACATCAAACGGCAGGAGCGATTGCACGTCAATCACTTCGATTTCGATGCCGACCTTGCTCAACTTGTCTGCCGCGTCGAGGGCGATGCGACAGAGGGCGCCGTAGGTGACGAGGGTCACGTCGCGTCCCTCGCGGATGGTTTCGGGGACGCCGAGCGGGACGGTCATTTCGCTCAGGTTGTCGGGCAGGCGCTCTTTGACGCGATAACCGTTCAACACTTCAACGATGATGGCGGGTTCGTCGGTTTTCAGCAGGGTGTTGTAAAAGCCCGCGGCGCGCGTCATGTCGCGTGGTACGAGCACGTTCATGCCGCGCACCAAATTGATGATGCCCGACATCAGCGAGCCCGAATGCCAGATGCCTTCGAGCCGATGTCCACGCGTGCGCACGATCACGGGCGCGGACTGTCCGCCCACGGTGCGCCAGTGTAACGTCGCGAGATCGTCGGACATGATCTGCAACGCGTACAGCAAATAATCGAGATATTGAATTTCCGCGATCGGGCGCAAGCCGCGCATGGCCATGCCGATGGCCTGACCGATGATGGTCGCTTCACGGATGCCCGTGTCGGTGACACGCATGGCGCCGTATTTTTCTTGCATGCCCTTAAAACCCTGGTTCACGTCGCCGAGCTTGCCCACGTCTTCGCCGAACGCGATCGTGCGCGGGTCACGCGCCAGGATCGAATCGAAGGCGGCGGTCATGATCTCGAATCCCATCAGGGTCGGTGATGAGTCGGAGTAAACAGGTTTGACTTCATCAACACGCGACGCACTCCCTGACATGACATGCGAGCCGTAGCGTTCCTCGTTGACCACATCCTGTTCTATTTTCCATTGGATTAAAACTTGCTTCGACGGATGCGACTCGTCGCGAAGGATGCGCAAGGCTTCGTGCGCCGCGGCGTGGATATCTCGCCTCGACACCGACGGGAGGGCGGCCAGCCGTTCCCGAACGTCCGCCAACTCTGACGCGTGAGACGAACTTCCCGCGATCTCGTCCAGCATGTCCATCACGTGACCGCGCTCCTCAAGGATCGGAGAGAGGAACGCGTCCCACGCGGCTTTGCGGATTCCCTCCACAGCGTCGCGGTCGCTCGTTTCGGCCTCACCCACTTCGGGGTCGGTGGCGACGCGGCTTTCGATCATCCACGCGCGCATTTTGCGGATGCAGTCGAATTCCTGTTCCCAGGCGAGTCGTTCGGGAGTCTTGTAACGTTCGTGTGAACCGCTGGTGCTGTGTCCCTGCGGTTGTGTTAATTCAGTTACGTGAATGAGGACGGGGATGTGATACTCGCGGGCGATCTCGGCCGCGGAGGCGTAGGTTTCGACGAGGGCGGGATAGTCCCAGCCGCGGACTTGATAGAGTTCGTAGCCGCGTTGCGCTTCGGCGTCGCGTTGGAAGCCTTGCAGGATGGCGAAGATGTTTTCCTTGACCATCTGAAATTGGTTGGGGACGGAGATGCCGTAGCCGTCGTCGTAGACGGTGATGACCGCGGGCGCTTGCAGAACGCCGATGGCGTTGACGCTTTCCCAAAACATGCCCTCGGCGGTGGAGGCGTTGCCGATGGACGCCCAAGCGATCTCGTCGCCGTTGTGGGAGAAGGGATTGGCCTCCGCCATTTTGCGATAGACGACCGACGCGTACGCGAGACCGACCGTGCGCGGCATTTGCGTGCCCGTCGGCGAGACGTCCGCGGCGACGTTGTACATTTCGGTTTGGGCGCGCCACGTGCCGTCGGGGTTGATGAAGCGCGAGCCGTAGTGACCGTTCATCGAGCGTCCGCCCGTGATGGGCTCGGCGTTCAGGTCAGCGTGGGCGTAGAGTTGCGCGAACCATTGCTGGATGTTGATCACGCCGAGCATGAACATCCAGGTCTGGTCGCGGTAGTAGCCCGAACGCCAGTCGCCTTTGCGGAAGGCGCGCGCAATGGCGAGGTTGGCGAGTTCCTTGCCGTCGCCAAAGATGCCGAACTTGGCCTTGCCACTCAGCACTTCGCGCCGCCCGATGAGGGAGGCTTGGCGGGAGGAGTAGGCGAGGCGGTAGTCTTTGAGGATTTCGGAGGGTTCGAGGGGAAGTAGAACAGAGCCCTTTTTCTTGGGCATGAGGAGGCGCTCCTGAATTGGATAGGGATGGGGGGGATTATAAGGGAGGAAGGCGGAAGGATGAAGGATGAAAAAGGTGAAAGTATTGATTTTCAAGAACGGAATGTGTCAATGATTTGAGACAACTGATTTGAAAGATTAGTGTAGATTCGGTGTGTATTTGTCGATCAAAAGCACTCCTTTCCAGCGGGAAGGCTGTGGATAAGTGGACGGGAGAGCGCCGCCCACTTACCCACAG
>JACRBL010000021.1 GCA_016234485.1 Chloroflexota bacterium
AATGGCGATGGCAAGGCTGATTTCGCGGTCTATCGCCCCTCCACCGGCACGTGGCACATCCGCAACGTCGGCATCGTCACCCACGGCGGCTTCTACGACCAGCCCTTCCCGATGTTCATGAACGGCGCGGTCCGCTACATGGTTATCCATGCCGGTCCTGTGGCCATCGAATGGCAGGGCTTTGGCTTCCCCACCATCTCCTTCGGCGCGAACACCGACTCGCACCAATAAGCCAGTTTTGTAACAAGCACGACACAGCGGCGCGCAATTGCGCGCCGCTGTTTTTTTTATGTTTCTCTCAAACCGCCGAAAATCTATTCGCCATCCATGCCCCGGCCGCGACGCCGAGATAACTGAACAGCAGGTCACACCAATCAGGCGTGCGCCCAGGGACGAGAACCTGCGACCACTCCTCGATCCCAATCGCGAGGGCGAGCAGGAGGCTCACAAAAAACAGAATCCGCCTCGCAGGTCGGTGGCGAAGCGCACGCACAAAAGACGCGTTAAGCAGAAACGACAGAATCCCATACAGGATGAAATGTCCCGCCTTATCGCCATGCGGAAAGTCATAAAGTTCCTTCAAAAAACCGATGCGATTCGTATCAGCCAGCGCGATCACGGCCACGATAAAAAGCGCGAATAACGCCGCCAAAACTTTCATTCGACAATGGACGCATACTTTTCCGCGAACAGCGCGGGTTGCCCGCCCGTGTGCCAAAACAACACGGTCTCGTCCTTTTTGAAAAACCCCTTGCGAATCAGGTCAATCATCCCTGCCGCGGCGCGCCCCGTGTAGACGGGATCGAGTAGCAGACCTTCGAGGCTCGCGCACATGTGGACGGCTTCGCGCTCCGCCTCGGTCAGGACCCCGTAGCCGGGCGCGCAGTAGTCGGCGTTCGCGGCCACATCGGCCGGCGCGAACGCAATTCGCTCCCCCAGCCTTTCACTCGCGGCCGTCGCCAGCGCCGAGACGTTTTTCTGCAACCACTCCACTGGCTCGTCTATGCTGATGCCCAACACCTTGCCCTTGAAACCAAACACGCGTTGACCCAACACCAACCCCGCGTGCGTGCCGCCCGATGACGTGCCGAAGATGATCCAGTCCACGCGCTCCAGACTTCCGAAGTTTCCAAAACTTCGGAAGTCTTGCATCTGCATCATCAACTCCTCCATCGCGAACGCATACCCCAACGCGCCCGTGGAACTCGATCCGCCATACGGGACGAGGTAGGGCTTCTTCCCCTCTGTTGTGGCTTTGTCAAACGTCTCTTGCAAGATGCGGTCGCGGTCTTTTCGATCAGCCACGTTGACGATGCGCGCGCCGAAAAGTTGATCGAGCAAAATGTTGGCGGTGGGTTTGGGCGGCATCTCACCCGTCAGCACGAGCGTACATTCCATACCATAGCGCGCCGCGGCCGCCGCCGTCTGACGGCAATGATTGGACTGGATCGCGCCCGCCGAGATCATCATCTGCGCGCCCTGCTCCTGCGCCTCTGCCACAAGGAATTCCAGTTTGCGCGTCTTGTTGCCGCCGAAGGCCAGCCCCGTCTGGTCATCGCGTTTAACGAGGATGCGCGGCCCGCCAAGGGCTTCCGAAAGCCGCGGCAATTCTTCGATGGGGGTTGGCAGGTGTGCGAAGTGGAGGCGAGGGATGGGGTCCATGGGAGTCCTTTCAGAACGTAAAACGTAATTCGCAACTTACGTTTTACGCATTGCGTTTTATTGTTATGCGCCAAGTCCTTGCTTCGTTTTTGACTTTCCGCGTGCGCGCATCACATCCAAAACACGCGGAAGGATTTCAGAATACATCTTGTACCAGAATTTGTTCGGCGCGTAATCCCACGCGCCGAGGGTGCGGACCACATAGCCGCCGAGTCCCTCTTTGAAGCGGTAGACGCCCCACATCGAATCGGACTCGTCGAATGTCTCTGGCGCGCCCCACAGGTCATAAACGGTGCATCCCGCGGACTTGGCGCGTTTCATCGCTTCCCATTGCAAAAGATAGGTCGGCATCTTCTCGCGATGGGCTTCGCGTGACATGCCATAAACATAATACGCTCGTCCCGCAAACATGAACAGAAACAATCCAGCAACAGGCTCGCCGTCAACTTCTGCAATCAACGGGGTGACGAGTGGCGCATCGCGTTGAACGTTTAACGTTAAACGTTCAGCGCTTGACATGAACAATTTCCAAACCGTCATGTAATAATCTTCATCCCGAACGACAAACCCATCACGCACGGAGGTTTCCGCGTACATTTTGTAGAGCATCGGCAGATCGTCTGTCGTGCCTACGCGCGCGATCACGCCCTTCTTCTCCGCGAGGCGGACGTTGTAGCGCGTCTTCTGTTTCATGCGCGCCAGCATTTCTTCCTCGGTGGGCTGGAGATCAATCAACACCGAATTGCGGAATTGAATCTGATCGGACGAATATCCCCATCCCCGCCGCGCCAGCTCAGATTGGATGGCCGCGCCCTCCCCGTCCGCGACCGAACCGTCCGCGCCTGGGATGCCTGTCCCGAGAACGATGTCGGGGTCCATCTTCAAAAAGATCGCGCCCTGCTTCTTCGCGAAGGCTTGCAGATCGTCCAAGACGCGCGCGCGGAGGGACTCGTTTGTCCAATCGAAAAGAGGTCCCTTGGGCGCGTAAAGCACAGAAAGCCGCGCGGCGAGGCCGCGAATGGGGATGGAGCGTTTGAGAAGGAGGCAAGCGGCGAGGGGATGGGTAGATTGGGAATTAGTAAATTGGGACGTAACCGAAAAAGAATCATCTGCTTGCCAAATCGCATAATATGGCTCCCAACCATACCTGGCCTTCACCTGTCCCCATTCATGGGTTTGGAGGAAGTGCGGATTAGGGAGCGATGCAATAATTTGATTCCAAGTTTGAGACATATCGGCGTGAGTATAAACGCTGGGAGGGACAGCGGGAAGGGCATTTTCCAGATGGTACAATTCCCCACCATGACTGACCTAATCATCATCGGCGGCGGGCTGGCTGGAAGCGAAGCCGCCTGGCAGGCCGCCGAACGCGGATTGAACGTGGCCCTCTACGAGATGCGCCCGCGCGTCCAGACCGGCGCGCACGAGACGGAACATCTCGCGGAGCTGGTCTGCTCCAATTCGCTCGGCTCCAATCTGTCCGATCGCGCCTCTGGCTTGCTCAAGGAGGAATGCCGGCGGCTCGGCTCGATGCTGTTGGAATGTGCAGAATCCGCCGCGTTGCCCGCGGGCGCGGCCCTCGCGGTGGATCGCGAGTTGTTCGCGCGCCGCGTCACCGAGCGGATCGA
Organism: Chloroflexota bacterium; assembly: GCA_016234485.1. Lineage (GTDB taxonomy): Bacteria > Chloroflexota > Anaerolineae > Anaerolineales > Villigracilaceae > Denitrolinea. Next base: position 3,291 of record JACRBL010000021.1, read on the forward strand.
GTCGCACGCGCGCATCCGCCTCGTCCGCGAGGAGATGACCGAGATCCCCGCCGCGCCCGTCATCGTCGCGTCGGGGCCGCTGACGTCGGCGCGGCTGTCCGAATCCATCGCGGGGCTGAACGGCGCGGAGCATCTCTACTTCTTCGACGCCATCGCGCCCATCGTCAGCGCGGACTCGATCAACATGGAGGTCGCCTTCCGCGCCTCGCGCTACGACGTGGGCGAAGAGGACGGCGATTACATCAACTGTCCGTTCACGAAAGATGAATACGACACCTTCGTGGCCGCGCTCCAATCCGCCGAGCGGATCGAATTGCGCGCCTTTGAAGACGCCATCCGCACAGGTGTGAAGGCTGGCACATTCTTCGAGGGTTGCCTGCCCGTGGAGATCATCGCCGAGCGCGGCGCGCAATCGCTGTCGTTCGGGCCGATGCGCCCGATGGGATTGCGCGACCCGCACACAGACAAACGCCCCTACGCGGTGGTGCAGTTGCGTCAGGACAACCTCGCGGGCGACTTGTACAATCTCGTCGGCTTTCAGACCAACCTCAAGTTCCCGGAACAGAAGCGGGTCTTTCGCCTTATCCCAGGGCTGGAGCGCGCGGAGATCGTCCGCTACGGGCAGATGCATCGCAACACCTTCATCGCCTCGCCAAAAGTTTTGCGCCCTACCCTTCAACACGCCAGCCGCGACGATCTTTTTTTCGCGGGGCAGGTCACGGGCGTGGAAGGTTACATGGGCAACATCGCCACGGGTTTGCTGGCGGGCCGGAACGCGGCACGCGTCCTCCGCGGAGAGTCCGCGCTTGAATTGCCGCGGACGACGATGCTGGGCGCGCTCTGTCACTACGTCACCCACGCCGATTTGCGCGACTTCCAACCGATGAAAGCCAATTTCGGGATCTTGCCCCCGTTTGAGGATGTCCCGCAGTTGAACAGCGGGAAAACAAAACGACTCAAGGGACGCGACCGCGCCCGCGCACATTCCGAACGCGCCCTTGCCGAACTGGAGAGTTTTCTTACGGAGCATCGCATTACTTTGTAAACGTGAAACCATTTTCCTTCGTGATTACCAGTGAAAAACTTACTTTTTTGGAGATAAGCGATAAATGACCAAACGCATCCTTCTGACCTTGGGCGTGATCGCAGTGATTCTGGGAGGTTTAATCATCTGGCAGTATTCGCGCTTCAACCACCCGCGCTACCAACCCTTCGACTCGGTCCGCGCCTACCAGCATGTGAAAAACCTTTCCGCGTTTGGGCCGCGCACGCCTGGGAGCGAAGCGCAGGAAAAGGCCATTGAATATTTCCGCCGCGAATTGCAACAATACAACTGGCAGGTGGAAGTACAGATCGTGGAAGTGAACGGGCATACGCTCAAGAACGTGATCGCGCGCCGCTCGGATGTGCCGCCGCAGATCATTCTGGGCGCTCACTACGACAGCCGCCTGATGGCCGACCGCGACCCCGACCCGAAGAAGCAACAGGAACCTGTCCCTGGCGCGAACGATGGGGCCTCGGGCGCGGCTGTCCTGTTGGAATTGGGACGCGTCCTTCCGTCCGATTCCATCCCCACTTGGATCGTCTTCTTCGACGGCGAAGACCAGGGTCACATCCCCGGCTGGGAGGAGTGGTCGCTCGGCGCGCGCGGCTTTGTGACAGAACTCTCGCTCAAACCGCGCGCCGTGGTGATCGTGGACATGGTCGGCGATCCCAACCTGAATATTTATAAGGAAAAGCAATCCAATGTGCGCCTGACCAACGAGATTTGGGATGCGGCAAAACAACTGGGATTCGGCGAATACTTCCGCGACGAGGCCAAATACGCCATCACCGACGACCACGTGCCGTTCCTGCAATCCAATATCCCCGCAGTGGACATCATTGACATCGAATATCGCTTCTGGCACACCTCGTACGACACGCCCGAAAATGTCTCCGCGAAAAGTTTGGGTATCGTCGGTACCACCCTGCAATTTTGGATCTCGCAACAGAAGCAATGAGGGTCTGTAAAAAAACAACTTTCCGCAGGCCGTCTTTGCGAGCGGGTTGTGCCTGACTCTTTGCGCATCGAATCCAAGCGAAGCAATGCCCATCGTTTTACGGCCTCCGAACCGTTTGCAAATCCGTAATCATCCTGAAACACGAATTTCCCATTACCGCTATTAAACTATAGCCATGTCGCCGCTCAACGCGCAAGCCAACTTCACAAAGATGCGCCCCCGGCTCATCCGCCGCGCCTTGCAACAATTGGCGCGCGGGGCGGGCGTGCGCGAAAACTTTGAGGGACAGTTATCGCGCTTCTTCGATATGCTCGAACAGGCCCTGGAAACGGGCGACACCGCCTGGATGGACGCGATCATCTTCGATTGGGTCAGTTCCAAAACGCAGACCGATATCGCCGAGGGACAGAAAAACGCCACCGCCCTGCTCACCATCCTGTTCACGCTCGCCAACGAAACCGCACGCGAAGAACTGAACGCAGAAGAAGCGCTGGATATGATCACCGCCGTCCAGCCCGTATTCACCTACTCGCTCGATAAAGCCGCCCGCCTCGAAATGGAACACCGCGTGGCGTATTTTGCGAACGAGATCGCCAGCGTGCAACAAAAATTGGAGCAGCTCGATCGGAGCAAATCCAATTTCATCTCCGTGGCCGCCCACGAATTAAAAACCCCGCTCACGCTCATCGAGGGCTACACGTCCATGATGCGCGATTCGAGTTCCGACCCCAACTCCGAATCTGACCCGCTCCTCAACGGCGTACGGACGGGCATTCAGCGCCTGCGCCAGATCGTCGACGATATGATTGACGTCTCGCTGATTGACAACAACATGCTCTCGCTCAATTCCCAGCCGCTCTGGCTGAGTCACATTCTGGATATGCTCCAGAAAAATTTGAACGACACCATCAAAGAACGCTGCCTAAATCTGGAAATAAAAAAATTCCCGGGCAGTCAGGATTGGCTCTACGCCGATCCCGAACGTCTCTACCAGGCTTTTCAAAATCTGCTCACCAACGGCATCAAATACACTCCCGACGGCGGTGCGCTCGTCGTGGACGGGCGCACCCTGCCAGGCTTCGTGGAAGTGACCTTCACCGACACCGGCATCGGCATTTCTCCCGAAGACCAGGAACGCATCTTCGAAAAATTCGGCCAATTGGGGCGCGCCGACCTGCACTCCTCCAGCAAAGTCAAATTCAAAGGCGGCGGCCCGGGGTTGGGTCTTTCCATCACTCGCGGTATCATTGAAGCGCACGGCGGGACGATCTGGGTCGAATCGGAAGGCTACGACGAAAAGCAATGCCCCGGCTCCACCTTCCACATCCTCCTGCCCGTCCGCACCGAATCGGCTGACCCGCGCCTCTCCAAACTATTTGGCGACCTGACCAAACCCAAAGAAGAAAAGAATGTCGAAAAAGAAACCAGAACCAACCCTCCCGCCCCGTGAACGCGCCTTCCTCGTTGGGGTGGAATTTAAAGGACGCAGAACAATCCTTGCCTTGAACGACTCGCTCGCCGAACTCGCCCTGCTGGCCGACACCGCCGGCCTGGACGTGGTGGGCGAATTGACTCAAAAACTGGATCGCCCTCATTCCATGACCTTCATCGGCGCGGGCAAAGTGGACGAACTCAAAGCCCTCGCGGAAGAAACCCTCGCGCAAGTGATCATCTTCGACGAGGAACTCAACCCGCGCCACCAACGCGAACTCGAAAAAATCTTCGGCCCCGATTCGAAAGTCCGCGTGATGGACCGCACCGGACTCATCCTCGACATCTTCGCCCAGCACGCGCACACCAAAGAAGGCATGTTGCAGGTGGAACTGGCCCAATACGAATACTACCTGCCGCGCCTGACTCGACAGTGGACGCATCTCGCGCGACAGGCGGGCGGGGGAGGCGGTCGGACAGGGTCCGCGGGCGGGGTGGGTTTGCGCGGCCCCGGCGAAACGCAACTCGAAGTGGACCGCCGCGCCATCCGTAAGCGCATTGACCATCTGAAGGCCGAGCTCGAAAAAGTGGAGGCGCACCGCGGACGGTATCGCGCCCAGCGCAAACGCTCGCGCATCCCCACCGTGGCGCTGGTGGGATACACCAACGCGGGCAAGTCCACGCTGTTGAATCGACTCGCCAAATCCGAAGTCTACGTGGCCGACCAGTTGTTCGCCACTCTCGACCCGACCACGCGCCGCGTGGAATTGCCAGGCGGAACCACCGCCCTCCTCACAGACACGGTCGGCTTCATCCAAAAACTCCCGACGACTCTCGTGGCGGCCTTCCACGCCACGCTCGAAGAAATCACCGAAGCGGATTTGCTCCTGCACGTCGTTGATATCTCGCATCCTAACGCGTTGAACCAATACGAGTCCGTGCAGATAACATTGGACGACATCGGCGCGGGACATATTCCCGTCGTCACCGTTTTAAACAAAATAGATCGGCTGCACAACCCCGAGTCCGCGCAAGAAACGATGCGGCGGGTTCCTAAATCGGTGGCGATTTCCGCCGCACAGGGCATCGCTATCAAGGAAATGTTGTTGCTCCTCCATCAGGAATTGTACGAAGCCTTCATCCCCGTCGAAGTGCGGTTGCCCTATCAACAAGGCGTGCTCATCTCGCTCTTCCACGAAATGGGACAAGTGGAACGCATCGAACACGGCCGCGGCGGCGTGCTCATCCAGGGCCGCATCCCCGGCAGGCTGGCCGCGCAATTCAAACCGTGGAAGGCGAAGAAGGTTGTGGAAATAGAAGATGGAGAATCAGAATAAGAGGCATACACTCAGTCAAGTGTTTGGTCGCCTACTGCAGATACTTTGGCGGATTCGGCTATCTGGAGTAAACTCGCCAAGCTGACAGGTTTTATAAGAACGTGATCAGCTTTCCCCGGTAGAGATTTTGCCTTCACAATATCAGCAGTAACCACTGCGATTACGGTCGTTGGGCATTTCTCTCGGATAAGAGGTAACAAATCCATTCCAGATGCAAACGGGAGGTGAAGATCGAGAATCACCAATGCGGGCTGAGGAGAAAAAAGAAGAAGCGATTTAACTCGATCGCCATTCATATCCAGGACAACTTCAAACCCCGCATGTTCCAAAGCAGTCACATAGATCGCAGAAAGTTTGGGATCATCTTCAATAACAATTGCGCACGGTTGGGTCATTGCGTCTCTCCAATTACGGTTAGTAAGGGTAGGGTGATTGTGAATATACTGCCTCGTCCCAATTCGCTTTCGATTAGGACTTGCCCACCCATTAATTCGACCAGTTGTTTTGTTATGGATAATCCTAACCCACTGCCAAGATTTTCTTGAGTAATAGCATTATCCACTTGGCGGAACGGTTCAAAAATATAGGCCTGTGCATCCTTTGAGATTCCCACTCCCGTATCACAGACCTGCATAGCCCATTGCTCCTCGGCAAATCGAAAAAAACGAACGAGTACTTCACCGCTGCTTGTAAACTTCACGGCATTTCCAATCAAATTTACAAGAACTTGTTGTAGCCGCTTCTCGTCGCCAAACAATCGTTCTGGCAGATTGGGATCCATCACCACGCTATAAACCAGTCCTTTTTTACGCGTCAGCAACGACAGAATGGTTTCTACGCGACTGAGCAAATCCGTAAGAATAACAGGCTCGCGGGACAGTCGGAGGGCTTTAGCCTCTATTTGAGCTTCGTCCAACAAATCACTGATAAGTTGATTTAGATAGTGGGCGCTATCAATAATATTGAAAACGGCCTTTTTCTGCTGATCTGTCAAAGAGCCATAGGTCTCATATTGAAGCAATTCTGCGTATCCCAGCACACCGCCAAGAGGCGTGCGTAATTCATGACTTACTTTTGACAGCATCTGACTTTTGAAATTACTGGCTTCCAGAGCTTGATCACGGGCGATGGTCAGGGCTTCATAAGCCTGTTTTAACTGCGTGATATCGCGAGCGACCGCCTGAAAACCAACGATCTGGCTGTTCTCCTCAATTAACTGTACGCTTTGTCCAAGCCAGACGATCTCTCCTTTGGCGCTAATGGCGGGAAATTCAAAGTAGGTATTTTCCTCGCGTTTTATGAACTGCCGACCATAGAAACGCTGAAGAGTTTGCCTCCAGTCTGGCGCCGCCAGATCTAGATAATTTTTTCCCAGCACTTCCGACTCATCCCCATATCCCATTGCTTTCACAGAAACAGGATTGACGTACACAAAATTGCCCTGTGAATCTGTGCGATAAATAATGTCGCTTGCGTGCTCTACCAATTGACGAAAGCGAATTTCACTTTCTTTTATAATGTCGCGCGCATCTACCAGTGCGCGGGTGCGCTCTGCCACCCGTTGTTCGAGTAAGTCGCGTTCCTGTAGAATCAAATTGCGTGATTGCGCTTCCCTGGTCCATGCTCTATTTAGGCTATCCAACAACATGACAATAGTGGTTAGCCCCGCAAACATTCCAACAGTAAATAATGTGACGCTTCCCAATCCCTCCTGGATAGATTGGGGGATAATATTTTCGCCAGACATCCGCATAAATGGAATAAAATTATCTGAGCCAATCAAATAAGCAGATACGAACATTAGGCCAGTAACAAACAGAAATGTCACGAATGTCTCAGCGGGCGATCTCAAAATTGCCGCGGCAATTACAAAACTCATAAAGAAAATATAGCTTTCGGGTACGAGGCCAAAGCTCAGCACATTCAACAGCGCAAGACTGAAAAGAATGGCCAAGAAAATGGATGTGCGGAGACTGTAATTAATTTTTCGCGCAATTCCCAACCACCAAATCAACACTAACAACATTGCGACAATGATGAAAACGGCCGCATCTTCAATCAAGTGATCAAGCGCAGCCATCAAATATGCAAGAATGCCAAGCAGGGCAACAAGCCTGACCCCAATTGTAAAAATACGCTCGCGCGTTCTAAACCAATCAGGATGGGATCCTACAGGAACGGAGACTTTCTCGCTAAGTGACGGAAGAAAGAAGTCACGCAAAGTTGCCCAGAGCGGGTTTGCGGATATCGCAGTGCGTTCAATCACTTCTTCGTTCTGTGTTGCACTTTGGGCTTTAGGAGGCTGGGTATTGCTTCGAGAATCAATAGATAATTCATCCCCCATTGAGTGAAGCGTAATTATGCGACCTACAGATTGACCTGCGCGATTGTAAAGAGGCGAAAATCGCACTTGATAGCGAATTTGGGCATTTCCACTCCCTATGACGATTTCATCTTTTGCGTCCATGGTGTCGCGAAATTTTTCAATTAAATGAGGCCATGGAAAAAATATATCCACCGCATCTTTGCCAATTGCTTGTGTGGCAGAGAAGCCGATCATACGCGCCGCGGTAATATTAATATCTACAACGTTTCCATGCATATCCAATACAATCACCCCATCCTGAATGGATTCAAGTACGAGATCACGAGCAATCGGTACAATGTCCAGGAGCCGCATACGGAAAATCGCCCAAGTCATCGCAACGACACTAATTGTGAAAGCGAATGGGGTTAAATCCATCGGGACAGGCATCAGATTGGCAATCGAGATGATATTCGCAATCCATGGCGCAAGTACAGCTATAAGCACCAAAACTACCCGTCTACGGAACGTTCCGCGTGCCGAAAGGAATGCCCGAAATAGTACAACCATTCCTATCAGGATTGCAACCTGGGAGAATGCCCAATATACCCAAAACCATAGCCCATGAGTGATTTGAAGAGCAGAGAACGAGCCTTCACGATAAATATAATAGTCTTCCCATATCAGCCCATGGATTTCATTTGTAAAAACAAGAAATAACGTGATAAGCGGAATAACGCCAAGCGCCATAATTACAGGTCGAGGCAATCGGGCTTCCAACTCTGCATAGACGAATGCAAGTACCATCCAGGCAAGCGGAATAATCACAATACCAAAGTACTGGATTTTTCCCCATATTAATTTCGTCTGAAGATCAGCGCCCGCGATTTCCAAGGCATAGCCTACAGCCCATATAGCCGCCCCCAATCCCAAAGCAACCAGACCTTTCGCTCCCCTTGTTTCACGCCGCGTCCAAGCATATAAAATAATAACCACAGACACCAAAGTGGCGAAAGCTAGAGGAATTACATAGGGAGAGTATTCAAATCGCATAAGAACTATTTTCCTGGCAAGGAAAAATTGTAAGCCTAAACTCCCACTGGCAGCATTGCAATTGAATAAAAGGAATTCTCCGTTATTCTTCCATCATCTCTTTGGCTTTTTTCGTCTGCTTGCCGCGCTCATCGGTGTTCAGGATGCGCTTGCGGATGCGGAAGGTTTCGGGGGTCACTTCGAGCAGTTCATCGTCCGCGAGATATTCCACGGCTTCGTCCAGCGACATCGAACGCGGGGGCGTGAGGCGGATTTCCATATCGCCGCGCGAGGAGCGCATGTTGGTAAGATGTTTCTTTTTGCAGACGTTGATCGGCAGGTCGGAGCCGCGGCTGTTCTCGCCGATGACCATGCCCTCGTACACGTCCACGCCGGGGCCGACGAAGAGCGTGCCGCGCACTTCTGCATTCTGAAGCGCGAAGGCGGTGGTCGAGCCTGCTTCCATGGCGACGATGGAACCTGTGGTGCGTGCGGCCATTGGGCCGGCCATCTCATCGTAACCGTGGAAGATGGTGTGCATCACGCCGTTGCCGCGCGTGGAGGTGAGGAATTGATAGCGGAAACCGAGCAGGCCGCGCGTCGGGGCAATAAAGACCATGCGCGTCGTGCCTTGACCTGTGTCGTGCATCTCCATCATTTTGCCGCGGCGACTGCCGAGCATTTCCACCACCACACCGACGGTTTCGGCGCTGGTTTCCACGTGGACTTCTTCAAACGGTTCGAGCGTCGCGCCGTCGTCCGCTTTGTGATAGATGACTTCGGGACGCGAGACCTGGAACTCGTAGCCTTCGCGGCGCATCGTTTCGATCAGGATGCCGAGATGCAACTCGCCGCGTCCGCTGACGAGGAAATTCTCGGCGGAGTCGGTTTCTTCAACTCGAAGCGCGACATTGGTGCGGAGTTCGTCGAAGAGACGTTCGCGCAATTTACGCGAGGTGCTCCACTTGCCTTCGCGTCCCGTGAATGGCGAGGTGTTGACGCCAAACGTCATGCGGACAGTTGGCTCCTCCACTTTGATGGTGGGCAACGCAACAGGGTTGAGCGGGTCGGCCAGCGTCTCGCCGATGGCGATGCCGTCGAGTCCGGCGAGCGAGACGATGTCGCCCGCGGAAACTTCGTCCACTTCGATTTTCTTCAAACCCTGGAAGGTGTAAAGGTAGCGGGCGGCCTCGGGCAGGTTTTTGCCGTCCACGGTGAGACGCGCCAGTTTTTGTCCGGCTTTGATGCGGCCCGCGTGGACGCGTCCAACCGCGGTGACGCCGCGATAGTCGTCATAACCGAGGGCGGTGACGAGCAGTTGCAGGGGCGCGTCGAAGTCCACTTTGGGCGCGGGGATTTCGCGGAGGATGACGTCGAAGAGGGGATTCAGATCGGGGCCAAGATCCGCTGTCAGTCCCGCGCGTTGCGTGGTGGCAACGGCGTAGACGACGGGGAAGTCGGCCTGTTCTTCGGTGGCGCCGAGTTCGATGAAAAGATCAAAGGTGTCGTTGAGGACGCGGGCGGGTTCGGCATCACGGCGATCCACTTTGTTGATGACGACGATGGCCTTGTGTCCCATCTGGAGGGCCTTCTTTAAGACGAAGCGGGTCTGCGGCATGGGGCCTTCGGCCGCGTCCACGAGGAGCAGAACACCGTCCACCATGTTCATGACACGCTCCACCTCACCGCCAAAATCGGCATGGCCGGGGGTGTCCACGATGTTGATCTTGACCTCTTCGCCAGTGATGGGATCGGGCATGTGGATGGCGGTATTCTTGGCAAGGATGGTGATTCCGCGCTCGCGCTCGAGGTCGTTCGAGTCCATGACACGCTCTTCCACGTGTTGGTTGTCGCGGAAAGTGTGGCTCTGGCGCAGGAGGCCGTCCACGAGGGTGGTCTTGCCGTGGTCCACGTGGGCGATGATGGCGATGTTGCGGAGTTCTTTTCGTTCGATGATCATAGTCTTCCTAGTCGAATGGTCTGTTGGTCGGGTAGTCTTTTGGTCGGATGGTCTTTTAGTCGAGTGGTCTGATGGTCGGATAGGCTGTTGATGAGGGACGATGAGACCACCAGACTATGTGATTACCAGACGAATACACACAAAAACCCCCGACGGGGAGGCCGAGGGTTTCTTTTTGAAAAAACGAAGCGTTCGGCGTGCGGGCGGTATTGTATCAGAGAACAGAATAACCGTCCACGAATTTTTACGATTACTCCCTCATCGCCCTCAAATTCTGGATTGGCGTCCACGGAACAAGGTCACACCCCGGCCAGAGAGCGTCCACGCCCGCCTCGCGCGACCGTTGAGCGGCCGCGTGGACCCCGGCGTTGTCACCCCGCCAAAGCGTCTGAACGGGATCGAGATTCCCAAAGAGGAGAATATCTGTCAACGCGGCGCGCGCCGACGGGAGGTCGGTCAACTGATCCACGGAGATCGCGTCCGCGCCTGTTTGCGCCAGCAGACCAATGGACTTGTCCACGCTCCCGCACACCGAAAGGACGCACGGCGCGGGCAAATCTTCGATCAACTTTTTCACCGCCGGTTGGACAAAACGCTCATATCGCTCTGGCCCCAAAAATCCCGGCGAGCCGCCCATCTCGTGAATGGTGACAAAGTCCGCACCCGCCTCGCGATAGGCGCGTCCGATTTGGGAGAGGAACGAAGAAAGATAATAAAGCGCATCCAAGACGGGTTGCGGCTCTTTCTTCATTTCGATAAAAAGTTTAACGGGATTGCACAAATACAAAAGCAGTGTATACGGCCCAGGAATCATCCCCGAAATAACCGCCTCGTTTCCAACATCTTCTTTCGCCAGTCGAATCGCGTCCAAAATAAGCGGCAATCTCCCCGCGCTGGAAAGACTTCGGAAGTCTTTGGAGACTTCCGAAGTCTGCTCAAACAACGCTTTCCTCACCTGCGGGAATTGAAATTCCTGCTCGTCATAAAAAATCAACTCCGCCCCAAGCGCCTCGGCGGGCGCGCACAGATCGAGCGGCAACGTGACGGACGGCAGACCCGTCATTCGAAAGGTACTCGCCGCGGCCCGCGCCATCTTGCGCGCCTCGCGGTGGACTTCGCGCCAGCCCAGTCTCTCGCGCTCCAACCCCGCCGCGGTGACGTGCAACAGTCCGCTAAACGCGGGCGCGTTAGGTTGAGGCTGTCCATGCAAAAGGTTGAGAATAATTTCGCGTTCGGTGGAAGGTTTCATAAAAAATCTCGTTGAATGTGTTGCGATTATATCTTTGAATTTTCTTCGCGCGTCTCGCTGGGTCGCGCCACTGTAAACCATGGAGACTTCCAGAATGCAAAACATCAGCCGCAGATTATCACAGATTGGGATTCTAAATCAGCGTCAATCTGTGATAGTGCCACCTGTCACCTTTGGTCTTGAACAGGTTTGGATTGTTCGGGCAACAGTTCGGGATGATACTTTGTGGCCAATGTGACATAGGCTCTAACCAAACTGGGCTGCATATTGATCATCTGCGCAATTTGCCCA
>JACRBL010000022.1 GCA_016234485.1 Chloroflexota bacterium
CTAGCGCGTCTCGCATATCCAAGAACAATCTTTCGCAATTGACCGAACTTGCCGTGTGGGGAAAGGGCGCAATCAAAGGAATCGGTTGGTCCGAAGATGGTCAACAAATTTTCATTGACACAGCGCTGGGGCGGTACGTCTATGATTCCGCATCCTTCCAACTCATCGAGGATGAGTTGGAGTTTTCGGCAGGCGATTCAAAATTAACCTTCCATGTCGAAGACTTGGGATCGAGCGCCGATAGCATGGGCCGCTTGAAAAAGCAATACAGGGTTCAGATCTTTTCCAATGGTCAACCTGCAGGCTCATTTGATGTGGATAATATGTACATGCCCTGGGTGAAATATGTTCCCGAAAGCAACATGATCGTTATTGACAATAGGATGGGAGGAATTGGCCTGCGCGATGGGACTTCTCTTGAAATCATCGGCAGTGTCAGCGGCTCATGGGAGAGTCCCGTCACCGCTACAGAAGACCGCGCGACCGTGGCATCAGGAACGATGGACGGCTATATCACCGTCAGAAGCGGCAAGGACTTGGTCAACGAGGTGAGATTTGATACGGGTAGCCCCGTTCACTTCCTGTCCTTCTCGCCCGACGGGACAAAACTCGTCGCAGAGACGAATGGCAGTATCTCGATTTGGGATGTCGCCGAAGGCAAAGTAATTGGCGCGCTTTCAGATACTTTTCTGTCGGGTGACTTCTTTTATGACCAATATCATCGTGGAACGGACGCGAATGTAAGATTGACGGTGAAAGACAATCAGATCGCCTACATCAACAAAGATATCGTGATCCTCCGCAATCTGATGGATGGAAAGCAAAGTGGACTCATTCGCGGCAAGGGCGGCATTCTGCTGGATGAGGAATACAAATTCGAAGGAAATTATCAGGAGATCAATTCCGTATTCTTCTCTGCCGATGGACAATCGTTGATCACGACCATCTTTGACCGCGCCTATGTTTGGGATCTATCCACGAATCAATTTGCCAAAATGCTCGCCCTCGAGGATGGACAACACTTTGGATTGGTATCCGCTTATTCTTCCCCCAGCAATTTGCTGTTCATTGGTAGTCAGGCGGGAAGTTATCTCAAAATATGGAAAGTGGAAAACGGCATCGAACTTCCCAGCATCTCGGCGTGGAATCCCGGTCAACTTACCTATGGATACGATGGCACCCACAGCCTGACCATGTCGCCTGATGGAAAATATATCTTCACCTGGTCTGGGTTGGAAGGCGTCGCCAGTCTTTGGGAGATCGAAACCCAAACGCGGGTAATGTCGCTCAAGATACCCCGTTCGGAATATTCGCAATACAAACCAGGGTTTTATCCTGCCGCGATCTCTCCCGACAATACAAAGCTGATCTTCTCGTATTCCCTCGAACCTGGGATGCATATTGCCAAGGTTTACTCCATCCCAGATGGGGCGGAACTTTACCGAATCACTTCATTCTTTGCGACGTTCTCCCCCGACGGATCGGTCATTGCCGCGTCGGTGGGCAACAACCGCATCCGATTCTACGCCTCACAGACAGGCAGCATCCTCGGCGATGTGACCAGCAAATATCCAAACCGGGATGGTTTTCAGTTGTTGTATTTCTCGGAAGATGGAAAGAGCCTATTCGCCGTCTCCACGAATGGGACGATCAGTGTGTGGGGAATTCCTTAATTCAAAACGAGACAGTCACCTTGCAGGTGACTGTCTCGCTATATCCTTGGGTTCTTCCGTCACTACTGACAACTTTTCTCTGAAAACTGATTACTACGCCTTCCCCGTCGGATTCGCCATTCCCTGCCGCGCGACATGCGCCAGATTCTCGGCCTTCAACTCGCTCAGCGCGTAGCATGGCGCTTTAAGATGGTTGGCGAGTTGTTGCGCCAGTCCCTGATCGAAGGCGGCGTGCTCCATGTTGATGACGATACTCCGCACCTCCTCGTGCGCGATCAGGTCGGCAAAACGGTAGGATTCCTCCTGCGGGGGCAAAGCGCCGATCGAGACGTTCCCCGCCCCATCGGTCAGGATGATGAGAAGCGGCTCCACGTCGGGATGCGTGTGCTTCTCGTGCTGGAGAACGTCCGCGGCGAGGAGCAATCCCGCGGAGAGTGGCGTCTTCCCGCCCACGGGGATATCGCCCAGCGCGCGCTGCGCGAGTTGCACGGAATTGGTGGGCGGCAACACGAGCGTGGCGCGATCTTTTTGGAAGACGATGAGACCAACGCGGTCGCGGCGCTGATACGCATCCGTCAGCAGGGACAGGATCGCGCCCTTCGTGGCGTTCATCCGCTCCGAAACGGCCATGGACCAGGACGCGTCCACCACGAACAGGACGAGGTTTGCCACCCGTTTGACGCGCACCTTGCGTTGCAGGTCGCTTTTCTCGATGGCGAACGCGAGACGTTTACGCTTCTCGACTCGGCGCTTTTGAAACGGCGCGGCCGCGCGGATGGTGGCGTCGAAGGCGATGTCGTCCAACTTGTCGCCTGCGGGGCGCGCTTTGATGTACCGTCCGTGTTTGCGGTCGGTCTTGGTGAGCGATCGTCGTCCCGCGTGCTTGCGGGTTAATTTATCGAGCGGGGTGTTGAGTTTACGCGGCTGGAAGGTCTCGCCCGTCTTTACCTTTTGCCCGCCGTCCCACCAGTTCGCGCTCGAGTTGGCGAACGCGTCCTGGCGGTTGGGTTCGGGCTGACCCTGTTGGGGACCTTCTTCTTTCTCATCTTCGAGTTTTAAGTTTTTTTTTCCTCAGGCTTGCCTTGCTGGGATTCGGATTTTTCCTCTTCTTCATCCGCAGGCATGGACTGACCCGCCAATTGCTCGATGCGTTCCTGCAACTGCTCGGTGGTCATCTCGGCCTGTTGGAAGGGAGTCCGCTTGATGCGATGCGGAAGCGCCAGTTCGGCGGCCAGAGCGATGTCGTGGTCGTTGATCTTGGTACGGCCCTCGAATGCGGCCTGGGCGCGCGCGGCTTTCAAGATAACGAGGTCGGCGCGGTGACCGTCCACATTGAGGGAGGCGGTCAGCGCGGCGATGGAGAGCAGGTCGCGGCTGGTGTGGGTGACGCGGTCCACCAGTTCGCGGGCGCGTTCGATATTGTGCGAAAGTTCTTCCTCTTTGGCGAGCCATTCCTTGCGGAAGAGTTCGGGATCGCGCTCGAAGGCGATGTTGCGTTCCATGATCATCACGCGTTCGCGCGCGTCGCGGATGCCGACGATGTCCATCGAGAGGGCGAAGCGATCCAGCAACTGCGGGCGAAGTTCGCCTTCCTCGGGATTCATCGTCCCGACGAGGATGAAGCGGGCCGGATGCGCGAACGAGATGCCCTCGCGCTCGACGGTGTTGACGCCCATCGCCGCAGAGTCCAGCAAAACGTCCACGACATGATCATCGAGCAGGTTCACCTCGTCAATGTAGAGCAGTCCGCGATTGGCAGAGGCCAGCACGCCAGGCTCGAAATGTCGCTCGCCTTTTTGGATGGCCTGCTCGATATCAAGCGTGCCGACCACGCGGTCTTCCGTCGCGGAGACGGGCAGATTCACAAACGAGGTCTTGCGCGTGTGCGAGGGAAGTTTCTGCCCCTCGGTGTGGCGTTCCCTGCATTCGGTGCACCAGGTGGAGGGCTTTTCGGGGTCGCAACCGAAGCGGCAATCGTCCACCACTTTCACGCTCGGCAAAAGCGCCGCGAGCGCGCGCGCCGCCGTGGACTTGGCCGTGCCGCGTTCGCCGCGGATCAGCACGCCGCCGATGCGCGTGTCAACTGCATTCAAAATCAGGGCGCGTCGCATGCGCTCCTGTCCAACAATGGCTGTAAATGGGTAAATGGCTGGCATGTGTTTTAACTCCGTGCGACATTATACAATAAAGTAGACAGGTTGCAGAAGACAGGTATACACGAAGAAGCGCACACAAGCCTTTAACCCGTAACTTGTATCTTGTAACCTGCAACCTGCAACTTGCCCAGCTTCATTCGTCACCTTTCCTCCCATTTCATCTTTCGCCGCAGGGTTGCCAAGTTGTCCAAACGCGTGTAAAATCCGCTTACATTTTTCTTAATTGGAGTCGCCAGTGATGGAATCGAATGAAGCCCTGAATGGGCAGGGGGCCGCCAACCTGCACATAGACCAGACCGAACCCCAAAACAACCAGAGCATGGAGACGTTGCTACAGGAATCGTCCGGCGTCGAATTGCCTCAACCGGGGGAGATTCGCCGTGGTGTGATTGCAAGCATCGGTCCGAGCCAGATCCTTGTCAGCATCGGAGCAAAATCCGAAGGCGTTATCGCGGGCCGCGAATTGGAATCGCTCTCCGCCGAGGAGCGCGCCGCGCTCGTTGTCGGACAGGAAGTTCCAGTCTATGTCGTCCACGCTGAGGATGATAACGGCAACGTGGTGCTTTCGTTCAAACGCGCCCAGGAACAGATGACCTGGGAAAACGTGGAGCGCATGCTCGCCGAAGAAGAAGTCATCGAAAGCAAAGTGACCGGCTTCAACAAAGGCGGTCTCATTGTGGCCGTCGGCGGATTGCGCGGCTTCGTGCCTGCCTCGCAGATCAGCGCTGCCCGCCGCGCTGTCGCCGTGGGCGATACGCCCGAACAGCGCTGGGCCAAGATGATCAACGACCCCATTTCCGTCCGCATCGTGGAAGTGGACCGCGAACGCCGCCGCCTCATCCTCTCCGAGCGCGCCGCCAACACCGAATCGCGACAGGCCATGAAGGAACGCGTCATCGCGGACCTCGAGATCGGCAAAGCCTACACGGGCCGCGTCACCAGCCTGGCCGAATTCGGCGCCTTCGTCAACGTGAACGGAGCCGACGGCCTCGTCCACCTCTCCGAACTTTCATGGGACCGCATCCAACATCCCAGCGAAATGCTCGAAGTTGGGCAGGAAGTGCGCGTCAAGGTCATCAACGTCGACCGCGAAAAGAAGCGCATCGGCCTCTCCATTCGCCAACTGGCCGAAGACCCCTGGCAGTCCAAGATTTCCAAGTTCACCGTCGGGCAACTCGTCGAAGGCGTCATCACCCGCCTTACCAAGTTTGGCGCGTTCGCCCGTCTCGAAGGCGACCTCGAAGGCCTCATCCACATCTCCGAGATCAGCGACCATCGCATTGACCACCCGAAGGAAGTCCTCAAGGACGGCGACGTCAAGACCCTGCGCATCATCCGCATTGACACCGACCAGCACCGCATCGGCCTCAGCCTTCGCAAAGTGGACTCTGGCGCCTTCGCCGACAAGGACTTCAAACTCCTCATGTCCGATGGCGAAGAAGAAGCCCCAGCCGAATAAAGACAAACTCAGGAAACAGAGAGCGTACCGCAAGGTGCGCTCTTTTCAAATATGAACATCCTCGTAGACGCCCACCAAGACCTTGCCTGGAACATCCAAAACTTTGGCCGCGATTACACTCGCGCCGCCAACGAAACGCGCGCCCTCGAAATCGGCTCGCCCGCCGTCGCCCAAAATGGCGACACCCTGCTGGGCTGGCCCGATTACCAGCGCGGGCGCGTGGCTGTCATCTTCTCCACGCTCTTTGCCGCGCCCACCCGCCGTCGCCTCGGAGAGTGGGAGCGGGTCGTCTATCCCGATGACGATTTCGCCGCCGCGCGCAAACTCTACTGGACTCAACTTGAGACCTACCACCGACTCGCCGACAGCCACCCCGATAAATTCACCCTGCTCGCCTCCCGCGCGGACCTGGAGCGGACTCTCGACCTCTGGCTCTCCCCCGCCGACGCGCGTCCCGTCGGCCTGCTCCCGCTGATGGAAGGCGCCGAGGGGATTCGCGCCCCGTCTGACCTCGCCGCCTGGTGGGACTTTGGCCTGCGCGTCATCGGTCTGGCTTGGACGGGCACGCGTTACTGCGGCGGCACGCGCGAACCCGGCCCCCTCACCGACGAGGGCCGCGCCCTCCTCAAAGCCATGTCCGACTTCCCCTTCCTGCTCGACCTCAGTCACATGGACGAACCCGCCGCGCTCGAATCGCTTGATCGCTACGGAGGCCCCGTCATCGCCACGCACGGAAATTGCCTCGCGCTCCTGCCAGGCGTGGACACCAACCGCCAATTCAGCGACAGGGTCATCCGCGGCGTCATCCAACGCGGCGGCGTGGTGGGAGTTGTCCCTTTCAATGTTTTCCTTAAAGTCGGCTGGTCGCTTGCCAGCGGAAGCCGGCGCGAGGAAGTCTCGCTCTCGGTTTTGGCCGATCACATTGACCACATCTGCCAACTGGCAGGCAACGTGCACCACGCGGGCATCGGCTCCGACTTCGACGGCGGATTTGGATTACAATCTGTCCCGCACGAAATAGACACCATCGCCGACCTGCACAAACTGGCCGATCACCTCCAGCCGCGTGGATATTCCGAGGCCGACATCGAAGCCATCCTCGGCGGAAACTGGATCCGTTGCCTGCGAGAAAGCCTGCCCACATGAGCGCTGAACCCACTCCCCCACCCCTCCCCGACCTCTCCTCGCAAGACCCGCCCTCGCGCACACGCGTCCGCTTTGGACTCATCGTCATCGTGTTGGGCTTCTTCACCTTGATGGTGGGAGCCAAGCCCGCCTGGTTTGGTTGGGACAACAGCCCCGTGGTCGGCTTCATCCAGGTTGCCATCATGCTCGTCGGGTTAGGCATCCTCTGCCTGGGAGGATACGTCGGCATCCTTCCGCTATGGGGCGGACGCGAACGCACCATTGCCGCGGACATTGGCATGAGGCTCGTCGCCACGGGATACGTCGTCTCCGTGTTCGCGGGCATGGCCGACCTCTTCGGCATGGGGACGCAGGTTGGCCTCGCGGGGCCGTTCTTCGGTCCGCTTCAATCGCGCGGCATCGTCATCGGGCAGATCGTCATCGCGATTGGGTTCGTGATGATGATCCCCTTTCACGAAAAGCCGAATGGTAAGGAAAAGATTCGGTAAATCCGAATTGGCTACCGTGCATCACAAGGAAATTCCGTCACTGCGAGGAGGGCGATCTTCCCGACGAAACAGTCCCCGCGTCACAAGAGGAGATTGCTTCGGGAAGATCACCCTCGCAATGACGGACGACGAAGAGAACTCCGCAACGCATCATCCCTTTATGCTACAATAAGCCATACCCCGATGGAGTTTCAAATGATTGAAGTGATTATAGACAGCGTGCGCGTCAACCTCATGTCGCCCTCACGATTGGTGGTGTTGCGCGAAGCGCGCGGCGAACGATATTTACCCATCTGGGTTGGCCCCTATGAAGCCGAAGCCATCACCGTGGCCTTGCAGGAAGTGGAAGTCAGTCGACCGCTGACGCACGACCTCATCCGCAACATGCTCACCACGTTCAACGCCCGCATCGTCCGCATCGAGATCGTCAACCTGCGCGAAAATACATTTTACGGAAACATTGTGCTCGAGCAGAACGGACGCGAAATCAACATCGACTCGCGTCCATCCGACGCGATTGCGCTGGCCGTGCGCGCGCATGTGCCGATCCTGGTCAACCCCGACGTAATGGCCGAGGCAAGCATCGTTCCTGAGAAAGACATTCCAGAAGGCGCGGCCGGCCAAACGTCGAGAGAACGAAGCGCAGTTCCGCCTCCTGTGGAAGAGTCCAGCGAACGTCTCGATGTCTTCAAAAATTTTCTCGATAAACTCGATCTTGACCTCGACAAGCCCGACGCTTCGCCCCCCGACCCCAAAGCGTGATCCTGCTTATGAGCGATTATCTCCCCCCTGAGGACTCCCCCTCGCCCGCCGCCCCGACCGTTCCGCACAGCCGAGAAGCCGAAGAAGCCGTCGTTGGGGCGGTTCTCATTAACCCCGAAGCCTACTACGATGTGGCGCAATTTTTGACAGGCGATGATTTTTACATCCACCGCCTGCGCTGGATCTGGGAGTCGTTCACGCGCCTGCACGAGGGGCGCGTGCCGATTGACCTGCTAACAGTGGCAGATGAGCTCGAAAAAGTGGGACAGTTAAATGAGGTCGGAGGCCCCGCGTTTTTAACGTCGCTCATCAACACGGTGCCGACCTCGCTCAACGCCGAGGCTTACGGCAAAATCGTGGAGGGACACTCCGTCCGCCGCAAGATGATCGCGGCCGCCAACAAGATCGCCTCGATCGCCTACGACACCGAAACCAACGTGGACGAGGTGATGGGCGAATCGGAGAAGGCGGTCTTCAACGTCAGCGAGAAGCGGATGAAGCACGACCTGCAACCGATCCGCTCGGTGCTTTCGGATTACTACGACCGCATTGACGACCTTGCGAAACGTCCCGAAGAAATTCATGGCGTGCCGACGGGCTTCATTGATCTCGATAAGATGTTGACGGGGTTGCAACCGTCTGATTTGCTCATCATCGCGGGTCGCCCTGGTCAGGGTAAATGCCTGGCCGCGGACTCGGAACTTGTTTTGGAAGATGGAAGCATTTCGACCATCGAGGATATTTATCGCAAAAAATCGGCGCGGTTATTGACGCTGGAAGAAAATTATAAACTATCCTTTACTTCCCCAAGCGGGTTCCTCGACGATGGATTCAAGCCAACGTATAAAGTCACTACGGCGTTGGGGCGCTCGGTTGAGACTACGATCACGCATCCCTTCCTGACCCTGCAAGGCTGGCAACCGCTTTCCGCGTTGACGGTGGGAGATCGAATTGCCGTGCCGCGCTCGATTCCCGTTTTCGGAAACGTGGAAATGCGAGAATGCGATGTCAAACTACTGGCTTATCTGATGGGGGATGGGTGTTTGGTTCACACCTCGCCAGAGTTTATTGTTGGCAAACTCGCGCTGAAAGATGATTTTGAAGCGGCTGTGCAGGCGTTTGGCGGCGTTCGCGCCAACTACATGGAACCAGCCAATCGCACTCCTTATTTTTCCGTGACCAACATCGAAGGGAAGCGCGGCCGCGGCGTTACAAATCCGCTCACCGAATGGCTTCGTTCCATTGGGGTGTACGGTCTCGACAGCCATCACAAGTTTCTTCCCGCCTGCGTGTTTACGCTCCCCAAACATCAACTCGCACTGTTCCTTAACCGTCTCTTTGCCACGGATGGATGGGTATCTGCCACCTCCTCCGAGATCGGTTATGCCAGCGTGAGCGAGAAGATGATTCGCCAACTCCATCACCTTCTTCTCCGCTTTGGAATCATCGCGGGAATTCGCCATCGCATCATCAATAGCCCAACGCCAGGCAAAACCGCCTGGTCGCTGGATATTACCGACGGCCCTTCCCTGCTCGAGTTTGTTCAAAAAATTGGCGTCTTTGGTCAGGAAGAAAAGTTGGAACGATTCCGACAGCGCTTTTTGGAATCGAAATTCAACACGAACAACGACACGATCCCGATGGAAGTTTGGGAGTCCGTGCGGGAATTCAAAGGCGATGAGACGTGGGCGAGTCTGGCCCGTCGCGCGGGGATTCAACCTGCTTCGCGCAAGATCAACATGCACGTGGGCAAACGCGCCCCATCGCGGCCGCGCTTATTGCAATTGGCGGAGGCGTTGGAAAACCCAACCTTGACCGACCTGGCAACCAGCGACATTTACTGGGACAAGATCATCTCCATCGAACCGATGGGAGAGAACCAAGTTTACGATCTGACCATCCCCGACACGCACAATTTTGTCGCTAACGATGTGTGTGTTCACAATACTGGCTTCCTGCTTTCCATCGCCAAGAACGCAGGCCTCACCCACAAAAAGCACGTCGCCATCTTCTCGCTGGAAATGTCGAACGAGCAGGTGGTGCAACGTCTGATCGCGCAGGAGACGGGGATTGATTCGCAACGTCTACGCACGGGCAAGTTGACGCAGGAGGAGTGGCCGCTCTTCACTCACGCCATCGAAGTTTTCTCTGATACCAAAATCTTTCTCGATGACACGCCCGCCATCACGCCGCTCGCCCTGCGGACAAAATGTCGCCGCCTGCACATGGAATTTGGCATTGACCTGGTCATCATTGATTATCTCCAATTGATGAGCGGCGACACGCGCAACGACAACCGCGTGCAGGAAGTGTCGTTTATCTCGCGCAGTCTCAAAGTGCTGGCGCGCGAACTGAATGTCCCTGTGCTGGCCGCGGCGCAGTTGTCCCGTGCGGTGGAACAGAGGACAGATAAGCGGCCTGTGCTTTCGGATTTGAGAGAATCGGGATCTTTAGAGCAAGACGCGGACATCGTCATGTTCATCTATCGTCCCGACCAGTATGAGAAAGATACGGCGAAGCAGAACATCGCCGAGATCATCATCTCCAAGCACCGCAATGGACCTGTCGGAAGCGTTGAGTTAATCTTCCGCAGTGCGCTGGCGAAGTTCGAGAACGCGGCGACGAAGCATGTGGATTTCAATGGATAGCGAGATTCGATATTCGAGATTCGATAATCGATATTCGATCGTCGAATTCCGAGTATCGAATATCGATTGACCGAGTATCGAAATGTTCAACGGCTTCACTTCCTCCGAAACATTCACATCCGTACCCGACACGTTCTTCCGCGAGTTGTTGAGTCAGATCGACGACGCGGACGAGTTGCGGGCGACGTTACATGCTATTTGGCAGATCGAACACATGGAGGGACACGTCCGCTTTTTGCGGCGCGCGGACTTTGGCGCGTTCGCCTCGGGCGTGGACAAAGCTGTGGCGCGCGGGAGCCTGCTCGAGGTCAGGAATGAGGCGGGGGAGTTTTACTTCCTGAATAGCCCGCGCGGACGCGCGTCGGTGGAAGCCATCCAGAGCGGGAAGTTCGATCCGTCGCAGGTGACGTCGGCGCCGCCTGTGGAACATTCGAATGTGTTCACGTTGTACGAGCAGAACATCGGCGCGCTGACGCCGTTGATCGCGGATATGCTGCGCGAAGCCGAGAAGGAATATCCGAGCGCGTGGTTCGAGGAGGCGTTTGCGATCGCGGTGGCGAAGAACGTGCGCAACTGGAAATATGTGGAAGCGGTTTTAAAACGGTGGAAGGAAAAAGGCAAAGATGAAAGAAAAGATAAGCAAAACGCTGTCAAAGATTTCGAGCGATACACCGACGGCGAATTCAGCGACTACTTCCGCGAGTAGGGCGACGGCGAGTGTCGCCCCTACGTTGGGCGACCCAAACTGTCCGTATTGCGCGGGCGTGGGCTACGTGCGCTTTGACGTGCCGATGGGCGACCCGAAGTTCGGTCGGTTGGAGGCGTGCGTGTGCCGCGCGTCGGACATCGCCGCGGGCGCGCGCAATCGCCTGTTCGAGATGAGCCGTCTTGACCAACTGAGTCATTTAACGTTTGAGAATTTTGACGCGCGGGGAAACAAGAACGCCAAATTCATGACGCCACAGGACGCGACCAGTTTGCAAGCCGCGCGCGAGGCGGCGGAAAATTTTGCGCGCAACCCGCAGAGTTGGCTGTTAATCGAGGGCGGATACGGTTGCGGCAAGACGCACATCGCCGCGGCCATCGCGAACTTCGCGGTGGCGATGGGTAGACCGACGCTCTTCATCACCGTGCCCGATCTGCTGGACACGTTGCGCTTCGCCTACAGCGACCCCGAGACCACCTTCGAGGCGCGCTTTGAGGAAGTGCGCGGCGCTGACCTGCTGGTGCTGGACGACTTCGGCACGCAGAACGCCACGGGCTGGGCGCAGGAAAAATTATTCCAGATCATGAACTACCGTTACATCAACAAACTGCCGACGGTCATCACCACGAATCTCATGTTGGATGAGATCGAGAGCCGCATTCGCTCGCGCCTGCAAGACGAGGAGTTCGTGGCGCACGTGCGCATCACCGCGCCCGATTACCGCCGTCCTAAAGAGACAAGCAATCCTGGTCTCTCGATATTATCAAAACCTGACATTCAGCAAATGACGTTCAAGACTTTTATAGCCCGAGATTATGAAGTTGGCACAGAGGTTCAAACCGTTGTCATTACCGAAGTGCAATCTGGATTTGGCAAAAAATACCAAGAGAAAAAAGTTACAAGGGTAGAAGTTACAAAGAGTGATGTTAGAACTTTGGAAAACGCGGTCAAAGCGGCTATCGAGTTTGCCGAAGAACCCAATGGTTGGTTGGTGTTCCTGGGTCATCCAGGTTGTGGAAAGACGCACCTTGCCGCTGCAATTGGAAATCATCGAATTGACCTTGGCGGACAGGCCATTCTTGTTGAAGTTATTGATTTACTTGATTACCTTCGCCAAACTTTTAGCCCTAAATCTGACGTTTCGTTTGATCGGCGATTCTACGAGATCAAGAATACGCCCATGCTAATCCTTGACGATATTAAAGAAAGTGGATCGAGTTCTATCTGGGCTGAGGATAAGCTCCATCAAATTTTATATCACCGCTATTATTCAAATCTCCCAACCGTCTTGACATCAACACTAAAGGGAGACCAGTTCGCAACGAACTACCCAAGCCTATGGTTCAAGATACTTGACACAGACAAATGTCGTGTTCAGGTTATTGATATGCCGCCGTATCTTCCACACGCGAAGGGAGTGAGGGGAGGGCATAGGAAGGGGAAGTGAAGTGGGATGCGGAGGCTTTTCAGAACCACCGTGCGGATATTGCGCGCCTCTCTCAAATTTCTGATATGGATTGAGTCGAGTTGGGCAAGAAGAACATCTTTACTAGCAGAATTCTGAGGTGAAACAAATTGAGATTGGCTAAAAACTGTTGACTAAAACCTTAAATAAAGTGATAATCAGTCAAATGATCGTATTTGCGAGAGCAAGTGGATACCCAAAATCGTAAACTCTCTTGATACAAAGGTTGGATGACCAAGTATCACCGTAATTCCATGGAGGATGCTAAAAATGAAAATGCGGATTTTTATTTCATACTGTCACGATGATGTTTTTCCAGATGACGGACGACTTAAGGTGTTCATTGATGCTCTTGAAGAGGCGGGAAAGGGGACTTATGAAATTCTTGTTGATTACAAACATGAAAAAGCAGCAATTGGGGAAAGCCTACCTCAGTTTATGAAAGAAATAGATACTATTGACGCTGTAATCTTATTGCTTACTCCTGGGTACCGCGAAAGAGTTGAGCGAAAAGGCAATTCTGGCGTCTATTTTGAGTTCCGAAGAATTTATGATCGTCTGTTAGAGTCGTTATCAAAACGGACATACAACCGCAATTTTGTTATTCTGCCACTAATTTTTACTGGTTCTTTCAAAGATTCTTGTCCAAGTGAAATAAAACATATCCATTGTGAAGATTTAACTTGGTTGCACGTTGTACCTAAATCTAAAAAACCAAAAATTAGACGAGAATTTCAGAGCAAGTTCTTAAAACTGATTTCCGATATTTCTGCTCGCGTGAATGCAATAGCAGAAACTAGATCGTCCGCGTATGATCAAAGAAAAGGGAAGATATTTCGAAACTTTCTATTTCGAGAAACAAAATCGGCTTGGGATAAGCCAGAGAATTACAAATACATTGATACGGCTTTTGTCAAAACTTCTGTTTTTTTGAAAGCACGCGATCATGAAATTAGTTTCGTTGTTGGCAGAAAGGGGGCAGGGAAATCTGCATTGACCCATGTTTTACCAGTACTTTCTGATCTGAAACCGACTCTAACACTGCGAGTAGAGTTTGAGGATCTACCTTTAAGTAGCTTCTATAATATTTTTTTGCGCCATCCTGCTGAGGCGTCCGATCTTCGGACAGCATTTTTGTCAATCTATAGTTATCAGTATGCGTGGGATGTCTTTTTTTACATGTTCTTTCTTTGGCAAGTCTGGAATGTTTTATCAAAAGAGGAACGTGCGCGAACTCCTAAAGTTTTGGGGAAATTGATAAATACTATTTCATCTACAGCGAAAACAGAAAGAAATTCAGTTGCAACAAGAACGTTCTTTGAACATGCACTAGAGCAATTGGAAATCTATATTGGTCAAATAATACGAGGGAAGGATTCGACTGACTTGCCAGGCCTAACAGGGTTAATGTCAAACTTTACAATCAGCGGTTTCCGCGAACATATTTTTGGAAGGAAAGGATGGGAAATTCTTGATAAATTAATATCTCAATACAAGAAGATGAATGAAAGAGTGCTTATCACTGCTGATGGATTTGACACAATGGTAGGTGTTTTTACAGCTGAAAGCAGTGATACTGAGAGTGCAATCAGATTTGAAAGAGATCTGTTACTATCCCTTTTCCAAATCGTTATCAACAAAGGCCCCGGGAGAGTTGTTGGGGGTGGGCTTTATGAAATCTCGGATTTCTGTATAGCAGTACCTCATGATAGATTTCCCGAGATAAGGTTGAGGGATAGAGATCGTTACCGCTATAGGAGCGTTGCTAGGATAACATGGTCTGGGCTAGAACTTTCATCGCTAGTCAGAAAGCGCCTTGCTCTCCTAAGGGACGTGCCTGACACAAAAATTGTAAAAGACGAAAAAATCCCAATAGAGGAACGATTGGAAATGATAATACGGCGAGGGTATCCAGAACTTCCACACGAAATATCATTCCAATTTGGAAGCGCAAATTACCGTATGCCATTGTTCATCTATGTTTTACGCCATACATTTTGGCGACCTCGCGACATCCTTCATTACTATGCAAATCTATTGGCTGCCGCCGAAGGCTTTGGAAAGAAAAAGGAGGCCATGCCAATTGAATTCGCAAGACAAGTTATATCTGGGTCAACGCGTAGCATTGTTGAAGATGAATTCCTTGCCGAATTTGAGAGTTCTTTTCGTAACTTGAGAGATGTTTTGATGCGGTTTCGTCATGGCCCTCAAGTAATATCTTGGGGCGAACTAAGAAAGAAAATTGAGAATGTTCGATTTGAAACACTTCTATTTGAGGGAGAAATCGCCTCATTGGAATGGAAAGCAGAGGTGTTGTATGATCTAGGAGTCTTAGGCGTTGTTTTGGATAGAAAAACTAGCGAAAGATTATCCGCATACAGACATGCGTTTTCTTTCAACGAAGATCAACTATTAACTGACAAATTAGCTCGCGATGAGTACTCAAATTTTAGATATGCTTTCAATCCCGTCCTCATAGAATTCCTGCAACTTGATACGACAAATAATCCTGAATTAATTCTTCCAATGGATTGGAAATATCTTCATGACAATGAAATCCTTCGAGGTATTGCTTCGTCACTATCAGTTTCCAATAGGAAGTAACTTGCCTAATAGTTATTGCCAGCAACAAGGACAAGGAGATCACGCGCGTCAAGGTGACGCAGGAGGATCTCAAGACGTTGCGGAAAGCCGTCACTGCCGCGATTGCGTTCGCGGAGGAACCCGAAGGCTGGTTCGTGTTGCTCGGAAGTTCATTCAGCGGCAAGACCCACCTCGCGGCGGCCATCGGCAACTATCGCATTGACCTGGGCGGGCAGGCTCTGCTCGTGGAAGTGGCCGACCTGCTCGACTACATGCGCCAAACCTTCCGCCCCACCTCGGACGTTTCATTTGATCGCCGTTTCAACGAAATTAAAACCACCCCCATGCTGATCCTCGACGACCTGAAAGAGAGCGGCACGAGTTCCGTCTGGGCGGAGGACAAACTCTACCAGATCCTCAACCATCGCTACTACGCCCACCTGCCGACGGTCATCACGTCCACGCTCAAGCCCGACTCGTTCGCGGTCAATTACCCTGGGCTGTGGAATAAGATTCTCGACGCGACGAAGAGTCAAATTCATGTCATTGACATGCCGCCGTATCGGAGGATGTCGAAGGGGAAGTCAGCGCATAAGAAGAAGTAAGGTGCGAATAGATAATCGCGAGACACCAGTTACATCTTTTGAAAGGAATAACATGTCCCCCAGAATGTCAAAAGAGAAAAGAGAATTGTCAAGCAATGAGTATAAAGAGGCGTGCGAAAACGTACGGCATTTTAGCAACTCACTTGCCACGATTATCACTTTGTTTATTACGACTTTTTCTGGGTTGGTGGCTTTTGGTTTTCAAGAGGCATCCACATCGTCACCAGCACAATTCTTTATGCGTATCGGAGGCATAATTTCTACGATACTTTTTTGGGGGCTTGCCGAAAGAACTTCTTCATATTGGCGACATTTTAGTAAGCGTGCTGGCGAATTGGAATCAGTGCTGGGATTCCAGTTGCATTCTGAACGGCCAAAGACTTCATTTCCATTTTTGAGCACAATGTTCACATCTCGCGTTTTGTTTGTTGTAGTGCTAGTTTTTTGGATTTTCGCGCTTATAGCTTTGCCTTGAACTACGATAGGGAGCATAAAAAAAGGCGGCTGTCACGCCGCCTTTTTGATTCCATTCTGTAGGAGACCGTCCACGAATTTTGTCCACGAACACTTGCACTTGCGCCAGGTGCAAGTGTAAACGAATGAGGGCGCGCCGATTCGCGTATTCGTGTCCCATTCGTGGACGATTGACTTTATTCCGATTCTCTCGCGATCACCTCTTCCAACGTCACCTTCAATGCCTTCGCCAGCCCCGCCGCCGACGTAAATGTCGGGGCTAACATACGAAGGACTTCGCCCTGGCGTCATCAGTCCAACGGACTTCGTATCTGAGCACGGGGATTCGATCCCCGTGCGGCGCCCACCCGTCGCGAACGCCCATCGAAGCAGCGAATGTCAGTCAGCGCGGAAGCGTCCGCGTTAATCCGCGTTTTCCACGTCCCATTGAATTTGAGACGCCTCGTCCCAAATCCGTGATGACGAATATCTATGAAAAAAGTGATAAATATCTTGGCAATTCCCCACCCTGCATGATACAATTTTTACGATAAATCAGCCTGAAATAGGCTGATTTTCATATCCCAATCCTTTCCACCCAAGAGGTGTCCATGCTCCCAAGTTACCTGCTTTCCCTCCGTGAAGGCATCGAAGCCGCTCTCATTATCGGCATCGTGCTCGGCGCGTTGCGTCAAATGCGCCGCACAGACCTGGTTCCCGCTGTCTGGACGGGAACGTTCGCTGCGGTCGCGCTCAGCATTCTGGGTGGCGTCCTGCTCACCAACCTCGGTCTCTCCTTCGAGGGTGCGGCAGAGGAAATCTTCGAGGGCGTCACCATGCTCCTCGCCGCCGCGCTCCTCACCTGGATGATCTTCTGGATGAGCCGCACCGCCCGCACACTCAAATCTGACCTCGAAGCGGACGTCCACAAAGCCGCGTTCCCTGGCGCTGCCCGCCAGGGCAAGCGTGGCACGGGCAAGCGCGCCGTCTTCTTCGTGGCCTTCCTCGCCATCCTGCGCGAAGGCATCGAACTCGCCCTCTTCCTCACCGCCTCCGTCTTCGCCACCGACGCGGTGCAGACCATCCTCGGCGCGCTCCTCGGCCTCGGCACGTCCATCCTGCTCGGTTGGTCAATTTTCGCGGCCATCATCCGCCTCGATCTGCGCCGCTTCTTCCAAGTCACTGGTTTCCTGCTGATCCTATTCGCGGCAGGTCTCGTGGCGCACGGCGTGCACGAGTTCAACGAGGTCGGCTGGATTCCCGCCGTCATCGAGCACGTCTGGGACGTCAACGCCATTGTGGACGAAAAATCCACCTTCGGCCTGCTCCTCAAAGCCCTCTTCGGTTACAACGGCAATCCCTCGCTCACCGAAGTCCTCGCCTACGTCGCCTACTTCATCGCGGTCTTCTTCGGGCTACGATTGGCAAACAAACCAAAACCCGTCACAGCAAACCAGCAAACGTAACATCATGGCCTGACGCAAGTCAGGCCATTTTTATCGTTGTATAATCACGCCATGTTTCCAACCGAAATTCTCGACTGTATTCGCCGCGCCCTCAACGAAGATATTGGGACAGGCGACGCCACCACCCTTTCCATCGTCCCGCCCGACGCGACCATGCGCGGACAGATCATCGCCAAGCAGGACGGAGTCATCGCGGGACTCGACGTCGCCCGCGCCGCCTACGTACTGTTAGACTCCTCCGTGGACTTCTCCGCGCAAGTGGCCGACGGTTCACGCGTCGCCCGCGCGGGAGTCCTCGCCCTCGTCTCTGGTCGGACCTCGAGCTTGCTCACCGCCGAACGGACGGCGCTCAACTTCCTCGGGCGGATGTCTGGCATTGCCACGTTGACGCGTCAATTTGTGGACGCGGTCGCTGGCACGCGCGCCGTCATCCTCGACACACGCAAGACCGCGCCAGGTCTGCGCCTCGTGGACAAGTTGGCTGTCAAATTCGGCGGCGGCGGAAATCATCGCATTGGCTTGTACGACATGATTCTGATCAAGGACAACCACATTGACTACGCGGGCGGAATCGAAGAAGCCGTCAGACGCGCACGCGCCTCAAATAGCGGCCTCCAGATCGAAGTTGAAGCACGAACACTCGAGGATGTTAAAGTTGCGTTAGACTTGGACGTCGAAAGAATCCTTTTGGACAATATGTCGGTTAGTATGATGGCCGAAGCCGTGCGCCTGACGAATGGCCGCGCCAAACTCGAAGCCTCGGGCAACGTCACACTGGAAACCGTCCGCCGTATCGCCGAAACGGGCGTGGACTTCATCTCCGTCGGCGCGCTGACCCACTCGGCCAAAGTGTTCGATGTGAGTTTTGATTATTTAGGTTGATTCCGTCATTGCGAGCCGCCGTCCTGAGCGGAGGGTACTCCCGAAGTCGAAGGATGAGCGGCGAAGCAATCCCCGCGCTAACGAGGAGATTGCTTCGGGCGAGTACGCCCTCGCAATGACGAAAACAAGTAGAGGTAAACATGAACGCTGAAGTTCAAGCAATGTACGACAAAATGCGGGCGAAACTCGAAAAGGTTGTCCCCGATGTGGAACTGCGGATCAAGGCCGAGATCGCCGTGGAGATCAACGCGCTGAAAGTGGAGCGCAATGCGGTCATCCTCGGCCACAACTACATGGAGCCTGCGCTGTTCTACTCCATCCCCGATTTCGTGGGTGACTCGCTCGACTTGAGCCGCAAAGCCGCGCAGACCGACAAGGATGTGATCGTCTTCTGCGGCGTCAGGTTCATGGCCGAGACCGCGAAGCTTTTGAACCCGACCAAGACCGTGCTTTTGCCATCGGAAAAGGCGGGCTGTTCACTGGCGGCTTCGATTACCGCGCAGGACGTGCGCGACTTGAAGGCGCTCTTCCCTGGCGTGCCCGTCGTGACCTACGTCAACACCTACGCGGATGTGAAGGCCGAGAGCGACATCTGCTGTACGTCAAGCAATGCGATGGCCGTGGTGGAATCGCTCAAGAGCGACAAGGTCATTTTCCTGCCCGACGAGTATTTGGCCGCAAACGTGGCGCGCGAGATGGGAAAGAAAATCATCTACCCGAAAAAGGGAAAGAACGGATTGGAAGTGGATGACACAGGCGATTACCAAATGATCGGCTGGCGCGGACGTTGCGAAGTCCACGAGAAATTTACCGTCAACGATATCCAGACCGTGCGCGCCCAATTCCCCGAGGTGGCGGTACTGTCGCACCCCGAGTGCAGTCCCGATGTCACCGCCGCGTCCGATTTTTCGGGGAGCACCAACGCGATGATCAAGTTCGTAAAAGAGTCCACTGCGCCACAATATCTGGTTCTCACCGAATGCGCCATGGGCGACAACATCGCCGCCGCCAATCCCGAAAAGGACATGCTGCGCCTGTGCATGGTGCGCTGTCCGCATATGAACACCATCACGATGGAAGATACGCTCAACGCGCTGAAACTCAACCGCTACGTGATCGATGTGCCAGAGGAGATTCGGGTTCGGGCGGCGCGGTCGGTGCAGAGGATGATCGAGATTGGGTAGGGAGGTTGGGGAGGTGGATGGTTGCGTAGTTCGGTAGTTTGGAGTAGCCAACCATCACTTTTGTCATCGACATATGTTGATTGAGGTAATAATGAGAATTCTGTGGATAAACCCAATAGGAACACATGAATTTGATCAACAGATCATCGCGCATTTAAGCGACTACAAACGAAGTGATACCCTTTTAGATATTGTTTCTTTTGAAAACTCCCTTCCCAAAAATCTAGAATATCATAGTTACGAAGTGCTAGTTGGTCCTTTTATTCTGAGAGCAATACGAAAGGCGTCCGTCGAACATTACGACGCAGCGATTGTGGGATGTTTTTATGATGTTATCCTCCATGCCGCCAGAGAAATTTCTGGGAAGATGATGGTAATAGGTCCATGTCAAGCATCTGTTGTGACAGCGGCAAATCTTGGAAACAGTTTTTCGGTGTTGGTTGGGCGACGCAAATGGATTCCCAAAATGAAAAGAAATATTCTTGAATATGGATATGGGGGGTTCTTAACTTCATTACGAGAGGTCAATCTGTCTGTGGATGACTTTGACAACAATTACGAATTGACCTATAGTAAATTGCTAGAACAAAGTCGCTTGGCGATTGAGCAAGATAAAGCCGAAGTTATTATTCTAGGATGTACCGCCGCAGATAAATACTATCGAGATCTGCAAAAAGAACTGCCTGTTCCCCTACTTGATTCGGAAGTCACCGCGCTAAAGTTTGCTGAATTCTGCGCAGATTTGGCTATAAGTTGCGGAGTACTTCCTAGCCGCCTGTTTGGTAGCGAGCCTCCGCCATTTTTGGATCTCGATAATTTCTTAAAAGCATAAGCGGTGTATTGTAGTAAAATTGACTTGAAAAGCAAGGAGAAATGGTATGCCTAGGTGTCCAGATTACTTGAACCCAGATGATTTTGATAAATTGGCTGATTCATTAGGACTTCAGTTGACAGATTCTGGCGTTGGTGCATTAGGAGAAGTAATAGAAAACATAGCAACGCAAATCCTCCGAGAATCTGCCAAAGCCAGCAACAATAGCAAGAAACTCGACTTGGAAAGTATTATTTCAACAGCGAAAATACTTGGAATAAAAGTCGAGTTGAGCGACTCTGAGAAAAAGGTGATTAAAAAGGCGGAGTTATAACCCATGTTGACCAATGGACAGTTTCAATCAAAGGTCGGATGGGATGAACTCGTGCTCGTTGTTTATAGCGTTCTGGTTGGGCTGTCACTTGATAAAAGTTTTGATTTCTTTGCAAATTCACAAGATAAGGTATCCAGTGGAATCTTGTTGGTCGGTATAATTATTGTTGTAATAGAAAACTGGGTATATTTGCCCCTGTACCTCAAAGTAATTGATATTCAGTCAACCAATGAAGTAAGTTTGTATGTATCGGCTGCAATTATGTATTCTTGTATACCCGCGCTGTATCTTGCAAAGACAGATGGAACTTTCTTCACTGCTCCCGAATGGATTTTGGTGAATTTTTCCCTCATCTGCCTTATTGACGCACTTACGAAGTTATCAACACTAGGAAAAATGCGGGAGAAATACAAACTCTCAGAGATGAGTGAGATAGAAAAAGAATTAGCAGGTACATATGTCTTTTACGCATTCACTGGAATTTTCTATACGATCTTGCTGGCCGCGCTTGTAATAATGGTCAATTTATCCCAAATGAGCCTCCTAGTGCAATCAATAATCACAACAGGTAGTTGGTTGATAATTCGAGCCATTGATAGGATTGCCATTCCAAGAACTACTAATGCTTTGGCATACTTCTATTTGGGTAAACGTTAATTACTAAATTTACAAACTACTTTCACTAACAGCGGTTTCAACAAACCGCTGTTAGTTTTTAAAGAGAATGGCGCTTCGTCAACTCTCAACACTCAGCCTCAATCCGCTCGAGCGGACTTCGCAAAAATAGCGCGGGTGATTCATCCCCGTGCAGGCTACCAGCCTGGATACCGCCCCTCGAATCAGAAAGTATCGGAAGGGACGAAAATTTCAGCCCTCCGATATGTTGTACAATTCAAGAAAAACTGATATATCGAACGCCATATATCATTCGAACCAACATATCCTCGCAACGACAGAATAACTGTCTACGTGTCTCCCTGTATACCTATCCACTCCCTGAGGAACCATGCTCCAAACAGACGTACTCATCATCGGCACGGGGATCGCGGGGGCAACGGCGGCGCTGAAGTTGGCGGAAGATCCCAACCGTCACATCACCATCATCACGCGCGAACTCGACCCGCACGAATCCAACACGGGGTACGCGCAGGGGGGGATCATCAGCCGCGGTCCCGACGACAGCGCCGACCTGCTGGTGAAGGACATCCTCGAGGCGGGCGCGGGCGCGTCCCTGCCGAGCGCGGCGCGCATTCTGGCGGAGGAGGGACCTCCGTTGCTGGAAAAAATTCTGATTGCCGCGGCCCGCGTCCCGTTCGACAGAGGCGAGGACGAGAACTATGAATGGGGTCAGGAGGCCGCGCATTCGCGTCGTCGAATCCTGCATGTCGGCGATGGGACGGGTCGCGCCATCGCGCGCGGACTCGTCGCGCAGTTGAAGTCGAAGCCCAACATCCAGTGGTTCACCAACGCCACCGCCGTTGACCTGATCACGTACCCGCACCACTCGCGCAACCCGCTTGACACGTACAAGCCGATCACCTGTCACGGCGCGTACGTGTTCGACCGCAACAAGGGCGCGGTGCACCGAACGCTGGCGGGCGTGACGGTTCTCGCGACAGGCGGGATTGGTCGCATTTACCGAAACACCACCAACCCCGTGGGCGCGCGCGGCGACGGGCTGGCGATGGCATCGCGGGCGGGCGCGCGGATCATCAACGCGGAGTACGTGCAGTTCCACCCGACCGCGCTGGCCGTGCCTGGCGCGGAGGGATTTTTGATCAGCGAGGCGGTGCGCGGCGAGGGCGGGATTTTGCTCACGCCCGAGGGGCGGCCGTTCATGGAAAAGTACGCGCCCGAGTGGAAGGATCTCGCGCCGCGTGACGTGGTGGCGCGTGCCATTCATCAGGAAATGACCGAGCACGCGTACACGTACGTGTTGCTCGACATCGCTTCGCACATGGACGCCGCGGCGCTGCGCGAACGGTTCCCGAACATTTACGCAACCTGTCTCAAGGCGGGCATTGACATCACGCGCGAGCCGATTCCCGTGGTGCCTGCCGCGCATTATTTCTGCGGCGGCGTGCAGGTGGATGAGTGGGGACAGTCGAACATCGCGAATTTGTACGCGGTGGGTGAGGTCTCGTGCACGGGATTGCACGGCGCGAACCGACTGGCATCCACGTCGCTGTTGGAGGGGTTGGTGTGGGGCGAGCGCGCGGGGGTGCATATTGCCAATTCACCTAACCCTCCAGCGCCTTTCCCTGCAGGGGAAGGGGGGGCGGCTATCCCCGCGTGGGACGAAAGCGGCCTGACCGACGACCGTGACCCCGCGCTGATCCAGGGCGATATGCAGACCATCCAAAATATCATGTGGCACTACGTGGGACTCGTCCGCAGCGGGGACCGTCTCTCGCGCGCCATCCGTGAGTTGCGTCACCTGCAAAACGAGATCGAGACCTTCTACCGCACCACCAAACTCAGCGACGGTCTCATCGGCCTGCGCAATGCGGTCGAGGCCGCGCTGATCGTGGCACAGTCCGCGCAGCATAATCGGCAGAGCCGCGGGTGCCATTATCGGGTCGATTCGGTGGAGGGAGGGGATCGGTTGATATAATGCGTACAACCGTCGTATAATTTCAACAACCCCATCGGTGGAAACTATGGCAGAAACCAAACGACCCCTCAAAGTTTTTCTTTGTCACGCTTCGGCAGATAAACCCGCGGTGCGTGCTTTGTATAAGCGTCTAAAATCTGACGGGATTGACGCTTGGCTAGATGAAGAGAGTTTGCTTCCTGGCGCATATTGGCGCGACGAAATCCCCAAAGCGATACAAGAGGCGGACGTTGTTATAGTCTGTCTATCGAAGAATTCTGTGACAAAAGATGGATATATTCAGAAAGAAATCAAATTTGCTCTTGATCAAGCAGATGAAAAAATAGAAGGAACCATTTTTCTGATTCCTGCAAAACTGGAAGAGTGTGATGTGCCACGCCGTTTCCAAAATTGGCATTGGGTGAATCTGTTTTTCGATGGAAACGAGCTCGATAATATTGGGTATTCGAGACTTTTTCGGTCACTCCAAATTCGTTCTGAACGTTTGAGTACGTTTACGCCAAGTCCTTCTGTCGTTCCCAGCAAACCAAACGATGAAGAAAGAAACCTTCCTTCTGTCTTGATCGAGGATAATATCCAAACACCCCCAACGACCATAAGTAAGATGCCAACAACGGAGACTTCACCAGTCAAATCGGCTCGTCAAAAAACACGAACCCCAACTTCCAATACAAGCAAAAACATTAGATCATCAACATCAAAGAAACTTCAAAAACAAGACACGTTGATATATCAAAATGAAATGAAAGAGTCTCAAACGCAATTATTACCTGACTACTATGCCTCAAGAGAAGTAGATGGATCTTTTGTCTTCGGGTGGGTCGTTGGGATAGCAATATTAGTTTACGTAATAACTCTGATACTAAGCTACTGAACTCGAATAAAAATCAAATCCAGATTGTTTATCAGATGAATCAAACCCGTGCACCGCAGGGCTAAAGCCACCTGCTCAGTGCGTGGAAATCCATTCGGACTCGCGTCCAGCCCATAGATTGAAATAGGTCGAAGACCTTTGTATATTAGCCCCGACGTTCCACGTCGGGGCGGGACACATCGGCGGCGGTGCGCGTGCGGCGGGATGTTCCACATTCGCGGCGTTCCACATCGGCGGCAGGCGCACGAAATGCGAAAATGCAACGCGCCCCTCCCCCAATAACAATCTTGAGTACAATAACCTCAACCATGCGAACAAAACACAGCCCATCCCTGCGCGTCATCCTCCTGGTCGCGACCGCCCTCCTAATCCTGGGGTTGGAGGCGCTCTCCGCGTTCGCGAATTTCAACCTGCCCATCCACGCGCTGGAGCTGGGAACACGCGACGCCATGATGCGTCTGCGCGGCGAGCAGGAGCCTGCGGGCGATGTGGTCATCGTGGCCATTGACGATCTCTCGCTCGCGTGGAAGGGCGAACAATGGCCGTGGCCGCGTGCCTACCTGGCCGACATGGTGAACATCCTCAACGCGGCAGGCGCGGACATCGTCGGCGTGGACATTTTCCTCTTCGACGAATCCGCCGACCCGTCGGGCGATGAAGCGTTGGCGCGAGCGCTGTCCGAGTCGCCTCACGCCGCGTCCGTCATGCAAATTTTCCGCGACCCGCTCCAGCCTGGGTCGGTCACGCTCAAACTGCCCTACCCCGCCCTGCGCGGCTCGCTCGATGGACTCGGCATCACCGCGTTCGAAAGCCGTCTCGACCCCATCAGCCGAAGCGTGCAGGCCTTCGACGATTTCGGCGACGACCGATACTACCACTGGGCCTTTGAACTCGCCCGCCTGCGCCTCAACACCGACCCGCCAACGGGCGCGACCTCCTCTGGCCTTTTCTTTAACCGACAGCGCGTCCCGCTTCGCAACGGCGACTTGGCGCTCAACCTGACTGGTCCCGCCAACACCATCCAAACCTATTCTGCCGCGGC
Source organism: Chloroflexota bacterium (assembly GCA_016234485.1). Classification (GTDB taxonomy): domain Bacteria; phylum Chloroflexota; class Anaerolineae; order Anaerolineales; family Villigracilaceae; genus Denitrolinea. Next base: position 25,352 of record JACRBL010000022.1, read on the forward strand.
CCTGCTCGAAGGCGACGTGCTATCGCAAAACCCCGATGCCTTTCGCGGCAAGATCGTGTTGATCGGCGTCACCACCATCACCGAGCACGATCTCTACCCCACGCCCTTCTCCTCGCAAACGCCCACGTCCGGCGTGGAACTGGTTGCCAACGCGGTCGAGATGATTCTGCGTGGCGCCTACCTGAGCGAGACGCCGCTCTGGGTGAACCTGCTGGCGATCGTTGCCGCCGCGCTCGTGGCCGCCGCGCTCACGCGGCTCAACCGTCCCACGCTCACCATCTCGGCGCTGATTCTGCTCATGGCGCTCTACGCGCTGGCGGGCTACCTGTTCTTCCGTTTTGCGAATCTTTACCTGCCCCTCGTCGCCCCGCAACTGATGCTTTTCCTCGGCGTCATCCTGCCCACCATCGAACAAGCCGTTTCGCAGGAGTTGGAAAAGCGCCGCATCCGCAACCTGTTCACGCGCTTCATCGCGCCCGAAATGGTGGATCAACTCATCGCCACCCGCGACATCAACTCGCTCAACAAGCGCGCCTTCCTCACCATCCTCTTTTCCGACATTCGCGGCTTCACCACCCTCTCCGAAAAACTCGCGCCCGAAGAAGTGGTGGCCATCCTCAACCCCTACCTCGAAGCGATGACGGACGTGATTCACCGTCACGGCGGCACCGTGGACAAATACGAAGGCGACGCGATCATCGCGTTCTTCGGCGAACCCGTTTCTTACCCGGACCACGCGCGGCGTGCGGTCCGTGCCGCGTTAGACATGCGTCTGGCGCTGGACGACCTAAAAGCCCGCTGGCAGCGCGCAGGGACTCCCCACCCCAACCTGGAGATGGGCATCGGCATCCACTCAGGCGAAGCGTTCGTGGGACTGCTCGGCTCGGCCCAGCGCGTCAACTACACCGTCATCGGCGACGCGGTGAACCTGGCCTCGCGCCTGCAAGACCTGACGAAGACCTATCAGTGGCCGATCCTGCTCAGCGAGCGCGCCCAGCGCCAGGTCCAGGAGGAGTTCGAGGCGGAGTTCGTGGATTCGCCCATCGTCAAGGGAAAGACCGAGGCGGTCAACGTCTACAAAGTGGTTGGGCGCGTGGGCGGGGAACGAGTCAAAGGCTGGGGAGAATGAACGTCCCCCATTTGTGGTGAATTGTACAAAACGGCTTGTTATGGTAAAGTTAATTAACACTTTACCCGGCGAGGGACACCATGAATGCAGAAAAAATTCCCGATATCATCATTGGACGTCTCCCAATTTACATGCGGGCTTTGCAACGCATGTCTGAAAAGGGCATCCAGACCACTTCATCACAGGAATTGGGGGAACGCGTGGGCATCTCTGCCGCCCAGATCCGCAAAGATATTTCGCAATTTGGCGAGTTTGGCAAACAAGGGACGGGCTATCACATCCCCTTCCTGCTCGATAAACTTCGCTCCATCCTGAAAGTGGACCGCGTGTGGGATGTGGCCCTGGTTGGCGCGGGCGATATGGGTCACGCGCTGGCGCGCTATCAGGGCTTTCGTGATCGCGGCTTCCAGATCGTGATGGTGTTCGATAACGACGCCCAAAAAGTTGGGGAGAAGGTCGGCGATTTCATCGTGCAGGATATGTCCTCGCTGGCCGAGACGATCCGCAAGGCGGGTGTGAAGATGGCCATGCTCACCGTCCCTGCCGTGGCCGCGCAGGATGTGGCCGACGAGTTGGTGAAGGCGGGCGTGAAGGCCATCTTGAATTATGCGCCGATCAGCCTCAACGTGCCGCCCGATGTGAAAGTGCAACACATTGACCCCGCCTCCCATTTGCAGAGAATGACATATTATTTGTAAAAGAAGGAGAGACACCTGATAAGGGTGTCTCTTGCTTTAATGTCCTCAATCTCAGGTAGTAATATGCCTAAAACCAGCAAATCGCAAAAGCGGAATAGACAGAAAATTATCCGAACCACAAAACGACGTTTGATCGGGCTGATCGCGTTTCTCTCCGCACTGGCGCTACCCCTGATCTTCAAATGGGGAGAGACGAGTTGGCCGTTGTTTTTGATCGAATATCGGGGGGTGTTGATCAGTTTCCTCCTTCTGGCGCTTCTTGCAACCATTGCCCTTTCCCCGCTCATCATCGAAGTGAACAGCAACGCGCGTCCGCTTTCGGGGTCGGGGAGAAATCCATATCACGGGTGGGATCCGTAAGCATCCGTTTCAACACCAGGAGGTGCAAGACTATAATCAAGGTAAAGGAGTCAAACATGCGGAATCTACTCTTAATTTTCGTTATTATTTCTGTCCTGGCAACAGGTTGCGGCCCAAAGCCCGCGCAGATAACCGAACAAGATACGATCGCAATTTATGAAGCGGTCATCAGGCAGGTTTTCCTGGTGGATGATACTGGCGGAGGCACGATCGAAAAAACCACGCTTTACATCGTCCGTGCCACCGATGACGCGGCTGGCGATCCATCCATGGAACGATCAGACACGGCCATCCTGTCAGACACGATACAAAAAGCCATTACGAACGAATTGGCTGACTTGCCGACGAAAGTCGTCTGGGTGGACAATTTCGATCAGGTGGAACTTAACAGCGACAGTATGGTTCGCGGCGAAGGAGTAATCCTTACCCTGGGAAATATCAAGGTCACGAACAGCGCCGAAGTATTGGTTTCTGCCAGTATTTATTTCGCAAGTCTGGGAGCAGGCGGAAGGACATATATCGTCGAGAAGATAAATGGGGTTTGGACGGTGACAGGCGATACAGGAGTGATTTGGGTAAGTTGACAAAAAATTCATTAAATCACAGATTGCTTCAAGCGCCACTTACAACTCGTCATTGCGAGCGCTCTTTGCGAAGCAATCTCCGAGCCGCGGGAGGGGATTGCTTCGTCGGGAAGGTCACCCTCGTCGCAATGACGATGAATCTGTGATTTATTAAAATTAAACAAAAAATGCAAAAGCCCATCTCCACTGAAATCACTGAAACCAACATTTCCCAAATTCTGGATATCCTTGCCGATACGCCAGCCAGATTGGAAAGCCTGCGCGCTCGTCTATCGGGCGCGCAATTTCTCACGCCGCTGAAAACGGGTGAACGTTCGCTCACGGAGAATTTGGCGCACTTGCTCCATTGCGAAGCGGTCAACGTGGAATTCATCTATCTTGCGTTGATGAGAGAGGGTCATCCGTTCAGTGGAATTCACCCCGAACGGGATTTCGGGAACCTCGTTCACTATGAGCTCTTCCCGTTCGATTCCCTGCTGGACTATTTCAAATTCCGTCGGACGGTTTTGTTGCGCGTCCTGTCCACGTTGACGCTGGGGCAATGGTCGCTGTCTCTGCCAGAAAAGGGAAAGAAGCGAGCCGAGTCCGTGTTTGGACGCGCCCGCTCCATGTCGTTGCATGAGATGGAACACATCGCCGAAATCGAAGCGCTCATCCAGCCATGATCCAACTCCTTCGCGCCGACTCTGGCAATTCCGATTTCATCGAACTCGTTCGCCAATTGGATGTTGAACTGGCGCAACGGGATGGGGACGAGCATCCCTTTTACGCGCAATTCAACAAGATAGATAAAATCAGGCACGTTGTCGTCGCGTACGACGATGGTCAACCCGCGGGATGCGGCGCGATCAAGGAATACGCGCCAGGCGTCATGGAGATCAAGCGCATGTTCACGCGTCCGCAAAACAGGGGCCGGGGAATCGCGTCCAAAGTTTTACGCGAACTGGAAACCTGGGCGGGCGAACTCGCGTATAAAAAGTGCATTTTGGAAACGGGAAAAAAGCAGGAGGAGGCCATCGGGCTTTATAGAAAGAGCGGCTACGTTCTCATTCCAAACTATGGTCAGTACGAGGGCGTCGAGAACAGCGTGTGCTTTGAGAGAGAATTCTGATAAAAAGTAATTTGCCCGGCTCGGCGATTGAAATCGCCACTACGCTTGCGAAGTCAGCCTGCGCTGACTAGATTCCCCAGCCGACGAAGGTCGGCTTTGCAATCGTTGGTGCGACTTCTAGTCGCCCAGGACTGAGACAACAAAAAACGGCTTCCGATAAAGAAGCCGTTTTGATTCTGTTTGTTGAGCAAATTGGCAATTTGCTCTACTACACTTGCGGAAGACTGCGGCGCAGGACGTTGTAGATTCCCAGGCCCTTGGCAGCGCCTTCCACCACGCACGTCAGCGGGTTATCCACCAAATAGGCGGGGACGCCCAGCGATTTCGTCAGCAACTTGTCAATGCCGCGCAACAGCGCGCCGCCGCCGCAAATTGCCACGCCGCGGTCAATGATATCGGAGACGAGTTCGGGCGGAGTCTTCTCGAGCACCTTGCGGCTGGACTCCATGATCAGTTTGAGCGGATCCTGCAAGGCCTCCACGATCTCGCCTGTGGACAACGTGACGGGACGCGGCAACCCTGTGACCTGATCCTGCCCCTGCACTTCCATGCTTTGCTCGTTATCCTGGGGCACGGCCGCGCCAATCTTGATCTTGAGTTGTTCGGCTGTCACCTGTCCGATGATGACGCCGTACTTGCGGCGCACGTACGTGACGATGGCCTCGTCGAGGTCGAGTCCGCCTGCGCGCAACGTGTCCGCGGAGACAATGCCGTACATCGCCAGCACCGCGGCCTCTGTGCAACCTCCGCCGAGGCAGATGACCATGTTCCCCGAAGGCGAGCCGATCGGCAGGTCAATGCCGAGAGCCGCCGCCAGCGATTGCTGAATCAGGAAGGCCTCGCGGCTGCCCGCTTCCATCACGGCTTCAAAGACGGCGCGTCGCTCCACGCTGGTCACGCCATACGGGACGGAGATCATCACGCGCGGGCGGAAGAAGCGCAAGGAGCCGCTCGCGCGTTGAAGCAGGTACGAGAGTAAGGTCTGCGTGATCTCGTAATCGGCGATGACCCCGTTTTTCAGGGGTCGCGTCACCTCAATGGTATCGGGGACGCGACCAACCATATCGCGCGCCTCCGCGCCCGCGGCCACCATCTTCTGCGCATCCACTTCGATGGCGACGATGGTCGGCTCTTCGAGCAGAACCTGGCTGGGATCCGCGATACGAGTGTAGATCGTTCCCAGATCCACGCCGAGGTCTTTCGAGAACATTGCCACGGATTAATTCTCTCCGGGCGTATTGGGACGCCCACCTTTGCGGTAACGCTTGACGGCGTCGAGGCGCAGGTTGGAGCGGCGCAGGGCGGCTTCAATGGCGAGATAGGCGTCGCTGTCCGCGGGTACGCCCTTGGCGAGCATTTCCTGGGCGCGTTCGCGCGCTTGTTCGGCGCGGGCCTCGTCAATTTCTTCGATGTTTTCCGCCGCGTCGGCCAGCACCGTGACGATCTGCGGCTGGACCTCTGCGACTCCGCCCGCGACGGCGAATATCTCTTCCTTGCCCTGTTGGCGGACTTTGATGAATCCGTATTTCAGGGTGGTAAGCAGGGGCGCGTGGTGCGGAAGGATGCCCATCTCGCCCGCCGAACCCGGCAGGACGACGATGTCCACATCGCCTTCAAACACCATGCGATCTTGCGAAACGATTTCACAACGAATGGTCATATCAGTTCTCCCGTGTCATGTGATTCAGTGTCACGTGCGGACGCATGTGACACTTGACACTGGGACACTTATGCACTTTTAGCCAGTTTCTCGGCCTTCTCGCGCACGTCTTCGATGGTGCCAGCCATCATAAAGGCCTGCTCGGGGAGGTCGTCGCATTTGCCGTCGAGGATCTCGCGGAAGCCGCGCACGGTGTCCTTGAGCGGGACGTAGCGGCCATTGATGCCGGTGAAGCGTTCGGCCACGAAGAACGGTTGGGAGAAGAAGCGCTCAATCTTGCGGGCGCGCGAGACGATGAGTTTGTCGTCTTCGGAGAGTTCGTCAATGCCGAGGATGGCGATGATGTCCTGCAAGTCTTTGTAGCGTTGCAGAACGCGCTGGACTTCGCGGGCCGTCTTGTAGTGTTCGTCGCCCACGATGTTGGGATCCAAAATGCGGGAGGTCGAAGCGAGCGGGTCCACGGCAGGGTAGATGCCCTTTTCCACGATGGAGCGCTCGAGGGCGATGGTCGCGTCGAGGTGGGTAAACGTCGCCACTGGCGCGGGATCAGAGTAGTCGTCGGCGGGGACGTACACGGCCTGCATCGAGGTGATGGAGCCGGTCTTCGTCGAGGTGATGCGCTCTTGCAGTTCGCCCATCTCGGTGGCGAGGGTCGGCTGGTAACCTACGGCGGAGGGCATACGTCCGAGCAGGGCCGAAACCTCTGAACCCGACATGGAGAAGCGGAAGATGTTGTCCACGAAGAGCAGCACGTCGCGGCCCTGATCGCGGAAGTATTCGGCCATCGAAAGAGCGGACAAGGCCACGCGCAGACGCACGCCCGAAGGCTCGTTCATCTGGCCGTAGACCATGACCGTGTCTTTCATAACGCCCGACTCGATCATTTCACGGTAGAGCTGCGTCCCTTCGCGGGTGCGCTCGCCCACGCCGGCGAACACGGAGTTGCCTTCGTGTTCCGTCGCGACGGAGCGGATGAGTTCCATGATGATAACGGTCTTGCCAGTGCCTGCGCCGCCGAAGATGCCGGTCTTACCGCCCTTGGTGAAGGGGGCGATCAGGTCGATGACTTTCACGCCGGTCTCGAACACTTCCACGCGGGTGGATTGTTCGGAGAAGGGCGGAGCGGAACGATGGATTGGATAATGGCTCGCGGCCGCGACCGGTCCCTTCTCATCTACGGGTTTACCCAACACATTGAAGATGCGCCCAAGAGTGGCAGGTCCCACGGGAACCTGGATCGGAGCGCCGGTCGCCACCGCGGGAACGCCGCGTTGCAGGCCGTCGGTGCTATCCATCGAAACGGTTCGCACCCAGTTATCGCCCATGTTCTTTTGCACTTCCAGAACGAGCGGCTCCTTGCCTTCGCGCTCGACGGTGATCGCTTCATAAATTTCAGGGGTTTGACCATGGGGGAATTCCACGTCCACCACACCGCCGAGGATTTGCACTACGCGCCCAATTGCATTTGTCATGTAAGCCTCCAAGGGTAGAGACGTTGCAAAGCAACGTCTTTACGATTGTGCCAGCGCGTTCGCGCCGCCCACAATATCCAAAATGTCGTTGGTGATCGTCTGTTGACGCACCTTGTTGTAAGCCAGTTTGAGTTGTTCCACCAGGTCCAGCGCCGAGTCGGTCGCGTTGCGCATGGCAATCATGCGCGCGGCATGCTCGCTGGCCTGCGACTCTAGCACGGCTTGATAAATCTGCAGGCCAGTGAAGCGCGGGATGATCTCATCCAAAATTTCGCGCTCGCCCGGCTCGTAGATGTAGGCCGCGGCGGGTCCCGCTTTGGCTTCGTATTCTTCCACGCGGTCGCTTCCGTCCACTTCGAGCGGGAGCAGGCGCTTCACCACCGTCTCTTGACGCGACATGGTGATGAAATCGGTGTAGATCAGGTAGACCTCGTCGGCGCGGCCTTCGAGGAACTCTTCCACCACCATGCGTCCGATGGCAGAAACGTCCATGAAGGAAGGCGCGGCGGGCAGGTTGCTAAAATCGGCCACCACGTTCTTGCGGCGGCGGATCATCAGGTCGCGTCCCTTGCGCCCCACTGCAATGAAATGGAGAGGGTGTTCATAATGGTCGAACTTGCGCGCCACGAAACGGATCACGTTCGTGTTGTACGCGCCCGCCAGACCACGGTCACCGGTGACGATGACGGCCAGGGTGTTCTTGACCTCCGGTCGCTTCGTCAGCAACGGGTGCAGGGATTCGCGTCCCGGCTGTTTGGCGACGTGCGTAAGCACCTGCCAGGCCTTGCCGGCGTAGGCGCGGGTGGCCGTCACAGCCGCGATGGCCTTGCGGACCTTGCTGGCGCTCACGGCCTCCAGGGCACGCGTCACCTGCGAGATGTTTTTTACGCTCCGAATGCGGAGCCGCATTTCTCGGGCAGATGCCATGGCTTAACCCTGCCAGGAAATTTTGAACGCTTCGAGCGCCTTGACGAGCGCGGCGCGGTTGTCGTCGGTGATTTTGTTTTCGGAAGTGATGCTCTTCCCGACCTCGGGATAGGTCGTTTCCATGTAGCGGACGAGGTCAAGTTCCCACTGGCGCATCTTTTCCACGGGGACGGCGTCGGCGTAACCGTTCGTGCCAGCGAACAGCACGATGACCTGATTCTCCAGCGACATCGGGGCGTACTGCGGTTGCTTGAGAATTTCCTGCATGCGCTGACCGCGTCCAAGCTGGGCCTGTGTCGCCTTGTCCAGATCGGAACCGAACTGGGCGAAGGCCGCCAACTCGCGGAACTGCGCCATGTCGAGGCGGAGGCGGGCCGCCACCTGCTTCATGGCCTTGGTCTGGGCGTCGCCACCCACGCGCGAGACGGAGATACCCACGTTCACCGCGGGGCGGATGCCGGCATTGAACAGGTTGCCTTCAAGGAAGATCTGTCCATCGGTAATTGAAATCACGTTGGTGGGGATGTATGCAGAAACGTCGCCGAGCAGGGTTTCGATGATCGGGAGCGCCGTCAACGAACCGCCCGTGCCTTTGACTTTGACGACCTTGTGGCCGTCCATGCCCTTGCAGGCTTCGTCCGCTTCATGCTTGGACAGGGGGCCGGTGTACACCTTGCCGTCCACGCCATCCTTCGGGCCGGCTTCCGCGCCCGCGAAATCCTTCTTGACAATGACGTACTGATTCGCGAGACGGGCCGCGCGTTCGAGCAGGCGGGAGTGGAGGTAGAACACGTCGCCGGGATACGCTTCACGTCCAGGCGGGCGGCGGAGGAGCAGGGAAACCTGGCGGTAGGCCCAGGCGTGCTTCGAGAGGTCATCGAAGATCACGAGAGCGTCGCGTCCGGTCTCCATGAACTCTTCGCCCATGGACGTGCCAGCGTACGGGGCAATGTATTGCATGGCGGCGGCTTCATCGGCCGCGGCCACCACAATGATAGTGTGTTCCATCGCGCCGGCGCGTTCCAAAATGCCTTGCGTGCGGGCCACGGCGGCTTTCTTCTGGCCGATAGCCACATAAATACAAACGAGGTTCTTGCCTTTTTGATTGATGATCGTATCAATCGCGAGGGCGGTCTTGCCGGTCTGGCGGTCGCCGATGATGAGCTCGCGCTGGCCGCGGCCAACGGGGATCATCGAGTCGATGGATTTGATACCGGTCTGCACCGGGGTATCCACATCCTGGCGATAAACCACGCCCGGAGCGATGCGCTCGATCGGGCGAAATCCAGTGGTCTGGATGGGGCCTTTGCCGTCAATCGGCTCGCCGAGCGCGTTTACCACGCGTCCGATCAGCCCGTCGCCCACCGGCACCGAAGCGATACGCCCCAAAGAGCGCACCTGCATACCTTCGGTCACGCCGGCGTAATCGCCCATGATGATCACGCCCACGCTGTCTTTTTCCAGGTTGAACGCGATCCCGATGACGCCGTTCGCGAATTGGACGAGTTCCTGCGCCTTGACGTTCGCAAGCCCTACCACGCGGGCGATACCGTCACCGGCCTCGCTCACGGTTCCCACATCGCTCACGCCGATTACCGGCGTAAACGCGTCGATCTGCTTCTGCAGGTCACTGGTGATCTGTTTGATCAGGTCGGTCATTATGCCTCCGCACCACACATTGGAATTGCAGGCCTTTGCCTGCGATTTGGTTTTACGTACAACCGCCCGGATAGAGACTATCCGGGCGAACCAGGGACTTTAGATAAGTTCCCGGGGCTTTTTGTTTGGCACAAAATCTTATTTGTGCCTCGTTGCACTAGATGAAGCCAATGATAACTGAAAGCATAGGGATTGTCTAGTTACTTTCATCGTAGACTCACCTGACCCTGTCATAAACAGGAAGTTCCTTCATTATTTCGGAAAATTTTAAACTTCCTCCCCCTTCAAAAACCTTGCCAGATGGCCGTGATGTTTTATACTAGTTTTTTAGCATCAACCACAAAGGAGCAATTCCCAATGGAGAAACCTCCCTCACGCATGAAACGGTATTGGAAGATCGCCGTCATCGCCAACATCAAAGATGAAAGCCAGCCCAAACCCGAAGGCGTTCCGCCCGACGCGTTCGCGGACTTCGACCACATCGAGACCATCCACCACATTCAGGGCGCGCTCGAAAGCGACGGCCATGAGACAAAATTCCTGATGGCCGACCGCACCCTGCCGCAGACGGTTCAGGACTACGCGCCCGACATCTGCTTCAACATCGCCGAGGGACTCGGCGGCGACGCGCGCGAGGCCCACGTCCCGGCCCTGCTTGAGATGTTCGGCATCCCCTACACGGGTTCGCGCGTGTTGACCAACGCCATCTCGCTCGACAAAACCCTGACGAAACGCATCTGGCGTGACCGTCGTCTGCCTGTGGCCCCCTTCCAGGAATTTCTCACGGGCGACGAACCCCTGCGCCCCGACCTGAAGTATCCGCTCTTCGTCAAGCCGGCCCGCGAAGGGACAGGCATGGGCGTGGACGCGAAAGCCATCGTCAAGAACGAAGCGGAACTGCGAGAGCGCGTCAGCTGGGTGGTCGGCACATATCAACAGCCCGCGCTCGTGGAGACCTTTCTCTCGGGCCGCGAATTCACCGTCGGCGTGATGGGACGCGCTGACGCGAAGCTCTACTCGCGCCACCCCGAATGGTACGACGACAAGGACGGCTTCCACCGCTTCCCCATCCTGGAGTTGGACGCGAGCCGCTCCGTCACGCCGAATGTTTACAGTCAGGCCGCGAAGGCTAAAGATGTCGGCGAACAAGGCGCGCCCGATTACATCTGCCCCGCCAACGTGGAACCCGAACTCGAAAAGAAACTCAAGCACTTCGCCTACCGCGCCCACTTCCTGCTCGGCGCGCTGGATGTCTCTCGCACCGACATCCGCCTCGACGATGAAGGCAACCCGCGCCTGCTCGAGATCAACACCCTGCCCGGCCTCACCCCCGATTACAGCGACCTCTGCCTGCAAGCCAAAGCCGAGGGCATTTCCTACAATGACTTGCTGCTCGATATTCTCTACCTGGCCGCAGGCCGCTGGGGCTTGCTCGAACCGCGCGAATTTGCGCCGAAATCGAAAAAGTAACCTGCCCCAAAAAATAACCAATGAGACACGGAGACCGGAGATTTAAAACTCTGCGTCTCCGTGTCTGATATAAAAGCACGGAGTCGAATGTCTCCGACAGTCGTTTCCAAAGTCAGAGATTTTGGACTCCGTTTTCGCAAACCCAGTTCGTTTGCCGCGATATAATCTCTGCATGTCATCCCCCCTCACTCAAAAAATTTCACGCTGGTTTGTGCCGATCGCCGCGTTGATCGCCTTCGCGGGTTGGCTTTACATTGCCCCGCCAGGCGTCCTCGGCAAATTGGACGCGGTCGGCTACGCGGTCTGTCATCGCATTGACGAGCGCTCCTTCCACATCGGCGAGCGTCAACTCCCGCTCTGCGCGCGTTGCTCTGGCACGTTCACCTCCGCCGCGGTCACATTGACCTTTCTCGCCTTCACCGCCCGCAAACGCGGCGGCATGCCTCACAAAAAATTCTACATCCTCTTCGCGCTGCTCTTCCTCGCCTTCGCGGTGGACGGGAGCAACTCCTACCTCTACCTGCTCAAACAGGTCACGGGCGGGCTCCAGCAGATACCCAACCTCTACACGCCCAATCACACCTTGCGATTGTTGACAGGGACAGGCATGGGCATGACGATGGCCTTCTTCCTCTTCCCCGCCTTCAATCAATCGGTCTGGCGGGACCTCGATATGGCTCCCGTCGTGGACGCGTTCCCACGCTTCTTCGCCATCGTCGGAATCCTGCTCGCCATTGACCTTGTCATCCTGACCGAGTCGCCCATCATCCTCTATCCCATCGCCATCATCAGTCCGCTCGGAGTCCTGGCCTTGCTGAGTCTAGTTTTCTCCATCGTCTGGTTGATGATCATGCGGCAGGACAATACGCTCGTCAATTTCCGCGAATTGGGCTTCCCTCTCCTCGCAGGCTTCACGCTGGCATTGTTAATGATTCTCGCTATTGATTTGTTTCGATTACAATTAACGGGAACGTGGGGAGCCTTTCCCCTCGGCACGTAGTATGCCGTCATTGCGAGGAGCGTTCTTTGCAACGAAGCAATCTCCTCGACTAAGCGGGGATTGCTTCGGGAAGACCGCCCTCGCAATGACGGGCGATTATCAGGAGAACGACATGGAATTACTCACTGGAATTTTTTCCGCCTTTGGTCTCTCCGCCAGCGCGGGGCTGAACGCCTACATTCCCCTGCTGGCGATCGGCGTGTTGGATCATTACACCAACCTCCTCAACCTGCAAAAGCCCTGGGACACGCTTTCCAACCCGTGGATTCTCATCCTGCTGGGCATCCTGCTCATCATCGAGATGCTGGCCGATAAAATTCCCACAGTCAATCACGTCAACGATCTCATCCAGACCGTCGTCCGCCCCGCGGCGGGAGCGGTGGCCTTCGCGGCCAGCGCCAACGTTATCACCGACGTGAACCCCGTCCTGGCCCTCGCGCTGGGGCTGTTCGTGGCGGGCGGCGTCCACGCCACCAAGTCGGTGGTGGTGCGTCCCGCCGTCACAGCGACAACGGGCGGCGCGGCCAACATGCCCGTCAGCGTGGCCGAAGATGTGGCCGCCACGGGCGTGTCACTGCTGGCGATCGTCCTCCCGCTCGCGGCTGGTACGTTGTTGATCGTGGCCGCCGCGCTGTTCATCTGGTGGTGGTGGAATCGCTCGAACAAAAAATCGCCCGCCGCGTAAAGCGAATTCATGCCGCCGTGCAAGCGCTGGCATAATATCGAGAAATCCATTTTCAAGGAGAAGAAGAAATGAACGAAACCGTCATCTCAACCCCTCAGCCGCCCCAACCCGACGCGCCGAAGAAGAACAACACCGTCATCATCATCGCTGTCGTAGCGGGAGTGGTTCTGTGTTGTTGTTGCGTGATCCTTCTGGGAGCCTGGTTTTTCGGCGATACGATCATCTACCAACTCGGCCTTTAATAAACCAAATCAAAACGGCCTGCGCTAATCCACAGGCCGTTTTGATTTAAAGTAGGTTTGCAATTCCAGCAACGCGTCGCGCGCAGAGCGGCGCGTTCTTTCATCCAGATCGGCGGCGAGAAATTCATCTTCATCCAAAATCGTTTGCGCGCCATTCGAGGAAACCCAAAGGTCAACGAACAAGTCCACGTATTCTACGCGGCCATCCAAAATTTTGGCAGGACACGTGATGTTGCAATACCAGCCTTTCAGCGCGCCGTCGTCGCGGTCGTAAATTTCAAAAATGTTGTACCAGCGCTTCGAATAATACGTCTCCACAAAACGATCGCCGCGTTTGAGAGAGGTATCCATGAAGGGCGCGTCGTCGCGGTCGAAGAAGGCTTCGAGCGTCAACCAGTCAGCGCCGCGCGCTGTCACCTCGCCCTCGTAACGCCACTTCAACTCGCCTTGCGGACTCAATTTATCCACGACGATTGTTTCACGCATGACCGAGACACTCCACGCGGAACGCAACCGAAATCTCCGAGCCGATCTCTGGAGCCTCGTCCATCAGGATGACCAACCCGCCTCCCAACCTGACCTTGAACTGGTCGCGCCGAAACAGCGCTTCATCCACCCGAGCCTTGATCCTCGCCCCTCTCGCTGACGGTTTCAACAACAGCGCGACTTCTTCCCCTTCCGCATGACGATGTCCACACTCCATTTCAAAGATTCCAAAGTCAGTTTTAACTTGAAACGTGGAACTTGAAACCTGAAACACTTTCCCATCCACCACATTCCCCACCCCCAAAAACCGCGCGGCCCACGCCGATTGTGGATCGTTCCATACCTGCGCGGGACTCCCCTCGCGGACGATGACTCCCTCGTGCAGGAGCAGAATCCGATCGGCGATGGCGAAGGCCTCTTCCTGATCGTGCGTGACGTAAATGGCAGGGATGCGCGTCCGATGCAAAATGGCGCGCAACTCGTCGAGCAACTCTTCCTTGAGCGAACGATCCAACGCGCCGAGCGGTTCATCAAACATCAGCAAGCGTGGACGCGGCGCGAGCGCACGCGCCAACGCCACGCGTTGTTGCTCGCCGCCAGAGAGGTCGGTGACGCGGCGAGCGCCGAAGCCAGAGAGATTCACAAGCTCCAGCGCTTCCGCCACGCGTTTCGCTAATTCGGTCTTGGAATTTTTCTCCCCTTGACCATCCGTCATTGCGAGCGCTTTTTGCGAAGCAATCTCCTCGTTGGCGCGGGGATTGCTTCGTCGGGAAAACCGCCCTCCTCGCAATGACGGAAATAATCGCAATGGCGAATGGACACGCATCCGCAAGCCGAACGCGACGTTCTCAAAAACTGTCAGATGCGGAAAAAGCGCGTAGTCCTGGAAGACCAGCCCAAAGTCACGCGCGTGAGGCGGGATGGGGGCGAGGTCCGCGCTGTCCCAGAGGACGCGTCCTGCTTCGGGAGGTTCAAGTCCCGCGATGATCCGCAACAACGTGGACTTTCCACTGCCCGACGCGCCGAGCAGGCAGATCGTCTCGCCCGCGTGGACAGTAAAGGATACACCCTGGAGAAGGGGCTGACCTTCGTAATGTTTGGAGATGTTAGTAATAGTGAGCATAATTTGTAGAGCCTACTGCGTACTGCGTATTGCGCTGGCTACGAAATACGCAGTACGCAATACGAAATATCAAAATTCTTCAGAGCCAGACAAGCGTATTTTTTCGATCAACAAAATACCAAGCAAAGTAACGAGCATCAAAATCGTGGACATGGCCATGGCCTGGCCATAGTTCAGTCCGCCAGGTTGCGAGAGGAAGCGGGCGATGGCAAGCGGCAGAGTTGGCAGGTCGGGACGGGCAAGCAGGGAGGCCGCGCCAAACTCGCCGAGCGAGACGGTGAACGCGAACGTGGACGCGGCGAGAAGCGCGCGAGAGACGATCGGCCAGTCCACGGTCTGCCAGACGCGCAGGGGCGAGGCGCCGAGGGACGCGGCCGCGTGACGGAGCCGTTCGGGGATGGAGGCGAGCGCGGGTTGGAGAACCCGAATCACGAAGGGCAAGGCGATGACGGTGTGGGCGAGGGGGACGATCAGTGGGGAAGTGATCAGTGACCAGTGACCAATGATCAGTGGCTGGTTGAAGGTGATAAGGTAGCCGAGGCCGAGGGTGACGGCGGACGCGCCGAGAGGCAGGATGAGGAAGGGGTCAATGAATTTGGAAAAGACGGTTTGCCGTTTGAGCGCGGCCGCGGCGGGGAAGCCCAGCGCGAGCGAAAGGAGGACGGTCGCGATGGCGTAGGTGAGCGAGTTGCGCGCGGCTTCGGCGGGCGGGACGTAAAAGACCGAGTGGCGTCGGTTGACGAAGAGCTCGGAATAATAATCGAAGGTGAGGCCGTATTGGACTTCGTCGCGCTGGCCGCGGTCGGCTTCGGTGCGGGCGAGGGAGCGGAGAGGGATGGAGATTAAAGGTAAAACGAAAAACGTAAAAAGTAAGAAGGATAGGCCAAAAACAAAGGCACGCTCGCGCAGAGATTTGGGCGGACGGGCAGTGGAGGGTTTGGGCGTGGTTGGGACGAGGGTGCGCGCTACAACCCGCTCATATAAAATGGAAACGGCCAGCGTGCAAAGCAGTTGAATGATCGAGAGCAAGGCGGCCATCGGCAGGTTGAGCAGGCGCATGGCCTGAATGTAAATTTCGGTTTCAAGGGTGGAAAATTGCGGGCCTCCCAAAAGGAGGATGACGCCAAAACTGGAAAAGTCAAAGAGGAAGACGAGCAGGCCAGAGGCGAGGAGCGGCCCGCGCAGGAGTGGAAGCGTGAGACGCGTCCAGACGCGGAAACTGTCCGCGCCGAGAGTCCGCGCGGCCTGTTCGAGACGCGGGTCGAGGTGGGTCAACGCGGCGCCGACGATGCGGATGACGATGGAGGTGTTGTAGAAAACGTGGGCGAGGAGGATGGCGGTTAGCGTCCCAACAAATGGAAGCGCATCGGCTGTTGCGTGTTGCGTATTGCGTAAAGAGGAGAGGAGGAGGGTGAGCCAACCGCGCGGGCCGAGCAGGGCGTTGAAGCCTGCCGCGACGACGACGGTGGGGAGCATGAACGGGACAGCCGTGAGCGCGCGCAGGAGAGGCTTGCCGCGAAAGTCGAAACGGGCGAAGAGGAAGGCAGAGGGGAGTCCGAGCAGGAAGGTGAGGAGGGTGGAGAGCGCGGCCTGGTAAAGCGTAAAACGTAAAACGTGTGAGGCGGTTTGGAAATTGGCGCTTGTCAAAACCGACGCGTCGAGGCTGAGGGAGAGGATACGCGCGAGCGGGAGGAAGAAGAAGAGGAGGAGGAAGAGGAGCGAAGGGAGGAGAAAGAAAGCAGAATGCAGAGAGCGGACGGCGGAAGGCAAACGAATCAACGAATCAGCGAAACGACGCGGGGTCGAATCGCTGACTCGCTGACTTGCTGACTCGCTGAATCGCTGCCTCATTGAATCGCCGACTCGCCTTACCGCAAAACCGCGTCGGTCCATTCTTGAATCCAACGATCACGATTTGCGGCGATCACGTCGGGCGCGAGGATGGCGGGATCGGTGGGATATTCGTTAAACTGGTAGAACGAATCGGGCAGGATGGCAAACGGGTCCACGGGCAGGACGAACATCTGCAGGGGCAGGTCTTCCTGGAACGTGAGGCTGAGCATGAAGTCCACGAAGCGCTCGGCGGCGGCGCGTTGGCGCGTCCCCGCGAGGATGCCGACAAACTCAATTTGGCGGAAACAGGTTTGAGGTCCAAGAATGGACGCGCTGGGCGATTGCTCGATGACGACCTCGCTATAGATCACTTCCGCGGCCGGGCTGGTCGCATACGAGACGACCATCGTCTGCGGGCCGCGTCCCGACGACGCGCTGAAGTTGGTGTAGTAGGCCGTCTCCCAATCGTTGACGACGACCAGTCCGTTGGCGCGCAGGGAACGCCAAAAATCGAGATAGCCAGGTTCGCCAAAATGCGCCACCGTCGCCAGCAGGAACGCCAACCCAGGCGAAGACGTGGCGGGATTTTCCACCACCAGCATGCCGTTGTATTCGGGGCGAATCAAATCGCCGAGCGTGGTCGGCACGGGCAGTTCGTTCTTCGCGAAAAAGGCGCGGTCATAATTGATGCACACGTCGCCGTAGTCCACGGGTGTGGCACGGTTCTCGGGGTCGAGACGAAACTCGGCGGGCACGTTTGCCAGCGCGGGCGAGGCATACGCCTCGAAGATGCCCGCTTCGAGCGCGCGCGAAAGGAAGGTGTTATCCACGCCGTAGAAAACGTCGGCGAGCGGCGCGTCTTTTGAAAGGATGGCCTTGTTTAGCGCCTCGCCCACGTCGCCGCCATTGAGAAAAGTCACCTTCACGTTGTTGGCTTGCTCGAACGCGGCCAGCGCGCCCTCGCTGATGGCAAACGAGGAGTGCGTCATCACCGTGAGCGGAAGCGGTTCGCCCGAAGTAAGCGGGGTCACGGTCTGCGCGGTGGGCGGGGCAAGCACTTCCATTTCGATGGGAGATTGCGTGGCTGTGGCTTGCGGCGCGCAAGCGGAAAGCAGAATGCAGAATGCGGTAAGCAGAAGAAATTTTTTCATGGGGAACCTTTCGATTTACGATTTATGTCAAAGTTCGCGAGCAGTTGCACCCCTGGCAACGCCCGCCAGGGCAGTTGTGCGAGCCGTCAGCACGATTTGCCAAGCAAATCGAACTGCTGGCGAAACAAGTATTTACGATTGTCTTCGATGGACGATGAGCAAGAGGCCCGACGCAATTTGAATGTGCGCGACATTGCCTGTCATTTCATTGCTGATGCCGCGCGTCTTGTGCGGGTATAACGTCTCGTCCGATAGCGGCCAGCGCAGACCCTCTGTGCTGACGCCGCGGACTTCCCCGCCCCAGGGGATGAGCGAGACGACATCGCCGCGTCTCCCTTCGACCTCGGAGCGGGCGCGGCAGAAAAATGCCTGTTCCACACCGTCGGCGAGTCGAAGGTCGAAAGTCGCAAGTCGAGGATCGGTGAGGAGGGCGATGTTCGCAAGCATCTGGTCGAGACGATTCCCGAGCGCGGCCACGATGACGATTTCGCGGTAACCGTTTTTGAGGGCGTAATCGAGCGCGAGTTCGAGATCGGTCTCGTCTTTGTCGCGCGGGTGTTGGATGATCTTCGTTCCAGATTCGGTCAAGGGTCGAAGGTCGAAGGTCGCGGAGTCGAGGTCGCCGATGATGATGGACGGAGTCCGCCCGAGGTCGAGGATGTGACGCGTCCCCCCGTCCGCGGCGAGGAGGAAGTCATCGGGGCGGATCAATCGGCGGGCAGAGTCGAGGTCGGGAAGAGTCCCGTTGGCAAAGATGATACAGCGAGGCATTACCCCTCCCTGCCCTCCCCATTTTCCAAAGAACGGAAAATGGGGAGGGGGAGGAAGTGAAAATAAAAAATCCTCCCAGCGGAGGATTACAGAATGCGAGGTTCCCTCCGCTGGTATTAACCAGATCAGGTGATGCGGGTCGAGCGAATACGCTCCTCTCAGCCTGTGTGCCAGGCTCCCCGTTCAGTTGCGTACGGAGTATATGCCGCGCGGGAGGGGATGTCAAGTCAAAAAAAGAGAAACCCGTTTTGTTGCAAAAAACGGGTTTCTATCGTACGCGTCGCTTCCATTCTTCTTTGAATTGCAACTCGGTTGGACTGACGCCCGAGTCGAGGGCGAGGAAGTCCACGAGCAGGCGGTTGAATTTTTGCGTCTCCTCGAGCATGGGAAAGTGGCCTGAACTTTCGAGGGTAACGCTGTGCATCATATGAGAAAAGATCGTGAGCTTTTCAGGCGGCGGAGGCGGAATGGCCGGGTCGTTCTGCCCATAAACGAAGAGACAGGGCAGGTCGGTTTGACGCGCGCCGCCAAAGAGGTTGTTAGCCTGCAAATCGTCCATCGAGGCGGCAATGGCTTTGGGGTCGGCCTTCGCCGTGTCGGAGAGCGCGGCCACCACTTCGGGGGCGCGGTTCGAGAGCCAGTCGGCCAGTTCGGCGGGCGCGGAGGTGAGCATGCGCTGGTTGACCGCGCCATAGTCCACGGGGCAGTTGACGACCATCATGCGGTCCAAGACATTTTGGGTTTGGAAGCGCCGCGCAAAGTGAAACGCCACTAACGCGCCGAGTCCGTGCCCCACGATGGCGATCTTGCCGATGCCCATTTTTTCCATGAAAGCGCGCAGCATGTCGGCCTGCTTGTCGAGGTTGTAGCCCATGGCGTTGTGGGCGGTTTCGCCAAAACCCCAAAGATCAAGCGCGTAGGCACGATAGGAGGTGGACGCCACCTGCAAGGTGGGGATCCAATATTTCCATGAGCCCACCCAGCCGTGCAGGAAGAAGACAGGACGTCCCTTGCCCAGCACTTCATAGTGGACAATCGCGTTATCAAGGAATACGACGCTCATTGGGGGTGCAGTGACTTTCTTTCACGGAACTGGTTTGTATTGCGTATTTCGTACTGCGTATTGCGTATTGCTTAATACGAAGTACGCAGTATGCGGTACGCAATAATCTAATCACTTCCCAAACTTCGCCAAGATCGCCTTGACACGTTCGGTCAGTTGGTCGGGGGCGAAGGGTTTAAGCAGGTATTCCTCCGCTCCCACGTCGAGTCCCGTTTGAATTTCGCTTTCCTGTCCTTTGGCGGAAAGGAAGACAACGGGAATATCCCTCAGGTTGGGGTCTGCCTTTATCACGCGGCAGGCGTCGTAGCCCGTCATGCGCGGCATACGGACATCCATCAAGATGAGGTCGGGTTTCTCTTTGGGGGCGAGTTGAACCGCCTCCTCCCCATTGGAGGCGGCCGCCACTTCATGGCCTGCAAAGCGCAGGGTGAAGGCCACCAAATCTCGAATATCCCGTTCGTCTTCAGCGATTAATATTTTTGCCATTCTTGCCTCGTCCAGAGGAGTCTGTTTGATGTGCGGGGAGCGTAAAGGAGAAGGCGCTGCCCTCGCCTGGGACGCCCTTGCTGGTCATCCAAATGCGGCCGTGGTGCATTTCCACGAGTTGCCGCACAATGGAAAGCCCCAACCCGGTGCCTGGGGTAGCGAGAACGAGCGGATGCTCGCCTCGATAAAACCGTTCAAACACGCGTTCCTGGTCTTCAGTAGCCACGCCCACGCCGCTGTCTATCACGTCCACTTGCACTTCGCCATTCTCAGGGTGGATGCGGACCTGAATCTGTCCATCCTTGGGTGTGTAGTGATAGGCGTTATCCACCAGGTTGTCGAGAATCTGGCGCACACGCTCCGAGTCGCCAAAGACGCGTGGCAGGTCTTTGGGCGCTTCGAGCGAGATGGCCATGGGCTTGTTTTCCTCCTGCGAGCGGCGCAGGATGTCGGCCAGCACGTCTTCGGCCACTTCGCGCAGGTCGAGGGCCTGGGGCGCAAGCGTCACGCGTCCGGCCTCGATGCGCGAGATGTCGAGCAGGTCATTGACCAGGATGTTAAGTCGTTCGGTATTGCTCTTGATGATATTAAGGAAGTGCGACTGGTTCTCGTTCAACGCGCCGGCCGCGCCCAATAACAGGATGTCGGCGTAGCCGCGGATGGACGTCATCGGGGTGCGGAGCTCGTGGCTGACGGTCGCGACAAACTCGGACTTGAGGCGGTCCACTTCGACCTCGTGCGTGATGTCGCGGAAGATGGACACCGTGCCGAGGAAGTCGTTCAGCAACATGACGGGCGAGAGATGCACCAGCACGATGCGTTTGTTGTCCAGTTCGATCTGTTCGGCGTAGGTATCGCCAGGCTCATACGAAGCGGGGTTCTCCGACCAGCCGCGCACAGTCTGCATCCAAGTCGAGGCGGCTTTGCCAAACAGCCCGCCGAAAGTGTCCAGGGATTGGCCGAGGATGTTGGCGGAAATCAAGTCGAGAATGCGCTCGGCAGAATTGTTGACAAAGGTGATCTTGTTGTCGAAACTGGTGACCAGCACGCCATCGGCCACGGCCTCGAGGATGGCTTGCGAGCGGCTGGCTTCTTCCTGTTCCTTGCGGAGCATGGTGCCAAGGCGCTCGGCCTGGTCGCGGATGAGTTCGTACAGGTTGGCGTTGTTGATGGCGACGGCCACCTGTCCGCCGATGGCCTGGACGAGGTTGAGCAACTCGGGGCTGAAGTGCGCTACCTTGCGATGGAAGACCATCAGCACGCCGATCACATCCTCGCCGACCATCATGGGTGCGACGATGCCGGAGCGATGGTCGCGCGAACCGGAGGTGGCGCGCACCCAGCGCGCATCCTGATGCAGGTCTTCGATCAGCACGCCCTGGCGGTTTTCCACCACCCAGCCCGCCAGTCCTTCGCCCACGCGCAGGGTGACGATGCGGTTCTCTTCCACGGCCTGGCGCGTGAGGTAGCCGTATCCTGCGCGATAGTGGAGCAGATTGTCGTCCGCTTGCAGGAGCATGATGGTGCCCTGCTCCGCGCCGATGGCTTCGTTGAGGAGCGCCAGGGTGCGATTGAGGGCGCGGTCGAGGTCGAGACTCGAAGACACCTCGGTAAGGATGCGAAGGAGGGTTTCGGTGTTTTGCTGTTCGCGTTGCAACTGGGCGGTGCGTTCGATGACGCGCGCTTCCAGTTCCTCCGCGAGGCGCTGGGTCTCGGCAAACAGGCGTCCGTTTTGGATGGCGACCACGGCCTGGTTACCCAGCGTGCTAAGAATCTGGAGATCTTCCTTGTTATAAACGTTCAACTGATAACTCTGCGCGGACAACATGCCAATCGTCTCGCCGCCGATTGTCATGGGGACAGCGAGGATCGAAGGCGGCGTTCCCAGTTCGCCATAAGTGACTCCGTCCACCGCGTTGGCCTGTTCTGTGCCGTGCAGGAGCAATGGTTCGCCGCGGGCGATCACGTTGCCGCTCAGTCCCTTGCCAAGCGGGATGCGCTGGTTGGGCGAGCGCGTTTCGCCGTCAATCAGGTACACGCCTTCGATCTCCTGGGCTTCCTTGTCGAGCAGAGCGATCACGAAGGCCTCCACAGGCATCAAGCGCTGGACGGCCTTGTGAATGAAGGCGTAAATTTCCTCGGGGTCGAGGCTGGAGTTGATCTCGCTACTGGCCTGATTGAGAATGGCGAAGCGTTCGGCGGTCTGCACGGTGGATTGATATAAGCGCGTATTTTCGAGCGCGATGGAAGTCTGGTTGCCCACGGTGCGCGCCAGTTCGATCTCGTTGAGGCCGAAGCGCGTCTCCTCGCCGCCGTGGATGAGGATGATGAAGCGCGTCTCGTTCGCGCCGAGCGGCAGGATCATCAGTCCGCGCGTATCGAGGCCGAGGAAGTCCAGCAGGGCGCGGGTCTCTTCTTCGGCGCGCACGTCGTCGGTGGTAAAGAGGCCGCGCGATTCCTCGCGCAGTCGATTGAGAAGCGGCGAATCGGGGATGGGCCGCGAGATGGCGCGACGCGCGCGAGGCAGAACCATCCGCAGGTCCGCGCGGCCGCGCTCGTACGCGATGACGGAGACGCGCAACGCGCCGAGGGCGGTCAATAATTCCTGCGAGGAAAGAGTCAGGATCTGGTCGGTATCGAGCAGGCCGCTCAATTCCGAGGAGAAGCGGTTGAGCAGGGCCAGGCGCTTGGAACGATCGTCCAGTTCGGCGGCGCGTCCGAGGCTCTCTTCGAAGAGACGGGCATTTTCCAAAGCCACCGCGGCCTGCGAGGCAAAGGTGGTGGCTACTTGCGTGTGTTCAGTGGTGTAGAAATTGGCCTCGATCTTTTCGAGGGCAATCAAGCCGATCACCTGCCCTTTCGCCATGAGCGGGATGCCCATCCACGAAAGACGCGGGGTTTCGTAGGCCGGGAAGCGCGAGTCTTCGCGCACGTCGCCCACCGAAATCGGCTGGCCAAGTCGGATCATTTCCTTGAAGAGGATGCTATCGGCCACGTTGACATTAAGGCCGACGCGTTTTTCGGTATCGGGAAAACCGCGCGCCGCGTGGACGGTAAGCTGGTCGCGTTCGCGCATCCACAAGGTGGCGGTGTCGTAACGCAGAACGGGCAACAACTGATCGAGCAACGAAGAGATAAGCTCGCGGCTTTGCAGGCTGGACGTAATGGTGGCGGCCACGTCGGTGAGGGCTTGCAATTGGCCGGCGCGTTCCTGCGTGGCTTGCACGAGGCGCACGTTTTCGAGCGAGAGGGCCACCTGTTGTGAAAGCGAGGAGAGCAGGGTTTCGTCGTTTTGTTTGAAGGCCGCGGGGGTGTTGAAGTTATCCAAAACCAACACGCCCAAATTTTGTTCGCCCGCCAGAATGGGGAGCACGAGGCTCGAAACGGGCAGGCGTCCGCCTGTGACGCGGCGATAGAGCAACAAACCTTCGGGGTTGAGGGGATAATCGCGCGTCAGGTTCAACTCGTCCACGCGGCGCGGCTTGCCCGTGGCAAAGACCACGCCCGGTAGGGCCTCGCCCGCCGCGAACGAAATCTCGCGCATGCCTTCGTTATCGGCATAGCCAGAGACGGCGCGCGGTTTGAGTTTGAGCGTTTGCGGATCCCAAAGCAAAACGACTCCCGCGTGCGCGGCCGAGATGACGCGGCGGGCGCTTTCGAGCAGGGAGCGCACAATGTTATCGGGGTTCAGTCCGCTCAACTGGCGGCTGAAATCGAGCAACAGGTCCACTTCGGTGAGGCGGCGGCGCGTCTCCGCGAGCAGTTGGATGTTTTGCAAAACCACGGCGGTCTGGCGCGCGATCTGGTAATAGACTTGTCGGTCCTCGTCGGTGAGGCCGGTTAACGGTTCCGGCGAGACCGCCAACACGCCCGCCACGATGTGAGTTTCAATGCGGATGGGCAGGCAGACCACGCCTTTGGCGCGCAAGCCGTTCAGCAACGCCGCGTCGCGCCATTCGTCGCTCTCCTCCAGGTTGGGGAGGATGAGCGACTCGCCCGTCTGGAGGATGGAACGCAGGGGATTACGCTGACCGAATAACGCTTCAGGGTTCGCGGACTTTGGGACGCTTCCCAACACCTGGAGCAGACGCGGCCCTTCGGGCGAGTCTTCGGCGATCAGCGCCACCGACATGCCCAACTGCGTGAGCATCTCGCGTCCGAGCGCGAGCAACGCCGAGGGCGCGTCCAACTGGCGGCTGACCGATTCGGTGATGGCCAGCCCGGCGCGGATGCGTTGGGCGCGGCGATCAAGATTGTGGATGGAGATGGTCTGATCGAGGTCTTTTCGCAGGAGGATGGGCAGGTCGTTTTGGGTGACGGATAAAAGCCTCTGCTGGCGTTGCAGGCCCGAGGTCAACGAATCGATGCGGCCTTTCATCTCCAATATGCGGCGTTGATTAAGGATGGCAAGCTCGGCCTGGGCGGCAAAGATTTCCAGCACGTCGAGGGTGGCGCGGTCGGGACGCAGGTTGTCGCGCGGCACATCCACGCTGAGCAGGCCAAGCGGATTCGCTTGCTGGTCTTCGAGCAGGATGATGAGGAAGTCTTCGGGATTCCAGGCGTTGCTCGATTTAACGCGTTCCACCGCATGAGGCAGGGTGACTGTGTGGACTTCGGAGGGGATGACGGGCGTCTGGTCGGCGGGGATGAAGTGGGCGCGCCCAATCTTAAATTCGGGGCGGAGCAATTGCAAAACGCCCTGCAAAGGTTGTTTGCGCGCCAGCAATTCCTCCAGCGCTTCGGCCGGGAGGCCCACGCCCGCCAAACGTTGGAGCATGCCCGTATCGGGTTCGTAAATGCTGAACAGCGCGATGTTGAAGGGCGTGGCCTGTTGGATGGCGGAAGCGATCTCCAGCAGGGTTTTATCAAGCGGACGTTCAAAATTGGATGCGGATGCGATTTTGGAAAGGTGCGCGAGCGTAGCCGCGCGTTGTTTGAGTTGGCCGGCCGCCAGCGCCTGATCCTGGAAGCGGCGCGCATTGCCGAGCGCCACGGCGGCCTGCAACGCGAGGGTCTCAATGGTCTCGAGCAATTCCACGTCGAAGTGTTCCACGCGGGAGGAGTGCAGGTTGATCACGCCCAGCATTTTGCCCTGGTGAAGAATCGGCGCCACCAGCGCAGATTTAACGCCCTCGTGCGGCGGCTGGAAGAGATTCCCTTCAAAGTCGAAAACGATCAACGGCTCGCGGTTGGCGAGGATCTGACGCGTGAGGGCCAGGAGCGGCTCGTCGGCGGGGCAACCCAACTGGTAGGTGATGCGCGGGGCGAGCGGGTCGGATTCGGGGTCGAAAACGAGGATCGTGCCGCAATCGGCGCGGGTCAGTTGCATGCTTTGTTCGTGAATGGCCTCGAGCAGGCGGGTGAGGTCCATCGAGGCGTTCAGTTCGCGCGCCACGTGCGAGATGGCGGTCAATTGCTCCACGCGACGGCGCAGGCTGGCGTCGGTCTGGTTGAGCAGGGCCGCGCCTTCCACAGCCGCGGCCAGCAATCCCGCCGCGGTGGTGACGAGTTGCATGTCGTTAATGTTGAAAAAGTCGGCGGCGCGGCTTCCGAGCATGAACTCGCCCACACTGCGCTCGCGCGCCAGCAAGGGAACGACCATCACCGATTCGACGCGCACGGCGTCCAGGATGCGGCGGTAGACGGGCATCACGCGATCGTCCACGCTCAGGCGGCCTGAACTGAAGGGACGTTGCAATCCAGAGACGGTGGCAAGCCGCAACTCGCGCTCGTCCGCTTCCATGCGCGCCAACTTCTGAACGCTATCCGCGGGGACGCCCCAAACCGAGCTTTCATGGACTCGCAGTTCGTGCGTCTGACCGTCGAGCAAATAAATGGCGGCGGTGTCGGCGCGCAGGATTTTGGAGAGTTCCTGCACGGTGAAGTTAAGGATTTCGTCCAGCGTGGCCGAGGAGGCCACCAGGCTGGCGATCCTTCGCAGAGATTCGGAACGCTGACTGCGCGTGCGCGCGTCTTGCACGAGCAGGGCATTATCCAGAATGGTGGCGATCTGCTCTGTAACAATGTTGGCGAGGCGCAATTCCTCCGAAGAGAAGGCGGCCGCGCCGCCGCGATGATTGGATAATTGCAGATAGCCCAGCGTCTTTCCTTCAGAGATAAGGGGGACGAGGGCCAGGTCGCGCACGCTGGCGAGGAAGGCCAGGTCTTGCAGGCCGAGGTCGCGCACGTCCTGCTCGCTGGGCGCGTCCATGCTGAGGATGACGCGCTGGCTTTTGATGAGTTGCGCGCCCGCGCTCTTGGGCTGGATGACCGAGCGATAGACGGCCACTACATTCTCCGGCAGGCCGATAAAGGGATTTTGCCCTGCCAGTGTGTGATCGTCTTCGTTGTAGAGCAGGATGCCGATGATGCCCACGTTGAAGAGCGGGGCGAGCGTATCCACGAGGCGGCTGAACAGTTCCTGCATGTCGGTGATGGAGCTGGCGGCCTGCGAGAGTTTCGTCAACCCGCTTAGTTCAACCACGCGCTCGCGTTCCACCGCGAAACGGCGCGCGTTGCGAATGGCGGCGGCGGCCTGCCCGCCCAGGGCCTGCATCAACTCGGCGTCCTGCACGGTCAGGCCGCTGGAGCCCATCTGTCCCACCTCCAAAACGCCAAGCATTTCATTATCAACGATCAACGGAATGCCGATATAAGATTTGACCAGGAAGGCCGCATCGTCCGCCCGCACGCGTCCATCGGCGGCAAAGATCGGGGCGCGCTGGCTGGCCAGGAGTTCGTGGTAATCGCCGAATTGCGAGTGCGCCGAGGTGATGACGCGCCCATTCCCGCCGTTCTCGTCATAACGATAGATGACGAGCGACTGCGTTTTCGGATCCTCTAATTTGATCTCCATCAATTCCGCGGAGACGAGTCTTTCCACATTTTGAAAGACGGCCCGCAGGGTGGAGTCCAAATCAAGGTTCGCGGGGATGGACTGGCTGAAATCGGCAATGACCTTTAAAGCCGAATTGGAAAAATGCCCGCCCGGGCTTTCGGCGGAGGAAAACTCCATCCCCCGTAAAGTAAGAAGCATGATGGGGTTGAAGCCCGGCACGCGGTGGGAGGACGCGTCCACCAGCCGCCCATTGACGGAGAAACGCTTCATCCCCTCGGTGGCGCACAGGTCCAAAAATTCCTGCGAGGGACGCGCATGACGCGCCAGGCGTTCCAGGTCTGAGGCTTCGCCTTCGACCAGGGCAAACATGGCGCGGGCCGCGGCGTTGATATATTCCACGCGGCCGCCCATCTGCACGATGATGACCGCGTCGGTGGATTGTGATTCAAAGAAGGGAAGGGATGGGTCTGGTTGGGAGATGGAGGCAGAGCCTCGGCGCGGCAACATTCGGAGAAAGCCCCAGATCAGCAGTCCCATAAAAAGACTGACAAAAACGAGGAGAATGCCGGAACCTGCGCCGATAGACATGACGCGTCAACCTTAAGCGGCGGCATCCTGGCGACGCGCTTCGGCGGCCAGTTCGGTGATCTCGCGGATATCCGAGAAGGACTGCTGGGCAGGCGAAACCATGCCAATTGCCAGCGTCATAAACGCGACCTGCGACACTCCCCCTTCGGCCTTCGGAACCTGAATGTATCCCTGCTGGCGATCCATGAAGTTATAGTGCGTCTGCACTTCCGCGGCAAAGCGCGTCTTCACGCGTTCGCGAATGGCGTTGACCGATTCATATTTGGTGATGATGATGAAATTATCGCCGCCCGCGTGGCCGATGAAATCGCTCGAGGAGCCGATTTCGTCCACCACCTCGCTCAACAGCATGGCGGTGAAGCGCAGCACGTCATCGCCCGCCACAAAGCCATACACATCGCGGAAGGGCTCAAAGTTGTTCACGCGCAGGTCGAGCAAGGCCCAATCCTCCTGTCGGATGATGCGGCGGAGTTGCTCCTCGATCAGCCGCCCGGCTGGGAGTCCGGAGCGGGGATCGGTGAGGCTCTCGCGTTCCGAGCGGCGAATGGCGCCCTGCACGCGCAGTTTCAATTCTTCGATGTCGAAGGGTTTGGTAATGTAATCGTCCGCGCCCAATTCCAGGCCTTGCAGTTTGTCGCTGCGCTCATCCTTCTGCGTCAGGAAAATGACGGGGATGTGGCTGGTGCGCGTGTTCGTCCGCAACGTGCGGCAGACCTCATACCCGTCAATATCGGGGAGCATAATGTCCAGCACGATTAAATGCGGCAGGACAGTGCGCGTCTTTTCCAACGCGAGCCCGCCGCGCGGCGCGATGTCCACGTCGTAGTCCATGCCGCCGAAATAGATCTTGAGCATGTTGGCGATATCGGCGTCGTCTTCGACGACCAAGAGTCGAGATTTGCCCATAACGAGCCTCCCAGAGATGAGTTGCAAAAACTATTTGCGCCTGCGTTTTGCGTTGCGGCGCACGGCTTCGATCTGTTCCTGCGTTACTTCCTTTTCAAACGAACGGAACCCGCCCAGGCGGAACCCGTGTTTTTTCGCGATAGCTGTGATCTCGTCCACGCGTGTACGCGTGATCTGCCTGCCGAGCGTGTAATCTTCAAAGCGGCCTTCCAGCGCCAGGGCCATCGTCTCTGCCATGCAGGCATAGGCCTTGCCCGGCGGAAAACCAAAATTAAAATGGAAATCAACGGGGCCTGGAACGTCTACCATTCCGCCGTCAATCACAAATATATCATCTCTTGCCGCCGCGACCATTGCAGAAACGTCGCGGGGGCGCGCCACATCACAAATCACCGAGCCCGGGCGCAAATGCTCAGGGTGGATGACGGCATGGACGGCGCTCGTCACGGTCAGGATCAACTGCGCGTCGGCCAGCGGACTCATATCCGCGCTAACCACAATTTCGGCCTTCGATACGACTTTGCCACTCAGTCCATCGCTTCGCCCCTGACCTTTGAGGCGGGCGCGCAGTTCTTCGAGCGCGTCGGCCCTTCGGCCAATCAACGCCAGATGCGCGACCTGCTCCGAAAGCAACTCCGCGCAGACCTGGCCGATCGCGCCCGTCGCGCCGACCACGGCCACGCTGGCCTCGCGCAGGGGAATATCCATCAACTCCGCCGCCTTCGAAATGGACTCGACCGCGACGGCGATCGTGTACGCGTCGCCCGTCGTAACGGGAACCGCCAAACGGTCCGCGATGGAAACGCCGGCATCGCCCACCACCGAGGTGAAGGCGCCGAGTCCCAATATCTGCGCGCCGAGTTTTTCGGCCATCTGTCCCGTCTGCACGATCTTGTGATAGACGCGGCCTTCGGGCAATTCCAGCATCTGACGCGGCGTGAAGGGACAGGCAATCAGCCAGCCGCGGATCTGCTTGCCTGTCGTCTCAGACCTGATGCCTTCGATCTCTGAAATGTAAACGGGGGGAAAGTGTTGCGAAAAAAATTCAATCTGGCGTTCGCTCAAGATGCGCCCAAGAAAGGGGAATTTCCGTTGCACATCGCGCTTGACGCTGATCGGATGGATGATGAATGCAAACGAGTCCATTACCAGGATTCCACCTCCCCGCTGTGAATATCTTCGTCGCCGCGCGGGTAGAGACGGCGGTGGAGGCCCGCGTTTTTCAATTTGTGATGGTCGCTGTCTTCGTAGCGGAGATCGCGGTCCACCACGCGGCGTTCGCGCGAGGCGAACAGCACCACGTCCGATTCGATCGTGCGCGCGGGGAAGACGATCAGGCCCGAACCGAGGCGGCAGTTGTGTCCCACGCATCCGCCCATCACGGGACGGTTGGAGTAATTGAGTTCGTTGTTGCCATCGCGAGCCATAATGGGCGCGGGGATGAGGTTGTAATCTGTGAAGGTACTTCCCGCGCCGATGAAGGTGTTGCGCCCCACCACGCACATCTGCAGGCAGGTATTCTGCGCGATCATGGAGTTTTCCATTACGGTGGTCATAAAGAGCGCGGTGCGGAAAGGCAGGAACGCGCCGTCGCCGACGACGGACAGCATGAGTTGAACGTCCTGCGAGACGTTGACGTTATTGCCGATGATGCAGTTCTCGATCACCGCGCCCGCATTAATAGTGACATTATCGCCGATGGTGGTGGGACCATGAATGACCGCGCTGGGGTCAATGACGCAATTCTTTCCGACTTTTACGAGTTCGGAACATTCCAACACCTGACGGCCTTCGTAGAGAGCCTTTGCCAGGACTTTGAGGCTAAATCCCAGATCGCTTTCGAGGCGCGTCTCAAAGCGCAGGGCGCGCCCAAATTGACCGAAGACGATGTCGGCAATGTAGATATGCACCCACGAGTCAATGGCGATGAGCGAACGGCGCGGCACCTGGAAGGTGAGGTCGCCGCTCTGGTCGGCCATGTAAGTTGGCACGTGGTAGTAACCGACTTCTTTCGAATCCAACGGAATGACGAGGGGTTCCACGTCTGCCACGGGGCCACGAGGGTAAAACCACAAGTCGGCCAGGTAGAGGTTGCCCGCCAGCGTGTAAGACTTGGAAAGAGGCAGGGCATGTTCGCGAAACGCCGGGTCTTCGGCAGAGAAGGCCGCGCGGCAGGCGCGTCCACGTTTACGGGCGGCCGCGATGAAAGTGTCTATGTAATCCTGGTCGAAGAAGAGGTTGTTGCGATGGACGATCATGGCCTGGCGGGTGGGCGGCACATGTTCGCCTGGCGACATTTCCATTTCCTGGGTCACATAAGGCGCGAGGACATTTCTCTGCCAGAGCCAGAGAGGCGCGTTTTGAATCCGCAGTTCGCGGGCGGTTTCGTTAAACGGTTGGATGCGATTGACAGCAGGGAGAATGACTTTGAGCATTGGGCATCAGGCCAGCGGGGTTTGGTCTATTTCGATGGTGCAGTTGGGGTCGCCTTTGGCAACACAAAGAACCTCGGTCACATTAAATATCTTACCACCGCTTAACCAATAGAGCGATTCCTGCAAAAGTCCCACGGCCAGGTGACAAACAGGTTCGTCGGCATGACGTTGCCAACACAGCGGACAGCGCTCAATGACCCACAACAACTTCCCGTCCTGTTCGTGGATGGAGACGCGCTGGTCGGTGTGCTTGTTGAACAGGTCGGCCAATGCCTGTCCGCCCATGCGAATTTTGGAGGAAAGAGGCAGGAGGCGGAAGGCCGTCTCCATTAGGCCGATCTGTTGTCCATATTCGCGGATGCCATATTTGAAGGCGGCGCGTCCCGCGCGCATCGAAATGCCGCGCCCACCGCGAGGTCCGTAGGCCTGTTCGAGCTGGGCCAGAATCCAACTGATGGATTCGAATGTAAATTCCAGATTGGTGTCGTTGGGGGGCAGGTTATCCATCAAATCCTGCCGCCCCGCCAGGTTGAGGATGGCGTTCAACCCATTCCGACCAACCACCTCCCCCAGGGAATCCAGGATAATACGCCCCATGCGATTGGGATAGTAATAGGACGCGGATGAATTCATAGGGTGATGTTATCGGGCAGGGCGGGTTTTCTTAATGGGACAGTGCGATGCTCATCGAGGAAACTTCTCAAGCGATCGTTAAAGTTTTTCGGTTCCTCAAGCATGGGGAAATGTCCGGCGTTTTCAAAGCGGACGATCTGCGCCTGCGGAATGCCTTCCTTCATGGGTTGCCATTGCAGGGGGTGAACGACATTATCTTTGTCGCCATAAATTCCCATGGCTGGCACTTTGATCTGGTTGAGCATGGGGCGCAGGTCGGTGCGGCGAAGCGATGAGATGGAAAGCAGGAAGGATGCGAGCGTGGTTTTCGAGAGATCGCGGTCCATCATTTCGGGAAAGCGCGGGTCGCTACAAATTGCCTTCGAGTAATGATATTTCATGAACATACGGAACGGCGTCATCATGTTGAACAATAGGAAGGCGTTCATGCGATAGCCCGCGAGTTTGAGCAACGGGGCCAGCGAGGAGCCGACGATGGGCGAGCCGACCACCACCACCTTGCTGACGCGTTCGGGATAGCGAATCGCCACCGAAAGGCTCACCGTCCCGCCCATGCTATGACCGACGAGCGGGGCGCGCACAATTCCCAGTTGCTCCATGAACTGGCCGACCAGCGAGACGAAATCCTGCACGGCGTAGGTTTCGCGTTTCTTGCCCGATTCGCCGAAACCCCAAAAATCGAGCGCGTAGGTTCGATAATGTTGGCCGAGGAAAGACATGGTCTCCTGCCAAAGCCCCCAGGAGCCAAGCCAGCCATGTAACAAGATGACAGGACGTCCACGCCCGTAAACTTCGTAGTGGACGATGCCTTGATCGGTGGTGATTGAAGACACGCGACTCTCGCAGGCGAGGTTATCCGCCCGACTCCATTTCGGCAAGGATGCTGTATAACAGCGCGAGCAATACCTCTTTCACAGTCTTGCGATCGGTGGCGGTGCAGGGCAGGAGTTTGGTCTTGGCGTCGAGGCGCAGGGCGTGGCGCATATCTTCCACATCCCAGGCGTCCCTCTTATCCTGCTTGTTGGCGGCCACCACAAACGGGGTGGGAGCGTAGGCGCGGAAGGTTTCGAGAATACTGCGCGCCTCGCGGAAAGTTTCGGGGCGGGTGCTATCCACCAGCACGATGAAACCGAGCATCCCTTCGGATAGGATTTCCCACATGAAGTCGAAGCGTTTCTGACCGGGCGTGCCAAACAGGTAGAGCACGAGGTCCTCATCCACGGTGATGCGGCCAAAATCCATCGCGACTGTGGTGGCTTCCTTAACGGAGCGCTCTGCCCGGTTGCTGATCTTGCGTTCGGTGGAAACCACGTCAATTTCGCTGACGGATTGAATAAATTCCGTTTTACCGGCGCTAAAGGGTCCCGTCACCACCATTTTGACTGTTTGCATAATTGAGTCCTTCCGTCCTTTTACAACGGGCTACAACGATCGTATGCGCCCGATGAGTTTATTAACCAGCGACTTCTGTTCCTCGCGATTTTCGGAGGGGAATGTGTGCGGCGGAACAGTGTGTGAGGCGCCCTCGGGACGCACGATCTCCACCAGCCCGGCCTGCAAAAGTCCGTAAACGATGCGGCGCACTTCCATATCATTCATCTTGTTCGTCACGCCGATCTGCTTCATCGTATTCTTGGGATTGATATAAGAGACCACCCGCCACTCTTCCACGCTCAGGTTGACGTTCTTCAGCGGGCGTTCAGTGAATTTAAGCGCCATATCGAGGCTGGGAATTTCATCCTGCAACTGCTCCCACTCGCGCAATTGGCGGGAACCTTCGATGATGATGTTTTCCAAGTCCAGGCGCACGTTGATGCGGTCTTCGGGCGGCAATAACTCGGCTTCGAAACGGAAAAAGCCCTCCACCCACGTGAACAGGCGGCGGACAACGGCCGTGAAATATCCCTGCAAATTCACCAGGATATCTTCCTGTGAAACATAGCCCGCATTGATCAGCATCAACCCCAGTTCCTTGTCGGTCATCTTGCCCGCGCGTTCCACAATGGTGCGATATTGATTCACCGAAAGGCGGTTGGCCTTGTGCAACACCGTGGCGAGGCGATTATCCTCGTTGCCGATGCGCGCATACGCCAGTTTGCCTTCGCGAAACGCGATATGCGCCTGCTCTTTTGGCCCATCCACCACCAGCGTACCGGTTTTCTGAGCCAGGTTGATCAGGTTTAATAATTGGGTGACTGTAAAATCTCTGAGATTACCGCGAAGAGCCATTTAGCCTCAAAAAATCCCATGAGTGGGATTTCCGAAAATTATACTTGCAAGGGAGGGATGAGTCAATTAAGCGACTTGTCACAATTGTTGGGACAGATGAATTAAGGCCGTGCCTCCACAAACAACTCCACCCGCGTCACGCGTGACCCGAGGCTGGATACCGTTAAATCGAACGTGAGACTACCCCCAGACGCTACCCCCGTCCCCTCCCAGCGACGGAATCCCACCACGCGGCCCGCGTCGTCGTAGGCGACCGCGACCACCCAAACCGTCTTCGCCGCCGCGACATTCGCGGGCAGAGACACCTGCCCTGTCACCCGCGCAGTCCGCCCATTGGACGCGATCTCCGTCTGCGGGTTGACGATGAGCGCGGGCAGATAACGCGCGTCACCCGCGGCTAGACTCGTAGACGAGAGAATCTGCGCGCGCGGACGCGCGTCTACGGGGATGGGCGGCGCGAAGAACGTCGTCAGCGGCAGGGATGTGTGCGGCGGGATCACGTTCAAGGGCGGAATCGCGTCCTGCGCCGCGACCAGCCCCCCGTCCGCGGAAAGAAGCGAGATTCGGGCGGAGAGGTTTTCGAGCGCGGCGTCCGAGTCATTGCGGGCGAGCGCGAAGCACCACATCCCGCCGTCCAGAGTTGAATAACAATTAATTTGTGTAATGAGGAACGGAACTGGCGTGGGCGTGGACTCGTTGGTGGGATTGTTTTTGTCAGTGGGGATATACAGCGTCGCGCCGATGGGCATGGCGTTAGGCGAGACGCTGGGATTGGCCGCGATCAGCGCATCGAGCGAGACGCCAAATTTTTGGGCGAGCGCGCCCATTGTATCGCCTGCCTGCACAATGTAAGTGAACGGCGTAGACGTGGGCAGCGCGGCCTGCTCGGTGGCAAATCCCAACTCGGGCGTGGAGGTCGCGCTGGGCGTGAGGGTGAGGTAGGGAGTCAGCGCGGCGGGATTGGATGGGTTGATCGGGTTGGCGCTGCAAGCAGCGAGGAGGAGCGTGGTTACACCAATTACGATGATAAGTTTGCGACACATGACAGACCCACTAATTCGCCATCCAGCGACGAATCTCATCCAACACAATTCTTAAATCTTGCGAAACATTGCCAGTCAATGGCGAAGTATGGACATGCCCGTCTTCATCGTGAAAGTGATGCGGCGCGGTGTGAAGATTTCCATAATGCGAGGAATTGTCCCATCGCAAAAGCGGAACAGTGGTGAACAATTGATATGCGTAATCCAGCGATTCTAGTTCAAGATGAATCCAAACCTGAAGCAGATAGCCTTTGGGGAGTTGACAACGAATTTTGGCTTCCACCCTGCCTGAGGGAGTCTCATCGTAATTGACGATACGCGTATTCTTAACCAACGAGTCCCCCTTCAATATGGTCATAATTTCATTAACCGTCCTGTGCATGGGTTAATTCCTGGTAGGTCCTCTCCCAATCTGCCAGCATGGAACGCGCGGATTTCCAGGCCAGCCAATCGTCCTCCTGCGCGGGCGTGGCTTTTCCTTTCAGGCGCGTGTTGAACTTCTCGAAATCCATCCCATATTTACTTTCCATCTTGCGGATGCGGCGGCGGTAATAGGTCACTTTGCCGCGCACGGT
Source organism: Chloroflexota bacterium (assembly GCA_016234485.1). Taxonomy (GTDB): domain Bacteria; phylum Chloroflexota; class Anaerolineae; order Anaerolineales; family Villigracilaceae; genus Denitrolinea. The sequence continues at coordinate 60,509 of JACRBL010000022.1, forward strand.
GGAGATTGCCATGTTCCACAAGGCATCTTCCACTGTGGCAAAGCGCTTCGCTGCGACGAGCGATCCCGCCACTTTGTTTAGCACTGAATTTGGAGATTGATAAAGGGTCATGTACTTTCTCCTTTGCAAAAATTATACTACCACCGCTAACAGTCCGACAGTTTATACAAAAAACTTCCCATCCACATCCTGCCACGTCTCCTCGGGGAGAGTCATAAACGCGGACAGGGACGGGTGCACGCGCTGAATCTCCTCGGCCATGCGCTCGGCCACTTTGCGGATGGAGTAGTGCGCGTTGGCGGCGGCGCGCAACTGGCAGAAGTGGTACGCCGTCCGCAGGTTGAATTGTGCCAGGACGCGGCGATTGAATCCGTTCGGGACGACATATTGCGCCACGTTGGAATTCCACGCCGCGAGTTTTTCGTACGTCTCGGCGGCTTTTTGCATCGCGGAATCGTATTGTGAGCGGAAGCCTGCTTCTTCAATCAGGCGGGGCGTTGCATATCCCAACCTCGCCGTCAGCAATTGTGGAGTCTGCGTCATCATGCGGTGACGTTTGAACTCGGCGTACGCGCCCTGATCCATGAGGAGGTCGAAGGTGTAGTTGCAGTATTCCAACTCGCGCAGGGGGATGTCGTGACGCTTCAACCGTCCAAGCAGGGATTCGGCCAGTTGGACGCGCTCGGCATCCGCGAGGGATTGGACGTGCGCGAACGCGTCGACATAAGACATTTCGCCAAAACGATAGAGGGCGGCGGCGAGGACTTTTTGTTCGCCATCGCGGTCGTGGTCAATGAGGGTGCAGAAATCATCGGTTGCAGGTTGAACGTTGAACGTTGAACGCTCAACGCTCAACGCTTTTTGCGTCTCAAGGAGGTAGGGAACGGCTTCGGCGTATTTGACGAGCGTTGGCACTTCGGATTTGGTCACTTCCTTTACGCGTTGACCGATCTCGCGAACTTCCTCCAGCGGGTGCGAGAGGAGCTTGCGGACAGCGTTCTCCAGCACGCGGGCATTGGCGGTCATGCCCACGTTGGCGAGGGCCGCGGCGGGAAGGAGGAAGCGGCACGAGTCCACATATTGCGAGCGGACGCGACGATCCCAGGCTTCGTCGGTTTCGCCGTCCCGACGCGCGACGCGCTTCGAGACAATGTCCCGCGCGGGGTCGAGGGAGGCGGCGTAGGTTGAGAAGAGGGAGCGGATCGTGTCCACAAATTCGTCGCAGAGGGGATGTCCGTCCAGTTCGGGGGGAATCGTAAAGTCGTCTGCGCCCCATTTTTGGTAGCGCGTGGATTTTTCGGTGTAGGAGGCAAGCCGATTCGATTCGATGGCTTCCATCGCCACGCGGGAGACGTTTTCGATGGCGATGTGGAGGATGGCATGTTCGGCCACGGAGGCGTGACCGTAGCCAACCACCCACCGCTCGTGGAACTTGGCCGACGATTCTTCGGAGAGACCCTCGGCGATTTCACGAAAGGATTCGGGCGAGCGCGAGGTCTTGGCAAACGCGACCGCGATGGTTTCGGGCGAGAGGTCTTTGGGTGAGAGGAGGTAGATTTGTCGGTCGGGCATGGGGAATCCTTAGGCAAAGGCAATTGTGAAAACGCCCCGCATGATGTTTCATTGTTTATCGAAACGGCAACACTCTGACGCGTTCCTTTCCCTCGTCCACTGTCACCAACGCTCCTTTTTCCAAAACAATTTCATGCTCCCGTAAAACCCTCACCAACCGCTCTCCTAAAACTTCTGGAAACACATCCTGCGTGCGGACTTGAATTACGCTGGGACTCTCCGCCCGTGTCAACGCCAGCAAGACGCCAAAATCCAAATCATGGGTAAAAACAATATGACCATTCTCCCGCGCCCATGCCATGATGACTTCATCTGGGGCGCGCATATCCCCCACCGTTGACCAGTGAACTGCTTCCCATCCAGCGCTTTCCAACACTTTCACCCAATCGGGCGAAAGGTTCATATCGAGCAGAATTTTCATGCGCCAACCAGAGGGTATTCGATCTCTTCCACGCGCCACGCGGCATAGGTCAACGCTTCGCGAATATCCTCTGCATCAAGATAGGGATAAGCCTTGAGAATCTCTTTATTATCGTGACCCGACGCGATAAGACCGATGATCATTCCCACCGTCACACGCAAACCGCGAATGGTCGGTTTGCCGCCCATTACGTTGGGATCGAAGGTAATGCGTTTCAGGTTCTTCATAGTTCACACTCCTGAGTTTATTTTACCTGCTTTCGCCTCTCGTTCCGTCAGCGATTATCTCATCATCTCCGCTGGCGGGACAGCCATCGGGTTGGCCGCTTCAAACGCTTTGAGTTTGCCGAGCGCAGAAAAACCCTGCCAAACTCCATAGAGGAAGAAGAGGTGGAATCCGAACGCCAGCCAATCTTGGGAGACAAGCATGAGAACGGCATCGAGACCGTAGAGAACCATGCCCGCGATGAATGCCCAGCGATGTCCTTTGCCCGCGAAGTAACCGAAGGTGACAAAGATCGCGTCAAAAACCAGGCTGAAAAGAAGCCCCATAACGATGATGATGGGACTGCCACCGAATTCCTGGGCGACGCCGCCCGCGATCACGTCAATGAAAAGGGTGATGCCCAATCCCATCACGAAGAAAATCCCGCCGCCGAAAATGTTGACGACCGAGTTGACGACGGACAGCGCCGCGATCCAATAGAAATTGCTGGCGCCGTTTTTCATCGCTCGCGTCAGATTCGCCAGGATGGTGCGGCGTTCCATTTCTACGGCCAGGGCGGCGTCGAAGGCGGGTTGCTGTGGGGCTTGCGGTTGTTGGGTTTCCATGCGTTCCTCCTCAAATTTGTTTCGTGCAATATAGACGAAAACGCAATGAAAGTCAACGGGATGATTTGGGGAAGCGCGGCTATAATTCGCCAAAACTTTTTTCTGGAGAATGCCCATGGCGCCTAAATATTCATTCGGTCAACGCTTTCGTTATTGGTTCGACAACGTCATGTCGCGCGGCGCGCCCGCCCTCATTGGGATGCTGGCCGTCGCATCGCTGGCAGTTGTTTTTGTCGCAGGCCTCATCATCAGCATTTTTGGTTTCAACCAGGAAGGCGAAGAGGGCAGGCTATCCATTGGCGAAGCCATCTGGCAAAGCCTGATGCGTACGCTCGACTCGGGCACGATGGGCGGCGACACGGGCGGCGGGTATCGCCTGGTGATGTTGCTCGTCACCATTGGCGGTATCTTCATCGTCAGCGCGTTGATCGGCGTGCTGAATAACGGACTCGAATCGCAGATCGAACGTCTCCGCAAGGGACGCTCGCTGGCGCTCGAAAGCGACCACACCGTCATCCTCGGCTGGAGTCCGCAGGCATTCACCGTCATCGCGGAACTCGTCCTTGCCAATGAGAATCGCAAGAGCGGCGCGGCCATCGTCGTAATGGCAGACCACGATAAGGTCGAGATGGAAGACGCGATCCGCGAACGCATCCCCGATACCAAGAACACGCGCGTCATTTGTCGTTCGGGCAGTCCCATTGATTTATCCGACATCGAAATCGCCAGCCCGCACACGGCGCGCGCCATCGTCATTCTGCCCGAAGGCGACGACCCCGACACCCATATCATAAAATCGGTATTGGCCCTCACCAACAGCCCCAATCGCCGCGAGGGCGCGTATCACATCGTCACGCAGATCCGTGACCCGAAGAACATGGACGTGCTCCGCATGATCGGACAGCGCGACGTCGTCCAATCCATTCAGACCAATGACCTGATCGCCCGCGTCGTCGCGCAGACTTCGCGTCAATCTGGACTTTCGCTGGTCTACACCGAACTGATGAATTTCGGCGGCGACGAGATCTACTTTAAAGAAGAGTCCGCGCTGATGGGCAAGACCTACGCCGACGCGCTCCTGGCCTACGATGACTCGGCCGTGATGGGCGTGCGCCACGCCGACGGCGGCGCCGCGATCAACCCGCCGATGGACTCGGTGTTGGGCAAGGGAGACGCGCTCATCGTCATCGCCGCGGATGACGACAAGATCCAACTCGCCGCGCAACGCGTCGCAGTGGACGAGTCCGCCATCCAGTCCAATGGCAAGCGCGCCAAGCCCGCGCCAGAAAAATGTCTCGTGCTTGGCTGGAACCGCTCGGGCGCGACCATCATCCGCGAACTCGATTCGTACGTGGCAAAAGGTTCGCTTGTCACCGTCGTCTCGGAGCAGAGCAAAACCCGCGAATACATCCAGACCTACGCGGGCAAACTCGCCAATCAAAAAGTGAACGTGAAAGAAGGCGACGCCAGCGATCGCGAACTGCTCGAAGAACTCAAGGTGCAGGATTACGATCACGTCATCGTGCTTGCCAACAGCCATCTCGAACCGCAGGAAGCCGACGCGAAGACTCTCGTCACGCTCCTGCATCTGCGCGACATGGCCGAGAAAGATGAAACGCCCTTCTCCATCGTTAGCGAGATGCTGGACCTGCGCAACCGCGAACTGGCCGAAGCCGCCAAAGTGGACGACTTCATCGTCAGCGAGCACCTCGTCAGTTTGATGATGGCGCAACTCAGCGAGAACCGCGAACTGCTGCCCGTCTTCACCGACATCTTCGATCCCGAAGGCGCGGAAATTTATCTCAAGCCCATCGGCGAATATGTCGCCACAGGCCAGCCTGTCAACTTTGGAACCGTCGTCGAAGCCGCCCGTCGCCGCGGCGAAACGGCCATCGGCTATCGTCTCCTCAGCGAAAGCCACGACGCCGAAAAAGCCTACGGCGTCCACACCAACCCGAAGAAATCGTCGGTCGTCACGTTTACCCCCGAAGATAAAGTGGTTGTGATCGCGGAAGGATAGATGTAACAAAAAACAGGTTTCTGCGAGAAACCTGTTTTTTTGTTTAAAACGCCACTTCGATCCCCGCTTTTTGCAAAGCATCGCGCACCTTGCGCGCATTATCCACCGCGTGGACGTTGTCGCCGTGCAGGCACAATGTATCCACGCGGATTTGTTTTTTTTCAAACTCGATTCCATTTACGGCAAGACTGACCGCGTGCGCCGCGACCTCCTCCACCGACGACAAGATCGCGCCAGGCTGACTGCGCGGCATCAACATCCCTTCGGATGTGTATCCACGATCGGGGAATCCCTCCTGCAAGACGCGCAACCCCAACCCCCTCGCCGCATCAATGGACCTCGAGCCTGCCAGCCCGACCAGGGCGAGTTCCACGCTGAAGCGCTTCACCGCGCGTGCAACAGCCTCTGCCAACTTCTCATCCCTCGCGGACTGGTTATACAACGCCCCATGCGGCTTGACGTGGTACAACTCCATTCCTTCGGCTTTCGCGAACGCGGCCAGCGCGCCGATCTGATACAACACCAGCGACTCGGTCTCCTCTGGCGAAAGCGCCATCTCGCGGCGACCGAATCCCTGCAAGTCAGGCCAGCCAGGGTGCGCGCCGATCGCCACTCCATGCTGTTTCGCCAATCTGACAGTCACCTGCATCACCGACGCGTCCCCTGCGTGGAATCCGCACGCGATGTTCGCGGATGTGATCAGCGGCATGATGGACGCGTCATCGCCGAGGGTGTAGCGTCCAAACGCTTCGCCGAGGTCGCAGTTAAGGTCTATTTTCATGGGAGGTCTCCAGCTCGTCATTGCGAGGAGCGTTCGTCCCTGGCACCGCCCGCCAGGGCAGGTGTGCGACGAAGCAATCCCCGCGTGGTGGAGGAGATTGCTTCGGGCGGGTACGCCCTCGCAATGACGATGAACGTGTTATTGCGCGAATTTCGCGTCGTTCTCCACTTCTTCGATTCCATCTTCCAAAGCGCGCGTCATCTTTCGATAGCGCGCTTGCGCTTCTTCAACGCTTGTCATCTTAAAACGGATTCGTCCCTCGCGAAACGGGACTTGCGCCAGCAAGGGCAAATCTGCGGTGACGACATTCGCGATCTTCGGATACCCGCCCGTGGTGGGAGAATCGGCCATCATCACGATGGGCAGTCCGCTCGCGGGGATTTGGATGCTGCCAATGGTCATCCCTTCGGAAAGTAATTCAGCGGCATGGACGCGGGCAATGGGAGCGCCATCCATGCGAAAGCCCATGCGGTCGGAGGAGGGACTTATGGAAAAATCACTACTGTAGAAAGTTTCCAATCCATCCTTCGTGAACCAATTCGATTGAACGCCATCGAGCGTTTCAATGACAGGCGAGGATGAATAAAGGGGAAGTTTGTCAGGCGAAAATGTTCTCGCCGCGAGTTCGTCCAAAGAACGCGAGGGCTGGCCGATATTCAACCTGTCCCCCACTTCCAATTTCTGTCCGAGACCCGCGCGCAGATAGGATGAACGCGAACCAAGCATGGATTCGCTTTCGATTCCGCCTGCGATGGCAAGATATGCCCAGTTGCCATCACCCTCTTTCATAATTCTCACCGTCCCTCCCGCGTGGACAACAAACGATGTCCACAATGGGAACGTCCACGCGAAGGTGGATGTGACGAAGCCCGCGCCTGTCACCGCGATGACGCAATCGCGCAACGCGCGCAGGGTCACATCGCCGAAGCCGATCTCCAGAGTGGCCGCGTCGGGCGGGTTGCCAACCAGCACGTTCGCGGCGCGGTGGGCGAACCAGTCCATCGCGCCTGAGACGGGTACGCCAAACTTTTGCCAGCCGCGGCGTCCCGCGTCTTGCACGGTGACCAGTCCGCCTGCTTCGAGGATTTCAAGCATCGTCACCCTCGATGGGGATGAAGCGAACGGTGTCGCCGGGCGCGAAGAGGAAGGGAGAATCGCTGGCGGGGTCGAAGAGTTTCAGCGGAGTCCAGCCGATGAGATTCCAGCCGCCAGGGGAAGCCAGCGGGTAGATGCCCGTTTGCGCGCCCGCGATGGCCACTGTCCCTGCTGGGACGGAGGTGCGCGGCGTCTCGAGCCGCGGCGTGACGATGGCGGCGTCGAGCGCGCCCATGTAGGGGAATCCTGGCGTGAAGCCCATCATGTAGACGAGGTAGTCGCGTCGGCTGTGGAGGCGGATGACGTCCGCGGGGGATAACGCGTGGGCGGACGCGACCGCCTCGAGGTCCGCGCCGGACGCGCCGCCGTAACGGGTGGGGACTTCGATTTGGCGTGGAGTCCGCGCGGAGGCAGAGTCGGCCTGGTCGAGTCGCAGGCGGAGCCAGTCTGCAAGTTGAGAATAGGTGAGCGTGAGGGGATCGTAGTGGACGAGGAGCGCCGCGTAGGCGGGGACGGTTTCGCGGATGCCCGCGAGGGGCGCGGCTTCGATAAGCGAGGCGAGGGCGTGGACGCGTCGGTTGAGGCGAGGATCCATTTCGTCGCCGAGGGTGATGAGAAGGGACGAATCACCGAGGGGCTTTAGCGCGTCCATGCAAAGAGGCTGATGCTTTCAATGTGATAGGTCTGGGGGAAGAGGTCGTAGGGCGTGACTTGTTGGAGGGCGTAGCCGTTTTCGATGAGACGTTTCGCGTCGCGGGCGAGGGTGGACGGGTCGCAGGAGACGTAGGCGAGGAGGCGCGGTTTGAGTTTGATGAGCGCGTCGAGGGCGCGGCGGTCGAGGCCTGCGCGGGGAGGGTCGGCAATGGCGTAAGTCGAAATATTATTTCGACCTACCAACGCGGGGAGAATTTCTTCGGCGGCGCCTTCGTAGAGTTCCACGTTGTCGAACTCATCCAGGTTGATCGCGAAATCTTCGCAAGCAGATTCGGATGTTTCGATGCCGATCACGCGTTTTACGTGAGGCGCGAAGAAGGCGCTGAACAGGCCAACGCCGCAGTAAAGATCGAGCAAAGTGGTAGTTGGGGAAATTGGTAAATTGGTCAGGAGATGCTCGACCATTTTTTCCGCCATCGCGGTGTTGACTTGAAAAAACGACGGCGCGGAGACTTTGAAGTCGCGGCCGAGGACGCGAATGAAGTGATGATCCGCGCCCGCCATGACGACGGGATGCTCGTCGAAGAGATGGACGACGGAGATGTCGGCTTCGATTTCGAGCTCGGGCGCGTCGGGGGAATCGGATTCGAGAAGGAGCATGAGGTCGTCGTCGGCGCCCGCGCGCAGGGAGACGCGTTCGATGTCCATGTTTGGGTCGAATTGCAGTTCAGGCCAAAATGAGTTGATGCTGTTTTCGGGGAGGTGACATTCGGAAATGGGGATGACGGCGTTTCCCGTTGCATTTACGAATCCCAATTTCCCATCTTCCGTCAAATGGAATTGGACGTGGTTGCGATAATTCCACTCGAACGGCGAGGCGATCATCGGCGCGACGGGCGGATTCTGAATCTTGCCGATGCGCGTCAACTGGTCGCGGATGATTTCGGTTTTGGCAACGAGTTGTTTTTCATAAGGCAAATTTTGATAATGGCATCCCCCGCAAATTCCAAAGTGTTTACACTTCGCGGCAATTCGATTTGGCGACGGTTCCATAATTTCCACTATTTCGCCGCGCGCGAAATTTTGCTTCTCCTCCGTCAAGTGGACTCGGACGCGCTCGCCTGGGAGGCCAAATGGGATAAAGACCGCGCGGCCGTCGGGCAGGCGTCCCATCGCGTCGCCGCCGTAGGTGAGTTTTTCGAGAACCAGAACAGACGATAAATCGTTATGAGGCATAACTATGTTCCATGCAATTTTGTAATTCTGTCGCCTGAGGATTCGTGGTGTAATCGAGCAATTCCATCATACAGCCCAGATCAACTCGCGTCAAGTTCGTTGCCAAAGGAGACCTCCAATGAAACTTCGCAACCCGCTTTTTGCCCTAGTCACGTTCAGTCTGTCAGTCGGTCTGGCTTGTTCCGCCATAACTAGAGTCCGCCCCTCTCCAGACGGAACAGGCGTCGAAGCTCCTTCCGCGCCAAACCTGCCAAACATTCTCGACCCCACCGAAAGCCTGCCATCCCAACCCTCCGCGCCCATTGCCACTCCCTTCGACCCTCTCACAGGCAATGGCGAGACGACGCGTTCCCTGCTGGTCTATGACGATCTTTTCACGGGCGTCGCCTCGGCCCCGGTGGATGAGAGCGCCTTTGCCATGCCCGAAAACGCCGCCCCGCCGTTGCATGCGTTTCAAGGCAAACTCGACCTGACCGGCGAGTCTGTAGAGGGCGGCTTCCTGCCCCTGCGCGACGACTTCGGGTACAACGCCGACGCCAAATGGCAGCATCTCCCCGAGATAAGTTTCGAGTTCATACAAAGCGGAAGCCATCTCATCCCCGTTGAACAGGGGCTGGTCTACACCGGCCACGAGCATTGGAATTACATGGTTGCGCCCGGCCGCGCCTGGCAGGAAACAGGCGACCAGGGTTTCTCACGCGCCTCTTTCCCCTTCGCGCTGATCGAGCGCAACCAGAATTGCGTCCACAACGGATTAATGACCTTCCTCTTCAACGATACTTCCGTGTCCAACGTGCGATTCCAAGTCACGCAGGAAACCTGCATGTATTACAAGTTCGACATGTGGGGCCAGCTCAAAGGCAGTTATGCGCCCTACCAAGTGAAGGATGCCTCCGCCCTGGCCGAGGCGCATTTCGACTGGCTGGCGCACCGCATGCCGGTCAAGCCTATTTCAGCGCTCGCCGAGGATTACCCGCGCGCCCGCATCAACGTGGCCGCCATCCCTTCAGGCATCACCCCCGACGACGCCACCGTTTATGGCCTGTCGTTTAACGGCATGCACTACATCTCGCAATGTAATACACGTCACGGCGTTTATCCTTACTGCGTGGAAATACGCCTGCCCTCCTATTCCACCGCCAAGTCCGCGCTGGCGGGCATAGCCTACATGCGTCTCGGCCAACTCTACGATCCCAATATCGGCTCCCTGCCCGTCCGCGATTATATTCCACAAGCCGGGAGCGACTGGGACGGCGTGACCCTCAACCACGCGCTCGACATGTCCACCGGCCACTACGCCCGCCCCGGCTACATGTTCGACGAGTATTACGGCCTGGTCTCATCCCAGTTCATTGTGGCCGAATCGCACGGTGAAAAGATCGCTCATGCCCTCAGTTTCCCGCGCGCTGGCGTGCCGGGCCAGTTATGGGTCTATCACTCCACCGACACTTACATCGCCACCCAAACCATGTTCGAATACCTCCGCAAACAGGGAGGCGGCGATCTCTTCGATATGCTGACAAACGACATCTTCATCCCGCTCCACTTCAGCCGCGGCTCGCTCGTTTCCTTGCGGACCGAAAATAGCCCGACCGGCCGCCCGTTTGGGAGCCATGGCATGTTCTACACCCCCGATGATATCGTAAAACTCGGTTCCTTCCTGATCAGTGAAGCGGGCGTGCTGAACGGCGGGCAAATTCTCCACCCATCCCTGCTGGCTGACACTATGCAAAAAAATCCATCCGACCGCGGCCTGCCCACCACCCAATACGACCACATGTATAACAACAGTTTCTGGGCAAAGGATTATTTCCTCCCCTGTAATTTCACCGCTGTTTTCATGTCTGGTTACGGCGGCATCTCGGTTGTCATGCTTCCAAACGGCGTCACGTATTACATGTTTAGCGACAACGGAGAATTTATCTTCGATAGCGCCGTGAACGAGGCCGCGAAATTGGAGGAGGTGTGCAAGTGAGGGATTTAAAAAATACTACGTACTGCGTATTACATATGTTACGTAACACGCAGTACGTAGTACGGAATACACACTATTCCCTAATTTCCAAAAACTCCTCCATCGCCTTCAACAACTCCTCGATATCCTCCATCTGAATCTCGCCCATGTGCGCGATGCGGAAGGTGATGTTTTTGAGCGAGCCGTAGCCGTTGGCGATTCTCATGCCGCGCTCTTGCAGGAATTTATTAAGGGCAGAGACGTCCCAGCCGCGATCATTTTTGACGGTGGTGACGGTCTGCGAGCGGAAGCCTTCGGGCGCGTACATGCTCAGGTCGTGCTCGTCCGCCCATTCCTGCACACGTTTCGCCATCGCGGAGTGACGCGCGAAACGATTCTCCAATCCCTCGGCGAGGATGCGGTCAAGTTGTTTGTCGAGCGCGAAGATCAGCGACATGGCGGGCGTAGCAGGAGAAGAATCTTTCAAGCGGTGCTTTTCCATGCGGACGAGGTCAAAGTACCAGCCTTTGTTTTCCACTTTTTCGGCTTTCTTCATGGCGCGATCTGAAACCGCGCCGAGCGCGAGACCAGGCGGGAGCGCGAGACATTTCTGCGAGGAGGTAAGAACCATGTCCAGCCCCCACGCGTCCATTTCGATGCGTGCGCCTGCCAGCGAGGAGACCGCGTCCACGAGGATGAGCGTCTCAGGTGCGACGGCGCGGACGGCCTCTGCGATTTCTTGGACGGGATTCTGCAATCCTGTGGACGTCTCGTTGTGGACGATGGTCAGGGCTTCGAATCCGCCGCGCTGGACCGCGTCCGCTACAAGGTCAGGACGGATCGGCTGGTCCCAGTCTGCGGACAGCTTTTCCACATCCTTGCCGTTTGCCAGCGCGACTTCATACCAACGATCCGCAAACGCGCCGTTCACGCACGAGAGAACTTTTTTATCCACAAAATTGCGGATGGCGGCTTCCTGCAAACCAGTGCCAGAAGAAGCGGTCAAGAAAACGCGGGATTGGGTAAAAAATAGTCCCTGCGACTTTTCGCTGGCGCGGCGATAAAGCGCCTCAAATTCCTTACTGCGGTGAGGCAGCATGGGCGCGGCCTGCGCCTGTAAAATTTCATCGGCAACGTCTACGGGACCGGGGACAAACATGCGGGGCATAGCGGCTCCTGTTTTATAAATAAATTTCAGGATTCCACCGTCATTGCGAGGAGGGCGTTCTTCCCGACGAAGCAATCTCCTTTCCGACGAGGGGATTGCTCACCTGCACTGCACCAAACGCAGTGCGGTGCAAGTGTCGCAGAGACCGCTCGCAATGATGGGTAGTTAAAAAGGTTGAATCAAATTGGCGTACTAACGAAGGAAGAACGACAGCACGACAAGCAGGGTGATGAACGAACCAGCCAGAATGCCGATACGCTTGAGGTCGGTTTTAACGTCGGTGTAATCGGGGTTGAATTCCACGGGGGCCTGCGGAAGGGATGCCGACGCGCGGCGGGTGGTTGAGCGTTTGATTTTAGACATGGGAAGACTCCTTATGATTTCGCTACTGGATATCGCTCGCCCTTCGACTTCGCCGTGAGTACACGGCTTCGCTCAGGGCGGCGATCCATGCAGACTTTAATTTTGTAATTTCGCAAAGACAACAATTCGTTGCTTATTGATCATGTAGGGATAACACGAGATGAGCGTCACGGTCGGGTCACTGGTGGGAGCCATCACTTCCACTTGCGTCGGCTCCACGATGGCCGTGCCGGTCACCACATACACGTACTGACGTTGCATGGTGTAAAGGATCACGTGATCGCCCGCGACGAGTTTATCGAGAAAACGAAACAACTGTCCGTACACATCGTTGTGCGCCGAAAGCACCACGTTGCCATTCTGCCCCGGGTCCCCCGAGCCGATGTGTTGCGCCACGCCCTTCTTCAACTGCTCCCAACCGTCGCCTTGCACGATCGGCGAGTCCACATTCAGCGCTGGGATCGAAATGCGGATGGCCTGCTCCGGCCCCGGCGTGGGGATGGCGAGGTTTCCCAGAGACTGCACCATCGGGCGCAGGTGTTCGGGGATCTCGGCCTCGTTCGGGCGCGTATTCCCTTGCGCGTCGGGCGGGGTATGTCCCGAAGGCAGGACGACCGTCATCACGAGCGGCGTCGGCTCGGCAGTGGCGGGAGCGAACGCGATCTCATTCCAATCGCGCAGGAATCCGACGCCGCCGAGAATGACTCCGATCAAGCCGATGACGGCGAGCACCTCCACGCCAATCAGGACCCGGTCCCACCATCGCCTCTCGCGCGGGACTTCGAGCCGGGTCGCGGCTTCGGCGGGCGAATCGGCTGTTTGGGCCGCGTCCGCCGCGAGGTCCGACGCGACCGACACCACGCGTCCCGTCTGGCGGAAATGCTCGATGCGTTCGCGCCGCGCGCCGCGTCGCTTTTCGATCAACAGTCGGCGCAGTTCCTCCTCGGTGAGTTCTTCGGGGGCTTTTCTTCTGGGCATGGCAGGGCGGATTATACCAAGCATTGCCAAAACTTCATCAAGTCGGTATAATGTTGGCCTGTTCGGGCGGGTAGCTCAGCTGGTTAGAGCACATCGTTGACATCGATGAGGTCGCAGGTTCGATCCCTGTCTCGCCCACTGTGTAAGTAGACAGGTACACAAGTAAACATGTAAAACGCAATGACCGAGACGAGTATGTGACGATGGTCTGACAGGGAGAAGCAATCAACGATTGAGAGTTGCTTCCAGAAACAGTCACAGAAAACCACTCGCGAGCGTGGAGCAGAAAGCGATTAGCGCTTGGCTATTAGCGAGTATGCGAAACGGATGGCTCCGTTAGAGGCTATAAGAGATGAGTTTCACGAGACCTCACAGGTCTCGGAGACCTGTGAGGTCTGAGACTCAAATCGGGTGGTACCGCGTGAATGAAATTCTCGCCCCGTGTTTGGGCGAGTTTTTTTGTTAACAGGAGGTCGCGATGACTAAAGATGAAACCACCAGCACGCAAACGCGGCTCGGAGGTTTGTAACTGCTATCCTTCGAGACGCGGAAATGTCCGAGAAGCAGGCAACCCTCACCCCCTGCCCCTCTCCCGAGTACGGGAGAGGGGAGAATTGAAGAAAGGAAGCGAGAATGGCACAACAAGTTCAGGAAAGATACGAAGAGTCGCAACTTTACAAAATCCGTCACTCGGCGGCGCATGTGATGGCGCAGGCCGTGGTGGAGATGTTCCCCGAGGCCAAGTACACGATCGGCCCGCCCGTGGACAACGGCTTTTACTACGACTTCGATCTGCCGCGCAACCTGACGCCCGAAGATTTGCAAGCCATCGAAAAACGGATGCGCCAAATCGTGCAAGGCAAACATGATTTCGTGAAGAAGATTCTCTCGGCGGACGAGGCGCGTCAGATTTTTAAAGACCAGCCCTACAAGTTGGAATTGATCGAGGGCCTCGAAAAAGGCGGACTGGACGAGTACGGCAATCCGCTCAAAGAGAAGCCTGAGATTTCCGTCTACCAGCATGACACGTTCACGGATTTGTGCCGCGGGCCGCACGTGGCGAGCACGAAGGAAATCAAGCAGGACGCGTTCAAGTTGATGAACGTGGCGGGCGCGTATTGGCGCGGCGACGAGAAGAACAAACAGTTACAGCGCGTCTACGGGACGGCCTGGGAGAACGCGCAACAACTGAAAGATTATCTCTGGCAGTTGGAAGAGGCCAAGAAGCGCGACCATCGCAAACTCGGCAAGGAACTGGAGATCTTCATCTTTGATGATGAGATCGGTCCCGGCCTGCCGCTGTGGCTCCCGAACGGCGGCGTGATGATCGAGGAGTTGGAAAATCTCGCGAAGGAAATGGAAGAGAAAGCGGGTTACCTGCGCGTCCGCACGCCGAATCTGACGAAGGAAGACCTCTTCCTGCGTTCGGGACATCTCCCCTACTACGCCGAATCCATGTATCCGCCGATGGAACTCGAAGGCGTGAAATACTACGTCAAGCCGATGAACTGTCCGATGCACCACAAAATCTTCGGCTCGAAGGGACGCTCCTACCGCGACCTGCCGATCCGTCTCGCGGAATATGGGACGTGCTACCGCTACGAGAAATCGGGCGAGCTGTTCGGGCTGATGCGCGTCCGCTCGATGCAGATGAACGACGCGCACATCTACGTCTCGGAAGAACAATTCGAGCAGGAGTTCATGGGCGTGGTCGGACTGTATCGCAAATACTTTGATCTCTTCGGCATCGAGAAGTTTGTGATGCGCCTGTCTCTGCACAGCAAGGCGGGATTAGGCAAGAAGTACGTGGACAACGAACGCCTGTGGATCAAGACGGAAGAGATGGTGCGCCGCGCCATGGACAACGGCGGCGTGCCCTACGTGGAGGCCGAGGACGAGGCCGCCTTCTACGGTCCCAAAATTGACGTGCAAGTCTGGTCGGCCATCGGCAAGGAGTTCTCCCTGATGACCAACCAGGTGGACTTCGCCGTGCCAGAACGCTTCGACCTGAAATTTACGAATCGCGAGGGCAACGAGGAAGTACCGCTGTGCATCCACCGCGCGCCGCTCAGCACGCACGAGCGCATGATCGGATTCCTGATCGAGCATTACGGAGGCAACTTCCCCGCCTGGCTCTCGCCCGAACATGCGCGCGTCATCCCGATCACGGATGGGCAGAACGAGTACGCGCAGGGCCTCGTCCAGCAGTTGCGCGATCAGGGCATCCGCGCCAGCGCCGACATCAGCGCGCAGCGCATGAACGCCAAGATCCGCAACGCGCAGTTGATGAAAATCCCGTACATGCTCGTGGTCGGCGAAAACGAGATGAACGCGGGACAGGTCTCGCTGCGCGTGCGCGACGGAAGCCAGCAGAATAATATTCCGCTGGAGGAGTTCGTCGTCCGCGCGAAGGATCGGATCGCGAGACGAGCGAACGAGTTGTAATCGAGAGAGTAGAGAACAGAGAGTAGGTTAAAGTTACAGGCGGAGGAAGTTCCTCCGCCTGTTGTTTTAGGGAAACACTTCTTCGGCCTTGTCTTTTTTGCGTCCTTGCCACCAGTATCCAAGCCCAAGCGCAAGCAAATAAATCACCACCAAAACATTGTACTCGCCAGGAATATTCAAGGGATCCTGCGCGCCCAAAGCAAGGAGATTGATCCAGGCCGCAAGCAGAAAGCCGAAAATCAAGTCCATCCGTTTAGAGAGGTTGACCTTCCTCCACGGCCGGAAAAAAGCCAGGACAGCCGCACAGGCAAATATGGCAGATTGGATTGCCAGCCACAAGATAAGTCGGGCGGGGGAAAGATAGGCCACCGCCAGATCAGAATAGTATTGCGACAAAATATCGGCGTTCGCCGCCGAGCGCACCAACTCAGCCTTGTCTTCCATGAAAAACAGCGCATTCGTTAGCATGATATTTTCATGGTCTTTGATGAACGCATGGGCCAGCATAATGATCGCCACACTGAAACTGGCGTAGAGCCACTTTTCCCAACCCGAAAGTTTTTGTTCAAGATGATCCATCGTAAGACTGGTTTTACTTTCCATCGTTTCCTCCGTTCATTACACTCTGAATACGTTCCGCGACTGCGGGATGTTGAAAGATCAAAATGTTGCGTTCGATGAACATCCGCAACAGGCCGCGCCCCTCTTCGGTGAGACTGTAATACTTGCGCGGCGGACCGAGTTTGGATTCCCCGCTTTCGCTGGCGACGAGTCCCATCTCCTCGAAGCGGCTGACGGCGCGGTAGATGCTGTTGCCGTCGGCGGAGATCATGCCCTCGCTGAGGCGCGTCACCTCGGCAGACATCTCGTAGGGGTAGGATGGTTTCTCGTCCAGGAGCAGGAGAAGCCAAAAGGTGAGCAATCCTTTTTTGTAGACGCTCTCCCAGTTTTCGAGCATTTGATCGAGTTCGGTCACTGAGGTCTCCTTTTTCGGTATTATTCTTTAGGTATAATACTAAAGACAGTATAGCAAGGTGTCGAAAAATTGTCAAGAATGAAATAAACCAAATCAAAGAGATTTTGCGCGGGTTTGTCATTTTTGTTGACGATTCCCCTCCGCGCGTGGTATTATTCGCCCGCTCAAAAACCAGCCGCTGGCTGGTTATCGGTTTTGAAACGAGGAGAATCTTATCAGCGCCAACGAATTTCGAGTAAATGAAGGCATCCGTGTTCCCGAGGTGCGTTTGATCGGTCCTGACGGCGGCAATGTCGGCGTGGTTTCGATCAAGCAGGCTTTGCAGATCGCCCGCGACGCGGAGATGGACCTGGTGGAGGTTTCGCCCAACGCGGCTCCGCCCGTCTGTCGCGTGATGGATTTTGGCAAGTTCATTTATGAGCGCGCCAAGAAAGAACGCGATGCCAAGAGAGCGCAGGTCAAGATCGAGATCAAGGAAATCCGCCTGCGCCCGAAGACCAACGAAGCCCACCGCGGTTTCAAAGTGGACGATGCCCGCCGCTGGCTCTTGCAGGGACATAAGGTGCGCGTCACCGTCAAGTTCCGCGGACGCGAAATGGATTATCCCGAGATCGCGCTCGAAGACTTGCGAGAGGTCGCGCAGTCGCTTTCGGATGTGGGCGTGATCGAACAGGCCCCCATGATGGAAGGACGCACCATGCTGGTGGTGCTGGCGCCCGGAAAACCGTCCGCGAAGAAAAAGGATAAAGCGGAGAATCCCGCGCAGGCCCAGGCAGAAGCGTAGTAAGTCCCCAACGATGTTGAAATCCGCGGGACGAGTACGAAAACGTCCCGCGATTTATTTTGTCTGAAAGGAGTAACAGTCATGCCCCGCAAAGCAAAAGCATCTGGCAAGGTCAAAATGAAGACCCACAAGGCGACGTCGAAGCGATTTCGTTTGACTGGCGCTGGCAAACTTGTTCGCACCAAAGGCGGCAAGAGCCATCTGCGCCGTCGCACGTCTGACCGCACGACGGCGTTGTTGAGTGAGATGATCACCGTGGAAGGCGATGGTTACGTGAAAAGAATCAACCGCCTCGCGCCGTACATGAAGAAGAAAAAATAATCTGTGATTTGCGGCTTTCGGGTGTGCACAACTGGCGTAACCCGCCGACGCCCGAGGGTTGCAGGAGGTTTTGAAAATGACTCGTGTAAAAAGCGGCCCGTATGGGTATCGCCGACATAAGAAAGTTTTGAAGTACACCAAGGGACAGCGCGGCTCGAAGCATTTGCTGTTCCGACGCGCGAACGAAGCCATGCTGAAGAGCATGTGGTATTCGTACCGCGACCGCCGCGTGCGCAAGCGCGACCTGCGCAAGTTGTGGATCGCCCGCATCAACGCCGCGGCTCGTTTGAACGGCACGACGTACAGCCGATTGATGTCTGCGCTCAAGAAGGCGAACATCGGTCTCAACCGTAAGATGCTGGCCGACATGGCCGTGCGCGATCCGCAGGCGTTTGTCGCAGTGGTGGCGCAGGCGACCAGCAGTTAGCAGTTAGCAAGAATGCCCGTTGGAAACAGCGGGCGTTTTTTTGTTGTAGAATGGGGACATGAGCAAAGTTCTTGCAGAAAAAATTTTACCGACAGGACAAACTCTCCAGATCGCGCAGGGCGATATAACGCTGGAGGAAGTAGACGCCATCGTGAACGCGGCCAACGAGCATCTCGCACACGGAGGCGGCGTGGCGTGGGCGATCGTCCGCCGCGGCGGGGACGTGATTCAAGACGAGAGCGACGCGTGGATTCAGAAGCACGGCCTCGTCCCCCACTCGCATCCCGCGTGGACCTCGGGCGGGACTCTGCCAGCGCGATTCGTGATCCACGCGGTCGGCCCCGTCTGGGGCGACCCCCGCGAAACGGGGACGAGTGGCGACGAGGATAAAAAATTGTCGGACACGGTGACAGGTTCGTTGCGCGTCGCGGACGAGTTGAGACTCCAATCCATCGCGTTCCCCGCGATTTCGACGGGTATCTTCGGGTTCCCGAAGGAGCGCGCGGCGAAGGTTATTTTTAAAGCGATGGATGAGTATTTTGCGGGAAACGCGTCGGGGGTAAAATTAGTGAAACTCGTGCTGTGGGACGATGAAACGGTAAAAGTGTTTTTATCTGTTTGGGTTGCATGATGAACTATGTCATCCCTTCGGGATTTGGCTTCGAGGGCGGTTATCCGTTACAATCATTCCATCCCTTCGGGATTGATTCCAACAAGTCCTTCTAATTTCAATGATCACTTCCTCCCAAAACTCCAAGCTCAAACTCGTCCGCGCCTTGATGGGACGCGCCAAAGAACGCCGCGCCGAATCCGCGTTTGTGGCGGAGGGCGTGCGACTCGTTGAAGAAGCGGTAAACAGCAATTGGGGATTTCGCTTTGTTTTGTATGACGAGACTCTGAGTGAGCGTGGAGCGTTGAACGTTAAACGTTTAACATCTCTTGGCGTGGAATGTGACGAGATTCCGTTCAGCCTGATGAAGTCCGTCAGCGATACCGAAACTTCGCAAGGCATCCTCGCCGTTCTCCAATTTACCAATTTACCAACACTTGCACCTGGCGCAAGTGCAGCTGTTCCCAACTCCCCCACCTTCATCCTCATCCCCGACCAAATCCGCGACCCTGGCAACCTCGGGACGTTGATCCGCTCTGCGGACGCGGCGGGCGTGGACGCGGTCTTGATTCCGCCCGAAACAACCGATCCGTTCGCGCCGAAGGTCGTCCGCGCAGGGATGGGCGCACATTTTCGTTTGCCGATCGTTTCGATGGGGTGGGAGGAGATTGAGGCTCTCGTTGGAACTGCGTCGCACCAAACCCGACAGGACGAATCCACACTGTCAGGTGCGACGCAGACGCGCGTCATGGTGGCAGATATGGAGGGAGAGTCTTGTTGGGAAATGGATCTGAGCAAGCCATTGGCTTTGGTTATCGGCGGAGAGGCAGAGGGGGCGAGCGAAGCGGCGCGAAAATTGGCGAGCGCCAAGATCAAAATCCCGATGGCGGGAAAGACAGAGTCGTTGAACGCGGCGGTGGCGGGGTCGGTGTTGATGTTTGAGGTGTTGCGCCAGAGAGCAGAGAACAGCGAGTAGTTCGAAAATCCCCGCGAGTGGGTCGCGGGGATTTTCGTTTTTTGGGTTTCCAATCATTTACTGGAAACCTTCCAATTTTAGCCACAGATTACACAGATTTTCACAGAAAAATCTGTGTAATCTGTGGCAACGGGGGAGCCCGTTTCTACTGCACCGTGATCTGGGTGTAGACGGGATATTGATTCCCGTCCAGGTCTTCGACGATGAACCCGATGACGTAATTGCCAGCGGCAGCGTAGAGTTCCACCCAGGTGAAGGGCTGGGCGCCGAAGGTGAGCGTGCGGGCTTGCTCGCGCGCCGTCCCTGTGACTGTACCGTTGGCGTCCACATCCATCCATGTTTCGTAGATGGTGAACGTGTCGCCGCGGGTTGGCGTGATCTCGCGCGGCGCGCCAGCGGCCTCGTCGCCGTTGAAACCGTAGACCGCCACCAGTTTCGCGTCCTGGAAGCGCAACTGGGCGAACTGCGATTCTCCCGTCTCGGCGAAGGTGTAGAGGCCGTCCACGGTGTAGGACGCGGTGGCCGCGTCCACGCCGTAGGAATCGGGGTTGAAGAGCGCCACCGCGTCCTGCGTCCCGTCGCTGATGCCGAAGACGATCGGATCCCACGTAAAGTTGAGCGTGAAGCCGTTTTCGTCCCACACGGGATAATAGACGTCGTTCACGTTTTTCGTCTCGGGGCTTTCGAGGAAGTCGGTATCGGTCACGTTCAGTGAGTTGGCGTTCGCGTCAAAGTAGCCGACGAAGAGATAGATGTAGCCGATGTTCGAGCCGCTGATGTCCACGCTCAAGTTCACGGATTGATTCGTCGCGATCGAGTTGGCGGAGGCGCGAATATCCGAAATCACGATCTCGCCCTGTCCAGGCGCGCGGACCGTCCTTCCACTCGGAGGGACGTAGGGCGTCGCGTCGGAGGGACTGAACTCGCGGTCGTAATAGTGATAGGCGAGGAAGTCGTCCCACAACGACACGGACGCGAAACGGTTCGCGATGGACGTGTACGATTGAGGTCCCGTGACGGGCGAACTGTACAGCGTGGAGTTCGGGAAGTAGACGGCCAGCCCCGTAGAGCCTTTGCGCGCGCTGCCGTGTTTTTCAGCCACCACTGAGTTCTTCAACGCCGCGATTACCGCGTCGGCCGATTGGCTGATCTTTGCGTTCTTCGTGTTGGTCTTGACCAATAACGTGAAGTGTCCCAGATCAATGTACGAAGCGGGGACTTCCTTCCCGAAGATGCTGGTGTACGACTGGGCGTAGTTGCGCGCCTGCGCCACCGTGCGTTGGTCTTCGTTGCGGAGTTGATAAACGAAATCGTTGTAGGCCGTCATCAGACCGCTGAACGCGTTGAGGTCCACTGCGGTGAGGGTCACGTCGCGGCTGAGTTGCGAGGCCACCTGTTCCGCGGAGGCGAGCGACCCACTGCCGAAGAAACTGCCGAGGGGCGAGCCGCCGCGCATAAATTCCGCGCGGGCCGCGGGGTCAAGCACGCGCTGGTCGTCCACGATGTAACCGTCCACGATGGATTTGCTCAACTGCGCGCCGCTCATATCGGGGTTCTGCACGAGGTCGCCGAGGAAACTCGCGTACGCCCAACCGATGGAGGGCTCGACTTCCTCCGACGCGACCGCGTAATTGGCGTGCGGCTGGAGCGCGGCCATCACTTCGACTTGCGCCATGAGACAGGCGTCCATGCCGACGATCTCGAAGCGCTCGATGCCCGCCTCGCTGCGCGCCTGACCGAGGGCCGCGTCCAGCTCCGAGAGGAAGAGTTGGCTCCCCAGCCGCGCCGAAAGTGGCGAACTGTTATCGCCCGAATTTCCAGGGGCAGGATCGCTCCATCCGCCTGGCCAGCCCATGCCATGATCGGAGAGGACGAGCACATATTTATCGGCGGGATAATTCTGCGCGGCCCACTTCACGAAGTCCACCAGAGTCTGTCCCTGCGACATGTCCACTTCGCCGAGGTCTTGAATCACTTCCGAGTGGACGACGTTGAGATCGTTGTCCTGCGTGATGAAGTAGCGACGTGTTGATGACCAGTTGCCGTCGCCGCTGAAGCCCGCGCGGAACCTATCCACCTGCGCGACGATGTTGACGTTGGCGCTCGAGCCGACGCGCTCGGCCTCGTTCAGGTCGAGATAGATATCGCGCTCCAACACCTGATCGTCGGCATCCTGATAGAGCATCACCGTCCACGTCTGCCCCGCGGATGCGGCAGGCGCGGGAGGCGTGAAGTTGGACTGTGGCAGTTCAGGCTCCGCGGTTTGGAAGCCCGTGTTATCCTGCGGGATTCCGCCCGACCCGCCGAGGTCAATTCCGCCGCCATTGCTAAGCACAAAATACGCGACCAGCAAAAGGACTATAATGACAGTCCCACAGCCGCCGAGACGCGTTCCGCTCGAAAAGCCGCCGCCCGAGCTACCCGAATAACTTGGACGCGGCCCGCCGCCCGTCGAGCCCGACCCACTTGAGGGTTGGAATCCGCCCGACGAACCTGTGTCGCGCCGCGGCGCGTCCGCGCGGCCAACGGGACCTTCACCCTTGCGTCTGCGATCTGCATTGATTTGACGTTTATTCATTGATGCCTCCAGAAAAAAACAATGTTTGCAAGAGTTATTATACGCGACAAATTATTTGAAAAGAGGAATTCCCGATGCTGCCCACCGTGCGCCGCGACTTAAAATAAAAACTTCCGACGATGTCATCGGAAGTTTTTTCGATTTAGTACTCCACGGCCCGTTTGAGGGACTTGGCGTTCTTCACCCAGTTTTTCACCAGGCTGAGCGCGGGCAACTTGTTGACGAGATTCTTTTTTGCATTGGCCTTTGCCATGGTTTCGAGCAGGGCCTCTGGCTTGCGGTTGGCGAGTTCCACCGACGTATCCACGCCCGCGGCTTCGAGCAGGTCGGAGTATTGCGTCCCGACGCCCTTCACGCGGAAGAGGTCCGCGCGGTTGACCCAGTCTAGAATGACCTTTGGCGCAAAGCCTGTGGCCTTGGAAAGTTCCTGGCGTCCCTTTTTGGTCCCTCCCATTTTCAGCAGACCATTGACGCCTCGTACGCCAGCCTTGTTCAATTTCGCGGCATTGGCAGGACCGATCCCCTCGATTTCAACTAGTGTAGTCATTGTGTTGTTCCTTTCAGGGTCAGTATAGCGCCATATTGATGGATGAGGACATGAGTAGAGTAAGTTTTTTTTTGACGCTATTTTTTAATTCCAAAAATATCCTGCTCCGTCACCACCCACTGCACAGTGACATCATGCGCGCCATGCGGAATCAAATCCAGCCACAGGTCGTGGAAGACGATCCCCGCGCTGAGGCCGCGAAAGCGACTCAGGAAGCGGTCATAGTAGCCGCCGCCGTAGCCGAGACGATAGCCGCGGCGGTCGTAGGCGAGGCCGGGGACGAGGGTCAGCTCAATCTCGTCCGCCGCGAGGGTAGGCGCATCGGGCGTTGGCTCCATCATGCCGAAGGGATGCTGGATCAGGCGCGCCGCGTCGTAGCGATGAAAGTCCATGCGATGGTTTTCTTCGGGACGGATGCGCGGCAAGACCCAGCGTTTCTGCGGAAAGCGTTCCAACAGCGGCGTTAAATCCACTTCAGATTTAATCGGCATGTAGGTGAGGATGGTTTCGCTTGCCGTGAACATCGTCCACGCGGCGAGGCGCTTGCAGATGGCGAGGCTCGCTCGTGCGCGTCCCATCTCGCCCAGCGCCTTGCGCGCCGCGCGACATTCCTTGCGGAGTTGAATCTTTTGCTCGGCGATGAGATCGTCCATGCGAGGGATTGTACTCCCAAGAGGGAGGACATTAGGGTCTTTGCCTTCCCCAAAACGTGACATTTGACAGCCAGGTTTTGGATTTACCGCCCACCCATTTGCAGTAGAATCAATTCAGAAATGGAAAGGCACAACATGACAAAACGAATTGGAGTTCTCACCAGCGGGGGCGACGCGCAAGGCATGAACGCGGCCGTGCGCGCCATCGTCCGCACCGCGATTGACCGAGGCGCCGAAGTGTTCGCCATCTACGAAGGCTATCAAGGCCTGGTGGACGACGGCGACTATATTAAAAAAATGGATTGGGATTCGGTCGGGGGAATCCTTCAGTTGGGCGGAACCGTCATCGGCTCGGCGCGCTGCGATGAGTTTCGCACGCGCGAAGGCCGTTTGAAGTCCGCGAAGAATCTCGTCAAGGCAGGCATAGACGGCTTGATCGTCATCGGCGGCGACGGCTCCCTCACGGGCGCGAACGTCTTCCGTCAAGAATGGCCGTCGCTGATCGCCGAACTCGTGGGGATGGGCGAAGTCAGCGCGCAGGGAGCGGCGGAATATCCGAACTTCTCCATTGTGGGATTGGTCGGCTCGATTGACAACGACTTCACTGGCACCGACATGACCATCGGCGCGGACACGGCCCTGCATCGCATCACCGAAGCGGTGGACGCCATCACCAGCACGGCGGCGAGTCATCAGCGCACGTTCGTCGTCAAAGTGATGGGACGCAACTGCGGCTACCTGGCGCTGATGGGCGCGCTGGCCTGCGGCGCGGACTGGGTGCTGATTCCCGAAGCGCCGCCCGACGTGGAAAACTGGGGCGACGTGATGACCGAACGCCTGCGCGCGGGACGGAAAGCGGGTCGCCGCGACAGCATCGTGATCCTCGCGGAGGGCGCGCGCGACCGCCACGGAAATTACATCGGCAGTAGCGACGTGCAACGCGTGTTAGAGGAGAAACTCAACGAAGAAGTGCGCGTGACCATGCTCGGACACGTCCAACGCGGCGGCAAGCCAAGCGCCTTCGACCGCACGCTCAGCACGTTGATGGGCTACGAGGCCGTGAAAGCCATCCTCGAAGCAAAACCCGAAGACGAGCCTGTCGTGATCGGCATCCGCAACAACCGTATGACGCGCCTGCCGCTGATGGAAAGCGTCCGCAAGACGCAAGCCGTGGCCGAAGCCGTGAACGCGGGCGATTACGAGCGCGCCATGTCATTGCGGAGTTCATCTTTCAAGGACGCGTTCAACACGTTCAAGACGATGGTGCGCGCCCTGCCCCATCCCGTGGAGCCGACGAAAAAACGCTTCCGCATTGCGGTACTGAATGCGGGCGCGCCGTCGCCGGGGATGAACACTGCGGGACGCGCCGCCATCCGCCTCGGCATGGACGCGGGGCACGTGATGCTGGGAGTCCGCAACGGATTCGAGGGGCTGATGGATGACGATGTGGAAGAGATGACCTGGATGAGCGTGAGCGGCTGGGCATCACGCGGCGGCTCGGCGTTGGGGACGACGCGGCGGGTCCCGAAAGGACGCGACCTGTATGCCATCGCGCGCGTGATCGAAGACCGTCACATTGACGCGTTGTTGGTCATCGGCGGGTGGAACGCCTACGAAGCCGCGTTCAGCATGTTGACGAACCGTCCCAACTTCCCGTCGTTCAACATCCCGATGATCTGCCTGCCCGCTTCGATCAACAACAACCTGCCTGGCTCCGAGTTCAGCATCGGCGCGGATACGGCCCTCAACAGCATCGTGGACGCGGTGGACAAGATCAAACAGTCGGCGGTGGCCACGCGGCGTTGCTTCGTGGTGGAAGTGATGGGAAATTATTGCGGCTATCTCGCGTTGATGGGCGGCATGGCCACGGGCGCGGAACGCGTGTACCTGCACGAGGAGGGCGTGCGCCTGCGCGACCTGCAATTGGACGTGGAAAAACTGCTGGACGGATTCAACTCGGGCAAGCGCCTGGGGCTGATGATCCGCAACGAGCGGGCGAACGAAGTCTACAACACGGAGTTCATCTGCTCGCTGTTCGAGGAGGAAGGCCGCGACGTGTTCGACGTGCGCCCCGCCATCCTCGGCCACCTGCAACAAGGCGGCGACCCATCTCCGTTCGACCGCATCCAGGCCACCCGTCTCGCGCGCATGTGCCTGGAATATTTGATCGGCCAATGCGAGAAGCAGGAATTCAACAGTTCGTTCATCGGGATGCAAAAGGGCGCGATCCACTTCCACGATCTGCGCGACTTCGACCGCATGATAGACGGCGAGCATCAACGTCCCAAAGAACAATGGTGGCTGGAGTTGAAAAGTATCGCCAGCCTGCTGGCGTTGCAGGCGCCGAAGTGAAATGGGGGCGTTTCAAATGAGTTGAAAGCCGCTCTAAACAGGTTGAATTTCAGTCGCTTTTTGGCTTTCACAAGGAAAGTTTCAACTGAAATGAAACACATCCAAATGAAATGCGTAGCGGCGAGATAGTATCTCGCCGCTATTTTTTGACAATGCTTTCTCTACCGTACATCCGTCATTGCGAGGGCGATTTCCCCGACACTTGCCCTGGTACGGCTTAAGCCGCACAGCGCCAGGGAGCAATCTCCTCTCGCCACGCGGGGATTGCTTCGTCGGAAAGAGCATCCTCCTCGCAATGACGGAATCCAGCAGTATTAATTCCCCCTTGAAACGCGATGAGCAAATGCTCATGCAAATCGGCGCTTTCCCGTGGATGTGACGTAGGGCATGCGTCAAGCGCTGTGGAATGGCCCGTGATACATTTGCGGGCGTAAGGTGATTTCTCTTCTCCTCCTTCGACAGATGGAAAGAGCCAGGCCTAGGAGCCCTGGCTCTTTTCGTTTAATGGGGAGGGTCAATCACAACGAGGAACACACCTTCTCCAGCCTGGTACCTTCTTCTTTCTGCCCCCACCTGCCTCCCCCAAATACGACGGTAGTTCTGTCGTATTTGGGGGCACCTAAAGGTGTGCTTCGCGAAGGTGTCCCGCTAGGGACGGAGGGGCAACAGTAAAAGTCCACGATGAAGCCTTGAATAATTTGTTGCCTTCTGAAATGGACTTCCAGCTTCTTTGCGCGGACTTCCTGCAAGTGATGTGTCTTAACCAAACCAAACTTAATCGCTTGATCCCAACAATGTGACCGCAAGGCTTAATTTTTCGAAAAGTAATCGCTGTTTCGTTGGGTCGTACATCGACAACCAATTAACCCAATCATCTAAGACAATCAGTTCTGAATCATCACTAAAATTAGATGTTCCATTCACTGGTTCACTAAGAGACGGAGAAACTTTTTCATAGATAGAACGAGCTTGTTTCCAATTCTGCAAAGAAAGTTGTTGTTGTCCTTGAATATAGTAAGTGATACCCAAATCGACAAAAGCGACAGCAATGCCAGTTTGGTCTTCTAGATTGGTGAAAATGCTTTTTGCCTCCTCACAAAAATTTACAGCATCTTGATATTGTCCTAACGAGTTCTTTAACTTTGCTAAGTCAAGAAGAACAGGACCAGTATTTGCGATGTAGCCTACATCCCGATAATATTGTAATGACTGTAAATATAAGTTTTGTGACAATTCATAATTTCGAGCGTGATGATGAAAACGCGCAAGGCAGTGCCAAAGTTTTGCTTGACCATATTTATCGCCAATTTGTTCAAATAACTGAAGCGACTGTCTAAAAAACGGTTCAGATTCCCTGATATTCCCACCCTGTTCTAGAGTCATACCTAGCCCACAGAGATCGTGAGCTCTTCCAGGTATCGCTCTGAGCTGTTCCATCAAAGGGATGGCTTCTCTATAAGCCATCTCTGCATCTTTTAGACGACCTATTCTTCTATATGCAAGTCCTAATTCACTTAACGCCTCTGCTTGAACGCGTATATTACCTCCTTTCCTTCCTTCTTCTAGCATTTCCTCCAATGGTTTAATAGCCAAATTTATTCGCCCAGTTCGTGCATATAGTCCCGCAACTGCTCTTAAGCTATCACTCAAAGGCAAGCCAAAAACGCGTACCCCACTTTCGGCCTCACCATCTTCATTTACCAAATTTTCTTGAGAAAATCCCTCTTTAGATTCCTTCATCAGGGCGACCGCCTTTTCATATGATTGTAGAGCATCACGGAAGTTTCCCATGGCAAAATATATACCGCCCGTATCCCTCAAAGTACTTGCGGTCATTAGTCTATCACCAATAGATTCAAACACCAATACCGCTTCATTAAGTCCATTAAGCGCCTCGGGAGTCTGTCCCAGCTTGCTATTAATTATGGACGATAGGCGCAATGCACGTGCGCGTATGCTTTGTGGAATGTCCTGGCCCAATAAAGAAGCAACCAACCGTTGAGCCCTCTCCATTCCATCTTTCGATTCCCACGCTTCCTGAAGCAAAGCAACATGTGCTAATACTATCCAATAATTTACTCCTTGGGGAACCTCAGATTCGTCTGGAGTAGATTGCAAGAGTAAACGACAATCCCCAAATCTCCAGTCATTTAAGGCGCGGTAAAACTCCCTGCGAAAAAATTATACCGCGTCGTATGGCTCAATGATAAAACTGTGATAAATCATCTCGGCAAGATTTGTAATTTCATTTCTGGCTTGACCATGAAAATCCTTCATTTTCTTGTTCCAAAGCAACCAGTGTTTCAATTGTCTGGCGCGCTCGCGCAAAAACTTACGCGCTTCTTTTCGTATTGAGTATGTATTTACTTTATCTGGAATTTTTTCGCAGAAAGAATACCGCGTAAGAGTTTGAAACAAACGAAGTGTGCTAGCAGGTTCGGCAACAAGCATCTCAAGAATATCAACTGTAAACCACCTAGGAATAGATAATAATAAAGTTGCATCTTGTTCGTCAGCAGATAGTTGTCTCAGAATCAAAGAAAGAAGAGCATCCCCTAAATTTGCGTTTTTCCCTGCAGTTGCGAAATCATCCTTGCCAGGTTCTCTTCCCTTTGTTTCGAGAATGCTTTGACACAAATCGGCGGCTAATCGAAGATGGTAAGGAAAACCATCGGTTAATTCAATAAGGTAATTTTTCAAGTCAGAATCGCCAACATTCCGCCGATTTAGATATTCAAGCGCGTCATTTGGTTTTAAATTTGACAAAGCTGGATAATGATCGATGTGTATCTGCCAGATAGGATCGTATTGATCCCACTTTAGTGATTCTCGACCTAAAATTATTTTTAGAGTTGAGCCACTTGCACGGCAAAACTCACGAACAAACCAATCATCAACCCTGAATTCGTTCAGCCTCTCAAACGCGTCAAAAATTACTGTAATCCGACAATCCCCTTGCGCGCCGCGATGGTTTTCATCCTCTGTCATTTCTTCAATATCCCGAGCCATAACGGAATGTGTCAATGATTTGAGACAACTGATTTGAAAGATTAGTGTAGATTCGGTGTGTATTTGTCGATCAAAAGCACTCCTTTCCAGCGGGAAGGCTGTGGATAAGTGGACGGGAGAGCGCCGCCCACTTACCCACAG